>NZ_CP101466.1:3600000-4200000 GCF_024362385.1 Arthrobacter sp. DNA4
TTCGGCAAGGTGGCCGAGGCCCAGCGCGCCGAGCTGGACCAGTGGCAGGAGCTGAGCACCAGCACGGACATCACCGACTAACCCAACTAGGTCGCAGTTGTTGTCGTTCTGGGGCGTCAAAACGACAACAAATGCGACCCAGTTGGGGAACTGGAAACCCTGGGCCGCAACGAAATCGGGCATCGCAAAATCGAGTAGCCACTACTCATGACAGGGCGCACGCCCGGTGCAAGAGTGAATTCCTCACGTTCCACCACTCCGCAAGAGGAACCAGCATGGCAGCCAAACGACGCCGCTCAGCCTGGCAAGGGCGCGCGCTATCGGGTGCGCCCCTTCTTCGTCCTCATCGTTGTAGCCCTGATCATCCAGTACTGGTGGGTCCTGCTCATCGCTGCAGGTGTGGTTGCGCTGACTGTGGCGCTGGTCCGCTCCGCCAGTGCCCCGGCCCGTCCGGCGAAGGTGCCACCACCACCCAGGCCGCAACCCGTCGTGCCCCCTCCCCCGGTGGTCCCCAGCGGCGAAGACCTGACGGCCCACATGCGGGCCCACAAACGGATCAGCCGCGTGAGGGACCTGCAGGAATGGGACTACGAGTGGATCCGGCTGGCCCACCCGGGGAAGAGCCTGCGCGAAGTCAACGACATCGCAAACGCCCATTTCGCCCGCGGCCGTTCCATTGGCATCAACTGGGGTGACCCGTCGGCTCCCTAAGGCACGCCTAGACGTCCGCCGGTTCGCTGCTGCGGCCGTGCTGCAGTCCGGTCGCGAAACCGATCGTCACCGGCACCGGGGCGGAGCAGCAGCCGTCCGCGGCAGCATCCCGGGCGTCATCTGGAACGGACGTGGAGCACACGCCGGTTTCCGGCAGTTCAAGTTCGACGGCGTCCGCGGCTGCGGTGTCCCCGGCCAGGGCGGCGGCGATGGAGCGGACCTGCTCGTACCCGGTGGCCATGAGGAACGTGGGCGCGCGGCCGTAGGACTTCATGCCCGCCAGGTAGAAGTCCTTTTCCGGCTGCTCAAGGATCCGGGCGCCGTGGGCAGGAACGGTGCCGCAGCTGTGGAAATCCGGGTCGATCAGCGGGCCCAGGGCCTTGGGTGCCTCGACGGCGGGGTCCAGGTCCAGCCGCAGCTCGGACAGCATGGCCAAATCCGGGCGGAACCCCGTGGCGGGAATGACCCGGTCCACCGACACGGACCGGCCGTCCGCCGCGTGCACGGTCAGGGCGTCGCCTTGAACGTCCGTGGACGCCGTGTGGAAGCTGGTCAGGAGCCGGACAGCGCCGCTCTCGACGGCGGTGCGGAGCCGGGCCCCGAGCTGGCCGCGGGCGGGCAGCTGGTCGGCGTCGCCGCCGCCGTAGGCCCGGGCCGGGGTGGCGGCGCGGATGGCCCACAGGACTTCAGTGCCAGGGTTGGCGCGGGCCACGCGGGCCAGGTCCAGCACCATGTTGGCGGCCGAATGCCCGGAGCCGATGACCATCGTGCGGCGGCCGGCAAAACCACCAGCGGAAACGTCCGGCAGGGGGCCTGTGACCAGCCCGGCAGCACGTGCTTCAGCC
The DNA here is from genome assembly GCF_024362385.1 of Arthrobacter sp. DNA4. Lineage (NCBI taxonomy): Bacteria > Bacillati > Actinomycetota > Actinomycetes > Micrococcales > Micrococcaceae > Arthrobacter > Arthrobacter sp. DNA4. Next base: position 3,601,557 of record NZ_CP101466.1, read on the forward strand.
TCACCCGGAACGGCCAGGCCGGACGATCCCAGCGGCGCCGGGCTGCTCCAGGTACCGGACGTGTCGATCACGGCGCGGGCCAGCACCTCGGTGACCTGGCCGCCGTCGTGCCCTATGCGAAGGAGGAACGGGGCACTGTCCCGGCCCTGGCTGCGGCCCTTGTCCATGCCCTGCCGGGTGACCGCCACAACCCGGGACCCGGTCCTGATCCGGTCCTTGAGCTCCGGCGTCGCGGCCAGCGGCTCAAGGTATTCGGAGACGATCTGCGCCCCGTACGGCAGCGCGGTGGGCCGTGGAGCTTCCCAGCCGTGGCGCTCCAGCAGGCGCACCGAGGCGGGGTCCAGGTTGTACTTCCAGGTGGAGAACACGCGGACGTGCCCCCATTGCCGGATGGTGGCCCCGACGGCGGGACCGGCCTCGAAGACGAGCGGTTCCAGCCCGCGTTCCAGCAGGTTCGCGGCGGCGGCCAGGCCTACGGGTCCGGCGCCGATTACGGCTACGGGCAGGGATTCCTTGGATGTCATGGCGTCAACCTTTCAGGCCGAAGCGGGGATAAGGGAGGCGATCAGGGCTTCGACGCGGCCCTTGATCTCGTCGCGGATGGGCCGCACGGAGTCGACGCCCTTGCCGGCGGGGTCCTCCAGGACCCAGTCCTCGTAGCGCTTGCCCGGGAAGTAGGGGCACTCGTCGCCGCAGCCCATGGTGATCACCACGTCGGAATCCTTCACGGCCTCAGTGGTGAGGACCTTGGGGATCTCGGCAGACATGTCGATGCCCACCTCGGCCATGGCCTCGACGGCGGCCGGGTTGACCTTCTCGGCCGGCTGCGATCCGGCGGAGCGGACCTCGATGGCGCCCTTGGACAGCGTGGTGAGGAAGGCGGCCGCCATTTGGGACCGGCCCGCGTTGTGGACGCAGACGAACAGGACGGAGGGCTTCTGGCTCATGAGAGCACCTTTCGGTCAGCCGTGGCGACGGCGAGAGTTGCGAGGGGTGGGTAAAGGAACCGGACCAGGACGTACCCGGCGGCGCCGCCCAACAGTTGGGCGAGGATGAAGGCAGGGGCCGACGACGGCGCGATGCCGGCGAAGGTGTCTGTGACCGTCCGGGCGATGGTCACGGCGGGGTTGGCGAAGCTGGTGGAGCTGGTGAACCAGTACGCTGCGGTGATGTAGCCGCCGACGGCGAAGGCGACCCGGTCTGCCCGGCCGGAGCGGACGGTGCCGAAGGTGACCACCAGCAGCCCTACGGTGGCGATGACCTCGCCCAGCCAGAGCGCGGGACCGGTGCGGACGTGAGTTGAAAGCGTGACCGCGTCCAGCCCGAACATCAGGTTCGCCGCCACGGTGCCGGCCAGGCCGCCCAGAACCTGGGCGGCCACTAACGCCGCGGTGGTCCCTGTATCGATCAGGCCCAGGGCCCGTTCCACCAGGGTCACCACGGGGTTGAACGACGCCGAGACCGGCTGGAGTGCCACGATCAGGGCCACCAGCGCGGCACCCGTGGCGAGGCTGTTCTGCAGAAGCTGCAGCCCGGCGTCGTCCGGTGAAAGCCGCGAGGCCATGACGCCCGAGCCCACCACCGCCATGACCAGGAACGCGGTGCCCACGAACTCCGCAGCAGCTTTGCGGCCCAGCACACTCACGCTGCCTGCCCGCCGATCAGGGCCGCCAGGTTCTGCAGCGCCTCGGTCCGGGCCCGGTAGTAGACCCACACGCCGCGCTTCTCCCGGTCCAGCAGCCCTGCCTCGTGCAGGATCTTCAGGTGGTGGCTGATGGTGGGCTGGGACAGCTCGAAGGCATCGTTCAGGTCGCAGACGCAGGCCTCGCCGCCCTCATGGGAGGCAACCAGGGACATCAGCCGCAGCCGGACAGGATCGGCCAGCGCCTTCAGCAGTGGGACGACTCCTTCCGCTTCCGGCTCGGTCAACGGCTCGCGCGCAAGCGGCGAGCAGCACGCCGCGGCTTCCACAGGGGTCAGCTTCAGGGACATAGACACACATAAATATTTACATTCATCTATGTCTTTGGCAATCCCCATATTTTCCCGCTGATTACGCTCTTCCCTTGCGGCGCGCGGAGAAAGGACAAATAGGATGGCCCGTAGATTTACCGGCCGGAGATGAAGGGCGCCACCATGATCGAGATCCTGAACCCCGCTGAAGTGGCCCGCGCCCGGGAGACCGGCGCCCTGGTGGCGGACATCCTGCAGGCCATGAAGAGCCGCGCCACGGTGGGCACCAACCTCCTGGACATCGACCAGTGGACCAAGGAGATGATCACCGAGGCCGGGGCCGAATCCTGCTACGTGGACTACGCCCCGTCGTTTGGCCGGGGCCCGTTCGGGCACTACATCTGCACGGGCGTCAACGATGCCGTGCTGCACGGACTCCCCCACAACTACGACCTGGCCGACGGCGACCTGCTGACCCTGGACCTCGCCGTCGTCAAGAACGGGATGGCCGCCGACGCCGCCATCAGCTTCATTGTGGGCGAATCACGCCCGGCGGAGAGCGTGGCCATGATCGAGGCCACCGAGCGGGCGCTGGCCGCCGGAATAGCCGCCGCCGGGCTTACCGCGAAGATCGGCGACATCTCCTACGCCATCGGCCGGGTCCTCAGCGATGCGGGATATCCGGTCAACACGCAGTTCGGCGGCCATGGGATCGGATCCACCATGCACCAGGATCCGCACGTCCCCAATACGGGGCGGCCCGGCCGCGGATTCAAGCTGCGGCCCGGGCTGCTGCTGGCACTGGAGCCGTGGATCATGGCGGACACGGCGGAGCTGGTAACGGACGACGACGGGTGGACCCTCAGGAGCGCCACCGGCTGCCGAACGGCGCACACCGAGCACACCATCGCCATCACCGAGGACGGCGCCGAGATCCTGACCCTGCCCTCGCGGTAGGAGCTGTTCCGTCCCCACCACGTTCACCTCGGGCATCGACCAACCGCCGCCTCCTAAAATGGGGAGGTGAACCTTTCGCATCTCGGCGTGCCCGTCGGGCCGATGATTCGCGTCCATGGCGGGTTCGCCAACCGGATGTACCGGCTCGACACTGACGATGGGTCGTTCGCGGTGAAGGAGTTGAACCTGGTCGATCGCCGCTGGCCCTATCGCATCAAGGACGTGCTCCGGTTTGAGCGGGCCGCCTTCGCTGCCGGCGTTCCGATGCCAGAGCCGATTTCGGCCGACCACAACACACTCGTTCACCGATGGGTCGATGGCGGGAAGGCCGAAGCGCCGGTGTCGGCGAGCTACGCGTTTGAGATCGGTGAGATTCTCGCGCGTATCCATTCGCTCGACGTCGCGTGGAGCGACGCGTTGATCGAGGAGCAGGCGTCAAGGGACTGGGCTGAGCTCGCCGTCCAGGCGGCGGCGACCGGACAACCGTGGGCTGCAGAGCTCGCCTCCCAGGTCGAAACGTTCCTCGCGATTGCCCGCTTCGTTGACACCTGCAATCGGCCAGGCCCAGTCGTTCTGACGCACAGAGACATCCAACCGTGGAACCTGCTCGCTCGAGAAGGCCGGGCGGTGGTGCTCGACTGGGAACTCTCGGGGATGCTCGACCTGTCCGGCGAGCTCGGATCGACCGCGCTGAGCCTTGCGAAGGGGCCCGGCGTCGATGACATCAGGCCCGCCATTTTCCGCTCGGTTCTCGACGGCTATGTGGCAGGGGGCGGAACGCTGCCGCCGCCGGGTCCAAGCTGGTTTGCGTTCATAATCGGCGGCTGGCTGGGGCACACGAGGTGGAACATCCTCCGGTGCCTCGCCGGTGTTGAGGCAAGCACCGGGCCAGACCTCGCGCTGTCGCATGAGTCCGTGCGCGACGGGGTGCGCGGCCTCCCCGACTTGTTCTGCCGGCTTCCGGATCTCGAGGCGTTGCTGGGGTGACAGTGAACTGCGTTGCCTGCAATTCCGCATGCGTCGATCACCCCTCCGATGCAGCAGGTGAGTCGGCTAGCGCGTGCTGGACCTGGGCGGACGCGGCGCAGAGATCCTGACCCTGCCCTCGCGGTAGGAGCTATTCCATCCCCACCACGCCGCTGCGGCGCTCCAGCAGCAGTGTGTCCTGCCAGTGCCCGGCCTTGGGGCCATGGCTGATCTGCGCAATCCGCTCCCGGGTCCCCACCACCCGGAAGCCCAGCTTTTGGTGCAGCGCCAGGCTGGCGGCGTTCTCGGGAAAGATGCTGGACTGGATGGTCCAGATGCCCGCCGCCTCCGTGGATTCGATCAGGGCCGCGAGGAGGAGCCGGCCCACGCCCCGGCCCTGGGCCAGAGGGTCAACATAAATGGAGTGCTCCACCAGGCCCCGGTACACCTCACGGGAGGAAACCCGGGACACGGCGGCCCAGCCCAGGACCCGCCCCGCATCCCCGGCGACGATCCGGTGCTCAGGCAACCGCACGGCGTCGAACGCTTCCCAGGTGGGCGGCTCGCTCTCGAACGTCGCCTCCCCCGTGGCGATGCCGGCGGCGTAAATTGCGTGGACGGCGTCCCAGTCATCGGGGCACATGGGGCGGATGGTTACGGGGCTGTCCATGGATCCCATTATGGTGTGGCGCCCGCGGGCCACCGCCAAGGCAGGCGGCGGCGTAAAAAATTCGTCAATAAAACAGCCCGCCCGCCCCGATTCCACCCGTGCGGCCCTTTGATGGAGGCATAGGCAGGCATGAAGCCAGGGAGGGCAGATGCGGTGGGATGAGGAGCCCGCGGACCGCGGCAGGGTCAAGTTCGCCGCATCCGCCGACGCCGTGGAGGGCTACGGCGGACGCGGGCTGAACGGCCGCGCCCTTCATCCTGTGGCTGGCTACATTTTCCCGGACCAGGACGGGGACCCGTGGTGGGTCATCTTCCAGCCCTGGCCCTCAGCCGGCCCGCATCCGCACCGGGTTCCCGGCGACATCCTTGCCTGCAACGATTCCTACGGCGACATGGTGCACGTTGTGGTGCTCGCGGCAGGCGTCTGGGAGGACGACGCCGAGGCAGCCTTCAGCGCGAACGCCCCTTCCAGCCTGGCTGACGCCGCCCGGGTTGCGGCCGCGGTGGAGCCCATCAGCCCACGTGGACCCAGGGCCGCTGGGTGACGTCCGGAACCGCCTCGCGCAGCACCTCACGGGTCACCGGCGCGATCTCGCCCTCGCCCAGGAACAGGAACCGGACCAGGTTGGTGATGGGGTTCCCCTCGGTCCAGCGGAAGTAGATGTGCGGCATCAGGCCAGTGACGTCCCTGATGTGCAGCAGCACGGAGGCGATGGTGTTGGGCACCACCGGGCCGTGGACTTCCAGGATGTGGTACCCGTGCCGGTTCACGCCGCGGACGTGCAGCTCGGTCTCGAAATCCGAGGAGTCGTCCACGACGACCTCCAGGAACAGGGCGTCACCTGCCAGCGGGAGGTGGCTGACCTCGATGGCTGACTCGAGTTTGTCCCGGTAGGCCTCCGCGGACATCCGCAGCGGCTCGTGGGCGATGATGGCGATGGGCCCGTCCAGGGCGCTGGACATGAACTCCAGGGCCTGCTGGTCCAGATGAACCCGGGTCGCATGCAGCTCGAAGGAACGGCGGACCCGGGACAGCAGCGAGATGACGATGATGCCGAGGATGAAGATGGCGGCGATCCGGATGCCCTCGGGCCGTTCGAAGATGTTGGCCACCGTGGTGTACGCGAACACGACCGAAATGACACCAAAGCCCACCGTGAGGTTCCGCTGCCTCCGCCGGCGCGCCGAGAGCGTGACGGCCACCGCGGCGGAAGTCATCAGCACCAGGACGCCGGTGGCGTACGCGCCGCCCTGGGCGTCGACGTCGGCGTTGAAGATGAAGGTGATCAGGAAGCCGATCAGGGTGAAGACGAGGACCAGGGGCCGCACAGCCTTGGCCCAGGCCGGAGCCATGCCGTAGCGCGGGAGGTACCGCGGCACCAGGTTCAGCAGCCCTGCCATGGCCGAGGCGCCGGCGAACCAGAGGATGCCGATGGTGCTGATGTCATACACGCTGCCGAAGCCCACACCCAGGTATTCGTGCGCCAGGAAGGCCAGGGCACGGCCGTTGGCCTGGCCGCCGGGCTGGAATTCCTGTTCCGGGATCAGGACCACGGTGATGAAGCTGGTGGTCAGCAGGAAAACGCTCATGATCACAGCGGCGGTGGTGAGCATGCGCCGGGCGCCCCGGATGCGGCCTGCGGGGTTCTCCTCCGTGTCGTCCTCAGCGCCCCGCACCTGCGGCATCACGGCCACGCCGGTTTCGAAGCCGGAGAGGCCCAGGGCCAGCTTGGGAAACACCAGCAGCGCGATGGCCACGGCCATGACCGGGTTTCCGTGCGACACCCACAGGTTGGTCCACCAGTCCCCCGTGGCCGCGGGGTGCGTGAGCACCTGCGCCAGGGTGGCGACCACCACCACGGCGTTCAAGCCCAGGTAGAGAACCACCAGGACCACCGCGACGCCGATGGCTTCCTTGAATCCCCGCAGGAACACCGCTGCCAGCAGGGCCAGCAGGAAGAGCGTCACGGGGACGTTCTGGGTCTGGAGCCAGCCCGGCGCCACGGGATTGCCCAGCAGGTGCGCGGTGGCGTCGGCGGCCGAGAGGGTCATGGTGATCATGAAGTCGGTGGCGGCGAACCCCAGGAGGACCAGCACCAGGAGCTTGCCGCCCCACCGGGGCAGCAGCCGCTCGAGCATGGCGATGGAGCCTTCACCGCGGGGGCTTTCCCCGGCGACCCTGCGGTACACCGGCAGGGCGCCGAGCAGGGTCACCGCCACCAGCACCAGGGTGGCCAGCGGGGAGATGACCCCTGCGGCCAGCGCGGCGATGGCCGGCTGGTAGCCCAGGGTGGAGAAGTAGTCCACGCCCGTCAGGCACATGACCTGCCACCACGAATGCTTCTTCTCGTGCTGCGTCGGCACGCCGCCGGGACCCGGGTGGGCGCCCTTGCTGTCCTGCAGCCCAAACAGCAGCCAGTCCTGGAGCGCCTTCCTGCCGTGGGCGTGGGGCGCGGACGGATCCGCCGGGGGCCTGCTCAACGTGGTCATGTCTGCCTTTCCGCGCTGCCCTTTGCATCGCGACCCTTGCGAAGCTAGCACCGGCCAAAAGGGCGGGAGCGCCGAAAAGGCATTTCTTAATGATTCCTTGACGCGTGATCTACGACGCAGTGCGGTCAGTAAGCTGGCGGCATGCCAACCCTTGCCGCGCTGCTGCCCACCCTGGTGGCCGTTGCCATCCTGGCGGCACTCACGGTGGGCATCCTGTGGGGCGCGCGGACGCCGTCGTACCTCTCCCCCGCCCTGGCCATCCTCCGCGGCGCGGCCCAGCTGGCGGTCATCAGCCTGGTGCTGGGCGGCATCATCACCAATCCCCTGTGGGTGGGCGCCGCCCTGTTGGTCATGTTCACAGTGGCGTCCGTGACGGCGGCGCGGCGGCTCACCTGGTCCTGGCGGCGCTTTGCCGTGGTGGCGGCAACCATGGCCGCCGGGATCCTGGTGACGCTGGGGGTCGTGTTCGGAACGGGCGCCATCGAGTTCTCCCCCCGGTACGCGCTGGCGGTGGGCGGAATCGTGATCGGCAACTCCATGACCATTGCCACCCTGGCTTACCGCCGCTTCTTCGAGGCGGTGGTGGAGCAGTGGGACCAGGTGGAGGGCTGGCTGGCGCTGGGCGCCACGCCCCGGCAGGCCACCCTCTTCCAAGCCCGGCAGGCGGTGCATTCAGCGTTGATCCCGTCCACGGACCAGACCAAGACCACCGGCCTGGTCACGCTGCCGGGAGCGTTCGTGGGCGCCATCTTCGGCGGCGCCTCACCCCTGGAGGCGGGCCGGTTCCAGGTGGTGGTGCTCGCCTCAATCATGGCCGCCGGGTCCATCACCGCGGTGGCACTGATCCGTTCGCTGGGCAACGTGAAGGTACGGCCCGCGGCGCCCTAACAGACGGGCGCCGCGGAACTGCTGCGTCAGCCCTGCTTGACCAGGGCCGCTTCCAGGCTGATCTTCACCTTGTCGCTGACCAGCAGGCCGCCGGCCTCCAGCGCCGCATTCCAGGTGAGCCCGAATTCCTTGCGGCTGATCTCTGTCTCGGCGGAGAAGCCCGCCCGCGTGGCGCCGAACGGGTCAACGGCAACGCCGGTGAACTCAACTTCCAGCTCGATGGGCCGGGTGACGCCCTTGATGGTGAGGTCCCCGGTCAGGGTGTACTCCTCGCCGTCCCCTTCGATGGAGGTGCCGCGGAAGGTCATCTCGGGGTACTTCTCGACGTCGAAGAAGTCCTCGCCGCGCACGTGGGCGTCGCGGTTGGCGTCGCCGGAGTTGAAGCTGGCGGTGGATACCGTGGCGTGCACCGACGAGTCCGCCAGGGACTGGCCCACGCGTGCCTCGGCCTGGGCTTCGGTGAAACGGCCCCGGACCTTGCTGATCCCGGCGTGGCGGACGCTGAAGCCGATCTCGCTGTGGGACATGTCCAGGGTCCAGGTACCAGGCGTGAGTTCCTTGGGAAGGGTCATGGCAGTTCTCCTTACTCGTAGGGCCGCAGGCTCAGCCGCCCGCTACAGGCGCAAGACTGCGGATGCCCCTAAATATTCCCCCCGAAACCCACATGGAAAACAGGGCCGTATGAACCGGAAGGGAACTTCCGGCGTATACATAAGCGTGGCTCTACGATTACTGACCGCCCTGGCGCTGTTCATTGATGCCGGCGTCCACCTCTTCCTGGCCCCGGGCTACCAGAACGCGCAGCCCGGCACTGTCAGCCAGGGCACCCTGTTCCTGCTCGAAGCCGCCGCGGCGCTGGTGGCCGGCGTCTATGTCCTGGTCCGCGGCAGCAGGGCTTCCTATGCCGTGGCCCTGGTGGTTGCCCTCAGCGCGTTCGCCGCCGTCGTGCTTTACAGGTACGTGGACATCCCGGCCATCGGACCCATCCCGGCCATGTACGACCCCGTTTGGTTCTTCTCGAAGACCCTCAGCGCAGTTGCCGAGGGAGCCGGCGCGGTGCTGGCCTTCGCCGGTCTGCTCCGTGGCGGCCGCAGGAGAACGTCCGACGACGGCGCCAGGCTTCGGGCCCGGCGCCGCCGCCCGTGACCATCACCCCCGCCGTTGTTAGCATGCAAGGGGAGGTGGCACATGGGCGCGGCTGAACGGGCAGTGCCGGACGCGTTCGGCGCCGTTTCCATCTATGTGCTGTCGGCCCTCTGGCTGACGTCCCTGTCCCCGTCCATGCCGGTCCTCCAGCTGGCCGGGCTGTGCGCGGGCGCCCTGGTGGCCGTGGCCGCCGCCGGTTCTGTCCTGCGCCGGATCCCCCGGTTCTCAACGCCGGCAGACCGGGTCACCCTGCTGCGCGCCATCCTCGTGGCCCTGTGCGCGGTGCTGGCCGTTCCGCAATTGTTCACGGGCCGCCGCACGGACCTGCTCCTCCCCATCCTGGGCGGCGCCGCGTTCCTCCTGGACGGGCTGGACGGTGTGGTGGCCCGGCGCACCGGAACCTCCTCGCCGGCCGGGGCGCGGTTCGATTCCGCCACCGACGCCGCCCTGGTGCTGGTGCTGTCCGTCGCTGCCGCTCCCGTGGCGGGCGTCTGGACGCTGGGCATCGGGGCCATGTACTACGCGTTCGTTGCCGCGGGGCTCGTCCGGCCGCACCTTCGGGTGGCGCTGCCGCCCAGCGTTTCCCGCAAAGCCATTGGCGCGTTCCAGCCGTTCGCGCTGCTGTTCGCGCTCCTCCCCGGGGTCCCTGCGGTTGCCGCGGCGTTGGTACCGGCACTCGCCCTGGCCCTGCTCGCGTTGTCCTTTACCCGCGACGTGGTCCAACTGGAACACCTGCACCGCGCCGGACTCCAGGGTGTGCCGGTCGCGGTTGCCTAGTTGGTGTGGGTACGCTGCCGCCCGGTCGCGTCACAGCAGCCCGTCCCGTTACAGCAGCCCCGCAACGGCGAAGCCTCCGGCAGCAGCGGCCACGGCGGCCGCTGCGGTGCCCACGGCATTGAGGAGGGCCAGGCCAGTGCGGCCGGACTGGACCAGGCGGACGGTTTCGAAGCTCGCGGTGCTGAAGGTGGTGTAGCCGCCCAGGAATCCGGTGCCGGCAATGGCCTGCAGCTCGGGCGGCGCCGCATGCACGATCACGGCACCCGCCACCAGGCCCAGCAGGAACGATCCTGTGACGTTGATGCCAATGGTCCCTACCGGCAGGGCGGTCCTGATCTTGGCGCGCACCAGGCCGTCAACCACGAAGCGGGCGGCGGCTCCCAGCCCGCCGGCGAGTCCCAGCAGGATGATGGTCAGCGGGCTCACCGGTTTCCCTCCTTCGGGGAGCCGGCTGCGTCCGGCCGGGAGCTGGTCCGGGCATGCTGGGCTGCTGCCATCCGGATGCCGGCCACGGTGGTAACGGCTCCAACCAGCACGGAGGTTGCCACGTAAATGAAGGCGTCGGCGCTGCGGCCGGCACTGAACAGGGTGGTGGCTTCCACGGCCAGGGTGCTGTAGGTAGTGAAGGCGCCCAGGAACCCGGTGCCCACCAGCAGCCGGACCAGCCGCAGCCGTCCCGCGTCAGGGCCCCGGCGGACCAGGGCCTCAAGCAGGGCGCCCAGCAGGAACGCTCCCGCGAGGTTGATGACCAGGGTGGGTACCGGCCAGCCGCCCGGCACGGGCAGGATGCTGCCCAGCCCGTAACGGGCCAGGGCGCCGAAGGTGCCGCCAACGATGACCACCAAGACGAATCCGGGATGCAGGTGGACCGGCCGGCGGATGCGTGCCTCGCCCAGTGTGCCTTGGTCTGCGCCAGCGGCTGCTGTGGCCCCGGGGACGGGCTGCTCCATCAGTGGTCCGCTTTCGGCTGGTGCCTGGGGTGCGGGGCCAGCGGGACCACCAGGACGGGCCGGTGCTGGCGGTGGGTGAGATGGACTGCCACGGATCCCACGAGCAGTTCCTCCAGCCGCGCCCCGAGTCCGCGTTCCCGGGTGCCCACCACAATGACGGACGCGTCAGTGGTTTCCGCCAGCCGTCCCAGCGCCCTGGCAGGGTCCCCGGCCAGCGTCACGAAGGACCAGTCGATCCCGGTCCCGTCGAGGGCTTCGCGGAGGTGGCCGGCGATGGAGGCGCTGATGCCTTCGATGTCGTCATCAATCCCGTCGGGGTCGATGGGGCGGGCTTCCACCCTGCCGTCGGGCTCTTCCGCCAGGTAGGTGGTGACGTCCACGTAGGCGCAGACCAGCTTCACGCCCAGGCTGTAGGCCAGCTCGGCGGCGCGGTGGGCCACGGCCAGCGGCTGGCCCGGCACCACCCCCATGAGCACCGGTCCGCTGATTTTCCGGGGTGCATAGGGAACGCCGTTAGTGGAGGGGGCTGGTTTGTCCGGCTCAGTCATGTGTTCTCCTGTTCGGCGGGGCAGGAAGACTGAACCGGGTGCGGGCACGGGTCACCTGCCTTCGTGTCAAAGGCAGGAACCATCAGCCATGTGGCGGTTCGAAGACCGCGCACCTGCGCAGGCCTTCCGGCGGGATCCATCACCGTGAACAGAGACTACAGGTATTCCCGCGGCGTCCGCCACCACGGCTGCGGCCCCGGCCACCAGCCTAGGCGGCGAGGGCCGGGGGCAGCTCGGTCAGTGCCGCGACGGTGATGTCGGGGGCACGGAAATACGAGGGGTAGCGGGCGCCGGTCCGGTTGATCCAGGCGGTCTGCAGCCCGGCCCTGGCTGCCCCGTGGATGTCCCAGGGGTGCACGGCGACCAGCAGCATGCCTGACGGATCCACTCCGGCCGAGGCGCCCGCATACAGGTACGCGGCCTTGGCCGGTTTCCAGGCGGGGGCATCCTCCACCGAGAGGAGCAGCTCGAATTTGTCCCGGATGCCGCCGGCAACCAGCAGCCTGTCCGTATTGGCGGCCGCGCCGTTGGTCAGGGTGGTCAGCCGGTGCCCGGCAGCTGCCAGGGCGCGGACCCCGGCAGGGACATCCGGGTGAAGGGAGAGGTTCTGCATGGCTGCCATGACGCGTTCGACGGCGGTATCCAGGTTCCCGGAGACCCCTTCGGCTTCCAGCAGGGCGCGGAGGGCGTCCTTGCCGATGGCGGCGAAGGCCTCGTTGTCACCGCTGGCGGTAAGGGCGAAGCCGTCCCGCAGGAGCGTGGCGAACCAAAGTTTTGCCAGCCCGCGGGGCGCCCCGGTCTGCGCAAACACTTCGCCGAGCGGCGCCATGTCCGAGAGTGTTTCGTTGACGTCAAAGACGATGAGCAGTGGTTCTGCCATGATCTCCCCTTCTCGCTCCAGCCGCCGGTCAGGCCCGCCGCGGCTGCAGGCACGGCTAGGCTAGTCAGCAGTAGACCACACGGGAGCTGCGGGGACTACCCTTCCGTTTGGCCCAGGCTGGCGAGGGCCTTGCGCAGGCGAGTGCCGGCGTCGTCCGCCACTTCCTTGACGGAAGGGGCGCTGCTGAGCTGCACCATGGTCTGCGGATCGATGGCTTCCACGGTGGTGGAGTCCGCGGCGCTGTTCCGGCGCACCACCACGTTGCAGGGCAGCAAGGCACCCATCTCGGGTTCGGCAGCCAGGGCGCGGCTGGCGAGGGCGGGGTTGCAGGCACCGAGGATGACGTAATCCCCGACGGCGTCCGCGGCCTCGGCGCCGAGCTTGGCTTCGAAGGTGGACCGGACGTTGATTTCGGTCAGGATCCCGAACCCCTGCGCGGCGAGGGCTTCGCGGGTGCGCTCCAGCGCCTCCGCCCAGGGAAGGGAAACAGTGGTGGCCAGGGTGTAGGTCATGATGCTCCTTGAAGTTGCCGGGCGGTGCGGGTCTAGAGGGTGCTGGGGCTCAGGGCGCGCAGCGTGCCGCCGGTCAGGCGAGGGAGAGGAAAAGCTTCTCCAGGTCCTTCCGGTCCATGGTTTCGTCCTTCTGGACGATGCACTGCTCAAGCCCGGTAGCGATGATGGCGAAGCCCGCCCGGTCAAGGGCCTTGGACACGGCGGCCAGCTGGGTGACGACGTCCTTGCAGTCCCGGCCCTCCTCAAGCATGCGGGTCACAGCGGCGAGCTGGCCCTGTGCGCGCTTGAGGCGGTTGATCACAGGCGTGAGTTCGGTTGGGTTCAGTTCCATAAAGGGGTCTCCATCGATGGGGTGCTTGCCGTCAACTATATACCCCCATGGGTGTTTTGACTACCCCCGGGGGTATCTGTAATACTCGGTGGGGTATCCACCCGACCCCTTCCGAGAGGCCACCCATGACATCCCCTTCCAAAGCAACAGCCGTTACTGCACTCGCCCCTGAGGCCCTCCAGTCCTGGATCAAAGAGCACCAGGATCTTGTGGTGATCGACGTTCGCTCCGCCGCTGGATTCGAAACCATGCACATCCGCGGCTCCTACAACGTGCCGCTTCCGCTGCTCTCCGAGCACACCGATGAGCTCGCTGCCCGCCTGGGCTCCCGCGTTGTCCTGGTCTGCCAGTCCGGCGTCCGCGCCGAACAGGCCCGCCAGCGCATGGCCGCTGTTGGCCTCAACACCGCCTACGTGCTCACCGGCGGGGTTCCCGGCTTCGCGGCCGCCGGCGGCGACGTGGTCAAGGGCAAGGACCGCTGGGACCTGGAACGCCAGGTCCGCCTGGCCGCAGGCTCCCTGGTGATGCTGGGCCTGGCCGGGGGCAAGTTCGTCTCCCCCAAGGTCCGCATGCTGGCCGGCGCCATCGGCACCGGGCTGACGTTCTCGGCCGCGACCAACACCTGCGCCATGGGCAAGGCCCTGTCTGCCATGCCGTGGAACAAGGCCGCCAAGGAACCCACCCGCGAAAGTGCCATCCTGCAGCTCCCCGTGCAGCCGGCTGAAGAGGGCGCGGCAGCATGATCCCGGCCCTGGGTCTGGGGCTCGTCGTCGGCGTCGTACTGGGCGTAGTGGGCGGCGGCGGGTCCATCATCACTGTTCCCGCCCTGGTGTACGGCGTGGGCATGAGCCCCGCCCAGGCCATTCCCACCTCACTGCTGGTGGTGGGAATCTCCTCGCTGGCAGCGCTGCTCCCCAGGTTGCGGGAAGGCCTGAACTGGCCCGTGATCGCCCTGGTGGGGGGTGCCGGCATCCCGGCAGCCTGGGCCGGTGCGGCCGTGGGCAAACTGTTGGACCCGAACATCCTGATGCTGGCCTTCGCCGTGATTATGGTGGCCGCGGGCATCCGGATGCTCAGCAAGCCCCGTGAAAGCGAGGGGTCCTGCAGCACCGGGCCGAACCGGGCATTCCGGTCCTGCGCCCCCAAGGCCGTGGGAGTGGGCCTGCTGGTCGGGTTCCTCACTGGCCTGCTGGGCGTGGGCGGCGGCTTCCTCATCACCCCCGCGCTGACCGTCTTCCTGGGCCTGCGCATGAAGCAGGCCGTGGGGACGTCCCTGGCCATCATCGTGGTCAACTCGGCTGCCGGGTCCAGCGCCCACGCCGCCGGCTACACCATCGACTGGGCCACCACCCTGGCGTTCGCCATCCCGGCGATCGTGGGATCGGTGGTTGCCGCCCGGTTTGCCCGGCGCCTGCACGACAAACACATCCGCATCTCGTTCGCGGTACTCATCTTCGCCGTCGCGGCGTGGGTCACCGCCGGCACGGTCACCGCCTGACCCATCCATAGAGGAGAACACCATGGGACTGATCGATTCCCTCAAGAAGGCTTTCAGCAAGCCCTACAAAACGATTTCCGTGGCCCAGGCAAAGGAACTCCTGGGTTCCGGGGCCATACTCATCGACGTCAGGTCGGCCCAGGAATGGCGGACCGGCCGGGCGGCGCAGGCCAAGCACGTTCCCCTGGACCGGCTGCAGGCCAGCACTGCAGGCATCCAGAAGACCCGTCCGGTGATCTCCGTCTGCGCCTCCGGCGTCCGCTCCGCCTCCGCAGCCCGGCTCCTCGCCGCCAAGGGGTACGACGCCTATTCGGTGCGGGGCGGCATGGCCGCCTGGCGCCAGGCCGGCGAACCCGTCCGCTAGCAACACCACCACCAGCTCCAGCCACAAACCACTTCGAAGGAGAACCACCATGGCTGAAATCACCATCACCGAAGCCGAACAGCGCCGCTCCACCGCCCGGATCCTCGACGTCCGCGAGGACTTCGAAGTCGCCGAGGGCATGATCCCCGGCGCCCTGCACATCCCCATGGGCCAGCTGCAGGCCCGCCTGGGCGAGCTTGACCCGGCCGTGCCCGTCATCGCCGTATGCCGCAGCGGCAACCGCAGCGCCGCCGTCGCCGATGCCCTCAACGGCGTTGGCTACAAAGCGGACACCATGGCCGGCGGCATGACCGCCTGGACCCGCGCCGGACTCCCCACCACCTAGGTCCTGCCCCCGCGGCACGGAACAACCACAAACTTCGCCCGAAAGGACACGACAGATCATGGCAACCATCGACATCACCCAGCAATCCTTCGCCCAGACCCTGGAGGACAACGGCATCGTCTTCGTTGACTTCTGGGCAGCCTGGTGCGGTCCCTGCCGCATGTTCGCCCCCACCTACGGCGCCGCCGCCGAACGCCACCCGGACATCACGTTCGCCAAGGTGGACACCGAAGCCGAACAGGCACTCGCCGCGGCCGCAAACATCACCTCCATCCCCACCCTGATGGCGTTCAAGGACAAGACCCTGGTCTTCTCCCAGCCTGGCGCCCTCAACGCCACGGGACTGGAGGAAGTCATCCAGGCCGTGAAGAACCTGGACATGGACAAGCTCCGCGCCGAGGCCGGACACCAGCACGCCTGACCCCACACCAGCCACAAACCGCGCAGCAACAGGCCTCCTCCACCTGCTGCAAAGGCTATTCCGCAGAGAAACGCATAGGCCGCAGTGCACTTGCGGGATACCCCCGGGGGTATCTATACTGGACTCAGAAAAACTTCCCAATCCCCTTTCAATGAAGGAGAGCACCAGATGCTTATCGAGCGCATTTACGACGAAGACCTCGCACAAGCCAGCTACGTCATCGGCTGCCAGGCCAAGGGCGAAGCGATCGTGGTGGACGGCCGCCGCGACATCGCCGTGTACCAGGAGCTCGCCGCCAGGAACGGCATGAAGATCGTGGCCGTCACCGAGACCCACATCCATGCCGACTACCTCTCCGGCACCCGCGAACTTGCCGCCGCCACCGGCGCCAAGATCTACGTTTCCGGCGAGGGCGGACCGGACTGGCAGTACCAGTTCGAGGGCGAGCGGCTCTACGACGGCGACACCATCACCCTGGGCAACATCAACATCAAGGCAGTCCACACTCCCGGGCACACCCCGGAGCACCTGTCCTTCCTGGTCACCGACGGCGCGTTCAGCGACAAGCCCGGCTACCTGCTCTCCGGTGACTTCGTGTTCTCCGGCGACCTGGGCCGGTCGGACCTGCTGGACGAGGCAGCCGGCGGCGTGGACACCCGTTTCGAGGGCGCCAAGCAGCTCTTCGCCAGCCTCCGCGACAAGTTCCTCACCCTGCCCGACTACGTCCAGGTCCACCCAGCCCACGGCGCCGGCAGCGCCTGCGGCAAGGCCCTGGGTGCCATCCCGTCCTCCACGGTGGGCTACGAACGCCTCTACGCCTGGTGGGGCCCTTACCTGGCCGCCAACGACGAGCAGGGCTTCATCGACGAACTCCTCGATGGCCAGCCCGACGCCCACGCCTACTTCGGCCGCATGAAGCGCGAGAACCGTGAAGGCCCGGCCGTCATGGGCGAGCGTGCCCCGCTGCAGGAGCTGGACACCGCCGTCGTGGCCCAGGGCCTGGCGGAGGACACCCTGACGTTCATCGACACCCGCTCCAACGGCGAAGTCCACCAGGGCACCGTGGTCCGGTCCCTGAACGTTCCGGCGGGCAAGTCCGTGGCCAGCTACGGCGCCTGGGTGGTCAACCCGGAAACGGACAAGAACCCGCCGGTGCTCCTGGCCAAGGACCAGGAGCAGGCCCAGGACATGTGGGACCACCTGGTCCGCGTGGGCATCGACAACGTGGCGGGCTACCTGACCGGCATCGAGGGGCTGCCCACCTTCACCCCCAAGCTGATCCAGCCTGAGGAACTCGACAGGTTCGACGCCGCCATGGTCCTGGACGTCCGCAACAAGACCGAGCACAAGGCCGGGCACGTCCCGGGTTCGTACCAGCTCAGCGGTGGCCGCGTCATGTGGCACCTGGACGAGCTGCCCATCGGTGGAACCATCGTGTCCTACTGCCAGTCCGGCGTTCGGAACTCCGTAGCCGCCAGCGCCCTGCGCCGTGCCGGGTACGACGTCGTCGAACTCGACGGCAGCTACGCCGCGTGGAACGCCTGGCGGAACAGCGTCCCCGCGGTCTAACCGGACCTGCCACCCCAAGACCGCCCGGGCAGGACCCCCCTCCTGCCCGGGCTACCGGCCCGGGCGTGCCCCCACACGCCCGGGCCATCTTTATGTCCCCCTATCCACGGTCAGGAACGGAGCCACCAATGCCGGGCAGAACGCTTCCCCATGCCGCCGGTCCAGCCGGTCCCATGCTGGGCCTGCGGCAGAACCTGGCGCAGTTCATGCTGCTGGTTGCCGTCAATGCACTCGTGGGCGGCACCCTGGGCCAGGAACGCACCGTCCTGCCCCTGCTGGCCACCCGGGAATTCCACCTGGACCTGTACACCGGCGCGCTGACATACATCCTGGCCTTTGGCCTGTCCAAGGCCGCGATGAATTACTTCGCCGGCACACTCTCAGACCGGTATGGCCGGAAACCGGTCCTCGTTGCAGGATGGCTGGCCGCGGTTCCGGTCCCGCTCATGCTCATCTTCGGCCCGTCCTGGGGTTGGATCGTCGCTGCCAACGTGCTGCTGGGCGTCAGCCAGGGCCTCACCTGGTCCACCGCCGTCATCATGAAAATGGACCTGGTGGGCCCCAGGCAGCGGGGGCTGGCCATGGGCTTCAACGAGGCCGCGGGCTATCTGGGCGTGGCCGTTACCGCGCTGGCCACCGGCTACCTGGCAACGTCCTTCGGACTCCGGCCCGCCCCTTTCCTGCTCGGAGCCGCCTACATCGCCCTCGGCCTGGGACTGACGGTCCTCGCCGTCCGGGAAACCCACCAGCACGCCAAAACGGAGGCCACCCAGCACGCCGCCGCCTCCAGCAGTGCACATGCCGGCCTCACCACCGGCCAGGTATTCACCCTCACCAGTTTCAAGGACCACTCCCTCTCGGCAGCCAGCCAGGCGGGCCTGGTCAACAACCTCAACGACGGCCTTGCCTGGGGCCTCTTTCCCGTCCTGTTCGCCGGCGCCGGGCTGAGCCTTGGCCAGATCGGCATCCTGGCCGCCGCCTACCCCGCGGCCTGGGGTGCTGCCCAGCTGGTCACCGGTGCCGCCTCCGACCGCTGGGGCCGCAAATGGTTCATCACGGCCGGCATGCTGGTCCAGGCCGTGGCGCTGGGCGTCACCGCCACCGCCCACAGCTTCGGGCCCTGGCTCGCCGCCGCCGTCGTGCTGGGCCTCGGCACCGCCCTGGTTTACCCCACCCTGCTGGCCGCCATCGGCGACGTCGCTCACCCGGCCTGGCGGGCACGCTCCGTTGGCGTGTACCGGTTGTGGCGCGACGGCGGATTCGCCGTGGGTGCCCTCCTCTCCGGTGTCCTGGCCGACCTGTACGGCATCCCCGCCGCCGTTGCCGCCGTCGCGGTCCTCACCGCGGCTTCCGGTGCCGTAGTAGCGGTCCGGATGCGCGGCAACGACCACGCGGCGGGATAACGCACGTCAGCCGGCCGGGGCCACGAACTGCCGGATCTCCGCCGCCATCCGTGCGGACTGCGTCCAGTGCAGGTAGTGGCCGCCCTCAAGCGGCAGGACCCGGTGCCTCGTGACGTTCTTGAGAAGGTCCTCCGCGGCGGCGGCTTTCGTGGCTGCCCGGCCGTCCTTTTCGTCCGCGATGAACGCCAGGACGGGCAGGTCCGCGGGATAGGCCACTCCGCGGAGGGCTGCCGCGTTGTTGGCGATGCGGGCTGTTTCATCGGCCACCGCGGCATTGCCCGCGTTCCAGAGCATCATGGTGCGCATCCGCTTCAGCTCTTCGTCCGAATAGGCGTTGCCGTCCGGATCGAAGACGCCCGGGGCCACTGCGGCCACGTCCCGGATCAGCCCGGTGGCGGCCACCAGCTTGACCCAGTTGATCCCGGCCTGCGGTTCCTCCACCGGGTGGTCCCCCGGTTTGGGAATGGTGGCGTCGATGCCCACCACCGCTGAAACTTCCGGGCGGTACCGGTTGGCGTAGTCCAGCAGGTAGAACCCGGCGATGGAGTGGCCGGTCAGGATGTAGGGCTGCCGGACCTGGAGCTTTGACAGGACCTCGTGGAGTTCATTACTGATGTGCTCATTGGTGCGGGCGCTGGCCTCCATGTCGCTGTAGCCATAGCCGAACCCCTCCACCACGATCACGTCGAAGTCGGTGAGTTCGCGGATCAGCGGGGCGAAGTCCAGGCCGGGCGCGGCGGTTCCCAGTCCGCTGAGCAGGATGATCGGCTGACCCTGGTTCGCGTTGCCGTTCCGGACCACGTTCAGCGAGCCCCCGGTCACCGCGACCCGCTCTCCGTAAGCCGGGGTGGTGGCCTTCTCCTGCGCCTCCAGGGCCGCGTTGGCCACCGCCGAGGCCAGGACCAGCCCCAGGACAACCAGCGCCGCGATCCCCAGCCGGCGGAGCCAGCGCCGCTTCCGCCGCGGTGTCATCCGTGCCCGGCCACGTACGTGACCAGCCCGTCCACGGTGGCCACGGCCGGGTAGTCCGCCTCAGGGATGTCCACCCCCGTGGATTCCGCGATGACCTCCACCAGGCGGAGGAAGTCCAGCGAGTCCAGTTCCAGGTCCTGGCGCAGGCGGGCGCCGCCGTTTAGGTCGCCAGGCTCGACGTCGGGCGCTACTTTGCCCAGCGCTGCCCCCACTGCCTGGCGCGCGTCCTGTTCGTTCACGGCTCCTCCTCGCTCGTATTTTCTGCGGACCCGGGTTTCACAGTTCGCCGGGCTTTTGCAGCAGTTCGTCGATGCGGGCCAGGAAACGCCCGCCGCGCAGCCCGTCGCTCACCCGGTGGTCCGCGGACAGCGTGGCGATGGCCGCGTGCCGGATGCCAAGCATCCCGTTGTGCGCCCAGGGCTGCTCCAAAACCTTGCCGAAGCCCACCATGGCCACCTGTGGCGGGTAGATCACCCCGTACACGCTTTCAACGCCGAGATCGCCCAGATTGGTCACGGTGAGGGTGGGGTCGGCCATCTCCGCGCGCTGCAGCCGGCCCGCCCTGGCCCGGCCCACCAGGTCGCGCAGCTGGTCCATGAGCTCATCGAGCGTCAGGGTGTCGGCGTCGTGCAGGGCCGGGGCCACCAGGCCGCCGTGCCGCAATGCCACCGCCACGCCCAGATGCACCGCGGCGCTGGGCTGGAAGGCGCCCTTGGTGAAGAACCCGTTCATGTCCGGTACCTCCTTGGCCGCGAGCGCGGTGGCCTTCAGCAGCAGGGCGGATGGCACCAGCCGGGACGAGACCGGCCGCTGCTGGTTGGCGCCCTGCATCCACGCCATCGCCGCCGCCAGGTCCAGGGTGGTGGACAGGTAGTAGTGCGGGATCTCCTTCTTGGACCGGGACATCAGCGAGCCGATTGCCTGCCGCAGGGTTTCCGCCTTGCTGCCGGTGTCCTTCCTGCCGCGCCGTGGCGCTTCCTCCGCGGCTTTGTGCGGCGGTTCGGCAACTGGAGCTTCCGACGGCGGTGCTTCCGCCGGTTCCTCCGCCGCACGTTCGCTGGGTGCCCGCTTGCTGGGCGCTTCTTCCTTGGGCGCCCGTTCCCGGGGAGGCACTGCGGCAAGCACGTCTTCCTCCGTCACGGCACCACCGGGACCGGTGCCCGCGATGGCCTGCAGGTCGACGCCCAGCTCCGCGGCCAGCCGGCGGGCCAGCGGCGAGGACCGCACCCGGTGGGCTGCGCTTTCCACCGGCACGTCGCTCTCCGCGGCCGGAGCAGCCCTGGCGGAGGTGCCGGACGCAGCGGCGGCGCGTTCGACGTCGGCCCGGGTCACTTCGCCGCCGGGACCGCTCCCGCTGATGCGTCCGACGTCGACCCCCAGGGTGTGCGCCAGGTGCCGCACCGGTGGCGGGGCCTTGGTGCCCGGCTCCGGTTCCGGTGGCGGGATTCTCGCCGGCGGCGGGATTTCGGCCGGGGTGGCGGTGATCCTGGCGATGGGGGTGCCCACGTCCACGGTGTCGCCAATGTCCACCAGGAACTCGGCCACCACGCCTTCCTGGAACGACTCGATGTCCATGACGGTCTTGTCGGTGTCCACGGCCGCCACGAGGTCGCCCTTGTGGACGTAGTCCCCGGGTTTGACCAGCCACTCCACCACCTTGCCGTGCTCCATGTCCGCGCCCAGGGACGGCATCCGGAACTCATCCACCGGCGCCCACGGCCCTTCGTGCGGCGGCCATGACCCGCTCCACCGACGGCAGCGCCGCCTGCTCCAGGTGCTTGGCGTAGGGGACGGGGACCTCCAGGCTGCACACCCGCTCCACGGGGGCGTCCAGGTCGAAGAAGGCCTGTTCACAGATCCGGGCCGCGATCTCGGCAGAGATGCTGCCGCTGCGCCAGCCCTCGTCCACCACCACGGCCCGGTGCGTCCTGGCCACGCTGTCCATGATGGTGTGGGCGTCCAGCGGCCGCAGGGTGCGCAGGTCGATGACGTCGGCGTCGATGCCCTCCCCGTCCAGTTGCTCCGCGGCCTCCAGCACCAGGGGCAGGGTGCCGCCGTAGGTGATGAGCGTAATGGCGTCCCCTTCGCGCAGGAGCGTTGCCTTGTCGATGTCCACGGCGCCGGCATCGTCGTCGAGCTCCCCCGCGACGTTGTACAGCGAGCCGTGTTCGAAGATCAGCACCGGGTCCGGGTCCTGCAGCGCGGTCCACAGCATCCCGCGGGCGTCCGCCAGCGTGGCCGGGGCCAGGATGCGCAGCCCCGGGATGTGCGCGTACCAGCCTTCCAGGCTGTGTGAGTGCTGCGCCCCCAGCTGGCGGCCGGCGCCGGTGGTCATCCGGATGACGATGGGCACGTTGAACTGGCCACCTGACATGTGCAGGAGCGTGGCGGCGTTGTTGATGATCTGGTCCAGCGCCAGCAGGCTGAAGTTGACGGTCATGATTTCGACGACGGGCCGCATCCCGCCCAGCGCCGCGCCGATCCCCGCGCCCACGAACCCGGATTCGGAGAGGGGCGTGTCGCGGATCCGGTCAGGCCCGAATTCCTCCAGCAGGCCCAGGCTCACGGCGAAGCTGCCGCCGTACCGGCCCACGTCCTCACCCATGAGGAACACCCGCTCGTCGCGCTTCATGGCATCGCGGAGGGCCGCGCGCATGGCTTCCCGGTACGTGGTTTTCATCCTGCAGCCCCGCCTTTCCCTGCTGTCGTGCCCCGTTCCTCCGGACCCCCGCCGCCTGCGCTGGCGTCGTCCGGCCGGTCGCTGTAGACGAACCGGCTGAGCTCGGACACCGGCTCCGGCGTCCCGTTTTCGGCAAATCCGACGGCGGTGCTGATCTCAGCGTCCACGTCCGCCTGCAGCGCGGCCCAGTCCTTCTCGGGCAGCTGGCCCGCCGCCTGCATGGCGGCCCGCAACAGGCTGATGGGGTCCCGTTCCATCCACCGGGTCACCTCGGATTTCTCCCGGTACAGCTCGGGATCGAACATGGAGTGGGCGCGGAACCGGTACGTGCGCAGCTCCAGGAAGTGCGGGCCGCCGCCGGACCGCACGGCGTCCACGGCGCGCCGGGCGGCCTCCTCAACGGCGAGCACGTCCATGCCGTCCACCGCCCACGCCGAGATCTCGTAGCCGTCCGCCTTGAGCGCGATGTCCGTCTGGGATTCGGAGCGGCCCAGCGCGGTGCCCATGGCGTAGAGGTTGTTTTCGCAGCAGAACAGCACCGGCAGCTGCCACAGCGCGGCCAGGTTCATGCTTTCGTGGAACTCGCCTTCGGCCACAGCGCCTTCGCCGAAGAAGCAGACGGTCACCCGTTGACGCCCAGCCATCCGGTCCGCGAGGGCCAGCCCGACGGCGAGTGGCAGCCCGCTTACCACGATGGCGTTTCCGCCGTAGAAGCGGGTGGCGGCGTCAAAGAGGTGCATGGAGCCGCCCCGACCCCGGCAGCAGCCCTCCGCGTGGCCGTACATTTCGGCGAGGATGGCCCCGGCGGAGACGCCGCGCAGCAAGGCGTGCCCGTGTTCGCGGTAGGTGGCCACCACGGCGTCCTCCGGCTCCAGGGCTTCCATCACCCCTGCCGCCACGGCCTCCTCGCCGATGTAGACGTGCAGGAAGCCGCGGATCTTGGCGGCACTGTAGAGCTCGATGCATTTCTCCTCGAGCCTGCGCACCCGCAGCATTTGCCGCAGCAGGTGCACTGCGTGCTCCGCGTCCGGGATGCCCTGGCTCCTCAGCGTGGTCATGGCTGGTCCTTCAGCGGCACGGCAGGCCCGGCCGGGGACTCAAGCGTTGAGGTATCGCCCTCCGGCAGCCCCAGCTCGCGGGACTTCAGGAGCCGGCGCAGGATCTTGCCGCTGCGCGTCTTGGGCAGGGTGGTGGTGAAGTCCAGCAGCCTCGGGGCAACGGCGGCGCCCAGCCGTTTCCGCGCGAAGCCGATGATGTCCAGCTGGAGCTCCTCCGTGGGCTCGTTGCCGGGTTTGAGTTCCACGAAGGCCTTGACCACCTCACCGGCCACGGGGTCCGGGACGCCGATCACGCCGGCCTCGGCCACGGCCGGGTGCTCCATGAGGCAGCTTTCCACCTCAAAGGGGCCGATCAGGTGGCCGGATGACTTGATCACGTCGTCGCCGCGGCCCACGAACCAGAAGTAGCCGTCGCCGTCGCGCTTTGCCAGGTCGCCGGTGAGGTACCAGCCGCCGGCGAAACACCGCCGGTAGCGCTCCTCCTCATTGAGGTAGCCGCGGAACATGGACGGCCACCCGGGGCGCAGCGCCAGCTCGCCCATGGTGTCCGGCCCGGTGACCAGGACTGCCTGGCCGTCTTTGACGATGGGTTTGCCGTCGGCGTCGCGCGCCACCAGGGCCGCCTCGATGCCGGGCAGCGGCCGGCCCATGGAGCCGGGCCGAATGTCCATGGCCGGGTAGTTGGCGATCATGATCCCCCCGGTTTCGGTCTGCCACCAGTTGTCGTGCACGGGCAGGCCCAGGACGTCCTGGCCCCACACCACGGCCTCCGGGTTCAGCGGCTCCCCCACGCTGGCGATGAAGCGCAGCGCGGACAGGTCATGGCCCGCAGCGCGGCCGGCGCCGGCCTTCATAAGCATCCGCAGCGCCGTGGGCGCGGTGTACCAGACGGTGACGTGCTGCTCCGCGAGGATCCGGTACCAGCGGTCGGCGTCCAGTTCCTCCTCGTCCACGATGGCGGTGACCCCGTGCACCAGCGGGGCGATGATGCCGTAGGACGTGCCGGTCACCCAGCCCGGATCGGCGGTGCACCAGTAGATGTCGTCCGGGTGCAGGTCCAGCGCGAAGCGGCCGGTGGCGTAATGCGCGGCGACGGCGTCGTGGACATGGATGGCGCCCTTGGGCGTGCCGGTGGTGCCGCTGGTGAAGTGCAGCAGGGCCATGTCCTCGGGCTGGGTGTCAGCGATCTCCCCGATGGGATCAGCCTGGGCCAGGAGTGCGGCCAGGTCCAGGGTTTCCGGTTCGGGACTGCCGTCGGCGTCCACCAGCAGGACGTGGCGGAGGCCGGGCAGGGCGTCCCGGACCGGCGCCACCTTCCTGCGGTACAGCGCCCTGGTGGTCAGCAGTAGCCGGCCCGTTCCGAGGTGCAGCCGCTGCCGCACCGGCTCGGGGCCGAAGGCGGAGAAGAGCGGGCAGAAGACGCTGCCGTTCTTGAAGGTGCCCAGCACGGCGGTGTACAGCGCGGGGCTGCGGCCCAGGAGCGAAAAGACCCGTTCGCCGCGCCCCACCCCCAGGCTCTGCAGCACGGCCGCGAACCTGCCGGACCCGTCCGCAAGGCCGCCGTAGGTCAGGGAGCGGGTGCCGCCGTCGGCCATCACGAACCTCAGCGCCTCCTTGCCGCCGCGCCCTTCCGCCACGTGCCGGTCCACGGCCTCGTAGGCGATGTTCAGGCCCCGGCCTCCGGGCAGCCCGGCCAGCGCCTGCCGTGCCTGGTCCCAGCTGAAGTCCCGCCGGGCGGCATCGTAATCCAGCAGGTTGGGCTGGACCGGGAAGGCGCCCACATCCTTGGTGATGGCAGGCCAGCGCGTGGAACCCTCAACTCCGGCGGTCATGGTGCTCCTCTGGTCCATCATGTTCCTTTGATTGGGGGCTAGAACCCCGTGGGCTCGGTCTCAAACTCGGGTTCGCCGGGCTGGTATTCATGGTGCAGCGGCCGCAGCGCCTCGGTCCGCGGATGCCAGAACAGGGCGTCGTAGCGGTCCCCCATCCGGGTGGGCACGTAGTTGCCCCTCTCCCGGGGCGGGTTGTACACCACCCCGATGGCCCGGTGTCCGCGCCAGGACTTGAGCCACGGGCCCGTCCGGTCCGCCCCGAACACCAGCACGGAGGGGTCCCCCAGCGCCTCGTTGAGGAGGTCCTCATGGCTGCCGTGCACCGCCGCCGGAACCTTCATGACCCATTCCGGGGAGCCCCATGATTCGGCCGCCGTGACGGACCCGGCGAAGGACGCGAACCCAGCCAGCACCACTTCGCCGGGATGGCGCTGGCGGACCAACTGCCCGATGTTGACCATCCCGTCGTGGGCCATGTCCGTGGCACGGGCATCGCCCACATGCGTGTTGTGGGCCCACACCAGCCCCTTGGAGCCGGGCCCGTGGTGGCGGGAGATGCGGTCGATGGTGTCGCTCATGTGGTGATCACGGATGTTCCAGGACTGCTGGTCACCGCGGACCATGGTCCGGTAGTAGCGTTCGGCGTTGGTGGCCACAATGGCGTTCTGCACGGCATCAAAAGCCGCCGGATCGTCCTGCATCCGGCCCAGCGCCTGCCGCCGGACGGCCGCGAGCAAGGCCACCACGTCCGCTTCGCAGGACTGCGGGACCAGGCGGCTGCTCAGCGCATACCGCTGCGGATCCTCGCGGAACGGGATAAAGCAGTGCCAGGCATGCAGTGCCGCCGGGAGGGCCTCACTGGCGTTGGCCTCCAGCCAGGCGAAGATTTCCCGCAGCGAGTCCCACAGTGAGTAGACGTCCAGGCCGTAGAAGCCCGTCCGCTGGTGCTCCGGAAGGCGCAGGTTCCATGCGCGCAGCCAGGTGAGGAATTCCGCCACCTCGTGGTTGGCCCACATCCACGTGGGCCACCGCTCAAAGCTACCAGCAGCCGCGGGCGTCCATGTCCTGCCCGGCCTCGCCCCGGACCCAGCGGTTGATGCGCCAGCAGTCGGGCCAGTCGCCCTCCACGCCGATCCAGGTGAAGCCGTACTCCTCGATCAGGCGGCGGCTGAGCAGCGCCCGCCAATGGTAGTACTCCTGGGTGCCGTGGGATGCCTCGCCCAGGCACACGAAGCGGGCCGGTGCGGCGAGGCGGACCAGCGGTTCGAGGTCGTCGGCCGTGGCCAGGGGGTGGGCCAGGCTGCGGATCTGGGCGGCTTCCGCGGCACGTTCCGCCCCCCGTTCCTCCCAGCGGCCGGTGCCGGTGTTGCTTACCGAAGTGTTCATTCCCTGGCCTCCGGCGCGTGCCGCCCCACCGGGGAGGGCAGGAGGTAGTGCCGGAACCAGTCCGCGGCAAGGGTGGCCGCCATGGCAAGGGTGCCGGGTTCCTCGAAGAGGTGCGTGGCTCCCGGGACGATCTCCAGCCGGGTGGGCGCCTGCATGCGCGCCATGGCCTGCCGGTTAAGGGCCAGCACCTGGGTGTCGGCACCACCAACAATCAGGAGGGTGGGGGCTTTTACGGCAGCGAGGCGGGGACCGGCCAGGTCCGGCCTGCCGCCGCGGGAGACGACGGCGGCAACCTGGGCGCCGGGTTCGGCCGCCGCCCACAGTGCAGCGGCCGCGCCGGTGCTGGCCCCGAAGTAGCCGATCCGCCCGGCGGAGCCATCGTGCCGCGCCTCCAGCCAGTGGGTGGCGGAGGAAAGGCGGCGGGCCAGCAGGCCGATATCGAACACGTTGGCCCGGTTGACCTCCTCCTCGGGCGTGAGCAGGTCAAGGAGCAGCGTGCCCAGGCCGGCACCGTGCAGCACCGAGGCGACAAAGCGGTTGCGGGGGCTGTGCCTGCTGCTGCCGCTGCCATGGGCAAAGAGGACCGTGCCGTCGCACCGCGCCGGCAGGTAGAGGCTGCCGCGCAGGACCGCCTTTCCATCGGGAATTTCGACGTCGTCCTCCAGGCTGCCGTCTCCCCGGTACCCGTCGTTGTGGTGCGCCGGGGCGGCAGCGGCGTCCAGCAGCTGCACCACCTCGCTGTCCTCGGTGGGTGAGAAGTCCCGGTAGTAGTAGCCCACGGCCTGGAAGTCCTGGGGCGAAAGGAGGCAGACGACGTCGTCCGGTTCCTTGAGCTCCACAATGGCGCGGGCGGGGGCAACGGGAACGGCAAGGATGACCCTGGCAGCGCCGAGATGGCGGGCCACCTGGCAGGCCGCGCGGGCGGTGGATCCGGTGGCAATGCCGTCGTCGACAATGACCACCGTGCGCCCGGTCAGGTCGATCCGCCGGCGCCCCTGCCGGAACCTGGCCACCCTGCTTTCCAGCAAGGCGCGTTCCTGCCGCTCCACCTGCTGCAGGTCTTCCTGGGAGACCCGGGCCATCGAGATGGTGCGCGGGTCAAGGACGCGGACGTTGCCCTCCCCGATCGCCCCCATGGCCACCTCGGGCTGGAACGGAACCCCCAGTTTCCGCACCACGATCACGTCCAGCGGCGCTTCGAGGGCTTTGGCTACCTCGAACGCCACGGGGACGCCGCCCCGTGGCAGGCCCAGCACCACGACATCCTGGCCGCGCAGGCCGGCCAACCGCTTGCCCAGCCGCCGCCCGGCGTCGGACCTGTCATGAAACGAAGCCATCGCCGTCACCCGTTGTGTGTGATGTCTTCCCCGGGCAGCGCTGCCACCGCGGGGTTCCAGGTCATCCGGAGGACGAAGTGGGCATCGGAACTGCTCTTGGCAATCACCGCCCCTGCGTCCCCCGCAAGCTTCACGCCGAACTCGATCTGGATCTGTTCGGGGGTAAGTTCCGCCATGGCCTCCAGTGCTGCGCGGGCAGCGGGGCGGACGCTGGCAAGTGCATCTTCCAGGCGCCTGCCCGTGTCCAGGATCCCCTGTTCGTTGCGCGCGGGATGATCCACGCCGTAGCTGTTGTCCGCAGCCTCAACGAGCACGGTTCCGGATCCCACTTCGTAGCGCAGCACTTCGGTCATGGCGGATTCCTCCTGCTAATGCGAGACGCGGTAGGTGTGGCGGAGGTCGGTGCTGGGCTTAATGGCCACTGCTGTTACCACCAGTGCCACCGCCCCTGCGATCCATGACGTCCAGGCTGCGCCCGTTGCGCCCGTGTATGTCCCAAGCCATGGCGAGAGGACCAGTCCTGCGGCGAGGATGGCCTGCACGTATTCCATGGCCGGAGTTCCCGGCATGGCCAGGTTGATGATGCCGCTGACCACCAGGAGCCCGCCGAAGACGAGCATCAGGGTGGTGGACATGTTTTGCTGCCGCGTGAACAGGACCGCCACCGCGGTGAAGAGTCCGGCGGCGACCGCTACATAGTCCTGCCACCGATACCACTTTTTCACTGAACTTTCCTTTCTGATGTGGGCAGGACGCGTTGTGCGTTTCCAGCCCGCGGGCCTCAGCTTCCCGCGATTTAAGTCAACGCCTGCCGGTCATCCCCTTGTAGGGCAGAAAGACCTAGGGCGGCCCCGCACCTGCCGTCACCCCGATTCCCTGCCAACTCACAGCAATTGCCCCTGCAAAACGCGGTTACGGTGTGCAAGAGTGGCGGCAGCGCTGGGGCGCAGGTGAAGAACAGACCGCGGAGGCCGCCCGTGAACCGAAGATCAGTCCGTCCCTCCGCTGCCATGCGGCTTCCTTCCCCCGCGCTGGCGCCCGTGCTGGCGCTGCTCCTGACCGCGCTGGTGGCGTGCCAGGCGCCGACGCCCGCACCGGCGCCGCAGACTGCCACACCGTCCGGCGATGCCACCCCGTCATCCAGCGCGCCGGCAACACCCACGGCAGGCGCAAAACCCACGGCAGGCACAAGCTCCACGGCGAAGCCGGGGGACGCGGGAAAACCGGCCGGAACACCGCAGCACATCTTCGTGATCAACCTGGAGAACAAGGGGTACAGCAGTGTTTGGGGTGACAATTCCCCCGCTCCGTACCTCTCCGGAACCCTCCGGAAGAAGGGCGTGCTGCTGAAGAACTACTACGGGATCGCCCACAACTCGCTGCCCAACTACCTGGCCCAAGTCTCCGGCCAGCGGCCCAACGACAGCACGGAACTGGACTGCCACACGTACACCGAGTTCAACGCCACGGGCACTGATCCGGACGGAACGCTGCAGGGCGATGGCTGCGTTTACCCGGAGGACACCCAAACCGTGGCCGGGCAGCTGGCGGCGCAGGGCAAGACGTGGAAGGGCTACATGGAGGATATGCAGCAGCCGTGCGAGCATCCGGTCCTGGGTGAGGCGGACAACCACATCAGGGCCACGCCGGAGGAGCAGTACTCCACGCACCACAACCCCTTCATGTACTTCCGCTCCATCACGTCGTCCCCGGACTGCGCCCGTAACGTGGTCAACTTCTCCGTGCTCAAGAACGACCTGAAATCCGTGGACACCACCCCCAACCTGGCCTACATCACGCCCAACCTGTGCCACGACGGGCATGACGGCACGTGCGCCGACGGCTCTGACGGCGGCCTGGGGACAGCGGACGACTGGCTCAAGAAGCAGGTGCCGGCCATCCTGTCGTCACCGGCGTACAAGCAGGACGGCATGCTGGTGATCACCTTCGACGAGGCCGAGGGCGACACAACCGGCCCCTCCGAGGGCGACCCTGGAGTCCCGGCCGGGGGGACGGCCGGAGGAAGGGTGGGTGCCCTGGTTCTTTCCCCGTTCGCGGTTGCCGGCACTTCCTCGGACCGGCCCTACAACCACTACAGCCTGCTGGCCACCATCGAGGACCTCTTCCACCTCCCGCGCCTGGGGCTGGCCGGTGATCCCGGCGTTAGGACGTTCGGGGACGACGTCTACCGGAAGGAATCCTAAGGTGGCGCTTTCAGGAAGGGGACGACGCCGGGCCGTGCTGGCAGGTGCCGCGGCGGCGGCTTTGGTGATCCTCGCCGTCGTCCTTTCCCTGGCGTTACGCGGCGGCCCACCTGCCGCAGACCCGCCGGCGTCGAACGCGCCCGCAACAGCCGCGCCCGCTGCCGCCGACCCTGCCACGGCGGCCGCCGCCGGCCCCGCAGCAGCTGCCGCCAACCCCAACGGGATCGGCAAGATCAAGCACGTGGTGATCATCACCCAGGAAAACAGATCCTTCGACAGCTACTTCGGGACGTACCCCGGGGCCGACGGGATTCCCATGAAGGACGGCAAGCCCACGGTGTGCGTTCCGGACCCTGCCGAGGGTGGCTGCGTCAGGCCCTTCTACAACTCGGCGGACAGCAACGCCGGCGGCCCGCACAGCCATGCCGACGCCACCGCTGACATCAACGGCGGGGCCATGGACGGGTTTGTGGCGCAGGCGGAGAAAGGGCTGTCAGGCTGCGGCGCCACTAGCACCAAATGCCAGTACAGCACCACCATGCCCACCGATGTAATGGGCTACCACGACGGGCGGGACCTGCCCAACTACTGGGCCTATGCGCAGAACTTCACCCTCCAGGACCATCTGTTCGCCTCCGCCGCCTCTTGGAGCCTGCCGGCGCACCTGTACCTGGTCTCGGAATGGTCGGCCAAATGCACCAAGGCCGGGGACCCGTCGTCGTGCGTGAACGCCCTGCAGGACCCGGACCCCGAACCGGAGCCGCAGATCATCAAGGACACGCTGATCGGCAAGTGCCAGGCCGGGATGGACCTGGACCCCTGCCGGGAGGCGCTGGAAGCTGCGGGCATCGACCCGGGCCTCGCCGCCCAGATTGACCAGCTCATCGGCACCAGCTGCAAGCCCACCGATTCGTACGCCATCTGCCAGGCGGCGGTGGATGCCGCCTCCGTGTCCGACGACCTGAAGAAGAAGCTCACCGAGGCCGCCAAGAAACTGGAACTGCCGGACTACGCCTGGACCGACCTGACGTTCCTGCTGCACAAGCACAAAATCCCGTGGGCCTACTACGTGTTCAACGGCACCGAACCGGACTGCCGCAATGACGCCGCCACCTGCGATCCGGTGAAGCAGGACGCCAAGACCCCCGGACTGTGGAATCCGCTGCTGTACTTCGACACGGTCAAGGAGGACGGCGAGCAGGGCAACATCAAGCCGCTGAGCGGTTTCTATGACGCCGCCAAAAACGGGACCCTGCCGGCGGTCACCTGGGTGGCGCCGACGGACAAAGTCAGCGAACACGCGCCCGCGAAGATCAGCACCGGGCAGGCCTACGTGGCCGGGCTCATCAACGCCGTGATGAGCGGGCCGGACTGGGACAGCACCGCCATTTTCCTCAGCTGGGACGACTGGGGCGGATTCTATGACCACGAAAACCCGCCGGTGGTGGACAACAACGGCTACGGGCTGCGCGTCCCGGGCCTGGTGATCAGCCCCTACGCGAAGAAGGGGTTCATCGACCACCAGGTCCTCAGCCACGACGCCTACTTCAAGTTCATCGAGGACGATTTCCTGGGCGGCGAGCGCATCGACCCCGCCACTGACGGCAGGCCGGACGCCCGCCCTGATGTCCGCGAGAACAACCCGCAGCTGGGCGACCTGGCACAGTCCTTCGACTTCACCCAGGCACCGCTGCCGCCGCTCATCCTGCCCAACGCCACCACCTACTGACCGCCGGGCCCGCCGCCCGGACGCGTCCGGTCAGGTAGCAGCCCCCTCTGCAGGATTTGCCGTGCGCGGCGCAGTGTCGGATTGCGGCGCCACGTCAGGTTGCCTCGTTTCGTCCGGCACTGCTTCAGCCAGGAGCACGGCCGGAGGCTCTGCCGGAACGGCAGCGGCCGCTGTGCCGGCGGGGGCGGGCTTGATGTTCTGGTTGACATGGAAGAAGTTGTCGGGGTCGTACTTTGCCTTGAGGTCTGCAAGCCGCGCGTAGTTCGACCCGAGGGTGTCCTCGATCCTGGCCTGGTCATCTGCGTCCTGGAAGTTAAGGTAGCCACCGGGCTCCGAGAATTCGTGGAGCGCGGTCCAGTACTCCCGGACCCACGCGATGTTCCTGTCGTTCTCGGACGGATCGGGCCACTGCGCCGCGATAACAGGCGCAAAGTCCACGTTACGGTAAGCGAAGGCGGTGGCCTCGGGAGCTACGCGCCCCACGGCGCCGTCGATCGGATAGAAGTGGTTGGCGGAGTGGACGCTGGGAATGCCCGGAGCGTATGCGACGGCGGTGCGGAGCGCATCATCGCTGAGGGTGCGGAGGAAATCGGCCTTCCAGTAGCCCTGCAGCCCGGGGATGCCGCTCAGGCCGTCGAACATGATGTTCAGTGCCGGGTACGGCATCGGGGCAAAGAAGCTGCCCAGCACCTGCCCGGCGTCAAGCATTGCCTGCCAGTGCGCGGGGCCGGCGTCAAGGTCACCGGTCCACATTCCCGCGATCACGGCCACGGGCTTCCCATGCCATTCCTCGGGAAGGAACGGAACCGGAGGACCTTGGTGGAATCCCAGGAAAGCCCCCATTTCTTCGGGTTCGGCAGCAATCCACTCGCGGTAGGCCGCACCAACTTCGGCTCCGGTCGCGGCATCGAAGAACATGATCCCCACATGGACCATGTCCACGGGGTGCACGCGGAATTCCATCGACGTGACCACTCCGAAGTTGCCGCTGCCCCCGCGGAGCGCCCAGAACAGGTCGACGTTTTCGGCTTCGCTGGCAGTGACAAAGGTCCCGTCAGCGAGGACGACATCGGCAGCAACGAGGTTGTCGCAGGACAACCCGTACTTGCGGGACAGGTACCCGATACCGCCGCCGAGGGTCAGGCCGGCGACGCCGGTTGAGCCGATGATGCCCCCTGTGCTTGCCAGCCCGAATGCATGCGTGGCGTGGTTGTAGTCTGCCCATGTTGCGCCGGGCTCCACCCGGGCCAGCCTTGCCGCAGGGTCCACGCGCACTCCCCGGCGGGCCGAGAAGTCAAGGACCAGGCCGCCGTCGACCGTTCCAAATCCTGGCGCGCTGTGCCCGCCGCCGCGCACGGCAACTTCAATCCCCAGGCCCCGGGCGAAGCGTACGGCCGCCAGGACGTCCGCGACCTGCGACACCCGGAGGACCGCTGCGGGACGACGGTCGATCATCCCGTTGTACACAAGGCGCGCGGCCTCGTACTCGGCGTCGCCTTCTTCGATAACCTGCCCGCGGACCTGTTCGCGGAGCACGTCGAAACGATCGCTACCCATCACAACTCCATTTTTTGCGTCGGAGACCAAGGGCAGCCGGTTCCATCCGAGGCCCAGCGGGCGCCGGCATGATGATTCTTTCGGTATACGCCCGGGCCTGAAGAGGGTCAAGAGCGCTCCGGCTCACCCGGCTGCGGAGACGGCCGGGGCGCTATGGGGTGGCGAGCGTGCAGTCCGCCGCGTCCTCCACCACCCGCTCCAGGTCCCCGGTGCGGTGCAGCACCTCCATCTGCCGCACGGCGCCGGTGCCGTCGGCCAGCAGCCTGTCCACCAGCTCCTCCACCCGCTTCAGGTCACCCATGTCCTCCAGCGCGCCCCGGACGTGGTGCAGCAGTGAATTCACGACGGCGAGCGCGGGCGCGGGGCGGTGCGTTTGGGGATCCAGCAGCTCACCCCGCAGGCCCCACCGGCTTGCCTTCCAGCCCGCCAGCCTGAGCAGCGCCGACGGGACGGAGACGGGGTCGATCCCCTCCCGCCATTCCCTGGCAGCGGTTTCCACCAGTCCCCGGGCGATTCCCGCCAGCAGCACCGTGTTTTCCGGCCGCAGGCATACGTCTGCCACACGGATCTCCACCGTGGGATAGTGCCGGGAGAGCCGGGCATCGAAGTAGACCATGCCCTCGTCCATGGCCACGCCGGTGCTCACCATGTCATGCACCAGTTGGTGGTAGGAGTCCGGGGTGCCAAGGATTTCCAGCGGCCCGGCGGACGGCCAGCGGTTCCAGACCTGGGAGCGGTAGCTGGCGTAGCCGCTGTCCTGGCCGTGCCAGAACGGGGAATTGGCGCTCAGCGCAACGAGCACCGGCAGCCAGTTCCGCATCCGGTCCAGCACGGCCACGGCCTCCTCCGGCGACTCCACCGAGACGTGGATGTGGCAGCCGCAGGTGAGCTGTTCCCTGGCGGTCAGCCCGTACTCCTCCATCATGGCCCGGAACCTGCGCAGCTGCACCGGATGGGGATCGGCAGGAAGCGGGGAGGTTCCCAGCGCGGCCACCCTGACGCCCACGTCCTCGGCCGCCTGGTGGGCAATGGCGCGACCGGCCACGATGTCCTGCTCGAGTTTTGCCAAGGTGGCGTGCGGCGGGCTGACCACCTCGATCATTTCCTGCTGGAACTCGGCCGTCAGGACTGGGCCCGGACGCGGCCTCCAGCGGACGGACGTAAAGGTCAAGGAGGGCGCCTGCCATCGGGACTGCTTCCCCGGTTCCGGGGTCCACCAGGAGCAACTCCTCTTCGATGCCGAACGTCCGCCTGCCTGCGCCCGCGCCGCCGGTGCCGTCATTGCCGTAGGTGTCCATCGTCGTCGTCCCCTATCCCCTGCACCGTTGCAAGTTCCTTCCAGAAGCACCCCAGCGTGACCGCACGGTCCACCTGGACGTCCATGCCCTTCACACGCCGTCGGAAGAAGATAATAATAAGCACCCTTATCAATGGGTGGGAAGGGGTGCCGCCCGGCGCCTCCGCTGTACTTCAGTCCTACCCGCAGGTAAATTTGGACTGTGACGGGCGCCATACCCGTCCTCCCGGGCCCTTCTGCAAAGGCCCAGCGGGAGCAGCTGCTGTAGCCCAACGGCAGCGCCTTATGCAAGAGCGAAAGAGCCAAGCATGTCGGCCTCGCATTTCCAGCAATTCCTTGATGAAGCAACCACGCCCGATCCCTCCGGTGATTCCCCCCTTGGCCCCGATTGCCTTTACGGCCTTTATGTCAGCTGGGCGGCGCTGCACGGCCTGAGCCCCAAGCCGGACCAGGCCTTCCGCGCCGGGATGCTGCGCTGCGGCGTGGACGTCCGGAACTCCCGGCTCAGGATGACCGGCCCTGCGGCGGCCGACTACATCCTCAGCAGCTACCCGGCCGTCGCGTGATGGGCGGGTACTCCGGAATCCGGCGCAAGGACGTGTGTGACGTGCTGGTCCACGACGGTCACTACGTCCACTGTGGGCAGGTGATGACGGCCAGCGGAGCCGAAATGCGCAGCATCCACGGCACCTACGGACAGGTCCCGGGAGTCCTGGGGGTCTACCTGGCCACCAGGGTGCTGCGCTGCGCCTGCGGCTTCCAGATCGAGATCCCGGACCAGGAAAGCCCCGTCCCGGACTGATGGCCT
Organism: Arthrobacter sp. DNA4; assembly: GCF_024362385.1. Classification (NCBI taxonomy): domain Bacteria; kingdom Bacillati; phylum Actinomycetota; class Actinomycetes; order Micrococcales; family Micrococcaceae; genus Arthrobacter; species Arthrobacter sp. DNA4. The sequence continues at coordinate 3,637,085 of NZ_CP101466.1, forward strand.
CCCCGACTGGCCGGCCTTGGCCGGGTCAGGGTGATCTCCGCAGTGCCCGGACAAAGGGCGCTTTGCCCAGGGGTGTGCGTTCGAGCTGGTCCACCGCCTGCACGTCCACGGAAAGGCCGGCCACGCCTGCTGCCTCCAGTGCTGCCGCCACGTCCGTGCGCACTCCCTCAAGGGAGGCACCGGGGACCAGGCCTGTGACCAGGACGCGCAGTCCGTAGGCTTCCTGGAGCACCTGCCATCCAGAGGCTGCCACGTCGTCGAGCACCAGGTGGAAGACGTTGGGGTGGATACTGACGATGCCTTTCCTGCCCGCGAGCTGGAGGACGTCCTCGAGGCGTCCTTCAACGTCCTCGAGCAGCTGGAAGGACCGGCCGCAGGGGCAGCCGCGCCCGTCCAGCCTGATGGTGTCCGACATTTCGTAGCGGATCAGCGGCAACGTGCGGGAGAACAGCACGGTCACCAGCAGCTTCGCCCCGGTGGTTCCCGGCGGAACCAGGTTGCCTGCGGGGTCCACCGGTTCCACGATGACCAGGTCCTCGTACACATGCCGGTTCCGGTAGGCGCAGGGGGAAGCGATCCCGGCTGTTTCAGTGGCGGCATAGACGTCGAACGGTGTGGTTCCCCAGGCCGCCTGCATCTCGGCCGCAGCCTGGGCGGTAAGCACTTCGGAAGCAGACGTGATGCCTTGGGGTGCAATATGCAGCCGCCCCTCCCGCTGCTCGGCCGCCAGCGGCCCCAAGGCTGAGGCGTATCCCACCAGCACCCTGGGCTGGAACCGGTTGAGCGCTGCCACCGTCTCCTCCATGGGTGCTGTGACGTCCAGGCGGAGCGTGGGGACCAGCCGGGACCGGACAGAGGCACCCACGACGGCGGACTGGTGGCTGGGCGCCCGGGAGCTCAACAGCGCCGTCTTCAGTGGGCGGCGCGGGTTGGGTGCGATTCCGGCCCAATCGTTGGCCCGGGCGTAGGATGCCAGGACCGAGGCCCACTCGGAGCGGTTCCAGGCAAATATCCCCCGCCCGCCAGTGGTCCCGGCCGTCGCGGCAACCCACCATCGCCCCCTGAACGGCCGGCCGGGATCACCACCGATTGCCGTGAGGGCACGCAGGTGGTCTTCAAGAGCGGCGCGGCTCAGGTCCGGCGTGGTTATCGCTTCATCAAAGTGCTCCATAAGGTCCGCTTTGGTGACGGACGGCAATTCCTGCAACGGTGCGTCGTGCAGACCGGCGTGCCGGTGCCGGTAGAACTCCGAGCCGGCATAGGTTGCCGCGCGCAGCCGGTGCAGCGCCTGTTCCTGGTGGGCGGCGATCCGGGCTGGATCCCACCCGTCCCTGCGGCGCCATGCCGCCCGAAGGGACAGCACCTGCGAGAGGAGACGGACGTTCATGGCAGGCTGCCGCATCGAAGCACGGCCGGCCCGGCGTTGCATTCGCCCTCGTCTAACTCCCCGTGGCCCGTGTCGTCGTCCCAATACATCATGGCCCTGCCCCTTCCGGCCTTGAAGTCGCAACACTCCCAGTGTTGATCTTCCGCGGCCCGCCCCTGCAGCGTCAGGGTCATAGGTCCCCGCGCATCGGCGGGCCCGGGACGCACCTCCGACGTGCCACTTCAAGCCTTTCGGGTAAGGGGATGCAAACCTTCGTGGCGCAGGGCGCGTGGCAGTGTTTTACTGCCAGCATGTCTGAAACCCTCAAGCTCAACCGCAATGAGCCCCACGACAGCAGCGTGGCTGCACGCCTGAACTGGCTGCGGGCCGGTGTACTGGGCGCGAACGACGGCATCGTCTCCGTCGCGGCAACCGTGGTGGGCGTCGCGGGCGTGACCAACGACCTGGCGCCCATCCTGGTGGCGGGCACCGCCGCTGTAGTGGGCGGTGCCGTGTCCATGGCCCTGGGCGAATACGTTTCCGTGAGCAGCCAGAGTGACAGCCAGCGTGCGCTGATTGAGAAGGAGCGCCAGGAGCTCCGGGACGATCCGGAAGGCGAACTGGACGAACTTGCCCACATCTACCAGGCGAAGGGCCTCAGCGAAGCCACCGCACGAACTGTTGCCGAAGAGTTGACGGCAAAGGACGCACTGAAGGCGCACCTGTCCGCCGAGCTGAACATCGACGAAGAAGAAGTGGTCAGCCCCTGGCACGCCGCCTTCGCCTCCGCGATCGCATTCACGGTCGGCGCCATCCTGCCCATGCTGGCCATCATTTTCCCGCCGGAGGAAGCCCGGATCCCCGTCACATTTGTTGCAGTCATCCTGGCGTTGGCCCTCACCGGGACCGTCAGCGCCAAGATCGGCGGAAGCTCCAAGCGCAAGGCCACCATCAGGCTGGTGGTGGGCGGGGCACTGGCGATGGCGTTCACCTTCGCGGTGGGCAGCCTGCTGGGCACCACCGGCATCGCCTAGCAGCCCGTCACTCCGCCCGTCCCACTGTCAGTCCGTACGGCCGCAAAACCCCTTCACATCAGCAACCTCCGCGCGTAGGGTGAACCACACAGCCGCTGGTCCTTCCGGGCCCGCGGTGGGCTCATGCAGTTGGGCTTCGGGAGCATGCCGGAGGGACCACAGGTGGGTAAGAGACCATTGAAGAACCGCGTGCGGCGCTTCGCGGCACTGGCCGCGGGCCTGATGGCCCTGCCCGCGCTGACCTCCTGCTCCGACCTGGTGTCCCGTGGCTTCCTTCCCGGTGCCCGTGACACCACCAACAACACCGAGCTGATCACGGACCTGTGGGTCAACTCCTGGATTGCTGCACTGGTGGTTGGCATCATCACCTGGGGGCTGATGATCTGGGTCATCGTGGCTTACCGGCGCAGGAAGAACACCGTGGGATTTCCGCCGCAACTGAGCTACAACCTCCCCCTGGAAGTCTTCTACCTGGCCATCCCGCTGATCGTCATCGGGGTCCTGTTCGTCTTCACGGACCGGGAGCAGCGGGCCATCGACGAGCGCTACCCCAACCCGGACGTGGTGATCGACGTCTTCGGCAAACAGTGGTCCTGGGATTTCAACTACGTCAAGGAGCAGGTCCACGAGGACGCCGGACAGCAGGCCCACCTGACCGGTGACTATGGCGCGCCGGACCGGCTGCCGACGCTCTACCTTCCCGTCGGCAAGAAAGTGGAGCTGCATCTCCAGTCCCGCGACGTGCAGCATTCGTTCTGGGTGGTGGATTTCCTGCAGAAGCGCGACCTCTACCCGGGCCACGAACAGTACAACCCGTACATCAGCATTACGCCCAACCGCATCGGCGAATACATGGGCAAGTGCGCCGAACTATGCGGCGAGTACCACTCCGAGATGCTTTTCAAGGTCCGGGTGGTCAGCCAGCAGGACTATGACAGCCACATCGCCGACCTGAAGGCGAAGGGAAACACCGGCAACCTGGGCACAGACTTCGACAGGGCGCCGATATCAGCCCCTGCACCGCAGGCCATGGAACCAGCACAGTAAAGGACGGCACTGTAATGACCACCACAGGCCAGAGAATGGGCGGAACTGCGGCCACGGCTGCGCCGGCAGTGGTCCGGCGCCCCAAAGGCGCTCTTGTGGTCAACTGGATCACCTCCACTGACCACAAGACCATCGGCTACATGTACCTGATCTCGTCCTTCGTGTTCTTCTGCGCGGGCGGGGTCATGGCGCTGCTCATCCGCGCGGAACTGTTCGAGCCCGGAATGCAGATCCTGCAGACCAAGGAGCAGTACAACCAACTGTTCACCATGCACGGCACCATCATGCTGCTGATGTTCGCCACCCCGCTGTTCGCCGGCTTCGCCAACGTGATCATGCCGCTGCAGATCGGCGCGCCCGACGTCGCGTTCCCCCGCCTGAACGCGCTGGCGTTCTGGTTCTTCCTCTTCGGCTCCACCATCGCCGTGTCCGGCTTCATAACCCCGCAGGGCGCTGCATCCTTCGGCTGGTTCGCCTACGCACCCTTGTCCAACACCACGTTCACCCCCGGCATCGGCGGTGACCTGTGGGTCTTCGGCCTGGCGCTGTCAGGGTTCGGCACCATCCTGGGCTCGGTCAACTTCATCACCACCATCATCTGCATGCGCGCCCCCGGCCTCACCATGTGGCGGATGCCGATCTTCACCTGGAACACGCTGGTCACGGCCATCCTGGTGCTGATGGCGTTCCCGCCGCTGGCCGCCGCCCTGTTCGCCCTCGGCGCGGACCGCAAGTTCGGTGCGCACATCTTCGATCCCTCCAACGGCGGCGCGATCCTTTGGCAGCACCTGTTCTGGTTCTTCGGCCATCCGGAGGTGTACATCATCGCGCTGCCGTTCTTCGGCATCGTCTCCGAGATCTTCCCGGTGTTCAGCCGCAAGCCCCTGTTCGGCTACAAGGGCATCGTGTACGCCACCATCGCCATCGCGGCCCTCTCGGTGACGGTGTGGGCCCACCACATGTATGTAACGGGCGCGGTGTTCCTGCCGTTCTTCGCGTTCATGACCATGCTCATCGCGGTGCCCACCGGCGTGAAGTTCTTCAACTGGATCGGCACCATGTGGGGCGGCTCCCTGACCTTCGAGACGCCCATGCTGTGGAGCATGGGGTTCCTGGCCACGTTCCTCTTCGGCGGCCTCACGGGCATCATCCTGGCCTCGCCGCCCATGGACTTCCACGTCTCGGATACTTACTTCGTGGTGGCACACTTCCACTACGTGGTGTTCGGCACCGTGGTGTTCGCCATGTTCGCCGGGTTCTATTTCTGGTGGCCCAAGTTCACCGGCACCATGCTCAACGAGCGCCTGGGCAAGATCCACTTCTGGATGCTGTTCCTGGGCTTCCACGCCACATTCCTGATCCAGCACTGGCTGGGCGTCCTGGGCATGCCGCGGCGGTACGCGGACTACATGCCGGAGGACAACTTCACCTTCATGAACCAGTTCTCCACCATTGGCTCCTACCTGCTGGGCGCGTCCCTGATCCCGTTCTTCTGGAACGTCTTCATCACCTGGCGGGCCGGGAAGAAGGTCACTGTGGACGATCCCTGGGGCTTTGGCGCATCCCTTGAGTGGGCCACATCCTGCCCGCCGCCACGGCACAACTTCACCTCCCTGCCCCGCATCCGGTCCGAGCGCCCCGCCCTGGATCTGCACCATCCCGAGCTGAGCATCCGGCTCCATCCCTCCGAGGACGCACCAGGGGAAAGCATCCTGGGGGCGGCGGACATCGGGGAACGCGACGTCCACGACCCCAACCCGAACAAGTAGCGGGCCTGGCTGTCGGGGCACCCCCCCTTCGCGGCCAGTCCCCCTATCCGGCGTCGCGCATCCCAAGCCGCCCACGTACCCTTGACCTCGTTCCCCGCGGATGGAAGCCTGTGAAGATCGCGGTGGGCCTCAAGCAACGGGGTTTGTTCCTCCCAGGGGCATTCCCACTGCCGGCCAAGCACAAAGGCGGCACGAATGCGCGCAATGGTGTACCGCGGCCCTTACAAGATCCGGGTCGAAGAAAAAGACATTCCCAAGATCGAGCACCCCAATGACGCGATCATCCGGGTGACCACCGGAGCCATCTGCGGCTCCGACCTTCACCTCTACCACGGCATGATGCCGGACACGCGGGTGGGCAGCACGTTCGGCCATGAATTCGTGGGGGTGGTGCACCAGGTGGGCTCCTCGGTGCAGAACCTGATCCCCGGTGACCGCGTCATGGTGCCGTTCAACGTCTACTGCGGCTCCTGCTGGTTCTGTTCCCGCGGCCTCTACTCGAACTGCCACAACGTCAACCCCAATGCGACGGCCGTGGGCGGCATCTACGGCTACTCCCACACCTGTGGAGGGTACGACGGCGGCCAGGCAGAGTTCGTGCGGGTACCGTTCGCAGACGTGGGGCCCGGCAGGATCCCGGACTGGATGGATGAGGAGGACGCCGTGCTGCTCACCGACGCCCTTCCCACCGGCTACTTCGGGGCGCAGCTGGGCGACATCGTGGAAGGCGACACCGTGGTGGTGTTTGGCGCGGGACCCGTGGGGCTGTTCGCGGCCAAGTCCGCCTGGCTGATGGGCGCCGGTCGCGTCATCGTCATCGACCACCTGGACTACCGCCTGGAGAAGGCCCGGGACTTCGCCCACGCCGAGACGTTCAACTTTGCAGAGTACGACGACATCGTGGTGCACCTGAAGAAGGAAACCGACTTCCTGGGCGCCGACGTCGTGATTGATGCCGTGGGGGCCGAGGCGGACGGAAACTTCCTGCAGCACGTCACGGCATCAAAGCTGAAGCTGCAGGGCGGCTCGCCGGTGGCGTTGAACTGGGCCATCGACTCGGTCCGGAAAGGCGGAACAGTCTCTGTGGTGGGCGCCTACGGACCCATGTTCAGCGCAGTGAAATTCGGGGACGCCGTGAACAAGGGGCTGACGCTGCGGATGAACCAGTGCCCGGTGAAACGGCAGTGGCCGCGACTGTTCGAGCACATCCGGAACGGATACCTGAAGCCCAGCGACCTGGTGACGCACCGGATCCCGCTGGAGCACATAGCCGAGGGGTACCACCTCTTCTCGGCCAAGCTGGACAACATCGTCAAGCCCCTCATCATCTCCGCCACAGCCTAAAGGGAGTGCACCATGACTGAACCGGCAACCCCATACATGGCAGGCAGGTCCGCCACCCCCGATGCCTCGGTGGCGCTGCGCGCCCGCATCCCGGGCTGGGGCGTTGATCTGGACCCAAAGGACCGGCCGTCGTTCCCCCGGGAACAGCCGGGCATCGCGACCGGAGCGCACTGGAAATTCCCGGACCGGCAGCCTGAGGACCAACCGCGTGAACGGTCCATCGAGCACGCCATGCTGACACCCGCTTTTGGCACGTCGGTCCCCCTCAAGGGGGCCTCCGGCGCCATCCGGCGGTACGCCTACGGGAGGTACAGCGAAGGCCGGGCGGCGCACTGGCTGTTGCTGATCGCCGCGGACCGCGTGGACGCCTGGGAAAACCACCTGGCGTCCTTCGCCTCGCTGCGCCCTGACAACCCTGTGACCGAAACGGGGATCGGCAGCGAGTTCTCCGGCCACGGGTTGGCGTCCCGGGCCGGACAACGGGTGGATGTGAACCACTCCTGGATGGACCCGGTGATCGTTGCCGGGCCGTGGGTACTGGCCGGGCTGGCCGGTGCCGCAGTGCTGCGGGCCGTCCGCCGCGGCCACTGATGAGAGCTCATAATTACGTCACGTCGTGGTTTCGTAATTGATGTGAACCTCGTCACTTAAAGCGCTTTCCGGCTTGGTGCTTAGGTTTGCCTACCCTACAGTTTTCCTGACATAGGCAACATTCGTGTTGCCTAATAGGACTTAGGTTCAAGCAGACTTTTTTCCCCACCGAAAGCAGCCTCAATGAAGATCCGCAACAGCGCGCTGGTAAGCATCGCACTCGCCGCCACCGCAGCTCTCGGCCTGACCGCCTGCGGCGGCGGCACTCCTGCCGGCGGCACCTCGTCGTCCGCCTCCAACGGCGCCGCCTCCGGCGGGATCACGGTGTACAACGCCCAGCACGAAAGCCTCACCAAGGAATGGGTGGACGCCTTCACGGCGGAAACCGGCATCAAGGTGACCATGCGCCAGGGCTCGGACACTGAGCTCTCCAACCAGATCATCCAGGAAGGCCAGGCCTCCCCTGCGGACGTGTTCCTCACGGAAAACTCCCCCGCGATGACGCAGGTTGAGAACGCCGGCCTGTTCGCGGACGTCAACAAGGACACCCTGGCCCAGGTTCCCGCCGAGTTCGCACCGTCCACCGGCAAGTGGACGGGCATCGCCGCCCGCTCCACCGTCCTGGTGTACAACAAGACCAAGCTCACCGAGGACCAGCTCCCCAAGTCCATGCTTGACCTGGCCAAGCCTGAATGGAAGGGCAAGTGGGCCGCATCCCCCACGGGCGCAGACTTCCAGGCCATCGTTTCAGCGCTGCTGGAGCTGAAGGGCGAGTCCGCCACCGAGGAGTGGCTGAAGGGCATGAAGGAAAACTCCAAGGCCTACAAGGGCAACAGCACGGCCATGAAGGCTGTCAACGCCGGTGAAGTGGACGCCGCCCTGATCTACCACTACTACTACTACGGCGACCAGGCCAAGACCGGCGAGAACTCGAACAACGTCACCCCGTACTACTTCAAGAACCAGGACCCCGGCGCGTTCCTGTCCGTCTCCGGCGGCGGCGTGCTCAAGTCCTCCAAGAACGCTGCCGCTGCGCAGGAGTTCCTGAAGTTCATCACGGGCAAGAAGGGCCAGGAAGTCCTCAAGAACGGTACATCCTTCGAGTACGCCATCGGCTCCGACGTCCCCGCCAACGACAAGCTGGTTCCGATCAAGGACCTGCAGGCTCCCAAGGTTGACGCCGCCAAGCTTAACTCCGAAAAGGTCACCGATCTGATGACCCAGGCCGGACTACTCTAATTCCGTGACCTCCGATCTATCGGCTCCCCCCAGGGCGGGCACGACGACGGCGGGCCGGGGCAGCAGCCCCCGCCCGCCTTTCGGCGTTTCCGCGGTGTCCGTCCTAGCGGTGCTGATCGCCCTCTTCTCCCTCGTCCCGCTGGGGTACGTGGCCTACATGACGGTGGCAACCGGGTGGGATACCGCCGTCGGCCTCATCCTGCGGCCCCGCGTGGGGGAACTGCTGCTGAATACCCTGCTCCTGATGGCCGCCACCATCCCGCTGTGCCTGCTGCTTGGCGTGGCGGGAGCCTGGCTGGTGGAACGGACCAGGCTGCGCGGCCACCGGGTGTGGGCCGTGCTGCTGGCCGCCCCGCTGGCCGTCCCGGCGTTCGTCAACAGCTATGCCTGGGTCTCGGCCATCCCGTCGCTGGGCGGGCTGGGTTCGGGGATCCTGATCTCCACGCTGTCCTATTTCCCGCTGGTGTACATCCCGGCCGCAGCCACTCTGAGCCGACTGGACCCCGCCATTGAGCAGTCCGCCGCAGCGCTGGGGCTCGGTGCCTGGCGGACCTTCTTCCGGGTGGTCCTTCCCCAGCTCAGGATTGCGCTGACCGGCGGGGCGCTGCTGGTGGGGCTGCACCTGCTGGCCGAATACGGCGCGTTCGCCATGATCCGGTTCGATACCTTCACCACCGCGATCATGACCCAGTACCAGTCCACCTTCAACGGCGCGGCGGGAAACATGCTGGCCAGCGTCCTGGTGTTCTTCTGCCTGCTCCTGCTGCTCGCGGAAGTCCGCAGCCGCGGCTCCGCGCGCTACGCCCGGATCGGCGCAGGCGTTCAGGCCAAGGCGCTGCGCCTGCCCCTGCACGCGTACCAGATCGCCGCCCAGATCTTCCTGCTGGCGCTGACCGCCCTGGCCTTCGGCCTCCCGCTGTACTTCGTGCTGCGCTGGATCCTGGTAAGCGGGGCGGACGTCTGGACAGCATCCGAATTCCTCCCGGCGCTCGTCGCCACGTTCAGCTACGGGCTCGCCGGCGCCGCTGCCACCACCGTGGTGGCTTTCCCCATGGCCTACCTCGCCGTGCGCCACCCCGGCTGGTTCAGCAAGTCCCTGGAACTGTCCAACTATGTCACCAGCTCCATGCCCGGCATCGTGGTGGCGCTGGCGTTCGTTACCGTCAGCATCCGCATGGTGCCCGGGATGTACCAGACCGCGGGGCTGCTGGTTGCGGCGTACGTGCTCCTGTTCCTCCCCCGGGCCCTGGTGAACCTGCGGGCCGGACTCGCACAGGCCCCCAAGGAACTGGACGAGGCCGCCCAGGCGCTCGGAAAGCCGCCGCTGCTGGCCTTCATCCGCGTGACCCTGCGGCTCACTGCCCCTGCAGCAGCCGGCGGGGCAGCCCTGGTGTTCCTGGCCATCGCCAACGAGCTCACCGCCACCTTGCTCCTGTCCCCCAACGGCACCAGGACACTGGCCACCGAGTTCTGGAGCAAGAGCAGCGAGATCGACTACGCCGGCGCCGCGCCCTACGCGCTGCTGATGATCGTGCTTTCCGCCCCCATGACCTACCTCCTCTTCCAACAGTCCAAGAAAGTAGCCGGACAGTGACAGCACCCTCAACCCGCAGGCTGCCCGAGCCCCGGGTGGCACCCTCCGTGGCCGCAACCACCAACAGCCACCTGCAGATCACGGACGTCACCAAGAACTTCGGATCACAGGCGGTCCTGAGGGGCGTCAACCTGTCGGTGGCCAAGGGCGGAACCACCGCCATCGTGGGCCCCTCCGGTTCGGGCAAGACCACCCTCCTGCGCCTGATCGCCGGGTTCGAACACCCGGACACCGGGACCATTTCGCTCAACGGCACCACCGTGGCCGGTGACGGTGCCTGGCTTCCGGCGCACAAGCGGCAGATCGGGTACGTGGCCCAGGACGGCGCCCTGTTCCCGCACCTTACCGTGGGCCAGAACGTTGCCTTCGGCCTCAACGCAGCCAGGCTCGAGGGCGGCCGCCGCGCCGTCACCGCCCGCGTGGCGGAGCTGCTGGAAATGGTGTCGCTGGATGCTTCCATGGCCAAGCGCCGGCCGCACCAGCTCTCCGGCGGCCAGCAGCAGCGGGTTGCCCTGGCCCGGGCGCTGGCCCGTGAACCGGAGCTGATGCTCCTTGACGAGCCGTTCTCCGCCCTGGACGCGGGGCTGCGCGTGGCCACCCGCCGCGCCGTGGCCAAGGTCCTGGCCGAGGCCGGCGTCACCACCATCCTGGTCACCCACGACCAGGCCGAGGCACTCTCCTTCGCGGACCAGGTGGCCGTGATGCGCGGCGGCAAACTGGCCCAGATCGGCAATCCCTTTGTGGTGTACACCCGCCCCGCGGACCGGGCCACCGCCGAGTTCCTGGGCGACGCTGTCATCCTGGACGCGTGGCTGGAAGGAACGCTGGCCACCTGCTCGCTCGGCGCGATCCCCGTGCGGCGGCCCCCGGCCCAAGGACGCGTGCAGCTGATGCTGCGGCCCGAGCAGATCCGCATCGCCGAGGACGGCCCCATCCGCGGCGTGGTGGTGGACACGGACTACTTCGGCCCCGAAACCACCGTGCGGCTGAAGCTGAACGTGCCAAAGGAAGTGGCGGAGCACGCCGACCACCGCTACCCGGGCGGCGGCGAAGTGATCACCATCCGGCACTGGAACGCCTCGATCGCCCGTCCGGGCATGGAGCTGTGCCTGCGGGTGGTGGGCGAAGCCGTCGCGTTCCCCATGGACGAGTAGTCCTCCCCAGCCACACGTGTCACAGAAAAAACACCGGGCGGAAACACTGCGGCAACCTGTCCACGGCAAGCTGGGCTTACGGGGATACAACAGCAGGAGGCAGCCCATCATGGAGGCACAAGGACTTGGCACCGCCCAGCTCCGCATCGGGGACCAGATCGAGGCGTGGCACCGGGGCAGGCTTTTCCACAAAGGCCGGGTGACCGACGTCGTCCCGGCCCTGGAACTCTTCTGGATCCTGGACGCCCGGACCGGCACGCGCAAGCTGCTGGACCCGGAGGCCCTGGAGATCCGCCACGTGGACCCTCCGGTCACGCTGGAGGTTTCAGCCAAACCCCAGCCTCCGGCCAAGCCCCTCGCCACCGCCTAGCGCGGGAGCGTCAGGTGCGCTCCTGGTAGACGTCCGGGACGCCGTCGTGGTCAGAGTCCACCTGCTCCAACTCTTCAGCGATCCGGTACTGGCGGTTGCGGGTGCGCAGGACAGCCGTTGCCAGCAGCGCGGCGATCAGTGAGGCGGCCAGGATACCCACCTTGGCATGGTCGTCGTGGAGGCTGCCGTGGCCGAAGCTGAGCTCTGCCACCAGCAGGGAGACGGTGAATCCGATCCCGGCCAGCAGCGCAACGCCGAACACGTCGATCCACTTGAAGGAGCTGTCCAGGGAGGCCCTGGTGGCTTTGGTCAGGATCCAGGTGGTGCCCATGATGCCGATCGGCTTGCCCAGGACCAGGCCCAGGATGATGCCCAGCGCCACGGGATCGGACAGTGCTGACCCCAGGCCCTCCCAGCCGCCCACGGTCACGCCGGCGGAAAAGAACGCGAAGATGGGAACGGCCACGCCGGCGGAGATGGGCCGGAACCGGTGCTCGAAAATCTCGGCAAGCCCGGGGCCGGCTTCGGGGCCGCCGGAGGCCTGCGACCGGATCACGGGAACGGCGAAACCCAGGAGTACGCCGGCAACGGTGGCGTGGATGCCCGACGCGTGCACCAGGGCCCAGGTCACGCCACCCAGCGGCAGCAGGATCAGCCAGGCAGCGGCTGCGTGGCGGCCGAAGAACCGGCGGTACTTCTGGGCCAGGAAGGCGTAGATGGCCAGCGGGATGAGCGCCAGGAGCAGCGGGGTGGCCTGGATATCGCTGGAGTAGAAGAACGCGATGATGGTGATGGCGATGAGGTCATCCACCACGGCCAGCGTCAGCAGGAAGATCCGCAGGGCGCTGGGCAGGTGCGAGCCGATGATGGCCAGGACGGCAACGGCAAAAGCAATGTCCGTTGCCGTGGGAATGGCCCAGCCGCGGAGCGTTTCCGGACTGGAAAGATTGACGACGGCGTAGATCGCCGCCGGGACGGCCACGCCTCCCACGGCGGCCGCCACCGGAACTATCGACTTGCTGATTTGGCGCAGGTCACCGGCCACGAATTCGCGCTTGAGCTCCAACCCCACCAGGAAGAAGAAGATGGCCAAGAGGCCGTCCGCCGCCCACGCCCCGAAGCTGAGTTCCAGGTGCCACGGTGCGTAGCCCACCTTCAGGTCCCGGAGGGCAAAGTAGCTGTCCGACGCCGGGGAGTTGGCCCAGATGAGCGCGATAACGGCAGCAGCCACCAGGAGGGCGCCGCCCACCGTCTCCTTGCGGAGGATCTCACCGATCCGCAGTGCTTCGGCGTAACTGCCGCGGGAAAAGACGGTGGAGCCAAAGAACGTGTTCCGGCGTGGGGTGGGCGGGGTCGTGTTCATGCGGGCGTCCTTAAATCCGGGTTCGACAAATCCATGCCGACCAGACTTCCCGGCGCACCTTTCGTCCATTCTACGGGGCGTGGCAGCTGGCCCCTAAATAGCGACTCCGGCAGAAATATCAGGTTTTTGTGGGGCAGTTCACAGAAAGACCCATCCTCGAACACCTGTGGCACCGAACCATTAATGTCCCTCATCCGGGGCAAACCGTCACACGCATGAGGAGAATGCTTTCCGATGAACAAGACACTTCGATTCCTCGCAGTTCCCACCCTGGCCCTGGGTGCCCTTGCCCTCTCCGGTGGCCCCGCCTCCGCAGCTGACCACACCTACCAGTCCACCTTGTCCCAGATCAACGGCAGCTCGGCCTCAGGCACCATCACCGTGGATGTCACCGGCAACCAGGCCCACGCCGTCCTTAAGGTCTCCGGGCTGGCACCGACCTTCAACAACGCCCCTTACCCGCACGTGCAGCACATCCACGGCGGCGCCCAGGGTACGTGCCCTGCACCGTCGGCCGACAAGGACGGCGACGGGGTCGTCTCCACCACCGAAGGCGCGCCGAGCTACGGCGGGATCGTGACCACCCTCTCCACCAGCGGCGACACCAGCCCCGCCGCGGGCCTTGACCTAAAGCTCGCCGGCCAGGGAGCCAGCTATACCGTTGACCGCACGTTCGACCTCAACGCCGAGACCAAGGCCGCGCTGGAAGCCGGCACCGCGGTGGTGGTTGTCCACGGGCTGGATCCCGCCACCCTCAGCCCCGCCGGGCAGGCCGCCAAGTCCGACCTCGTTCCGAGCCTCCCACTCGCCGCCACCTCTCCCGCCCTGTGCGGCACCCTGAAGGCCGGCCAGATGAAGATGCCGGCGGGCGGCGCCGATACGGGTGTAGCCCAGCAGGCGGGCGGCGTTGATGCCGGCACCCTCGCCCTGGGCGGCGGCCTGGTCCTGGCAGCAGCTGCCGGCGGGGCCTACGTGGTCCGCCGCCGCGGTTCCGGTTCAGCAGCCTAAGTCCGGCCGGCTGGACCACGCTGTGTTCTTCCTGAATTCCGGCAGCCGTGGGAGCCTCAGGGCTCCGGCGGCTGCCGGGCTTCTCTTCCTGCTCACCTTGGCAGGCTGCGGCACCGTGCCCGGAACGTCCGACGCCGGCCCTGCCCCTTCGACGCCCACCCCTCCCTCCAGCGTCACGGCTCCGTCCGTGTCCGGCGCTTCGCCGCCGTCGTCTGCACCCGGCGGCCCGCCGGCAGAGGCCGCACCTGCCGCCGTCGGACATTCCCTGCCGCGGTCCGAACCCGTGGTCCTGGACATTCCGTCGATTGGCCTCCGCACCGATTTGCTCAGCCTGGGCCTGCGCACAAACGGGTCTCTGGAGGTACCGGAGGACACTGGCAATGGTGCCCCCGCCGGCTGGTACAACGGCTCGCCAACTCCGGGAGAGCGCGGCCCGTCGGTGATTCTCGGTCACGTCAATGCCCTGGGCGGCCACAAGGGTGTCTTCGCCGACCTCCGCAAACTCGCGCCGGGATCCGACGTCAATGTCGCGCGGGCCGATGGCAGCACGGCCACCTTCACAGTGGAACGCGGCGCCCTCTACAGCAAGGACAGTTTCCCCACGGTAGAGGTTTATGGAAATACGGCAGGCCCGGAACTGAGGCTCATCACGTGCGACGGCTATGACCCCGCCACCGGCCTCTTCGATGACAACTACGTTATTTTCGCCAAGCTCAAAGCCTGAACGGACAGCTCACAACCGGCCGCCACAACATGACGGCAAGGATGGATAAGTCATGAAGAACCGCGTTCCCCTGCTGGTGCCACTGGCGCTGTCCCTGCTGCTCTCGGGTTGTGCCGCAGCGGCGGGATCAACAGGGCCGTCGGCGCCGGCTGAGTCTCCTGCCCCAGCGGGACCGGCCGCGGGCGGGCATGCTTACCACCACGGCAGCGCTACTGCCTCCCCTCCAGCAAGCACCGCAGGTCCCAGCGAAGCCGCCAAGATGGTGTGTGGCGACCAGCCGATGGACAGGCTCACCACCATCCTGTCGCTTAGCCAGAATCCGCATACCGTCAGCAGCTGGGCCAACAGCACCTTCACGTGCACCTATCACCTGCCTGAGGGCGCCCTGATAATTTCGGTGCAGGAAGCTCCTGACCAGGCGAAGGCACAGACATATTTTGATGCCATGCAGGCACTGGCCACTGATGCCACCCTCATTGAGGGGCTGGCCAACCTGGGTTTCCCCGCTTATGAGACCGCAGGATCCGCGGTCTTCCAAAAGGACAATTTTGTGCTGCAGGTGGACGCGTCCGCGCTTCCGGCCGCAGTGGGCCCACATGCCATTAGCCCCAACGAGTTGGCCTATCAGCTGTCCACCACCATCCTGGCGTGTTGGGTGGAGCACCACTAACCGGCCCGGCGGCCTCCGGCATGGGCCGTCCGGCTGTGCAGCTGGATGGCCCGCACGGCACGGTCCAGGTAGGTACGCGCCTCCGGGGAATTGGCAAGCTTCACCAGTTCCGCCGCCACCACCACCAGTTTGACGTTCCGGTGGCTGCTGGTGCTCACCAGCATCTGGAACGCGTCATCGGAGCCAAGCTTCAGCTGGCCCATAAGGATCCCTCGGGCCTGGTCAATCACTGTGCGGGTTGCCGTGGCGCCCGCCACCGCCTCCTTCGCTGTTTCTTCGGTTTCGCGCTGCAGCGTCCGGCTGAGGTCCACCGTCACGCCTTCGAGCGCCACCACCGTCCCGTCCGGGCCGAGGAAAGCCTCGCCGGAGGTCAGCACGCGACGGGTCCTGCCGTGCGCGTCGACCAGCCGGTGGTACATGCAGAAGAACCCGCCGGTGGTGGACACCTGCGTCACAATTTCCTCGCACCGCCCCCGGTCATCGGGATGCTTATGGGCGAAGAGCAGTTCCATCGTGGGCACGACCTCGCCACGGCGGTAACCGTGCAGCCGGTACATCCCGTCCGACCATTGGAAGGTTGGGCCTGCCGGTCCGATGTCCACCCTGAAGGTGCCGGCGTCACTTTCGCTGTCCCCGAGGGCACTCGAATACGTGTACAGGTCGCTGAGCTCCGTCACAGGTCCACCTCCCGCGGATACGCCAACCCCCAGCGGGCCTGCTCTGTCCTCGCTCCTTCCAGTATGGTCGCCCGCGACAACAGAAGGTAGTGCGGGAGGTCCTATGGAAGTCCCGGTGAAAATACACTATGGCGCTTGACTCGCATACCCCAGGGGGGTATATTGGCGGTGTTGTCAGTGAAGTGGTATGTCCCGGCCGGTGCCTGCACCGGCTTTTCACAGCCGTTCAACCCCAGCGCCCCTTGATTCCCTCAACGGATTGGAACTGACATGAACACCGGGAACCGTCCCCAGCTCCCCCTCGCATCCTCCGGCTGCAGCTGCTGCGCCCCCGCCGGCGCTGCGCAGCCGTCCAGCACCCTGCCCGCATCTGCCGCGAATGACTCCCCTGCCGGCGTCGTCAATGCCCCCGCCGATTCGTCCGCCCAACGGAACTACGCGGTGGCTGGCATGACCTGCGGGCACTGCGTCCGGTCCGTCGAAACCGCAGTGTCTGCCCTTCCGGGCGTGACCTCGGCCTCGGTGGACCTGGTGCCCGGCGGCAGCTCGCGGCTGGCCGTCACCGGCTCGGCGCATGCCGCCGACATCCGCCAGGCCGTAACTGACGCCGGTTACACCCTGGCCTGAGACAGGCCGCGCTTTGGGCGCGGCCCCTACATTTTCCGCAGCCCCGGTATTGACGGGCAGCGACTGCCTCCGAAGGAGGAGTAATGCACGACCATCACGACATGCATAATGAGGGCGTTCCGGACTACCACCAGCCGCCCAGCGGCACGCTTACCGAGCCGCCGGCCCACGGTGCCGCATATCCACAACACGCCGGACACGCAGAGCACGGCATCCAGGGCGACGACGACCACACCGTCCACACCCACGGCCAGCACGCCGGGCACAGCACTGCCATGTTCAAGAACAGGTTCTGGCTGACCCTGGCCTTGGCCGTTCCGGTGGTCTACTTCAGCCCCATGATGGGCCACCTCCTGGGCTACATGCCGCCGGAGTTCACCGGTTCCGCCTGGATTCCGCCGGTCCTGGGCACCGTCATCTTCTTCTACGGCGGCCAGCCGTTCCTCAAGGGCGGCCTGCAGGAGCTGAAAGACCGCACGCCGGGAATGATGCTGCTGATCGCCATGGCCATCACCGTGGCGTTCGCCGCGTCCTGGGTCACCAGCCTGGGGATCGGCGGCTTCGACCTGGACTTCTGGTGGGAGCTGGCGCTGCTGGTGGCCATCATGCTGCTGGGCCACTGGATTGAGATGCGTGCGCTCGGGTCCGCGCAGGGCGCGCTCGATGCCCTGGCCGCGCTGCTGCCGGACGAGGCTGAACGCATCACGGACAACGGCACCGAAACCGTTCCCGTGTCTGAACTCAGCCCCGGGGACCTGGTCCTGGTCCGCCCCGGCGCCCGCATGCCGGCCGACGGCAGCGTGGTGGAGGGGCAGGCCGAATTCGACGAGTCCATGATCACCGGCGAATCCAAGACCGTGGCCCGCGGCGCAGGGGACACGGTGGTGGCAGGAACGGTGGCCACGGACAGCAGCGTCCGCGTCCGGGTCACCGCCGTTGGGGACCAGACCGCACTGGCCGGGATCCAGCGCCTGGTGGAGGAAGCACAGGCCTCGTCCTCACGCGCCCAGGCCCTGGCAGACCGCGCCGCCGCGTTCCTCTTCTACTTTGCCGCCGGCGCCGGCGTCCTGACCTTCATCGCCTGGACGCTGCTGGGAAGCGTCCCTGACGCCGTCACCCGCACCGTCACCGTGCTGGTGATCGCCTGCCCCCACGCCCTTGGGCTGGCCATCCCACTGGTGATCGCCATTTCCACGGAACAGGCCGCCCGTGCCGGGGTGCTGATCAAGAACCGGATGGCCCTGGAGCGCATGCGCACCATCGACGTGGTCCTGTTCGACAAGACCGGCACGCTGACCACCGGCGAACCGGAACTAAAGGACGTTGCCGTAGCTGACGGAGCGGACGCCGACGCCGTACTCGCACTCGCCGCCGCGGTGGAGTCCGACAGCGAGCACCCTGTCGCCAGGGCCATCGTGCGGGCCGCCAGGGCACGGAACCTGGCACTGCCTGAAGCCACCGGCTTCGCCTCGCTGACGGGCCGCGGCGTGCGGGCCAGCGTGGACGGCCGTACGGTGCACGTGGGCGGGCCGGCGCTCCTGCGCGAACTCGGCGTCGTCGAACCTGACTCTTTGGCCGCCAGTACGCGCACATGGATGGACCGC
The DNA here is from genome assembly GCF_024362385.1 of Arthrobacter sp. DNA4. NCBI lineage: Bacteria > Bacillati > Actinomycetota > Actinomycetes > Micrococcales > Micrococcaceae > Arthrobacter > Arthrobacter sp. DNA4. The sequence goes on from NZ_CP101466.1 coordinate 3,655,266, forward strand.
GGCGCCGCCGTGCTGCACGTGGTCGACGGCGGCACTGTCCTGGGTGCCGTGAGCATGGAGGATGCGGTGCGGCCGGAGTCACGGCAGGCCGTCTCGGCCCTGCAGCGGCGCGGCATCAAGGTGGCCATGGTCACCGGGGACGCGCACCAGGTGGCGCAGGCCGTGGCCGCGGACCTGGACATCGATGAGGTGTTCGCCGAGGTCCTGCCCGCCGACAAGGACAAGAAGGTGGCGGAGCTGCAGTCCCGCGGGCTGAAGGTGGCCATGGTGGGCGACGGCGTCAACGACTCCCCTGCCCTGGCAAGGGCCGAGGTGGGCATCGCCATCGGCGCCGGAACCGACGTCGCGGTGGAATCCGCCGGTGTGGTGCTGGCCGGAAACGATCCGCGTGCCGTCCTGTCCATGCTGGACCTGTCCCGCGCCAGCTACCGGAAGATGTGGCAGAACCTGGTGTGGGCCACCGGCTACAACGTCCTGTCCGTGCCACTGGCCGCCGGCGTGCTGGCCTTCGCCGGGGTGGTCCTCTCCCCCGCGGCCGGTGCGGTGCTGATGTCCGCCTCCACCGTGGTGGTGGCCCTGAACGCCCAGCTCCTCCGCCGCCTGAAACTGAACCCGTCCGAGGCACGTTGAGCACTGCAGACCGATTGGAAGGAGGGACCGCCATGACCACCCGAGCCGTGGCGTCCCTCTTCCGCCGAGCCTGGCTGTTCGCCGCCGCCCTTGCCGTCATCGCAGGGCTGCTGGGCATGCACGTGCTGACTTCCGGGCACGCCTCGCACGGTGCCGTATCGCAGGGCGAAATGGCCCCGGGCCCGATGCCGCATTCGGCAGCTGCCGGGCATACCGTCGTCGCGCATTCTGCCGGTCCTGATCATGCCGGCCACACGCCGGCCGCCTCCGCCGCGGACATGCAGGAGCTTGCCTCTTCGGCCTGCGGTGGTTCCTGCCCGGGGGCACAGGAATCGGGGGCGCCCTGCGTCCCATCGGCGCCCAGCGGCCCTGTCACCCTTTCCCCGCCACAGGCAACCCTGGCCGTCCTGCCGCTGCTGCCGTCAGCCAGCAGGCCCGGCGCGGCTTACGACTACCTGCCGCCCAGCCCCACGCCCTGCGACCTGTCCATCAGCCGGACGTAAAGCGGACTGCGCCTCCCATCACGGCCCAGTTCCACTACATCCCTGAAGGACAACCATGAACACCACTTTCAAGACCCTTTCCATTGCTGCTGCCCTGGCAGCTTCTCTCGGCCTCGCCGGGTGCGCCGCCAACGCCGGCTCCGGCAGCAGCATGCCCATGGACCACGGCAGCTCCGGCGCCATGTCCAGCAGCATGCCCAGCGCCGGCAACCTGCCCAGCGCAGGTGACGACCATAACCAGGCGGACATCATGTTTGCCCAGATGATGATCCCCCACCACTCGCAGGCGGTGGAGATGAGCGACATCGTCCTGGCCAAGTCCGATGTGCCGGCGGAGGTGACCGCGCTGGCCACCAGGATCAAGGGGGCACAGGCACCGGAGATCAAGCAGATGACCGGCTGGCTGTCGGGCTGGGGCGCGCCCACCGCCATGAGTGACCACTCCGGTCACGGCATGACCGGGATGGTGGACGATGCCGGCATCGACAAGCTCAAGTCAGCCAGCGGGACCGAGGCCGCGAAGCTGTTCCTGGAGCAGATGATCGGCCACCACGAGGGCGCCATCAACATGGCACAGCAGGAGATCAGTGCCGGCAAGTCCCCGGAAGCGGTGAAGCTGGGCCATGACATCGTGGACGCCCAGCAGGCGGAGATCACCCAGATGAAGCAGCTGCTGGCTGCGCTGTAGCCGCACGTCCGCGGACCAGCGAATATGGACGGCGCGGCGGCGGTCCCCGGGAGACCGCCGCCGCGCCGTTGCGTGTTAAGTTGAAAGGCACGGGCCCGAGCGGGTCCGGCACCAGCTGGGAAAAGAGAACATCTCCTTGGACACTTCCGCGCCAGTACGAATCCTGACTGTCTGTACCGGGAACATCTGCCGGTCGCCCGTGGCCGAGAGGCTGCTGCAGGCGGGGCTGGACCAGGTGGTACCGGGTGGTTTCCAGGTGGCCAGTGCAGGAACCCGGGCGCTGGTGGGCGAGCCCATGCAGCCCATTTCGGCGGACATCGTGCGGACCTTTGGCGGGGACCCGGAAGGGTTCGCGGCGCGGCAGCTCACGCCGAAGATCCTGCGTGGCGTGGACCTGGTGCTCACCATGACCTCAGGGCACCGCGGAGAGGTCCTCCAGCTGGACGCTTCCCTGCTTAAGCGGACGTTCACCATCCGCGAGTTTGCCCGCATGGTCGACGTCCTCGACCAGCGGGCGGCTGCCGGGGACAGCCAGCGGGCGGCTGCTGCAGGCAGCCAGCCCGCCGCCGTCGTATCCTCCGCCGACGCGTCTTCCCGGGACGCCGCGTCCGGCACGCAAGGGTCCGACGCCGATGGTGGGCTCGCTGCCAACGCCGCCTTGTGGCGGGGGTTGCCGGCGCGGGCCGCCGGGGTGCGTCACCTCTCGCTCCCGGCGGACGCGTCGGATAACGACATCGTGGACCCGTACCGCCGTGCGCCGGAGGTCTACCGGGAGATGGAAGACCAGCTGGCCCCCGCGATCATCTCCATCCTGCGCCACGCCCGCCTCAACTTCCCGGCCGGCGGGCAATAATCCCTGCAGCGGAAGGGCCTTACCGCAACTCCATGGCGACCAGGGGAGGCCTTTCCCAGGTGACAGTTTGGATACTCCTGTAGCCAATTGGGGCCTGGGGGACGGACACTGATCCCACCAGTCACAATGAGGTGGAGGCGTCATGAGCATCCCAGGCGGTTCTGATCCATCCGGGCCCGGCGGCGCCGGAAACCCCAACCCCCGGCAGCCGGGCCCAGCCGGTACCCACCGTCCTGCCTGGATCGTTGCCCTTGGCCGTCGCCGCTGGATCGCAGCCCTGCTGGCGCTGGTGCTGGTGGTGGCCGCGGGCATCGCGGTCTTCAGCCTGAACCGGGCTTACCAGGAAGCGCAGCCTGCAGCCACCCAGACCCAGTCGCCCAGCGCGACCCCCACGCCGACGCCGACTCCCACGGCGTCCGAAACTCCCCCGCCGGCGCCTGCTCCACCGCCGCCACCTGCGCCGATCCCGGACCTGCCCGCGGCCCCAATGAACATCCTGGTCATCGGCAGCGACACCCGCGATGTCCCGGCCCGCGAGGCCGCAGCCCATACGGCAGCCACCGGTGAACCCCAGGACCAGCGGGCGGACACGCTCATGGTGGTCCACGTTCCTGCCGACCGGCGGAGCCTCTACCTCATCTCCATCAACCGCGACAACTGGGTGGACATCCCCGGGTTCGGCAGCGCCAAGATCAACGCCGCGCTGCAGTACGGCGGCATTGACATGCAGACGGCCACGGTCCAGCAGCTGCTGGGAATCACCATCGACCACACGCTGATGCTCGATTTTGGCGGGTTCAAGATCCTGGTGGACGGTCTGGGCGGGATCGACGTCAATGTCCCGATCGCCTTCCAGTCCACCATCGACACCCAGCATGTCTTCAGCGCCGGCGTGAACCACCTCGATGGCCAGGCTGCGCTGGAGTTCTCCCGCGAGCGCCATGCCTTCACAGACGGCGACTTCCAGCGTGTCCGTGACCAGCAGATCATGCTCCGCGCCATCCTGGGCCGCCTCACCGCGGGCGGTGCCCTCAATGACGTGAATGCGGTGCGGTCGCTGGTCGATTTTGCCTCCTGCTGCCTCACGGTGGACAGGGGCTTCGATCCCATTCAGGCCGCAATGCTGGCCTACAGCCTGCGGAACCTCGATGTGAACGCCATCGGCACCATGACGCTTCCGACGACGGGCTCCGGCTTCGTGGCCGGGCAGTCCGTGCTGTTCCCGGACTACGGGGGCATCGCGGCGGTGGGCGCGGCCCTGCGGGAGGGCCGGATCGCGGACTTCGCGAAGCCGTAGCCGGGCGGGGCGCCCATATAAGATTTCGCGGCGCAAATTGCTTTCCGCGGCCCACATGTCAGGGGCCGCAGGGAACGTGCGGGGCGCGGGTATATTTGCGCGTCGTACACCCCGGGTTCACCCGGCCGCCGGAATTTGTGTGCCGGCCCGGGAAAGCCTGAGGACATGACTGAGTCCTCCCAGGCAGGGGTTTCCCGCCGCACCATCGTCAAGAGTTCCGTCCTCGCCGCCGCGCTGGCATCCGTGCCTGCCGCCAACGCTTCGGCAGCGACCCAATCTCCCGCGGCGTCGCGCTGGTCCGCAACCGGCTCACCCTGCCCAGCGGCATCGCCACCGGCGACGTCACCTCCGATTCCGCCGTCCTCTGGTCCCGCGCCTCGGGCGCCGGGCGGATGACGGCGGTCCTCCGGGCAGTGGACGACGGCCAGGTCCTGCGCGGGCGCGGCGCCTTCGAGCGGGTCCTCCGTGGGCCCCGGGCCACCCAGGCCTCGGACTTCACCGCCAAGATCCACGCCGGGAACCTGCCCTCCAACACCCGCTTCGCGCTGGAAATCGGCTTCGAGGACGACGGCGGCGTGGCGAGACGGTCAGCGGCAGCTTCCGCACGGCGCCGGACGCCGGGACGGTCAACGGCAGGGGCCGCACCGGCGGGACCAGCAACGGAGGCGAGGTCCCGGCGTCGTCAGCGCAAAGCTTTGTGTGGACCGGTGACACCGCCGGTCAGGGGTGGGGCATCAACGAGGAGATTGGCGGCATGCGCGGCTACCGTGCCATGCACCAGACCCGCCCGGACTTCTTCATCCACTCCGGCGACACCATCTACGCCGACGGCCCTATCGCCGAAACCGTGGTGGAAAAGGACGGGCAGGTGTGGCGGAACCTGGTCACGGAAGAGGTGTCCAAGGTTGCCGAGACGCTCACCGAGTTCCGCGGCCGGCACCGCTACAACTCCCGGGACGCCAACATGCGGGCCCTGTTCGCGGACGTGCCGGTGATCGCGCAGTGGGATGACCACGAGACGCACAACAACTGGTACCCCGGCCAGATCCTGGATGACTCCCGCTACACGGTGCGGGACGTTAACACCCTCGCCGCCCGCGGCCGGCAGGCCTGGCAGGAGAACATGCCCATCGCGGACAGCTCGGCCATTTGGCGTCCGGGAACATTCGACGACGCACGTACCAGTAGCCCGCATCTACCGGAAGATCTCCCGCGGCCCGCAGCTGGACATCTTCTGCCTGGACATGCGCACCTACAAGTCCCCCAACACCGACGGCAAAGAACCCTACGCCACCGCCATCCTGGGCCAGGAGCAGGTGGACTGGCTGGTCAGCGAGGTCAGCAAGTCCAAGGCCACCTGGAAGGTGATCGCCAACGACCTCCCGCTGGGCGTCGTGGTGCCGGACGGCCCGGTGAACGAGGAGAGCCTGTCCAACCGCGACGCCGGCGCCCCCTTGGGCCGTGAACTGGAGCTCGCCGGGGTGCTGAGTGCCTTCAAGCGCAACGGCGTGAAGAACACGGTGTGGCTCACTGCTGACGTGCACTACTGCGCCGCCCACCACTACTCCCCCGAACGGGCTGCCTTCACGGACTTCGACCCGTTCTGGGAGTTCGTGGCCGGTCCCATCGCGGCGGGATCGTTCGGCCCCAATGCGATGGACGGCACGTTCGGCCCCGAGGTGGTGTTCTCCAAGACCGGGCGCTTCGCCGGCGAGTCCCCCCGCGACGGCGGGAACCAGTTCTTCGGGCACGTCCAGCTGGGTGAGGACAACAGCTTCACGGTGAGCCTCCGCAACGCCAACGGCGGCACGGTGTTCACCAAGGTCCTGACGCCCGAGCACTGACTTCGGTTCCATCCCCTGCTGTTGCGATGGCGGCGGCGGCCCGCGCACCCACGGTGCCCTGCCGCCGTCGTCCGTTATTTTCTGCCGCCCCCTGGGTACGCCGTTGGTAGTGTTCCTGCATTCGGCACGGCATGTGGCGGTGTTATTTGCTCGGCGAGGACGGGGTGGTTTTGTGAACGGCGGATCTTCGAACGACGACGGCCTGACGGAGGCGGTCCAGGAGGCCGGGGCGGTGGAGCTGCTGCTGATCCGGCATGGCGAGAGCGAAGGCAACGTTGCGGCCACCGAGGCGCGTGAGGCCGGCGTGGAGGTCATCCAGGTTCCCGCCCGGGACGCGGACGTGGACCTCTCCGGAACGGGCAGGGACCAGGCCAAGGCGCTGGGCACCGCGCTGGCGCGGATTGCCGGGGAGTTCCGCCCGGACGCAGTGGTTTCCTCCCCCTATGCGCGCGCCCGGCAGACGGCTGAGATTGCGGTGGAAACCGCCGGCTGGCCGCTGGAGGTGCGCATTGATGAGCGGCTCCGCGACCGCGAGCTCGGCATCCTGGACCGGCTCACCCGCCTGGGCGTCGAGAACCGCTACCCCGAGGAATCCGAGCGCCGGGAATGGCTGGGCAAGCTGTACTACCGGCCGCCGGGAGGGGAATCCTGGGCCGACGTGGCGCTGCGGCTGCGGTCGGTGCTGGCGGAACTTAACAACCTGGGCACCGGCCACCGCGTGATGCTGGTGTGCCACGACGCCGTGATCATGCTGTTCCGGTACGTGCTCGAAGGACTCAGCGAAAAGGAACTCCTGGACCTCGCGGCCACAGAAGCCATCCTCAACGCCTCGATCACCCGGTTCGTCCGGCCCTCCGGGGTGGGGCCGTGGACGCTGGAAAGCTTCAACGTGGCCGACCACCTGGCGGAGCAGGGCGTTGCTGTCACCGAGCACGCGGGAGACACCAGTGTCCGGCCGCGGTGACCCCTCCGGCGCCACCTTGGTAGCGCCGTCACTCCTGCGCGAATGGCCGCTGCCGGCGCCGGGCGCGGACAAGTATTCACGCGGGTCGGTGCTGGTGGTGGGCGGGGCCCGGGCCACTCCCGGCGCTGCACTGCTGGCCGGGGTTTCGGCCCTGCGCGCGGGGGCCGGGAAGCTCACACTGGCGGTGGCGGAATCGGTGGCCGTGCAGCTGGGGGTTGCTTTGCCGGAGTGCGGCGCCATTGGCCTGCCGGAAACCCCGGGGGGATCCGTCAAACCGGAGCTGGCGCCAATAGCCTCCTACCTGGACCGGGCGGACGCCCTGCTGGTGGGGCCCGGACTGGATGATCCGGACCTGGCCGGCGAACTGCTCGAGGCGCTGCTGGAACACGAGGCAAGCCGTGACGGCAGCTCCGATCCTGACGGCACTGAAGGACCCGCCATCGTCCTCGATGCCTACGCACTGGCCGCCCTGGTGCACCTCGAGGACCAGCTGGACCCCTGGCGCGGCCGGCTGATCCTCACCCCGAACCCCACGGAAGCGGGGATCCTGCTGGGACGGGATGTGGAGGACCTCGAAAAAGACCTCCCGGAGATCTCCGCGAAGTTCGGCGCCGTGGTCAGCTGCCAGGGGCTCATCACCCAGCCGCCCGGGCTGGAGCCGGACGAGCCCGAACTGTGGAAAATCACCACGGGGTACGGCGGCCTGGGCACCTCCGGCAGCGGCGACGTCCTGGCCGGAGCGATTGCCGGGCTCCGGGCCCGCGGAACCACCGGCGCCCAGGCGGCCTGCTGGGGCACCCACCTGCACGCGGCGGCGGCTGACCGGCTGGCGAGCAGGCTGGGGCCGCTGGGATTCCTGGCCCGCGAACTCGCCGAGGAACTGCCCGCCCTGATGCTGGAACTCAGTGTCTGACGCAAGGCCCCGGCGGCGGGACCCGGACGCGTGGATGGCCCCCGGCCGAAGCCGGGGGCCACCGTGGCGGGAGGTTAAGGCCTACGCTGCCGATGCGCTGTCTGGCGCTGTGGCGTGCACAGAATGGCGATTCGCCCCGAAAAGGCAGCCAACAGATGTGCCCGTCTCCCGGTCCTGTGTGAAACTAAGCGGCGATTTCCTGCTTTGCCCCCTTCGTTTCGATCTCGATCTTGCGCGGCTTGGCCTTTTCGGCGACCGGAATGCGCAGCGTCAGGACTCCTGCGTCGTAGCTGGCCTTGACATGTTCGGTGTCCAGGGTGTCGCCAAGGATCAGCTGGCGGCTGAAGACGCCGCGCGGCCGTTCAGAGGCGACCAGTTCGGTGTCCTTGCCCGCCGGGTCCGGGCGTTCGGCCCGCACCGTCAGGACATTCCGTTCAACGTCCAGGTCCACCGAGTCCACCGAAACGCCGGGCAAATCGAAGGCCACGACGAATTCCTGGTCCTCACGCCATGCATCCATCGGCATCGCCGCCGGGCGTGCAGCCGTGCCGAGGACCTGCTGGGCCAGCCTGTCCAGCTCGCGGAACGGATCGGTTCGCATCAACATGGCTCTCCCTCCTCGTAAGAGATGGTCCAACACAGTTTCCGTATCAGCCGATCTGTAGTGGCTGATATAGATTTTGTAGCACTGCAGCAGCAAGTCTGCAAGGGCTTGCGGCAGCGGATTCCGGTGGATTTCCTGCCCCTGCCCGGGCACGGAAAAAGGGCCTTCCACCTGCGCACGCGCAGCCGGCAGAAGGCCCCTTTTAAAGTTCGCGGTCAGTCCCTGGTGGGGTCCGGACGGAGCGGAGCAGGGCCTGGATCCGGGACGGGCAACGGGCCCGGGGGCGCCGGCGCAGGGAACGGATTCGGGGACGGCGGGCCGGGCGGCCGTGGCTGGGTGGGGTCCGGGGACGTGGGCTCCGGGCCGGGGTCCGGCGGAAACGGCTCAGGTTCGTGCACTGGCGGGATGGTCATGAACTTCCCCTCTCACACTGGGCGGATGTGCCTTGGACTGACCAGACTACGCTTGCCGTCCGCCCGCAACCACCCTCTCCCTCCCCCGGGTTGCTCCATCAGGTTTGGTCCCTAAACACCGGTTTTAGGAGCCATAAGTGATGGAGCATTCCGACGGCGGGAGGTTACCAAGGTGGGCCGCGTTCAGCCGGGTGCGGCACCGACCAGCCGAAGCCAGGCACGCAGCTGGACCGGGTCCGTCTCGCCGCAGCGGAATCCCACGTACCCGTCGGGGCGGACCGCAACCACACCCTGCCCGGGGTGGCTGGTGAGCCGGTGGACGTGGAGCAGCGGGCCCTGCCCCTCCGCCGGCAGGAGGGTGCGGAGGGCAGCCGAAGCGACCGGTTCGGCGTCGCGCTCCAGTAAAAGGTGGATACCCGGCACGGAGGTCAGTTCGTGAAGGCGGACCAGCTTACCGTCGACCGAAACCGACGCATCCGGCAACCGTGCTCCCGGCCTCGGCCACGCTTTGGCCGGAGGCGTGCCGTCACGGGAAATGACGCTGTTCCGGTAGTGCACGAACGGCTGAGCCAGCAGCCTGATGCCCTTGGACGTGAGCCACCGCTGCCGGAGCAACATCGGCAGGGCCGGAGCAAGGAGGGGAAGGACGTTCCGGGCAAGGCGGGCGGCGGGATGCGGTGAGGCTTCTCCAAAAAAGATGACATGCGTCAGTGCCAGCACCCGCCGGGCGGCAAGCCGCCGCTCCTGCCCATAGGTTTCCAGCAGTTCCGGGAGCGGCCTGCCTGCCGTCGAGGCGAAACCGAGCTTCCAGCCCAGATTAAGGGCGTCGAGGATGCCGTTGTTCATGCCCTGGCCGCCTGCCGGGGAATGGGCGTGCGCGGCATCACCGGCCAGGAAAATGGGATCATTGCCGAACGTACTGGCAATCCTGTGCTGCAGCGGTATCTGCGCCGACCAGCGCACCTCGCGGACTGCGGCGCCGAGCCCCGACTCCCGGACCAGGCGCGCCACCTCCTCCGCCGGGACGGGCGGACCCAGCTGGCCGAAGCGCGCATCGGGTGAGGGCACTGCCGGGCGGGTGGCCAGCATCCGCCAGGTGGCCCCCTCACCCAGGGCGAAGAGGAAGACCAGCCCCGCCTGCCCCACGGCGACGTGCAGCAGCCCGGAGTCCAGGGAACCATCCAGTTCCAGGTCGGCCATCACCGCTTCCACCCCATACGGGCCGCCGCGCCACTGAGCGCCGAGGAGGCCCCTGACCGTACTCGACTGCCCGTCACAGCCCGCGAGAAACCGGCTGCGATGCACTCCGCGGCCGCCGTGAACGTCCTGCAGATCGGCGTGTACGGGTCCTTCCGAAAGCGCCGGCACTCCGCCGCTTTCCGCTGTGAGGCCGTGGAAGAGTCCGCGGAATTCGACGCCCCAGTCCACAGGCACGCCCCTGGCGTGGAGGGCCTGCCAGAGAACGTCCTCGACGTCGGCCTGGCGGACCAGGGTCAGGTGCGGGAAGGCGGTGTCCGGGAGGTCGGCGTGGCCGAGCCGTGCCTCGACTGTACGGCGGCCCAGGTGGATGCGTGCTTCGGGGGTGGTGTCCGCGCGGTTCAGCAGTTCCTCGGTCACCCCGAGCGGGCGCAGGCCCTCAAGGGCCCGGGCATGCAGCATCATGGCCCGGGACGGGCGGACCCGGTGTTCACGCCGGTCCACCACCCGGACGGTGGCGCCGTGCGCATGGGCCTGAAGGGCCGTGGCGAGCCCCGCGGGCCCCGCGCCCACCACTAGGACGTCGGTGTCCGCCGTCGGACTTTTCCCGCCCGCCATGCCCGCGCCCTCATCATTCCTGCCCGTCATGCCTCGGCAAGGAGCCGCCACCAGGCGTGGTCGGACGACGATGCCGCCAGCATCCGGGCGGGGTCAGCGAGCACCTCGTCCCGGCGCAGCCCGGGAAGGACCTTGTAGCTGATGGAGCCGGGAACACTGACCAGTTCCAGGATCCGCCAGAGGGCCGCAGCATACTTGCGGGCCTGCTCGGCGCCGTCCCACTCGTACAACCCGCGGTAGGCGCCGAACGTGTCGTGGGCGCACCAGAGCTTGGAGACAAAGCCCGGGAACCCCACGAACAACGGTGTATTCAGCAGGCTTTCCACCTCGAACAGGCGGTGCGCCCGCCCCCGCACCCACCTGAGCGTGAACGCCACCACCAGCACGCAGGGCTCGCTTGGCTGGCGGTCGACGGCGGTCTCCCGGTAGACGCGCGATGTGCTTCCGTCCGCGAAGCGCAGCACCCGGCCCACATGGTCTTTGGGAAGATGCACCCGCCGCCGGGCGAGCATAATGCATGACGTTCCCACACCGCGGGTAACGGCAAGCCATGCGGTGGGCCGGGGAGCAGGTCCGGTTTCGGGGGTCATCGTGTTCTCCTCTCCCTGCGCACCTCAGCGCCCTTCCAGCCTGCCCGGCACTGCTGAGGGGTCCCAGAGTCTTTCGCCCTCCTTTCCGCTCGCCGCCTCTCCCCCGTCAGCGAACGTCCTGCCGACTTGCCGGAGGGGTCTATATATTGAATCCATGACCTCCACTTCCCTGCAGGATTCCACCGGTACTGCGATCCCGGCGCCCCCGGTTGCCAAGAAGATCCCCACCGAGCGCACCCACCACGGGGAGACGTTCGTGGACAACTACGAGTGGCTGCGGGACAAGGAGTCGCCGGAGGTGGTGGAGCACCTCCGGGCCGAAAACACCTACCAGGAAGCCGTCACGGCGCACCAGGAACCGCTCCGCGAGGCGATCTTCCAGGAGATCAAGGGCCGCACCCAGGAAACCGACCTTTCCGTCCCGCACCGCAAGGACGGCTGGTGGTACTTCAGCCGCTCCGCGGAGGGCAAGGAATACGGCATCCACTGCCGGGTGAAGGCACAGGACACCGGGGACAAGGTGGCCGACTGGACTCCGCCGGCAGTGGAGGCGGGGGTAGGGATTCCCGGCGAAGAGATCCTCCTCGATGGGAACGTGGAGGCCGAGGGCAAGCCGTTCTTCTCGGTGGGCGGCACCGCCGTCACCGTTGACGGAAACCTGTACGCCTACGCGGTGGACAACGCCGGCGACGAACGGTTCACGCTGCGGATCAAGGACCTGCGCACCGGCGAACTCCTGCCGGATGTCATCGAGAACATCTTCTACGGGGTTGCCTTCTCCCCGGACGGCACCCGCCTGTTTTACACCGTGGTGGACGAGTCCTGGCGCCCCTACCAGGTGAAGGCGCACGTCCTGGGCACCCCGGTGTCCGAGGACGTGGTGGTGTACCAGGAGGACGACGCCGCCATGTGGCTGGGCTTCGAGCTGTCCGCGGACCGGCGCTACCTGGTGCTGGGGATCGGATGCTCGGAGTACAGCGAAACCAGGCTGCTGCGTTTCGACGACCCCACCGCCACCGTCACCACCGTGATTTCCCGCAACGAGCGCGTCCTGTACGAGGCCGAGCCTTTCCTGCTCGACGGGCAGGAACGGATCCTGCTCACGCACAACCGCGGCGCCATCAACTCCATGGTCTCCCTGGCCGACCCGGCCGAGCTGGAAAAGCCGCTGGCCGAACAGGCCTGGCAGACCGTCGTCGGGCATTCCGACGACGTCCGCGTCAACGGCGCGGGCGTCACCGCCACGCACCTGATCGTGTCCATCCGCAAGGACACCATCGAACGCGTCCAGGTGATGGGGCTGACCGGACTGGGCACGGCCGCCCAGCAGGACCCCGTGGAACCGGCCTTCGACGAGGAGTTGTACACCGCCGGCGTGGGCGGCTCAGACTACGAGGCGCCCGTGATCCGGCTGGGCTACACGTCCTACTTCACGCCGTCGCGCATCTACGACTTCGTGCTGCCCACCCCGGAGCAGCCCGCCGGCGAGCTGCTGCTCCGCAAGGAAAGCCCGGTGCTGGGCGGCTACGACGGCAGCGACTATGTGGCAACGCGTGAGTGGGCGACGGCGGGGGACGGCACGCGCATCCCGCTGTCCGTCCTGCGGCACAAGTCCGTCAAGCAGGATTCGACGGCGGCGGGCTTGGTGTACGGGTACGGCTCCTACGAGATGAGCATGGATCCCGGCTTCGGCATCGCACGGCTGTCACTGCTGGACCGCGGCGTGGTGTTCGTGATCGCCCACATCCGCGGCGGCGGGGAACTGGGCCGGCACTGGTACGAGGACGGGAAGAAACTCACCAAGAAGAACACCTTCACCGACTTCGTGGACGCCACCGACTGGCTGGCAAACTCCGGCTGGGTGGACCCTGCCCGGATCGCGGCACTCGGCGGCTCGGCGGGCGGCCTGCTGATGGGCGCCGTCGCCAACATGGCACCTGAGAAGTATGCGGCCATCGTGGCGCAGGTGCCGTTCGTGGATCCGCTCACCAGCATCCTGGATCCAGACCTGCCGCTGTCCGCGCTGGAGTGGGAGGAATGGGGCAACCCCATTACGGATCCGCAAGCCTATGCCTACATGAAGTCCTACTCGCCCTACGAGAACGTGCGGGAGGTGGCCTATCCCAGGATCGCCGCGGTGACGTCCTTCAACGACACCCGCGTCCTTTACGTGGAGCTTACCAAATGGGTGCAGGAGCTGCGGAACAAGACCACGGGGTCCGAGCCGGTTGTCATGAAGATCGAGATGGACGGCGGCCACGGCGGTGCGTCCGGCCGGTACGTGCAGTGGCGTGAACGTGCCTGGGACTACGCGTTCATCGCCGATGCCCTGGGCGCCACCGACCTCCTCCCCGGCGCCGGCCTGAAGTAGCCGTATCCGGAAAAAGCTAACCATGCTTACCATTGGGGGGCACTTGTTTTCCGGCAAGGGATACCAGAGGAGCAGGCATGTCATTGAGCAAGGGAACGCACGTGGAGTGGAACACTTCACAGGGCAAGACGCACGGCAAAATTGTCGAAAAGAAAACCAGCGACTTCGAGCTCGACGGCAACACGCACCGCGCCAGCGAGGATGAGCCGCAGTACGTAGTCGAATCGGACAAGACGGGCGCCCGGGCAGCGCACAAGGCATCTGCGCTGACCGAGAAGAAGTAGTCCCGTGGCTGACCAGCACGAGGTAGTGATCATTGGCGGCGGCAACGCCGGCATTTCCCTGGCGGCCCGCCTGCAGCGCTACGGCGTCAAGGACGTGGCCGTGATCGAACCCCGGGACCACCACCTCTACCAGCCGCTGTTCTCGCACATCGCCGGCGGCCGGGCGCGGGCCCAGGAGGCCATCCGGCCGCAGCAATCCGTCATCCCCCAGGGCGTCACCTGGATCCGGGATGCCGCCGTGGGGGTAGACGCGCGGGCCAACACCGTCAGCCTGGAATCAGGCGCCCTGGTGGCTTACGGGCAACTGGTGGTGTGCCCGGGGCTGCAGTACGACTGGGACGCGGTGCCGGGACTGGCCGAGGCCGTGCATTCACCGTACGGCGCATCCCATTACGAGTTCGATCTGGCCCCCAAAGCCTGGACGCTGCTCAGCGCCATGACCTCCGGGACGGCTGTCTTCACCATGCCGGCCGGACCCATCAAATGCGGCGGCGCCGCCCAGAAACCCATGTACCTGGCCTGCGACTACTGGCGGGAACAGGGGGTCCTGGACAAGATCAGGGTGGTGATGGTGCAGCCCTATCCCACCGTGTTCGGGGTGCCGGAGGTGGACCGGGAACTGGACCGCAAGATCGCCGAGTACGGAATCGAACTGCGAACCAACAGTGAGCTGGTGGCGGTAAGCCCTGCCGGCCGCCGCGCCACCATCCGGGACCATGCCGCGCACACCACGGAGGACCTGACGTACGACGTCCTCAACGCCGTCCCGCCGCAGTCGGCCCCGGGCTGGCTCAAGGCCACGGACCTGCCGGCTCCCGGGGACGCGGGCGGCTTCGTGGAGGTGGACCGGCAGACGCTGCGGCACCTCCGGTACCCCAATGTGTGGTCCCTGGGCGACGCCGCGGGTACCACCAATTCCAAGTCCGGCGGGGCGCTGCGCAAGCAGACCAAGGTGGTGGCGAAGAACCTGGTGGCGGCCCGCAAGGGCAAACCGCTGCGTGCCAAGTACAACGGTTATTCGGTATGCCCGTTCACGGTGTCGCGGGACACCGTGGTGTTCGCCGAATTCGATGACCGCTACCGGCCCATGCCCACCATCCCGCGCGTGCCCACCTGGAACGAAAGCAGGCTGTCCTGGGTGGTGGACCGGGACCTGTTCCCGAAGATCTACTGGAACCTGATCCTCAAGGGCCGCGCGTAGGGGCTAGCTGCGGGAACCGGTCCGCCACTCGTCGGCAAGGATGGCGTAGACCAGCTCGGTGGCCCACTGTCCCTTGTAGTGCCATTTTGTCGATGTGCCGCGCCTCCAGCCGCATGCCCAGCCTGTCGCACAGCGACGCGGACGCGCCGTTGAGCTCGTCGAGCCGGGCCTCGATCCGGTGCAGGCCCAGTTCCTCGAAGCCCAGCCGCAGCACGGCGTTGGCCGCCTCGGTGCCGTAGCCCCTGCCGCGCGCCGCCGGGGCAAGCGTCCATCCCACCTCGCCCTGTCCACGTCCCGGGAGCCATTTGAGCACCACCTCGCCCAGCAGGCCCGGCTCGTCAGCTGCCTCGATGGCGAGGGCCACCCAGTCGCCTTCCTTTTCGAAGGCAAAGTTGGCGTACCGGCCCACCCGCTCCATCGATTGGGTGTATGTTTTGGCCGGGCCGGGCAGGAACCGGGCGGTCTCCGGCAGCGAGTGGTAGGCATGGAAGGCGTCCAGGTCGCCGCCATCGAACCGGCGCAGGACCAGGCGCCCGGTGCGGATCGGCAGGGAAATCGCGGGCATGGGCGTCAGCGGCTGGAAGAGACGACGGCGGCAGTGGCCTCCGCGATGGCGCGCTCCTCGTCAGTGGGAACCACCAGGACGGGAATGGCGGAGGACGGCGTGGAAATGACGCGCGGTTCCTTTGAACGCTGGGCGTTCAGGCCGCCGTCGAGCTCTATACCCAGGGCGCCCAGGTGGTCAGCCACGAGCGCGCGGAACTGCTGGGAGTTCTCGCCGATCCCGGCGGTGAACACCAGCGCCTTGGCCCCGCCGACGGCCACGTGGTAGCCGCCGATGTACTTGGCAAGCCGGTAGGACGCGACGGCGAGCGCCATCGAGGCGCGTTCATCGCCGGCCTCCGAGGCCTCCACCACGGAGCGCATGTCGTTGTTCCCGGCCAGGCCCTTCAGCCCCGATTCCCGGTTCAGCATGGTGTCGATGTCCTCCGGCCTCCACCCTGCCCGGCCCAGGAACACCAGGATGGAGGGGTCCAGGTCGCCGGAGCGGGTGCCCATCACCAGGCCCTCGAGCGGAGTGAAGCCCATGGAGGTGTCCACGGAGTGTCCGCCGCGGATGGCGGTGACGGAGGCGCCGTTGCCCAGGTGGGCGATGACGGCGTCGAACTCTTCGATGGGGAGGTCCAGCAGCGCCGCTGACCGTCGCGCCACGTACTCGTGCGAGGTGCCGTGGAAACCGTACCGGCGGATGCCGTGGTTGGTGTAGAGCTCGTCCGGAACGGCGTAGCGCCAGGCGTGCTCGGGCAGGGTGCGGTGGAAGGCGGTGTCGAAGACGGCCACCTGCGGCATCTTGGGCCACTTTTTAGTGATGGCGCGGATGCCCAGGACGTTGGCGGGGTTGTGCAGCGGCGCCAGGGGGTTGAGCCGTTCAATGGCGCGGGTGATTTCGTTGTCCACCAGCACGGGCTCGGAAAAGCGTTCTCCGCCGTGGACCACCCGGTGCCCCACCGCGCCGAGCTCCAGGTCGCCCAGTTCCTGGTGGATGGCCGCATCAACCTGCTCCAGGGCCTCGGCATGGTCCCGCGGGCCTTCGATCTGGCCGTCGCCGCCCCCGCCGTTGCCCATGCCGATCTTCTCGATCAGTCCCTCGGTGAGCACCGTCCCGGCGGCCACGTCCCGGACCTGGTACTTCAGCGACGACGAACCGGAGTTGATGACGAGCACGAGCATGCGGGGCCTCCTCAGCCTGGCGTCTGCAGTTCAACCCCCACTATAGGTGGCGCGGCTAACGGCCAGTCAGCAGCAGCGTGTTGCCGTCCTCGGTGACAGGTACGCCATTGGAATCCATACCACCCACGCGCAGCGCGACGGCAAGCCCCATGGAACAGCGTGAAATCCTCGTCTTCACCATCTCCGGCGGGAAGATCAGGGAAGCCTTGGAACTTGCTGAGGACAGCACTGAGCTGGCGCACTTTTGGTCCTGACCTGCGGCGCTGATAACGCTTTCGTCACAGGGTTTCGGGCGGCTTGCCAAAAATATCATCAGCATGCTTACTATAGATGCAGTCGATCGGAAACGGCTGCGAACGGAAAATCGAGAAGGGTGCGCTCAGCGAACGGGGCGCACCTTTTTCATGACCGTGGGGTTCCTTGCGGAGAGGCGCAGCCTGTGCATAGAGTCGGCAAACAAGGCTGGACCACGCCGAGAGGACAATTCCATGACGAACGAGCCCAATTCGATCGACGAGAACGACCCCACCAACACGGGATCCAGCAGCACCGCCCCGCTCGACGCGCAACCCGACTCGGGCAGCAAGAATGATCCCACGGGCGTGGAGGGCGCCAACCCGGCCCTGGACGATACCGGCCACCTCAAGGCCGGCGAAACCGGGGAAGCCCCTGAGGCTCCCGAAGACCGGGAAGGACTGGACCTCACGCCGCAGGGCCTTTCGGACGAGCCGGTCAAGCAGGAAGACCCGGACAGCTTGGCCAAGCCGGACAACAGCTGACAGAGCCACACGCAAAAGGACGACGCCGGCACCCACCAGGGTGCCGGCGTCGTCCTTTGCCACTAAAGGGCCAAGCGGGCGCCCTGCCTCTGCCCTAGCTCCTGACCCTGGCTCGCAAGGTAGTCGAAAAGCTGGCGGAGGCCGAACGTCCAGGCCGGGAGTTCCTCGCACGGACCCACCCGGTTGACCAGGGCACCGAGGTGGCGGCTGCGGATGCTCACCAGGTCGCCGTGCTTGTGGGTGAATCCCTGGCCCGGTTCGTCCCGGTCCTGCGTGGGCGCAAAGAGGGTCCCCGTGAACAGCGCGAAACCGTCCGGATACTGGTGGTGCTTTCCGTAGGTGGCGGCCACGAGTTCCTCGAAGGGCCTGCTGATCCGGGACACAGTGTTCCGGCCCTCCAGCAGGTAGCCGTCCGCACCGTCCACGCGGAGCAGGATCTCCTCATCACGCAGCGTGTCCAGGGTGAAGGCACCGTCGAACAGCCTGATGAACGGCCCCAGCGCGCTGGAGGCGTTGTTGTCCTTGGCCTTGCCCAGCAGCAGGGCGCTCCTGCCTTCCACGTCGCGCAGGTTGACGTCGTTGCCCAGCGTCGCGCCCATCACGCGGCCGCCGGACGTGGCGATCAGCACCAGCTCCGGCTCCGGGTTGTTCCAGGACGAGAAGGCAGGAATGCCGATGTCCGCGCCCAGGCCCACCGATGACAGGACGGGCGCCTTGGTGAAGACCTCCGGGTCCGGCCCGATCCCCACCTCCAGGTACTGCGACCACAGCCCTTCGGCGATGAGGACCCGCTTGGCTTCGGCCGCCTCCGCCGATCCGGGCCTCAGGTCGGCGAGGCTTCCGCCCAGGGCACGGCCCACCAGCTCCCGCACTTCCGCAGCCCGTGCGGCGTCGCCCGCGCAGCGCTCCTCGATGACCCGTTCGATCATGCTGTCCACAAACGTGACGCCGCAGGCCTTGATGACCTGGAGGTCAATGGGTGCCAGGAGCCTGGTTTCGGTGGCGTCCACCGTCCTGCCGTCCCCGGCCAGGGAGGCATTGACGACGTCGGCCGTCGCCCAGCGGGGCTCGGCCAGGTCGGGATCCAGCAGGGCCGCGCGGACGGCTGCGGGCGGGTCCGGCAGTTCCAGCAAGCCGGAGACCGTGGCGGCCAGGCGGTGCAGGTCGAAGATGGTGCCCCCGCTGACGGCCACCACGCGCGGGCCGCCCGTTTCACCATCCCAGACCCGGCCAATGAGCAGCGCGTCGTCGGCATCCTCGGGAAGGACAGAACGTACAGCCCCGGGCGTCGTACTCACTGCTGCACCCCCGTCCCGGCCCCGTCACGGGAAGCGTCCGACTCAGGGTGCCGCCAGACGCCGTCGACCCTTTGCGGGACCCGCCACGGATTGCTGTCCTGCAGGGGTTCGGGCAGCCGCGTTGCGGGGAACGACTGGTATGCCACCGGGCGGAGGAAGCGCCGGATGGCCGCCGTCCCCACGGACGTGGTGTTCGAGGTGGTGGCCGGGTAGGGGCCGCCGTGGTGCTGGGCGTAACTGACGGTGACACCGGTGGGCCAGCCGTTCCAGAGCACCCGCCCGCTGATGTCCGCCAGCCGGGCAGCGAGTTCGGAGACGTCGTCGTCCTCCTCTGCCTGCAGCGTAGTGGTCAGCTGCCCTTCGAGCAGCGCCGCCAGCTCCGGCAGCTCCGCCTGGTCCTGGTACTCCACCACCAGGCTGGCGGGGCCGAACATTTCCTGCCGCAGCAGGCCGGGGTTCTTTCGGACCTCCTCCGCCGTGGTGCGCAGGACGGTGGGCGCGGGTTCGTCCGCAAAGTCCCCTTCCAGCAGGAGTCCCACTCCCCCGCTGTCCCGGAGCGTGGTGACGGCGTCGGTGTAGCCGGCATGCAGGCGGTCGCTGAGGAGCCGGGCGGGAGCGAACCCTGCCAGCGCATCAAGCAGCTGGCTGCGGAGTACCTCCGTGTCCCCAGCGGGGACGAACAGCAGCCCCGGCTTGGTGCAGAACTGGCCCATGCCCAGGGTGAAGGAACCGGCATAGCCCTTGATGATCTCTGCCTGCCGGGCTGACCACGCGCCGGGCGCCACGAAGACGGCGTTGATGCCGCCCAGTTCGCCGAAGAAGGGGATGGGTTCGGGGCGTGCCGCAATCCGGGTGAGCAGGGCACGGCCGCCGGCAGTAGAGCCGGTGAAGCCGATGGCCTTGACCAGGGGATGGTCAACAAGGGCCTCCCCCGCCTGGCGGCCGGTCACCATTGAGAAGAGGCCGTGCGGCGCTCCGGCGTCCTCCAGGGCATCGATTACTACCTGTGCGGTGCGGGCGGCAAGTTCGCGGTGGGCGTCATGGGCCTTGTGCACCACGGAGCAGCCCGCCGCCAGGGCCGAGGCACTGTCACCGCCCATCACGCTGAACGCAAAGGGGAAATTGGAGGCACCAAAAACCCCCACGACGCCGAGGGGCACGTTGTACCGCCGGAGGTCCGGCCGCGGCCCCATGCCCCAGGCCGGGTCGTCGTGGTCGATGGTGGCGTCGAAGTGCTCGCCGCGGCGGATCTCGTCCGCGAACAGCCGCAGCTGGAAGACGGTGCGCTTGAGCTCCCCCTCCAGTCGCGGGGTACCCAAGTGGGTTTCACGGACGGCCGTTTCCACCAGCCCGGATGCGTCCTGCTCCAGGCCGGCGGCGATGGCTTCGAGCCAGCCGGCCCGGGTGTTGGGGTCTACGATCCGGCCCTTTTCAAAGGCGGACGCTGCGGCCTGGACGGCGGCGTTTACTCCTGCGGTCATCGGCCGTCTCCGGCAGGGGCCAGGGCTGCGCCGGTGACGGCGGCGCGGTTGCCCACTTCCTGCCATCCGGCGCCGTTGGGGAATTCCCACCGGGTGCGGGAGGCACTGAGCATCTCAGCGCCGGTGCCGGGTAGTTCCGGTGCAGCATAACGGCCGTTCGTGATCCTGACCGGCTCGGCGAAGTGCTCGTGCAGGTGGTCAACGAACTCGACCATGCGGTTTTCCTGGCTGCGGCCCACCACGGCGTAGTCGAAGAAGGAGAAGTGCTGGACCAGCTCGCACAGCCCCACGCCGCCGGCGTGCGGGCAGACGGGCACCCCGAATTTGGCTGCCAGCAGCAGGATGGCGATGTTCTCATTGACGCCGGTCACCCGGGTTGAATCGAGTTGCAGCACGTCGATGGCGCCGGTCTGGAGCAGCTGCTTGAAGACGATGCGGCTCTGCACTGCTTCACCGGTGGCCACCCGGACCGGGGCAACGCCCCTGCGGATTTCGGCGTGGCCCAGGACGTCGTCGGTGCTGGTGGGTTCCTCGATCCAGTAGGGGCTGAATTCTGACAGCTGGTTGACCCACCCGATCGCCTCGGACACCTCCCACCGCTGGTTGGCATCAATGGCAATGGGGAGGTCGCCCACGGCCTCGCGGGCCAGGGCCATGCGCCGGCGGTCGTCGTTGATGTCCCCGCCCACCTTGAGCTTGATCATGGAGAACCCGTCGGCCGCGGCCTCCTTGCTGAGCCGGACCAGTTTCTCGTCGCTGTAGCCCAGCCACCCCGGGGAGGTGGTGTAGGCGGGGAAGCCGTCAGCCTTGAGTTCGGCGATGCGTTGCTCCTTGCCGTCCTGGCCGGCACGGAGGATCTCAAGTGCCTCCTCCGGGCTGAGGGCATCGCGGATATGGGTGAAGTCCACCACGCTGACCAGTTCCTCGGGTGTCATCTCGCTGAGGAGGAGCCAGAGGGGCTTGTTTTCCCGGCGGGCACGGATGTCCCACAGTGCGCTGACCAGGGCGCCGCAGGCCATTTGCGTCACGCCTTTTTCGGGGCCCAGCCAGCGGAGCTGGGAGTCGTGGATGAGGAGCCTGGAGGCCGCGCCCAGGTCACCGACGAGTTCGTCGATGTCGCGGCCCAACAGCAGGCGGGCATAGGCGTCGATGGCTGCAGTGAGGATTTCGTTGCCGCGGCCGCAGCTGAAAATGAAGCCGTGGCCCTCGTCGCCCGCATCTGTGCGGATGACCACATAGGCGGCCGAGTAATCAGGGTCTACGTTGACCGCGTCTGAACCGTCGAGCTCAAGGGACGTGGGGAAGCGGACGTCCTGGGTGTTGATGGACGTGATGGAAGGCATGGATCTCAACTTTCGGAGCGGAACTGGAGAAGGGAAAGATTCGATTCCTATACGAATTTCTAAAATCATATAGGAGACGTGACGTACGTCAACCCATGACCGGCCAGCATGCCCCACCAAACGCAGCAGCCCCGGCCGTCCAGGGCCGGGGCTGTTCGTCGAGAGCTAGGTGATGATGTGCTTGCGCGGCGGTCCACTGTCCTCCAGCGGGGCAAGTTCCACCTCAAAGGCCTGCGCAAAGCGGTCAAACGAATTACGGATATGCGTCGTCATGGCCGCCTCCGCCCCCTCCGGATCACAGGCCTCGATAGCCTCCCTGACCGCAGTATGCTCAGCCACCGTAATGGCCCCGTCCACATCCGCCGGGTAGAGCCGGAAGGTGTGCAGGTGGCAGTGGGTCTGGGCAAAGGCATGCCGGACCACGGGGTTTCCCGAGGCGGCAAGGATGGTGTCATGGAAACGGGTGTCATGGGCCACCAGATCCTGCCGCAGGTCCTTGCTCCGCTTCATGGCGCTCCGGAAGCTGCCCAGTTCCTTCTCCAGCGCGCCGGCCGGATTGGCGAGGCGGTCAACAGCGGCCGCGCGGGCCGCCCAGGGTTCCACGAGGAGCCGGAATTCAAACAGCGAGCGCAGTTCCGGCAGGTCCAGCAGCGGGGTGGTGCTGTATCCCCGGCCGGGGTTGTAGACCACCAGGTTGTCGCCTTCGAGCCGTTGAAGGACCTCGCGGACGGGCGTCTGCGACACTCCGAGGCTGCGGGCGACCGCGTCAATGTTGATCCGGGTGCCGGGCGCTATCTCGCCCTCCAGGATTGAGGCACGCATCGACGAATAGACATCGGGCACGGCGGCCTTGCCGCGGGAGGTTTCGGATGGTTGACGTGGGGGCACGCGGTTACCTCTTGCACTGGGTTGGACTTGCTGCGGAGCTTGGACATGGCCTTTTCAGCCGGGAGTCGCTTGGGGGAATCATAAGCCACACCCCGCCACAGCCTTCATGGAAGGGCTTTTTTGGAGAGGCACTTGATCCCGATCACATTATCTATATGATTAATCCAATTCCTATACGATTTGGCGCTGACACCTTCCGCGTCTTCCCCTCCCGCCCGTGCGCCCCGCACCCGAAGCCATGTATATGTCGAAGGAGACCGCATGACTACGCTCGGAAGTAAGACCTCCATTGCCAATTCATCCCCCCAGCCCCGCCTCATGACCCGCAAGCGCTGGGTGATCATCTGGCTTGCCTTCATCGGCCTCAGCATCAACTACCTTGACCGGTCCAGCCTCAGCGTCGCCCTGCCCTTCATGGGCAAGGACTTTGAACTCAGCGCAACCCAGCAGGGGCTCATTTTTGCCGCCTTCTTCTGGGCCTACGACTTCTTCCAACTCGCTGCCGGCTGGTACGTGGACAAGGTAGGCCCCCGCCGTTCGTTCTCCCTGGCCGCCATCTGGTGGTCCGTCTTCACCATGGTGACGGCGGCAGCCTCCAGCTTCTGGTCCCTGTTCGCCGCCCGCTTCCTCCTGGGCGTCGGCGAAAGCCCTGCCCCCAGCACCGCCGCCAAGGTGGTGGCCACCTGGTTCCCCGTCCGGGAACGCGCCTTCGCCACCAGCATCTGGGACTCCGGCTCCCGCGTCGGAGCGGTGATCGCGCTGCCCATCGTCACCCTGGTGGTCGCCTTTACCTCCTGGCACGCCGTCTTCATCATCATCGGTGTCCTTGGAATCATCTGGGCCGCCGTCTGGTGGAAGTACTACCGCAACCCGGAGGAGCACGCCGGGGCAAACGCCGCGGAGGTCAGCTACATCCAGGAAGGCGGCGCCCGCGGCGCGGCAAGCGATGACGAAGGCGCAGCCAAACTCCCCTGGCGTTCGCTCTTCAAGTACCGCACCATCCTCAGCATGATGTTCGGCTTCTTCTGCCTGAACTCCGCCATCTACTTCTTCATCACGTTCTTCCCCAGCTACCTGGTCAAGGAACGCGGCTTCGACCTCCTGAAGCTCGGCTTCTTCGGCGCGATCCCCGGCATCTGCGCGGTCCTGTTCGGCTGGCTCGGCGGCTACCTGGCCGACCGCGCCGTCCGCGCAGGATCCCCGGTCAGCAAGGTCCGCAAGACGGCCATCGCCGGCGGCCTGGCCGGCGGCTCGGTCATCATGTTCGCCGCACTGGTTCCGGAAGCATGGATGGCCCTGGCCCTGCTGTCCGTCGCCTACTCCAGCCTCACCGTGGCCGCCACGGGCATCTGGTCGCTGCCGGCCGACGTCGCCCCGAGCTCACGCCACGTGGGCTCCATCGGCGGGCTGCAGAACTTTGCCTCCAACCTGGGGCATCTTCACGCCCATCCTGATCGGCGTCCTGGTGGACCAGACCGGATCATTCGTGGCGCCGCTCGCCGTCATCGGCGCGATCTCCCTCATCGGAGCGGCCAACTACCTGTTCGTCATCGGCAAGATCGAGCCGCTGAAGGTCAAGGCAGCCGCCTAGGTCCCTTCAGCACCCAGACAAAAGTACGACGCCGCACTTTGCATAGTGCCGGCTGTCGTACTTTTCTGCATGGTCCCCTACGAGGCCGGTGCCTGCGCCGGGACCTTCGCCTGCGATGGAGGCTATGTGTGCGCTGGTGTCTGCGCCTGGATCGCCGTAATGGCCACCGTGTTCACAATGTCCTCCACGGTGCAGCCGCGGGAAAGGTCATTGACCGGCTTCCGCAACCCCTGCAGGACCGGTCCCACCGCCACCGCCCCGGAGCTCTGCTGCACTGCCTTGTAGGTGTTGTTGCCCGTATTCAGGTCCGGGAAGATGAACACCGTGGCCTGCCCGGCCACGGAGGAACCGGGCATCTTGGATGCGGCGATCGAGGCATCCACGGCGGCGTCGTACTGGATGGGGCCTTCCACGGCGAGGTCCGGGCGGCGCTCGCGGACCAGTTCGGTGGCCTGCCGCACCTCGTCCACCGCCTCGCCCGCGCCGGAGCCGCCAGTGGAGTAGGACAGCATCGCCACCCGCGGTTCCACCCCGAACTGCGCGGCGGTCTCGGCCGAGGCCAGGGCAATATCGGCCAGCTGCTCCACGTTGGGATCCGGATTGACTGCACAGTCCCCGTAAACCAGCACCCGGTCCGGCATCAGCATCAGGAACACCGAGGACACGATCTTCACGCCCTCACGGGTCTTCACGAACTCCAGCGCCGGCCGGATGGTGTGCGCGGTGGTGTGGGCGGCACCGGACACCATCCCGTCCACCACACCCAGCTGGACCATCATGGTGCCGAAGTAGCTCACGTCCTGCATGATCTCCAGGGCCTTGGGCAGGTCCACGCCCTTGTGTGCCCTCAGCTCCGCGTACTTCTCGGCGAACTTCAGCCGCAGGTCCGAGGTGGCTGGGTCGATGACATTAATGCCGGACAGGTCGATGCCGTTGGCCGCGGCGAGTTCCCGCACGTCGGACTCCGGGCCCAGGAGCGTCAGGTCGCAGACGTCGCGGCGGTGCAGGATCTCGGCGGCCCGCAGAATCCTCACGTCGGTCCCCTCGGGGAGCACCACGTGGCGGCGCTGCGCCCGGGCCCGCTCGATCAGGTCGTGCAGGAACCGCAGCGGCGTCATCCGTTCCGCCCGCGGCAAATGCAGCCGCTCCACCAGCTCGGCCTCGTCCACCCGGCGGGACCAGAGGCCCAGCGCGGAGGCCACCTTGCGCCGGTGCCCCGACCAGATTTCGCTGCGCACCTCGGACACCCGGCGGGCCGTCTGGTACGTGTCCTCGTCCGCGGCAAAGACGGGGAACGGCGCCTGCGCCAGGAGCGGGTAGATGTTGGCATCCGGGGCCAGGCCACCGGTGAGGATGAGCGCCGACGCCACCGGAAATTCGGGCGAGAAGGACGAGGCCAGGCAGGCCACCATCACGTCTGCCCGGTCCCCCGGCACGATCACCAGGGCGCCCTCGTCCAGCACGTTCAGGAAGTTGCCCACGTTCATCGCGGCAACCTTGATGTCCCTGACGTCACGTTCCATGTCAGGCGTTCCCGCGATCTGGCGGACGCCCAGCGCCGCAGCCACTTCCCCGGTGGTGGGGCGGGCGATCTCCTCCAGCTCCGGCAGGATGTACACCGGGCGGCCGGAAGCGCCGGGCTTCAGGGCAGCCGCGATGGCGTCCAGGTCGTCGGCGCTGGCCCTGTTCACCATGATGGCCAGCAGCGCACACCGTTCGGCGGCGAGCTCCTTGCGGGCAACTTCGACGGCGGCAGCGGTTTCCGGGACGGTCCGCCCCTTGGCACCCACCACGGCCACCACGGGCGTGGCGAGGTTGTTGGCCAGCCGGGCGTTCAGGTCGAACTCGACGGCGGAATCCTGGCCCACCAGGTCAGTGCCCTCCACGATCACCACGTCGCAATGGCGCGCGATGTCGGCAAAAATCTCCACGCACCGGGCATCAATTTCCGCCCGGTTTCCCTCCGCGAGCAGGGTGCGGACCTCGTCGTAGGTCAGGCCGCCGCGGCAGCGCTCGTCATCCAGGGCGAACCGGGCCTTCATCAGCGCCACCATCGGGTCGTCGGCTGCCGAGGGGCCATGGACCACCGGCTTGAAGAAGCCGATCCTGTCCGCGTGCCGGTGCAGGGTGTCCGCCAGGCCGAGTGCCACAAGGGACTTGCCCGAGCCGGGGGTGGTTGCGCTGACGTAGATGCCTTTGGCCATGGTCCGCCCTTTGCTGTTCTTGCTGGTGCCGGTCCCCCCATCCTTGCACTTCGAGGCCGCGCGCGGGGCGCCTGACCCAGCGTCGACTGCTCCGTAACTGCCGTTTTGGGCGCTGAAAACGGCAGTTACCCAGCAATCGGTGAAGGGGCGCCCAGCCGCGCAAGGTGTGTCCCGGCGTCGTGCCTTATCCCGCCTCCCCTTGACACCGGACCCCCTCATGGGATTACCTAATGAACATTCGGTAAATAAAGCTGGAGGCAATGACGCATGGCTGAAACTGCACTTTCCGGGGCCACCCACCCCATCCTGGAAAACGACTACGCCTCCGAATGGATGGGAATTGAGGTCCTGGCCCTCAGCGACGGCCACGCCACCATCCGGATGACGCTCCGGCAGGAAATGCTCAACGGCTTCGGCATGGCCCACGGCGGAATGATCTTCGCCTTCGGCGACACCGCCTTCGCCCTGGCGTGCAACCCCATCCACCCTGCACCCGGCGAGGAAGGCACCATCACCGTCGCTTCCGGCGTCGACATCAACTTCCTCAAGCCCGCCTTCCGGGGCCAGGTGCTCACCGCAGTGGCCGACCGCCGCTCCAGCGCCGGCCGCAGCGGACTCTACGACATCCAGATCTTCGCCGCCGACGCCGCTGCGCCGGCTGCCGAAGGCCAGCCCAGTTCCAGCACCCCGGGCGAGCTCATCGCCGAGTTCCGCGGACGCAGCCGCACCATCCCCAAGAAGTAGGAAAATCATGACCCTGCATGCCCCCGAAACCCCCGCCGCTGCCGGCATCGACCCTGGCCTGGACCGCGAGGAGACCATCTCCCGCGACGAGCTCGAAGCCCTCCAGCTCAGCCGGCTGCAACACACCGTTGCCTACGCCTACGAGCGGGTCCCGCTGTACAAGCGCAAGTTCGACGAGGCCGGCATCCACCCCACCGACCTGCGCGAACTCGAGGACCTGGGCAACTTCCCCTTCACCACCAAGGAGGACCTGCGCCAGGAGTACCCGTTCGGCATGTTCGCGGTGCCGCAAAGAGAAGTGGCCCGGATCCACGCCAGCTCCGGCACCACTGGTAAGCCCACCGTCGTCGGCTACACCAAGCAGGACCTGGCCGACTGGGCCAAGCTGGTGGCCCGCAGCTTCCGCGCCTCCGGCATCCGCCCCGGCATGAAGGTCCACAACGCCTACGGCTACGGCCTGTTCACCGGCGGCCTGGGCGCGCACGCCGGCGCCGAGGCCCTGGGCTGCACCGTGATCCCCATGTCCGGCGGCCAGACCGAACGCCAGATCCAGCTGATCCAGGACTTCAAGCCGGACGCCATCCTCGCCACGCCCACCTACCTGCTCACCATCGCCGACGCCATGGCGAACATGGGCATCGACCCCGCCTCCACCTCGCTGAAGTTCGCCGTGCTGGGCGCCGAGCCGTGGACCCAGGAGATGCGGCACGAGCTCGAGGTCATGATGAACATCAAAGCGTGCGACATCTACGGCCTGTCCGAGGTCATGGGCCCGGGCGTCGCCGGCGAGGCCGTGGAGACCCAGGACGGCAGCCACATCTGGGAGGACCACTTCCGCCCCGAAATCATCGACGCCTTCAACCCGGCCCCGGGCAAGGAGAACGTCCTGCGCGACGGCGAACACGGCGAGCTGGTCTTCACGTCCCTGACCAAGGAAGCGCTGCCGATCATCCGCTACCGCACCAAGGACCTCACCCGCCTGCTGCCCGGCAGCGCCCGCCCGGCGCACCGCCGGATGGGGCGCATCACCGGCCGCAGCGACGACATGATCATCCTGCGCGGCGTGAACCTGTTCCCGTCCCAGATCGAGGAAATCGCCCTCCGCATCCCCGAGCTGAGCCCGCACTTCCAGCTCGAACTGACCCGGCCGGAAGGCCAGCGGATGGACCAGCTGACCGTCCGGATCGAGCGCCGGGACGCGGTCACCGTTGAGCAGAGCACGACGGCGGCACGCACCTTGAAGGAGCAGATCAAGATCCATGTGGGTTCTTCGTGCACCGTGAACGTGGTGGAGCCGGGCTCGCTGGAGCGGTCCAACGGCAAACTGCGCCGCATCTACGACATGCGGCCGAAGGCGTAACGGAAGATGCTGCCGGGCACAGCCGATGCCGGCCGGGTTGCTGCCCGGCCGGCGCCGGCTCCCGGACCGACCGACCGTTCGTGAGAAACTAGCCACTATGCCCAGCACCACCGAAACATCCAGCCCCACCGGCC
This sequence comes from Arthrobacter sp. DNA4, assembly GCF_024362385.1. NCBI lineage: Bacteria > Bacillati > Actinomycetota > Actinomycetes > Micrococcales > Micrococcaceae > Arthrobacter > Arthrobacter sp. DNA4. The sequence continues at coordinate 3,683,789 of NZ_CP101466.1, forward strand.
CAGCAAACGGAACAGCAAAGCGCGGCCGCCCCGGCTACGACCAGCAGTCCGTGCTGCGCATCGCCGTCGACGTCTTCAACCGCCATGGCTACGACGCCACCTCGATGGGGATCCTGGCGGACAACCTGGGCATCTCCAAATCCGCCATCTACCACCACGTGCCGTCCAAGGGCGACCTCCTCAAACTTGCCCTTGACCACGCCCTGGGCGGCCTCGAGGCCATCCTTGAACGGCCGGAGGCCACTTCCGGGGCTGCCGATGCCCGGCTGGAGTTCGTGCTCCGGCAGACGGTGGCCGTGCTGGTGGACCGTCTGCCGTTCGTCACCCTGCTGCTGCGGCTGCGGGGCAACACGGAAATTGAGCGGGATGCGCTGGAACGCCGCCGGACCTTCGACCACAAGGTGGCTGTGCTGATTTCGGCTGCCCGCGATGAGGGCTCGCTCCGCCAGGACATCGATCCCCGAACCGTCAGCCGCCTCCTGTTCGGCATGATCAACTCGATCGTGGAGTGGTACAAGCCGGGCGGCTCCCTCTCCCCGCAGCGGCTTGCCGACGACGTCATCACCATGGCGTTCGACGGCCTCCATGCGGACGTGTAGGCCGCGCATCCACTGGTCCACGGGCAACTAATAAGCGTGCTTGGTATTTGGCGGGCTCCCCGGCTACGGTGGTAGAAAGCCATCGTCCGCAGGGAGGTCCTGAATGAGCCAGGCCAATGATCCACGGCGTTCATGCCGGCCCCGGACAGTACTCGCGGGCGGACTCCTGACCGCAGCCCTGGCACTCAGCGGCTGCACGGGTTCGCCTGCTCCCCCAACCCCTGGCACCTCCTCCCCTGGCCAGGCATCGCCGTCGGCCCCCGCCTCCGGGACTTCCGCTTCGGCAGCGCCAACCGCCGGCGCAGGCCCGGACTCCGGAACCGCAGCCGACAACCTGCCGCAGCTCGTGGAAAACCTCTCCCCATCCGTGGTCACCATCTTCACCCAGGGCGGCCTGGGCAGCGGCGTTGTCTACTCCGCCGACGGACTGATCCTCACCAACGAGCATGTGATCCGGGGCGCAACCACCGTGGAGGTCGGATTTGCCGACGGGCAGCGCGTCGAAGGGACAGTCAAGGCAAGCGACGCCGTGACGGACCTGGCCCTGGTGCAGGCCAAGCGCACCGGCCTGCCGAAACCCACGTACCAGAGCACCTTGCCCAAGGTAGGCGAAGGCGCACTGGTCCTGGGTTCCCCGCTCGGATTCGAGAACACCGCCACCGCAGGCATCATTTCCGGGCTTCACCGCTCCATTCCAGGCTCCGCATCCAACAGCCTCTCCCTGGTGGACCTCATCCAGACAGATGCACCTATCAGCCCCGGCAACTCCGGCGGTGCCGTGATCAACATGCGCGGCGAGGTAATCGGCATCAGCGAGGCGTACATCCCGCCGTCAGCCGGTGCGGTCTCCCTTGGTTTCGCCATCCCGGCCGCCACGGCAGTGGACGTGGCGGAGGAGCTGCTGGCCAGCGGCACCGCCAAGCACGCCTACCTGGGCCTTACCCCGGGCGAACTGACCGCCCAGATCGCCGCCCAGCTGGGCATCCAGGGAGGATCCGGAGTAGTGGTCCTCGCCGCGGACACGGACGGCCCGGCAGGGAAGGCAGGAATCCGCCCCGGGGACGTCCTGCAGTCCATGGAGGGCGTTGAGCTCACCACGCCCGAAAAGCTCCTGGCGGAATTGCGCAAGCGCAACCCCGGCGACACCGTAGGCTTCAAGGTCAAGCGGGGGGACCAAAGCCTGGACATCAAGGTGGACCTCACCGACCGTCCCGCCACTACAACCACCCGATAGGAAGGAAGAAACATGAGCCACCCCAAGGAAGAACCTGACGCAGGATTCATCGTCCCGGACCCGTCCAAGCTCCGTGAGGACATTCCCGGCGACGCCGGCGACGAGGCCAACGTGATCCGCTTCAGCGAGGAGCAGGCCCTGATCGAGGAACAGTCGCACGGCATCCGCCCCGACACCTACAGCGTTCCGGCAGGCGGCCCGACCATGGACGAGGCCCGCGGCAACATGGACCTCTCCGACCGCAGCGAAGAAGGCCGCGGCACCGGACGCGAGGATGACAGCAGCGACGACGGCCTGCACGGCGGTGCCGAAAGCTGACGCCGGCACAACACTGAAGCAGCAGGGGCACCCCGTCCGGGGTGCCCCTGCTGCTTTCGTTTATGTGGGCCGCTGCCGCGCCTAGACCTCGTACTCGAGCTTGCCGCCCAGGTTTTGGTGGACGCACAGGATGTTGTGCTCGGTGTCCATGAACCACGCGCACTTTTCCGAGCCGGTAGTGCAGATATGGTTCTCCGTCTTGAGGTTGGGCAGGTCGTAGTCCTGGAAAACGACTCCCCTTGCCTCCATGTCACGGACGGTTGCCTCGATATCGGCGACCTCAAAGCTCAGCGCGGTATGGTAGGAGTGCCTGCCGTCCGAGACCGGCATCAGCTGCAGCAGCGGGCCGCCGTCGGCGCCGAGCAGTTCGCTTCCGTCCTCCGTTTTTCCACGGTGCGGGAGTCCCAGCTTTTCCGTGTAAAAACTGCGGGCGCGGGCTGCATCATCAACCGGCAGGATGGTTGTGGCTGCGTTCATTCTCAGGGTCATTGGGCCACCTCCTACGGGCAGAACCTTACGCCCGGCAGGCCCAAAAAGGACCGCCCCCAAACGCCCCATCACTTCCCGCCCACCACACCCAAACGCCCCATCACTTTCCTGAAAGAAGTGATGGGGCGTTTGGGAAAACCGGCAGTAAGTGATGGGGCGTTGGGTTACTTTTCGACCAGGGTGAGGACGTCGTAGGTGGCCACGATCTCGTCGTTCTGGTTGGTGAGCACAGCGTCCCAGGCCACCTCACCGTATTCGTCGGTTTGACGTGGGGTGATCTTCTTGGCGGTGAGGGTCACCCGGATGGAATCGCCGGCGGCCACGGGGGTGAGGAAGCGTGCGTTCTCCAGGCCGTAGTTGGCCAGGACTGGGCCCGGCGCAGGCTCCACGAAGAGTCCGGCAGCCCAGCTCAGCAGCAGGTAGCCGTGCGCCACGATGCCCGGGAAGAACGGGTTGGCTTCCGCCGCTTCCTGGTTGGTGTGGGCGTAGAACGTGTCCCCGGTGGAGTGGGCGAACGCGCTGATGTCCTCCAGTGTGACCTGCCGCAGGTCCGAGCGGACGGCGTCGCCGATCCGCAGGGTGGACAGGTTCTTCCGGAACGGATGCGCGCCCTCGGTCTCCACCGTGAAGTTGCGGTCAGCCCCGGTGTGCCACACACCGGTAACCGCGGTCAGCATGTTGGGCGAGCCCTGGATGGCGGTCCGCTGCATGTGGTGCAGCACGGACCGGATGCCGCCCAGTTCCTCGCCGCCGCCCGCGCGTCCCGGACCGCCGTGGACAAGGTGGGGAACGGGTGAGCCGTGGCCGGTGGAGGACCGGGCGTCCTCGCGGTTCAGCATCAGGACGCGGCCATGGTGGGCCGCGATGCCGGTGACCAGCTCGCGGGCCGCCTCAGGATCGTTGGTGCACACGGATGCCACCAGCGAACCACCGCCGCGGGCGGCGAGGCGTACGGCGTCCGCCAGGTCCTTGTAGCCGATGACGGAGGATACCGGCCCGAAGGCTTCGAGCGAGTGGATGGCTTCAGCTTCGGGGTTGTCCCAGTTCAGGACCACGGGAGCCATGAAGGCCCCACCGTCCACTACCCCGGTGGTTCCGTCGGCGGAGGTGACCGACGGCGAATCGAGCGTTCCGTACGCAAGCTCGCCGCCGGCGTCGAGCATTGACTGCACGGCAGCGCGGACGTCCTCCAGCTGCTCCACCGACGCAAGGGCGCCCATGGTGACGCCTTCCCCGCGGGGGTCCCCCAGGACCACGCGCTCGGCGATCCGCTTGCCAATGGCTGCCGACACGGCGGGCACCAGCTCCTGCGGCACGATGGCCCGGCGGATGGCGGTGCATTTCTGGCCGGCCTTGACGGTCATCTCGGTGACCACGGACTTGACGAAAGCTTCGAATTCCGGGGTGCCCTCTACGGCATCCGGACCAAGGATGGCGGCGTTCAGGGAGTCGGTCTCGGACGTGAACCGGACGCCGCCCTCCACCACATTCGGGTGGGCCTTCAGGGACCTGGCGGTGGAGGCGGACCCGGTAAACGCCACCAGGTCGCGGTAGTCCAGCACGTCCAGCAGCCCGCGGACCGAGCCGGAGATGAGCTGCAGCGACCCCTTGGGCAGGATGTTCGACTCCACGATGGCCTTGACCACTGCGGCCGCAACATAACCCGTGGGAGTGGCCGGCTTGACGATGGTGGGGACGCCGGCCAGGAAGGCGGGAGCGAACTTCTCGAGCATCCCCCAGACCGGGAAGTTGAAGGCGTTGATCTGCACGGCGACGCCGGGGATGCGGGTGTAGATGTGTTCGCCGGCGAAGGATCCGTCCTTGGACAGCACCTCCATGGGACCGTCCACCACCACCTGGGAGTTGGGCAGCTCACGCCGACCCTTGGAACCGAAGGTGAAGAGGACGCCGATGCCGCCGTCGATGTCCACCATGGAATCGATCTTGGTGGCGCCGGTCTGGTAGGAGAAGCCATAGAAGTGGTCGCGGCGGGCGTTGAGGTACTGCGCCAGCTCCTTGAGCTTGAGGGCGCGCTGGTGGAAGGTCAGCTGGCCCAGTCCGGCCTGGCCGGTGGTGCGGCCGTACTCCACGACGGCGGCGAGGTCCAGCCCCTCCGTGCTCACCTTGGCCAGGACCTCCCCGGTGCTCGCATCCCTGACGGGGACCGCGGAAGCCGAGGAACCGGCGTCGGGCGTCCACCATGCGTCCATGACGAAGCTGGGCACTGTCTCCACGGTGTCGACCGTGGCCTGGGGAGCTGTGGCTGTGGTGGTCATCGTTGACGGTCCTTCCAACAAGGGGGCAGGCAAACAGGCTTACCATTACTGACCGTCCGTTCGGTAATATATTCACCATACATGAAGTGCCGTGCTGCACACTAGAAGGCCAGGACCGAATTGGCCACTCAAAGGAGAACCCATGAACGCCCCGTCACCCCAGGATGCTTCCGACAGCCAGCACCAGCTCTGGAAAATCACCCTCGGCGAGCTGGACGAGAAAATGGGCGTGAAAATCCTGGAGGAGTCCGTGGAGCGCGTGGTGGCCACCATGCCCGTGGAAGGCAACCGGCAGTCGTTTGGGCTGCTGCACGGCGGCGCCTCACTGGCCGTGGGCGAGGCGGTAGGGTCCTGGGCGGCCGTCATCCACGCGAGCACCATGGGCAAGACGGCGGTAGGCGTTGACGTTTCCGCCACGCACCACCGTTCCGCACGCGAGGGCCAGGTGACCATTACCGCTACGCCCATCCACCTGGGCGGGACGCTGACCACGCACGAGGTGCTCATCACCAATGAAGCCGGTCAGCGGCTGTGCACCCTGCGCATCACCAACCTCCTGATGAAGCGAAAAAACTGAAGAAATTTCGCGGGCAGTGCATCCATGGGCGGCGTTCGGAAGGTAATAAGCGTGTCAGCATCACCAGCCCGGCTACCGGGCATCCCCCAAGGAGTTCGAAATGCGCAAAATAACCTATGCCGCTGGAGCACTTTCCCTTGCTGCTTCACTGGCCTTCGCCGCTCCCGCCCAGGCCGGCAACTGGCACCACGATGACGACCCCGCACTGCTGTCCGTCCTGCACGGGGTACCCGGCCTGACCGTGGATGTCTGGGTGAACGGCGAGCTCACCCTTGATGACTTCACGCCCGGCACCCTGGCCGGACCGCTGGAACTGGCCGCGGCGATTACCAGATCGCCATCACCGCTTCGGACGCCACCAGCGCCGAAAACCCGGTGATCGGCCCGGTCGATGTGCAGCTCGACGAGGGCCGCAACTACACGGCAGTGGCGCACCTTGACGCCGCGGAGCCCCCACGGCGACCCTGTTCACCAACGACACCAAGGCCCCCGGCAATGACACGAAGGGCAAGCTGACAGTCCGGCACGTGGCCGCAGCGCCCGCGGTGGACGTGCTGGCCGCGGAACGGCCGTGATTGAAGGCCTCAGCAACCCGGACGAGGCAACTTTGAAGCTGAAGGCCGGCACGGTTTCGGCCTCGGTGGCCGCGGCAGGGACCACCGACCCCGTGATCGGCCCTGCCGACATCACCGTCGAAGCCGGGAAGAACACCATCGTCTACGCCTGGGGAAGCCTGGCGGACGGCACGCTGGACGTTGCGGTCCAGGTGGTTGACGGCAAGGAGAGGTGCGGCGGACGCCACTGAGGCTAACGCAACCGGGAGGCGCTAAGCGCCGTTCCCCCGGGATCGCTACGGACCGGACTCTGTATGTGTGGGCCGGTCCGTAGCGGCTACCGCGAAGGCCGCCGGTTCCGCCGGCGTACAAGCACCGTCAGCAGAATCCCGACGGCGAGGACGCCCGCGGCAGCAGCCGCTGCGGGGATGAGTCCGGCTGATCCCGTGTAGGCCAGCCCGCCGCCGGCGCGATCACCGTTTCCGCCCGTGTTGGCAAGGTTCGCAGGAGCGCTGGGAGCCGGGCTGGATGCCGGCGGACGGACGACGGCGGGAGTCGTCGAAGGCGGGGCAGGCGACGGGTCCGCGGGGGCCGGGACGGTCGCAGCCGGGGCGGTCGGCGCAGGAGTGGCCGGGGCGGGGTTGCCAGGTGCCGGGCTTGCCGGTGGCTCAGTCGGTGCGGGGCTTGCCGGTGGCTCAGTCGGTGCCGGGCTTGCCGGCGGGGCGGGCGATGCCGCTCCGGCGGACGCAAACTCAAAGCTGTTGGCACCCGACCGGCTGTACCCGTTCACGGTTTCTGCCGTGAAGCGCAGCGTGCCCGTACCCTGCGGAGCTGTGAAACTCCATGTCCCGTCGTTGTGCACGGGCACCTCTAACGGATCCTTTCCTTGGAACGTGACCCGGACCGTGGATCCGGCGGCGACCGCAGATGCAGGAGCCGCGGGAACCTGGCCGCTGATTACCTGCCCCGGCTGGTAGGCCTTCCCGGTTGCGGGGGCTGTGACGGCAGGCTTGTTGAGGAACAGTTCCAGTTGGTAGCCGGGCAGCACGGCAAGGGCATCCTCCAGGGTGGCTGCAATGGCCCGTGTCTGGACGCCGTTCTGGCTTTCGGCGCCCGTGTGCGTACCCACGGCAAAGTTGCCGCTGATCCACGGGCCGCCGGAGTCGCCGCCCGCCGACGTGACCGTCGATGAATCAAAGGCGCGGACCGGCCGGAGGTCGTTGTCGTAGTTGGGCGGAACACTCTTTTCGCCCGGCATCATCCAGATGCCCACCGCATCGACCGTGCCGCATTTCCAGCCGGACGTCCGTCCGGACCTGCAGACGTCCTGGCCCTGGAAGGGCGCTACGGTTCCCACGATCCTGACAGGATCCGGCGTCCTGGAGGTGCCCCAGGTACTGGTGGCAGGCTCAGGGTTCACTGAAGGCGCGATGTCCTGGATGACGGCAATGTCAGTCCCTGCTACGGATCCGTCCGCCGCTGCCGAGTTCCCGGGGCCGCCGAACTGGCTGAACCCGAAGCTGCCCAGGGGTGACAGCGGAGGCAACGGCTGAGGCGTCAGGGCGCCGGGTCCGCTTGCGGGCGCCCACCCGGGAGGTTCCACTGAGGCCTGCCGTGCCAATCCATCCCTGGCGCAGTGCCCGGCGGTGAGGACGAGCGGCAGCCCGGCCGGACTGAACGCGCTGAAACCGGCTGAACAGATGGCCGTGCTGTCCACGTAATATCCCTGCCCGCCGAGGAGGTCCCCCTCGGTCTTGAGGGAAGCACCCTGCTCCAGTTTCACGTTGGCGTACCGCGCAATGAACTGTGCCTGCGTCATTTTGCCGGTTCCCGACGGCTGGCCGCCGGCAGGAACCGGGTCCGGCTGGTTCCCCTGGGTCCCGGATTCTGCGGTGTTGACGGCCCCGGTCCTGATGACGAAGTGACCGTCCGTGTAGGTAACCGCCTGGAGGCCCTGGGTGCCAACGTCACGGACATAGTCCTTGTACAGCTGGTCGAGGTCTGCTGCGACCAGCCCGTTCGCCGGCGGAGGTGTTTCCTGCACCGCCGGGGAGGCGGTGGGGGCAGCCGGCGTGGGCGGGATTGTGACCGTCGGGGGAACCAGCACAAAGGCGGCTGGGCCGGAGCGGTTCAATTCGTTCACCGCGGCCCGAAGCTCCGGACCGTCGCCTTCCACCCTGATGGTGCCGGCTTTTAGGCTGATGCCAACGAAGCCAGGCAAGGCCCGAAGGGTGGGCGCGGCGCCGGCGGCCCGCCGGCCGAGCTCACCGGCCGCATTGAATTCGGCCACGCTGATGCCAAGATCCCGGTGGAGCGCTTCAGCAAGGCCTGCCTCGGAGGGCCCAGCCGCGTTGACGGGAGCAGCCGGGGCGCCGGAAACTGCCTCATCTTCAGTACCCGTACCGGCGGTGCCGGAGCCCTTGGGCGTAGGCGCCACCGTGGGGCTGTTTAGGGTGGCCGGGGCCGGAACAGCCACTGCGGGGGCGGCAGCCAACCCGAACGCCAGCACCACGCCGGCTATGGCTCCTGTGGCGGAGATTCTCTTCATGGGGGTTCGCCGTTCCACTCATCCACGCCTGCGTGCAGGCGCCCTGCGACTGCGGCCGCCGAGGTCAAGTGTCAGCAGCCACACCAGTAACTTAAGTCACAAGGGTATCTTTCGGGATGCCAAGGCGGAAACAGAATCCAACTCCGCCTCCCGCAACCCGTGCGCCAGGAGATAGTCGCGGGTTCGAAGGTCACGGACGAATAAAGCCACCGCGAGCCCGCGCCGCTCCAGCAGGGGCTCGAGCTCCGGCCCGGTCAGGTACCGCTCCCGGCTGTGGGGCGGACCGTGGGTGCGGTACCGCTCGTTGATCCCGCGGGCCGCCCGCCGGTAGCCCTCGGCAATGGCCTCGTCGGAGTCACCCGCCATGTCCTGGACCATGGCCGCGATCAAACCGCTCCGGTCACGGCCGGCGGCGCAGTGCAGCACCACATCCCCTTTGGGCGCGGCGAGGGCAATGGCCCGGAAGACGCCCACCAGTTTTTCCGGGAAAAGGCGCGCGTTCTCGAGGTAGTGGGCGGGATCGTTCAGGTAGGGGCCGGTGACGGCGGTAAACCGCGGATCCTCCGGTTCCTCCGTGGGTGCCTGCACCACGTCGATGCCCGCCCAGGCCGCGGCCGGCACATCGGGGTCATTGCTCCGGCGCCGCGCCTCAACTGCGTTGCGAAGATCGACTACGGTGCGGACGCCGTCGTCGAACGCCTCTTTCCACCCTGCTGCGGTCAGCCACTCGCGGCGCCCCATCCGGTAAATGCCGCCCGAAACGCGCCATGCGTTTACAGCGCCATCCCAGTCCACGGACGTGCCGTTCTTGCTCATCCGCACAGCTAACCACACGCCCCTGAATGCCGCACTGCACAGCAACGAACATTTGATCAGGGCACAAAGGCCTGCTGACCTGAGCGCAGGGTGGCAATACTGTGGCACCTACGTACCTGCTCGCGGTGTCCAATGAGGTCATTGTTCAAAGAGGTAATTGTTCAAAGGGGAAATTCATGGCAAGTCCAGCAGTACAGCGGCGCCGTCCGGCTTTCGCAGCCGCCCTCGCAACCCTGGCAATCACCGCCGGCATGGCCGCGGCCCCGGCCCAGGCCGTGGACAAAATCAGATACATAGCCCTCGGAGATTCCTATGCCGCCGGCCAAGGGGCCCTATCTGGACACCTGCTATCGCAGCGACAACGCCTATTCCGAGCTTGCAGACGTGGACAAAACCGTCCAGCTGGTGGTCAACGCTGCGTGCAGCGGGAAGACCACCTGGGATGTGGTGAACACCCAGCTTCGCCAGCTGAACAAGAGCACGGAACTGGTGACCATCACCGCGGGCGGTAACAACATCGGCTTCGGGGACATCATCAACTATTGCGGAGTCGTCCTGGCGCAACTCCCACCGGCTTCTGAATGTGGCAGTGCCCTCGGCCGAGCGGAAATACAGCTTCAGAGTGGCCAGCTAAAAAGTGACCTGCTTGCGATGATCCAGAGCGTGCGGGCCGCAGCGCCAAACGCCAAGATTGTGGTGACCGGCTATCCCTACCTCCTGGACCCAATCCCGGCAGGGATGACCGACCCGGCCGCGCAGTTCATCTACACGGCCACCGACTTGGCGAACCGGCTGGACGAGACGATCGACGCCGCGGCGAAGGATGCCGATGGCGCCGCTGCCGGGGACCCTAAAGTGCAATACGTCGATGTGCGGGCCGCCTTCCTCGGCCACGGCGCTTTGTCGCCAGACCCGTGGATCAACCTTGGCCCCGCGCCCGATGGCTTCCACCCGAACGCCGCGGGCTACCAGGCCTACTTCGCTGCGCTGAGCAGTTCGGGCGTCTACTCCGCTCCCTGAGCAGCACGGTCAGCGCCCAGGGTGCGCTCCGCACCTTGGGCGCGGCGGGCCAGCCGGTATTCCAGCCCGGCACGGACGGCCGGTCATTCATGCTGCAGGATGGAGAACACCACCGTGTCCCGGAGGTTTCCATCGCTGGTCCGTGAATGGCTGCGGAGCACGCCGTCCTGCTTGGCGCCCAACCGTGCAATGGCTTCCCGCGACTGGTGGTTCAGCCAGTGCGTGCGGAACTCCACGGCGGGACAGCCCAGCACCTCGAAGGCATGCCGGAGCAGCAGGAGCTTGGAGTCGGGGTTGGTCCCTGTCCCCTGCACCGAGGCCGCATTCCAGGTGGAACCGATTTCCACGCGGGGCGTGATGGCGTCGATGTTCATGTACGTGGTCATGCCGATGATGCGGCCCGGGCCACCTGTGCGTGGATCAATCAGCCGGGTGGTGAAGGGCAGCATGGATCCCTGTTCCTGCAGGGCGAGGCGGCGCCTGATCTCCGCGGCCGTGGCGTCCGGCGCGGGCACCGAGGTGTACCAGAGCTTCCAGAGTTCGCCGTCCCTGGCCGCGTCCAGCAGCCCGTCGTGGTGTTCTTCCGCGAGCGGCTCCAGGATTACACGGCGGCCGGTCAGGGTAAGGGGTTCAAGGAAAGTCACTGCACCAGCCTAGGCCCGCCGGCCGCGCGGGTTACGCTGGGGCAAGCACCAGGACGTCGAGCGAGGGAGTTATTATGTCAGGAACCAACCCGGATCCCGAGGACGACAAGATCACCGGACTGGAGCCTGGCGGCGGGGTTCCACCGGGCGAAACCCCGCCGGGGGAAGCCTCCACCGCCGGTCCGCAGGGCCACGAGGAGCACGGCACCAGGAGGGGCACCCAGTTCCTGTGGATCGGCATCATTGGCGTGGTGGTCCTGCTGTGCCTGTTGTACTTCATCGGCTACATCGTGGGCATCTTCGACTAGGCCCGCTTCCGGACGGCGGGCACCCTAGCTGGGCCAGTCGAAGAAGCCCTTGCCGGTTTTGCGTCCGAGTTCTCCGCGGGCCACCTTGTCCCTGAGGATCTGCGGGGGCGCGAACCGCTCGCCAAGGGTGGAGTGGAGGTACTCGGCGATTCCCAGGCGGACGTCGAGGCCCACGATGTCCGTGGTTTTGAGCGGCCCAGTGGGGTGCTTGTAGCCCAGAACCATCGCGTTGTCGATGTCCCCGGCGGAGGCGACGCCTTCCTCGACCATCCGCATGGCCTCCAGCGCGATGGCCACGCCCAGGCGTGAGGACGCGAAACCCGGGGCATCACTGACGACGACGGCGGTCTTGCCGAGTGCCTCCACCCAGGTTTTCGCCGCGGCAGCAAGTTCGGGAGACGTGCGCTCCCCCAGCACCACCTCGATGAGCGTGGATGCCGGCACAGGGTTGAAGAAGTGCAGGCCCAGGAAGTTCTCCGGCCGCTTTAGTTCGCGGGCCAGGCCGTTGACGGACAGCGATGACGTGTTGGACGCCATGAAGGCCTCCTCTGCAAGCCGTTCCTCAATGCCCCGCAACGCGGTGACTTTCAGGTCCCAGTCTTCGGGGACTGCTTCCACCACCAGCTGGCGGTCCTTGAACGCGTCGTAGTCGGTGCTGACGGTCAGCCGGGTCACCAGTTCTTCGAAGTTGGCATCCACGGCCCCGCGTTCAATGCTTTTTAAGGCTGCGGATTCCACCCGTTCCTGGGCAGCTTCGGCGGAGACGTCGTCGCGTTCCACCACCAGCACGTTGGCGCCCTTGATCAGGAAGGCGTGCGCGATGCCGGCGCCCATGCGGCCGCCGCCCAGCACGCCCACGTAAGGGGGAAGGCCGGGGGCTACTGATGAATTACTCATGGTCTACTTTCCGTCGGCGGGGTGGGCGGAGGCGGCGTTTGCCTTCTTCGCTGCATTGCGGTCCAAAAAGGCCTGCATCCGGTCGAATTTGGCCTGCGATTCGAAGAGGATGCCCTGGGCCAGCTGGTCGATCAGCGGGTGCGCTTCCGCGGGGGCGTGGAATACGGATTTGGTGATGCGGACGGCCAATGGGTCCTGCCGCCCGATCCTGTTGGCCAGGCTGTGGGCAGCGTCCAGGAGTTCTGCCGGATCGTGAATTTCCGTGATGAGGTTGGCCGCTTTGGCTTCATCGGCACCAAGGACCAGCCCGGCCAGCAGGATCTGCTTGGCCAGCGGCTCACCGACGAGTTCCCTGAGCCGCCAGCTGGCACCGGCCGCCGCCAGGATTCCCAGCCCTGTTTCCGGGTTGCCGATCCGTACGTTGGGGGTGCCGATGCGGAAGTCCGCGGCGTAGGCGAGTTCCGCGCCGCCGCCCAGGCAGTAGCCGTCCAGGGCGGCGATGACCGGCATGGGCAGCCTGGCGATCCGGACGAAGATGGTGGAGTTGATGCCCTGCAGGGCGTCATCGCGCCGGCGTTCGCGCAGCTGGGCAATATCGGCACCGGAGGCGAAGACCCCGTCCACGCCGGCGATGATCAGTACCTTGGGGTTCTGTTCCAGGGCTGCGCAGACAGTGTGGAGTTCATCCACCATCTGCTGGTCGATCGCATTCTTCACCTGGGGCCGGTTGAGCAGCACCACCACCCGGTCCTCGCGCTCCTCCACCAGGAGCGCGGAGAAGCTTTCCGCCGCGAGGTCCACCGCGGACGTCATCAGATTTTCTCCAGCAGCATCGCGGTGCCCTGGCCGACGCCAACGCACATGGTGGCCAGGCCGAATTTTGCGTCTTCGCGTTCCATGCGTCCCAGCAGGGTGATGGCGAGCCGTGACCCACTGGAACCGAGCGGGTGCCCCAGGGCGATGGCGCCGCCGTCGCGGTTCACGATCTCCGGTTCCAGTCCGAGCCGGCGGATGCAGGCCAGGGACTGCGTGGCAAAGGCTTCATTAAGCTCGACGGCGGACAGGTCGCCAACGCTCAGGCCGCTCCGCTTGAGCACCTTCTGGGTGGCGGGGACCGGACCGATGCCCATGATTTCGGGCTCGCAGCCGGCAGAAGCGCCGTCGATGATGCGGGCACGGGGGATCAGTCCCAGCCGCTCAATGGCTGCTTCCGACGCGACGATAATGGCGGAGGCGCCGTCGTTCAGGGATGACGAGTTCCCGGCCGTCACCACGGACCCGCCGTGCGCCACGGGCTTGAGCCTGGCGAGAACGTCCATGCTGGTACCGGCGCGCGGGCCCTCGTCGGTGTCCACCACGGTCTCTGACTTGCGGGTCTTGACTGTGACGGGCACGATTTCGTCCTTGAACCGGCCGGCCTCGATGGCGTCCAGGGCGAGCTGGTGGGAACGGACGGCGAATGCATCAGCGTCTTCACGGGAGATGCCGTCCACCCGGGCCACTTCCTCCGCCGTTTCCGGCATGGAGTAGGTCATCTTGCCGTCCCGGGACAGGCCGCCGTGCTGGAAGTGGGGATTGGTGAAACGCCAGCCAATGGAGGTGTCGAAGATCTGGCCGGGCTTGGCGAACGCGCTGGTTGGCTTTTCCTGGACCCAGGGGGCGCGGCTCATGGACTCCACGCCGCCGGCGATGACGATGTCCGCGGCTCCGGCCTTGATCATGTGGCTGGCCTGGATGATGGCGCTGAGGCCGGAAGCGCAGAGCCGGTTCACCGTGATTCCCGGAATATGCAGCGGCAGCCCGGCCAGCAGGGTGGCCATCCGGGCCACGTTCCGGTTTTCCTCCCCCGCGCCGTTCGCGTTGCCCAGGATGACTTCGTCGATGCTCTCGGGATCCAGGCCTGCGCGTGCCACGGCTTCGCGGACCACCAGGGCCGCAAGATCATCCGGCCGGACGGAGGACAGAGCGCCCCCGTACCTGCCTACGGGCGTTCGGACCCCGCCAACAAGGAAAGCCTGCGGACCTGCGGTTGCAGCCATGGAAACACCCTTCACGCGATAAACAGCACTGTCATCGGCGGTAAGCGCAGCAGAATCCTCCACTTACCGACCGTTCGTTCTGTAAATGGTACACGGGCGGCCCCGGCCGCGCATCCGGTTACAGGACCCGCACCCCCATGTGTGCGGCGATCAGCGGCGCCAGGAGGCCCAACTGATACTCATCGATCACAAGCCCGGACATGCTGCCAAGGCCGCTGATCCTGCGGAAGTCCGTGCCCCTGAGGTCGAAGTCCTTCAGCCTGGCGCCCGTCAGATCCAGTGATCCAACGGTGCAGTTTTCCAGCCGCACGCGGGTTGCGCCGGCACCGCCCAGGTCCAGTTCGTTGATGATGCAGCCGCTGATGAGCACGTCCGCGAGTTTGGCGCCGCGGAGGTTGAGGTAGTCCAGCTTGCCGCCGTCGATCCGGACGGACTGCCAGCCGCTTTCATACAATTCGGCAGAGCCCAGGCGCGGGTTGTGAAGCTCCACGTCACGCCAGGTACTGCGGGCACCCTGGAAGACCGGCGCGTAGGCCTCCGCCAGGATGCAGTCGCGGAACGAGGTGCCGCGGAGCTGCGCCTCGTTGAAAGATGGAGCATCGAACCGGCACTCGGCAAATACGGCTTCACCCAGGTCAAGGCCATCCAGGGCGGCGCGGTTTAACCGCAGGTTTTCGTACCGGTCCCCGCGGCGGAACACCGGCTCCGGCAGTTCTTCAAGATCCTGCAGTTCCACCGCGGAAAGCCGGGGCGGGGCCACCTTGGCCCCCGCCGTGCCACGTCCTTTATCCATAGGCCGAGCCTAACGCCGGGCAGCCGGCAGGAGGCAACTGCAGCCCGGTACTTGAAATAGTAAGCAAGCTTTGTTTATGGTGAAAGAGCACGGTTGATCGACGGAAACGAAAGGAGGCCGGAACCATGGGCCTCGGAGACAAGATCAGTAACGCGGCAGAGGACCTTGGCGGCAAGGCCAAGGAAGCTGCAGGCAACGCGACCGACAACGACCGCCTGAAGGCAGAAGGCCAGGCCGACCAGGTCAAGGCAGACGCCAAGAAGGTGGGCGAAAGCGTGAAGGACGAGTTCAAGCGCAGCTAGTCCCTGCTGGTGCAGCCGCAGCGAACGGCGTGCTGCAACAGCCCAAAACGGCGGCGGATCCAATGGATCGGCCGCCGTTTCGCTGTCCACCCACCATCGATTGCTGAGTAGATGCCGTTTTGAGGCCTCAAAACGGCATCTACTCAGCAATCGATGGGGTTACCAGCCGCTGCGGGTTGGCGTGTGCCCCTTTCGGGAATCTTCGGGCATGGTCATCTCGGCCCGGACACCCAGCAGCCGGACAGCGTTGCCGGGTTCGATCTTTGAGACCAGGCCAAGCACCTCTGCCAGGACCACGGCGGGATCGGACGTCTCGGGGATTTTCCGCGCGTAAGTCCTCGTGGTGAACGGGGCGTAGCGGACCTTCAACGTCAGGCCGACCACCGGCCTGCCTTCAGCGGTGACATCGTCCATGACGTGCGCGGCCAGCTCCCGGACGGCGTCCTCAATCTGTGCCCGGTCGGTCAGGTCCCGCTGGAAAGTGGTCTCACGGCTGTGCCCGCGCGCCACCCACGGGGTGTCATCGACGGTCCGGGAACCGTCGCCCCGCCCCAGTTGCGCGTACCAGGGCCCCATTTTCGGACCGAATTCGGGAACCAGGTCATCGGGGTTCGCCGCTGCCAGTTCGGCAACGGTCGTGATCCCCAGGGTGGCGAGCCGGCGGGACACCGCCTTTCCCACGCCCCACAGGTCGATGGTGGGCCGCTCCCCCATGACCTCAAGCCAATTCCCTTGCGTGAGGCGGAAAACGCCCGCGGGTTTGCCGAACGTCGTCGCGACCTTGGCCCGGACCAGGGTGTCCCCGACGCCGACGCTGCAGTGCAGCTGGGTTTCCGCCAGGACTGCCTCCTGCAGCCGGCGGGCGAAGGCTTCGGGATCGGCCGTCTCAAGGCCGACGAATGCCTCGTCCCAGCCGAGCACCTGGACGGTGGTTCCGGGCTGGGCGCGCAGGACCGCCATCACCTTTTCGGATGCTTCAAGGTATGCCTCGTGGTCCACCGGCAGGATGACCGCATCGGGCACTTTCCGCGCGGCGATCCGCAGCGGCATTCCGGACCCCACGCCGTAGGCCCGTGCTTCGTAGGACGCCGTGGACACCACTGCCCGCTCCGTGGGGTCGCCGCGGCCGCCCACGATGACCGGCCTGCCTGCAAGTTCGGGACGGCGCAGTACCTCGACGGCGGCGATGAATTGGTCCAGGTCCACATGCAGCACCCACTGTTCGCTCACAAGCCCCAGTCTGCCCCGGCCATGCAGCGCGCACCACCCCGCCTCCCGCGGGCGAATACCGCGGGCGCGAAACGCGCGACATCCCATAGGCTCCCGGTTAGCCTTGGCCCATGACGAACGTTGATCTCAGCGCTGCGGGCACGGCTGCCGGCGGATCCCCTTCCCTGCACGGTTACCTTGCCGTACCTGTTGGACAGGGGCCGTTTCCCGGCGTCGTGATGATCCATGAAGCGTTCGGCCTGGACGACCAGACCCGGCGGCACGCGGACCGGCTGGCCCGGGCCGGTTACCTCACTCTGGCCGTGGACCTGTACAGCGACGGCGGCCCGCGGCGTTGCCTGGTGGGAACCATGCGGGCCATGGCGGCCCGCACGGGGCGTCCCTTCACCGACATCGCCACGGCCCGTACCTGGCTCGCGGAGTCTGAACTGTGCAACGGCAAAACCGGGGTGATCGGCTTCTGTATGGGCGGCGGGTTCGCGCTGCTGGTGGCGCGGGACGGGTTCGACGCCGCTTCCGTCAACTACGGCCGACTCCCGGGCAAGCAGCAGCAGGAACTGGAAGACGCACTGCGCGGCTCCTGCCCCATCGTGGCCAACTACGGTGGCGCGGACAGGTCCCTGAAGGGGGCCGCGTCGCGGCTCGAATCAGCACTGGACCACTTGGGCATCGAGCACAGCGTCAAAGAATTTCCCGGTGCCGGCCACTCCTTCCTCAATGATAAAGAAATGGGGCCGGTTCTCCTCAGGCCGCTGATGCGGGTCATGGGCGTGGGGCCGGACCCGGACTCCGCCCCCGAGGCCTGGCAGCGCATCCAGGACCACTTCGCCAGGTACCTGAAGGACTAAACAGCAGCTGATGGGCTGGGCCTGTCCCGGCACCCCGTGAAAACGCCGACGGCGGGCCACCCACTGAAGGGGCGGCCCGCCGTCGAACGTTGTCCGGAAAGCGCTAGCTGAAGAGCTCGCTCTTGGGCTGGTTGTTCTTGACCTTCTGCCAGCCAAGCCACAGGACCACGGCAAAGAACGGGATGGTGGCCAGCGTCCACAGGCCCAGGTAGAACACTTCGCCGTCCTTGCTGGTCATGGTGTCAAAACCGATGAGCACGGTGATGGCGAGCAGGGCGATGAGGCCGGCCCAGCTGGTCCAGGGTGAGCCCGGCATGGGCAGGCTGGAGACGTTGCCCTTCTTCTTCCGCAGCGCGATCTGGCTGGCGAAGATGGAGCCCCATGTGAAGATCACGCCAATGGAGGCGGTGTTCAGTGCGAGGTCGAAGGCGTGTGAGCCGCCCAGCCAGATGTTGAGGAGGATGCCCACCAAGTAGACGGCGCCGATGGCGAGGATCGCCGCGTAAGGCACGTGGCGGGTGGACATGCGGGTCAGCCACTGCGGCGCGTGGCCGTTGTTGGCCATGGTGCGGAAGATTCGGCCAATCGAGTAGAGGCCCGAATTGCAGGAGGACAAAGCGGCGGTGATCACGATCATGTTCATGACGTCGCCCATCCAGCCCAGGCCCATCTGGCCGAAGACCGTGACGAACGGGGAGGTGCCGGCTTTGTACTGGTCCGAGGGCAGCAGCATGGCGAGCAGGGTCACGGAGCCAACGTAGAACACGACGATACGGACCACGACGGCGCGGATCGCCTTGGGAACTTCGCGTTCCGGGTTCTGCATCTCGCCGGCGGTGATGCCCACCAGTTCGATGGCGTTGTAGGCGAAGATCACGGCGTTCAGCACCAGGATCATGACCAGGGCGCCCTTGGGGAACATGCCGCCGTCGGCCGCGAAGAGGTTGTTGACCGATGCGTGGCCGTCGCCCACCTTGGCGTTGGTGACCACCATGAAGGTGCCCACGGCCAGGAAGATGACGATGGCGGAGACCTTCAGGACGGAAGCCCAGAATTCGAATTCACCGAATGCCTTGACGCTGAACAGGTTCACGGCCACCAGGAGCACCAGGGCTGCGATGGCGGACAGTTCCACGGGGACGTTGGGGAAGAAGAACTGGAAGTACAGGCCGATCGCGATGAGCTCCGCGATGCCGGTCATGGCCCAGTTGATGAAGTACATCCACCCGGAGAGGAAGGCGCCCTTCTTGCCGAACATCTCGCCGGCGTAGCTGACGAACGAGCCGGAGGTCTGGCGGTACATGATGAGCTCGCCCAGGGCCCGCATGAGCAGGTAGGCGATGACGCCGGCGATGGCGTAGGAGAAGATCAGGGCGGGACCGGTGGAGGCGAGGCGGCCGCCGGCACCCATGAAGAGGCCGACGCCGATGGCGCCGCCCATGGCGATCATGGTGACGTGGCGTCGGCCCAACGTCTTTTTGTAGCCCTCGGCGCTGAGGGAAGGGTCGACGGCGGAGGATGGCGCCGTGCTGTTCTTTAGGTCTGTGGGGGTACTTTGAGGCACAACTGTTCCTTGTGGGTTGGGGGTTGGCCGCATCCGGTCTTCGTATGATCAAGCTCACAAAATTCGGCCTTTAGGCCTGAGGACCAACAGATGTGAGGGTGGATCGGTCGAACTGCCGAAGCTTCACGCGACCTGTACATCTTACAAGACCGTCTGGAGTGGTACGTGACGCGCACTACACCCCGCCGCCCGGCGATAGGCTGGGACCATGGCAACAGCCCACCGCTTACCGCCCGCTCCGCAGCCCCAGCTCTACCGTTTCTCCCCCCTGGACCTGGCGACGCTGTGCCTCTACGTTGCCATTGCGGGGTTCTTCGCGGTGGCCGGAAATGTGCTGGCCCCGCTGCTCCGGCTGGTGGCCCCGTCCCCGGCAGCAGCCTCCTATGCCGTGAACCTGCTGTTCTATGCCTCGGTCGGAATACTCGCCCTCCTGGCCGCCCGCCGGGTGGTGGCGCGGGATCTCAAAGTGCTGGCGACCCGGCCCTGGTTCACCCTGCTGATGGTGCCGGCAGCCGTGATCGCGATGATGATCCTGACCGCCGTCGTGGTGGCCGCGAACGGGCAGGTTGAAACCTCCGCCAACCAGGCCGGACTGCAGGCGCTGATGCAGCAGGTCCCGGCGTGGCTCATGGTGCCTTTGCTGGTGGTGGTGGGTCCGTTCGTGGAGGAGTACATCTTCCGCCACCTGCTCATCGGCAAGATGTCCAGGCGCGTGAACGTCTGGATCTGCTGCGCCCTGTCCGTGGTGCTGTTCGCCGCGCTGCACATCGTGGGGCAGGAGGCGCTGACCCTGACTGCCCTGCTCCCCTACCTGGCCATGGGTGCCACCCTGGTGTCCGTCTACATGTGGACCGGGAAGAACCTCATGTTTTCCTACTTCGTGCACGCCGCCAAGAACCTGCTGGCCGTGATCCTTGTTTACGCCATCCCGCCGGAACTGTTTGACCAGATGCAGAACGTCCAGGCCTAGGCGCGCGCACAGGACCTTCCGCAACGCCCCGGCCGCCCTTACCGTGGACGGATGGGACTGAACATCCAGATTGTTGTCGATTCCGCCCGCCCGCATGAGCTTGCCGATTGGTGGGCCGAAACCCTCCAGTGGGCGGTCGAACCCCAGGACGCCGGGTTCATCCGCTCCATGATCGAGCAGGGCTATGCCACCGAAAACCAGTCCATGACCCACCGCGGCAACCTGGTGTGGAAGGACGGCGCCGCCATCCGCCCGCCGGAGGAGATTGGCTCGCCGGATCCCGAACGGCGCATCCTGTTCCAGACGGCGCCCGAGGGAAAAACGGTGAAGAACCGGGTGCACTGGGACGTCCGGCTGGACGGCAGGGACAAGGATGAGGTGCGGCGCGAACTAGAGGCACGCGGGGCTTCCTTCCTCTGGTCCGCTCGGCAGGGACCGCATTCCTGGCACACCATGGCGGACCCCGAGGGCAACGAGTTCTGCATCGGCTAAGCACGATTACTAGACTTGGACGGTGAGCAACCAGATCCCCGCCCCGGTGTCCGACGTCTTCGATCCCACGCGCTGGCGGGTGGTCTCCGGCTTCGAGGACTTCCAGGACATGACCTACCACCGGCAGGTCGAGCGGGATTCCAGTGGCGTGTGGGTACGTGACCTGCCCACGGTCCGGATCGCGTTCAACCGCCCGGAGGTCCGCAACGCGTTCCGGCCCGGCACCGTGGACGAGCTCTACCGCGCCATGGACCACGCCCGGATGACGCCAGACGTCGCCACCGTCCTGCTGACCGGCAACGGTCCCTCCCCCAAGGACGGCGGCCACTCTTTCTGCTCCGGCGGCGACCAGCGGATCCGGGGCCGGGACGGTTACCGGTACGCCGACGGCGAGACCCAGGAAACCATCGACCCCGCCCGGGCCGGCAGGCTGCACATCCTGGAAGTCCAGCGCCTCATGCGCACCATGCCCAAGGTGGTCATCGCCGTCGTCAACGGCTGGGCGGCCGGCGGCGGACACTCGCTGCACGTGGTCTCAGACCTCACCATCGCGTCCCGGCAGCACGGAAAGTTCAAGCAGACGGACGCCACGGTGGGAAGCTTCGACGCCGGCTACGGCTCGGCGCTCCTGGCCCGGCAGGTGGGCCAAAAGACCGCCCGCGAGATTTTCTTCCTGGCCCGCGAATATTCCGCAGAAGACATGGTTCGCATGGGCGCGGTCAACGAGGCCGTGGACCACGAACGCCTGGAGGAGGTGGCGCTCGAGTACGCCGCCGACATCGCCCGGCAGTCCCCGCAGGCCATCCGCATGCTGAAGTTCGCGTTCAACCTGGCCGACGACGGCCTGGCCGGTCAGCAGGTGTTCGCCGGTGAAGCCACCCGGCTGGCCTACATGACGGATGAGGCTGTGGAGGGCAAGGAGGCCTTCCTGCAAAAACGCGACCCCGACTGGTCACGCTTCCCGCACTACTTCTAAGGCAGGACGGCAATGAACAGCGAAGCCTCACCCAGCACTGCCCACGGCGGCCCGCTCAACATCGAACCGGCCCTGAAGGCCCTCGCGGCCGCCCTCCACGGCGAGGGTCCCGCCGTCGAACTGTCCGTTGGACCGGACGGCGGACTGGTGGTGGGCCACGTGGAGACCCCCGGCTGCGACGACGCCGTGGCCGTGGTCCGCACCTCCGGTTCCACTGGCACGCCCAAGGCGACCCTGCTGACCGTGGAGTCCCTGGCGGCGTCCTCGATGGCCACCGCACTGCGGCTCAAGGGCGAGGGCCAGTGGCTGCTGGCGCTGCCCGTGCAGTTCGTGGCCGGCATCCAGGTGCTGGTGCGGTCCCTCTTTGCCGGCACCCGGCCGTGGGTCATGGACATGTCCGGCGGCTTCACCCCGGAGGCCTTCACGTCGGCCGCGCTGGAACTCACGGACAAGATCCGCTTCACTTCCCTGGTTCCCACGCAGCTCCAGCGGCTCCTGGACGATCCTTCGCCGGACACGCTCGCCGTGCTCCGCCGTTTCAACGCCATCCTGCTGGGCGGCGCCCCTGCGTCCCCGGCCCTGCTGGATGCCGCCCGCGACGCAGGAGTACGGGTGGTCACCACGTACGGTTCCGCGGAAACCTCCGGCGGCTGCGTGTACGACGGCTACCCCCTGGAGGGCGTCTCGGTCCGGGTGGGGGAGGACGGCCGGATCCTGCTGGGCGGGGACACCGTGGCTGCCGGGTACATCGAGGCCCCGGATGAGGAAACCCGAACATTCTTCGAGGAGGACGGGGTTCGCTGGTACCGCACCAGCGACCTCGGCACGATTGACGACGACGGCCGTCTCACCGTGCTGGGCCGGGCGGACGACGTCATCATCACCGGCGGCGTCAAGGTCTCGGCCGGTCACGTGCAGGAGCAGCTGGAAAAGTCCGACGCCGTCGCAGCGGCTTTCGTGGCCGGCGTCCCTTCCGCGGAATGGGGCCAGGCCGTGGCGGCCTACGTGGCGCTGGCACCTGAAGGTGCCGCCGGCAACAGTACGGCCGGTGAAGGCGGACCCGGGCAGGAAGCCGGTGACCCCGGCGTCGTGCTTCAACAGCACTGGCAACGGCAGCTGGGCGTGCTGGCACCCAAAACGGTCCTCACCGCACCTGCCCTGCGGATGCTGCCCAACGGAAAACCGGACCGGCTCGCCATGGCCGCCGAACTCAGCACCCGGCACGGGGGAAAGTAGAGTGGACCTGCACCACCGCGGCCGGTGCACACGTTCCATCCAGCCGTCTTACCGAAACAACACGAGGTACTAACCGTGGCAACAGCCGCCCAATGGATCCAAGGCGCCCGACTCCGGACGCTGCCGGCAGCGATCGCGCCGGTGCTGATCGGCACTGCCGCCGCCTACGAAATGGACTCGTTCCTCCTGCCCAATGCGATCCTCGCGGCGCTGGTGGCGCTCCTGCTCCAGGTGGGCGTGAACTTCGCCAACGACTACTCGGACGGCATCCGCGGGACGGACGATGACCGGGTGGGTCCGCTGCGGCTGGTGGGCTCCGGTGCCGCCAAGCCAGAACACGTCAAATGGGCGGCGTTCGGCGCCTTCGCCCTGGCCATGGTGTTCGGCCTGGTCCTGGTGGTCCTCACCCAGGCATGGTGGCTGATCCTGGTGGGCCTGGGCTGCGTCATGGCCGCGTGGGGTTATACCGGCGGCAAGAACCCCTACGGCTACATGGGCCTGGGCGACCTGTTCGTGTTCGTCTTCTTCGGCCTGGTGGCCACCCTGGGCACCACCTACACGCAGGCCGGACACATCAGCCTGTCCTCTGTCATCGGCGCCATCGGCACCGGGCTGATCGCCACCGCGCTGCTCATGGCCAACAACGTCCGGGATATTCCCACCGACATGCAGGCCGGCAAGAAAACCCTGGCCGTGCGGCTTGGTGACAAGCATGCGCGCGAAAGCTACGTCCTGATGCTTGCCGTGGCCATCCTGCTGGTGGTGATCCTGGCGCCGGGACGGCCGTGGATCCTGATCGTGCTGCTGCTCATTCCGGCCTGCCTGATGCCGGCCTGGCTGATGATCAACGGCCGCAAGCGCAAGAGCCTGATCCCGGTCCTGAAGCAGACCGGCCTGATCAACCTCGGCTACAGCGTGCTGTTCTCACTGGGGCTGGTCCTCAGCCACGGGTTCTAGCTCTTCTTGCCGCTGCCCTTGGCGTTGTTGATGGTGATGTCCGGGTTGGCGTCCAGCAGGGCGTCCTCGGCGTTGGCGTCCTGGACCTCACCGGCCGAACGCATCGGCTTGGCCTTCCCGGAGAAGCGGTGCTGCAGGGCTGCCGAAGCGGCGTCGCGTTGCTTCTGGAAGAACAGGTAGCTGATGGCAAACGCAATGAGTGCGGCGCAGATCACCGCCATCAGCGCCCCGACCTGCAGGAGCGCGAACAGGACAAACAGGGGCACGAAGATTGCCAGGCGGATCAGGGAATATTTCAAAAAGGCCACTATTCAAGTTTAGCCGCCCCGGCCAGCGGCCCCTGCGCGTCCTGACGATAGACTTAATGGCATGCTCTTCCGTGTGGCTTTGGCCGTCGCAGTCCTCGTCATCTTTGTGTATGGCCTGGTGGACGTGATCCGCACTGAAGGCCGCCTGACCCGGGGCATTTCGAAACCCGCGTGGATAATCGTGCAGATCGTCCTCCCCGTCCTCGGTGCCGTCCTGTGGCTGCTGATCGGCCGGTCGCGCGGCACTGCGCAGCCGCGGCCCAGCTACCCGCACCCCACCGCCCCGGATGACGACCCGGACTTCCTCCGCAACCTGGAGGCGCGCCGCCGCAGCCAGGCCGAGGCCGAGCGGCTCAAGAAGCTGCGTGACGAGCTGGAGTCCAAGGCCAAGGAGGACGGCGGGAAGCACCCGCGCGGCACGGACGAACACGATACCGACGGACTGAAATAAGGCCCATGGCGTCCCCGTTTGGAGGAGAAGAGCGGCGGTTGTCCGCTCCCCCACCGAGGCCCGGTCTGTCCTACTCAGCGCCACCGCCCATCCCAGTCACTCTCCCTGCGCCGCGGACCGTCCGCACTGCCCGCTCGCTGTGGCTGTTCAGCTTCGCCGCCGGGCTGGCAGTCCTGCTGGGCTCCTTCGTGGCCCGTGACTCCAATCTGCAGCGGCTTCGCGGGGTGGTGGCGGACATGGCCTCGGGAAGCGATGCGGGATCGGTGGGAACCGCAGCGAACATCGTGTTCTGGGGCAGCATCGGCGCCCTGCTCCTGGTCACCGTGCTGGAGGCCGCTGTGCTTTCCGCAGTAATGGGCCGCCGGACCTGGGGCCGCTGGGCCCTGGTGCTGCTGCTGGCCGGTCATCTGCCCATCATGGTCCTTGCGTCCGCGTTCTTGGTCCCCAGTGGCGCCGCGGGCAGTTACGTGGTGATGCTGTGGGGCGCCGAATTTCTCCTGGCCTTCGCCGGGCTGGTGCTCCTGTTCCTGCCGCCCGCGGGAGCATGGCTGAAGCGTCAGCGTCCGCGGATTGAGCCGCGCGCGTCCTGACCTTGCCGGCCGCACTATGCCGATAGCGGCTGCCGCGTCCTGCCCGTGCAATCGGCCAGCACGCCCTCGCAGCTGCGGATCACCACCCGGCAGGCTTCCACGGCTGACCGTGCAGTCAGCGGGCTTTCAGCGACCGCGCGCCAGCGGCCCAGCACCTGGCGGGCCTGGGCCGCCAGCACCTCGGGAGCCGAACCGGCCGCCACCCCCAGCCGCTGGGATGCCGTGGCGCCCTGGCCGCCGATGAGCCGTTCAGCTTCGGCCGCCAGTTCCGGGGTCAGTTCCACCCCCGTGGTCCGCAACGCCGCCAGCAGCCGGAGCTCACGGAAATCGTGCGCGCCGGCCTGCAGGCGCTCCAGGGATGCCGCCACCCGCTCCGTTCCCGGCCGGGGCCGGCTGGCCAGGAGGTCTTCCACCGCGGCCAGCGCGGTCCTGGCCTTCAGCGCCCCGGCCCTCGCCTGGAACTGCCGGTCCAGCAGCTCCAGCAGTGGGTCCAGGCCGCTGCGCCGGGCGAGTTCATGGGCCAGGGCTGTTGGCTCCCCGAATCCGTTGCGGACCAGGACCATGGCGAGCCGGATGCCGAAGAGCCCATAGCGCTCCAGCAGTGATGCCCGGGCCTCTTCCGTCAGTCCCTCCGGTTCGGCGGAGCGGCGGAACCTGTCGGCCGAAAGCAGCATCCGTTCGCGTGCGGCGCGGTCCAGGGTGGCAAGCAACTGGAGGGCCTCGAAGTCCGCCTGGCGCAGGGTGCGGGCGCTTTGGGCCAGGAGCCCTGCCACCGGGACAACGCCCAGCGCCAGCTTCCGAAGGTTGGGGTCCCGGCTGTACCGTTCCGCGATGGTGCCGCGGACAGCAGGGAATCGATGCGGTAGCTCCCACCTCGTCGGCCCGGGACAGCACGGCGATGGCGTTGACGGTGCCCGAGCGTCCCGCCCTGATGTCACGGAAGGACTCCAGGAACCGGATATCGGATTCGTGCAGGTGCCGCATCAGGTAGATCACGGCATCAGCCTCCGACGGCGTATCCTCCGGGGTCAGGAACCGGAGGGACCGTGCCGACACATCCTGGGAAAGGGAAGCGATGCCGGGGGTGTCGATCAGCGTCATGGCCTTCAGCGCCGGCGACGGCCATTCGACGTCGAGGCGCTCCACGTCCTCCGCCCGCACGCCGTCCAGGACGAAGACCAGGCGCCCGTCCACGCGCTTCAGCGGGAGGTTCCGGGGCACGCCGTCCGTGGGGTGCACGGTAATGCGGGGTGTGCGTCCGTGCCGGTACCACGTCACAATCCGGGTGCATTCGCCGGTGTCCGTGGGCGCGATCTCCTCGCCGATGATGGCGTTCAGGAGGGTGGATTTCCCTGCTTTCACCATGCCGGCAACGGCAATCCTCAGGGGCTCGGCCAACCGCTGCGCGTAGCCCTGCAGCGCCTGGACGGCATCCGGGTCATCCGCATAGGCCTCCAGCGCTTCGCGGATCAGTGCCGGGGCTCCGGCTGTGGTGGACGCCGTCATCCCACCCCTGCCGCGGTACGGGTCCCGGCCGCGGCAACCTCCGCTGCCACCGCTTCAGCCGCGCGGTGCAGCGCGTCCACCCGCTTGAGCTCGGCCCTGATGTCCCGGATGCGGCCTTCCTTCTCCTGGGCATACGAGTTGGCTGCCTTTTGGGCTGCTGCCACCGAGTCCGACAACGACCGGTGGTATTCATCGGCGATATCGGTGAAGTGGTCCCTGATGGTCCGCTGAACCAGGCGCAGCCTGTCCTTCAGCTGCTTGCCCACCTGGAAGGTGACATCGTCCAGCTGGCGCCTGACCAGCGCTTTCGCTTCGCCCTGGCGGCGCTTCAGCCGCGTTTCCTTGTCCTCCCGGTAGGCCTTGCGTCCCAGCAGCAGCCCTGCACCCACGGAGAGCGGATTGATCAGGGCCATCCCGAAAATCCCCGTCAGGAGTCCAAACATCAGGACGCCGCCATAGGATCCCCGCATGCCGATGAGGACTTTTTGGATCGGGTTCACGCGGCCGGGATCCAGCCCGGGCATCTGGTCTACCGGGTCCAGGGCGTCCCCGGAGTCGGACACGTGCAGGACGGGCAGTGACACCTCCTCTGCGGCGAAGTGCTCAGCCACCTGCGCGGCCAGCCATTGCGACCGCTCGCTGGTCCAGACAAAGGTGTCCGAGACCGCCGCGGCGACACACTCTTCGAGCCACGCGGAAAATTGCGTCCAGACAGGACCGGGATCGCCCTGGTCGATGGCGTTCTCGGCTTCCCGTTGGATCCGGCGCAGGCGGTCGCGGAGGTCGTATTCCATGTCGGCGATGAGATCGTTGATGCCGTCGCTGAGCGTCAACTGCCAGCGCGCGGACCTCTTTCGCAACTCGTCCGCCTCCGTTTTGGCCTGCTCCAGGGCTGCGAGCATCTGCGGCGTGCCGTCGGGGTTTTCCAACGCGTCCAGCTCGGACTGCAGGGACAGGCGCAGGTTTTCGGTGACGGAGAGGAGGTCCTGGCTGACGGAGCGACGCTGGATGCGCTGCGCCTTGCCCACGATGTCGTTTCGCAGGTGTGACACCAGGGCTGGGAAGCCGGATTCGGCGTTGAGCTCGGCGTCCTGGAGGCGTGAGGCCTCGAGGCGGAGGTCTGCGGACAACGGGAACAACGGGATGTCCGGCGCCACCTGGTCCAGGTGGTTCCTGTCCAGCTCTTCAACCCGGCGCCAGTCCGGGTACAGGTCCGTCTTGGAGAGGACGGCGGCAACGCTGGGGGTGATCCGCATGGCCTGGCGCAGGAACCGCAGTTCCGGTTCCGTGTATTCCTGGGAGGCATCCGAGACCAGCAGCATGGCGTCCGCGGTGGGAAGGGCGGTGAGGGTGGTCAGCGTGTGGGTGGAGCCCATGCCGCCCACCCCCGGGGAGTCGATGATGGTCAGTCCCCCGGTGAGGACGCGGCGGGGCAGGCAAACTTCCGCGGCCGCGAGCTTCCGGCTGTTTCCAGGGTTGCCCTGCTCGGAGACGAGTGCCGGCAGCTCTGACAGCTCGATGGGCCGGCGCTCGATGCTGCCGTCCCCGCCGTCGCCCGCAGAGTCGGCCGCCTGGTTGCCGGACTGGTTGTCCGCCGTGGGGACCAGGACGGCGGCCGAGGCCGGTTCGCCGTAGCGGACGATGGTGGGCAGCGAGGTGGCAATATCGTCATCCACCGGGCACACCGGGGCGTTCACCAGGGCGTTGATGAGCTTGCTCTTCCCCTGTTTGAACTCCCCCACCACAATGACCCTGATGCTGGGGTCCTGCAGCCGGACCATGGCCTGGCCCAGCCTCCTGCGCAGGTCCTCGCGGTCCCCGGCACCCACCAGCTGCAGGCCCTGCTCCACGAGCTTGGCCAGCTGTCCGGCCGTCATGGGCCCCGCCGGCCGTGCCGGTCCTGCATCTGCCACAGCCTGTCCCCCTGCCCCAGTGCCAAAAAGATCTGTTCCCGTGAGGCGGATCCGGGTGGTTCGCCTCACGGGAATAGCGTGTTACAGCACGGTGGAGTCGTCAACCACCGAATCGTCGATGGTGGTGTGGTTGTCGAGGTCAACATCCGTGTGCGTGGAGTTGTCCTCAGTGAAATCGAGCTGGTTGTCCGCCACCACCAGGTTGTCTTCAACGATGCTGGTGGCTGGGTTTTCCTGGAACGAGTCGTCCACGTGGACATCCACCGCGGCAGTGGTGGAGCTGTCCTGGTTGAAGGAATCCTCAACCAGGGTGGAGCTGTCCTGGTTGTAGGAGTCGTCAACCGCCACGGAGTTGTGGGTGGAGTTGTCGGACTTGTCGTTGAATGAGTCCCGGACATCCACGTCCACGTCGGTGCTGGTGGAATGGTCCGAGTAATCCGCGTGGTGGGAATTGTCGGAGTTGTCGTTAAAGGAATCGTCCACGTCCAGGCCGAGATCGGTGTTGAAGGAGTCGGAGATGTCCGTCTGCTCGTTGCCGATGCTGACGTCACTGCCGGCATGGATGGAGTTGTCCGTGGAGTTATCGGTCGAATGGTCGGTGTTGTAGGAGTCCCTGACGTTGTTGGAGTCCCGGACGGCGGCGTCGTGACCTGCGGCCACGGCCTGGTCGCCGGAGGCCACCACGGCATCGTTGTCGAACCACTGCTCCACGTCCCCGTGCGCCCAAATGTTTTGGTTGACGGACTGGTCGGTAATGGTGACGCGGTCATCCAGCATGGTGGTGTTGGTGGTGTAGGAGAAGTGGTTCACCACGTGGTGGAGCTGCTGGACCGCATGGGCGTGGTCGTCCTGGTCGTAGCCGGCGCCCCCCTGCCCGGCAACGGCCCCTCCGCCATGGAGGGCGGAGGGGCCTGCGCCGTGACCGGCCGGCGTCCCTGTCTGTCCGGCCCACACACTGTTGCCGCCGGTTGTGTGCTCCCGGGCGAAGGAGGTGGCGTTGACGGTGATGGGAGCGTAGTCGAGGACCACCGGCATGGCGGCGTCAACGTCAGCCGAGCACACGTTGGCCAGGCCGTGTTCCTGCAGTGCCCGCTCGGGGTCATCCAGGAACTCCTGGATTGCCTCCCGGTTGCCGAAGAGCTGCATCAGGAACTGAACAAGGTCGTTTGCGAGTGTTGGCATATGCGTGGTCCTCACATCTTCGTGGAGTTGTGGATCATCCGGTGTACGTATCCGGTTGCTCCAAACCTAAATTCGCCGCCGGGGACGGTGCATCGGGCGCTTTCCCCCTACCCCCGGACGCTGTTCCGGGGCACTGGCACCCCCGTGTCTAGGGGGATTAGGGGTTATTCCTGCTGCGGATTCAGCGGCTGGGAATGTTCCACGCCAAGGGCCAGGCGCAGACGGGCCAGCAGGTCGGAACGGTTTTCCGCTCCCAGCCGGCGCCGGATCCTGGCAATGTGGTGCTCGGCGGTCCTGGGCGAAATGTAGATTGCCTCGCCGATCTCCCGGTAGGTCTTGCCCTCAAGCACCAGCCTGGCCACTTCCTTTTCGCGCTCGCTCAAGCCGGAGGCGTCGGGCTGCCCCGCCTTGGCGTCGGTACCGGTTCCTGCCTGTACCTCCGCCGCCCCTGATGCTCCGGCGGCAGGACTGCCTTGGGGGTGTAGGTCCCGTGCACAGGAGAGCAGGCGCATCATGTCCCGGCGCTCGTCGGCCCGGGCGGCGGCGTGCCCGGCCAGCCGTGCACCCTCCCAGGGCATTCCCACCGCACCCAGGAGCCGGGCAGCACTCTCCACATCGGCGGTTCGGAACCGGCCGGCGAGCACCGAGACCCAGGCTTTGCCCGCCGTGGCGAGCACTGCGGCAAGCTGGCTGTGGGTGGAGGCCCGCGCCAGCGCCGTTGCGTGGGGAGCAAGATCGGCAGGGCTTTCATTCAGCAGCGCAGCCTGGACGGCCGACCAGTGCAGGGGAACGGACCACAGCGCAGGACCACCCAGGCGGCCCAGCAGCTTCCAGGCGTCCTCCAGGTATTGCGCCACCCGGCGCGTCTCGCGCAGCCGGGCCGCGGCGATCAGCAGTTCGCCCCACGGCAGCAGGTTGTAGAGGTCCACCGAGGTGTGGAGCATGGCTTCGCGTGCCCGTTCCCATGCCCGGAGCAGCTCCGGTACGTCGCCGTTCCGGCGTGCAAGCCCCACCTCCAGGGCAGCGCACATGAACTCGTCGCGCGGGACCAGAGGCCAATGGTTGGCTTTGGCCGCTTCCGTGGCTGCCAGGCGGGCGTCCTCGAGTTTGTCCTGCATCATCGCCGCCCAAGCCTGGAGCAGCAGGAGCCTTGGCTGGGCGGCATTGCCTCCCTGTCCGGCTGCGGCTGCCGCCTTGCAGACCGTCTCCGCCAGGTGCGGCTCACCGCTGTGCAGGGCCAGCAGGGCTGCCAGCGCGGCCGGTGTTTCCGGCAGCGGAAGGGCCGTGCCCGCGGAGTTCAGCATGTCCGAGGCATGGATCAGGATGGAGATGCCCTGTTGCGGCTTGTCCCCCAGGGAGGCCAGGATTCCCTGGCCGGTCTGAACCAGGGCGGCCGCAAGCAGCGTTGGGGAGGCCGCCGGAGCATCGGGCCGGAAGAAGGCCTCCGCGGCCGCCCGGTCACCGGCGCCGATCATGGCTACCGCGGCGAGGGGCGCGGAGGGGCCCACCCGTCCGGGACCAAGCCAGCTGTACACGTCGGCTCCCCGGGCCAGCATTCCCCGCTGCGCCCAGACGGAGGCGGCGACATCGGCTCCGCGGCGTACGTCCGGCGGGTCCGGGCTGACCAGGAGCGCGTCGATGATGCGGGCCGCGGCGTCCAGTTCCCCGTCACCGGCTGCGGCCTGGGCGCGCCTGGCTGCGGTGGCCAGCGGGTCGGCGCCGGTCAGGAGTGCTTCCTCGTAGAGTTGGGACGCCAGCCTGGGGTCGTTCTCCAGCACGGCGTTCGCAGCCTGCTCCAGTTCCGCGGCCACACGTGGATCGGCAAGGCCTCCCCTGGCCAGCTCGCGGGCGAGGTTCCCCAGCGGCTGTCCTGCGGAGGCGAAGACCGTCACGAGCTCACGCTGGAGCGCGTGCACCTTGGCCGTGGGGGTGGCGGTCAGCAGGGCGTGTTGGGCTGTGCCCACCACCGTTCCGTCCGGCCGCAGCAGGCCTGCGGCTTCGGCACGGTCCACCAGGGCATCAAGGTCCTCCACCGTTCCGCTGACGAACTTGTTCTGGAGGTCCGCCGGAAGCGGTCCCGGCAGGGCGAAGCCCACCGAAAGTGCCAGCAGCAGCTCCCGGACGGCAGCGTTTGCACCCTTCAACTGCTTGGCCATCAGCTCCGCGGCGTGGGGCGGATGGCCCTGGTGGTCGGGTGCGGTGAGCAGGGGTACGGGCCGTTCCGCCCGCTGGATGTGTCCGTCCATGTCAGGCCCCCGGAGAGGTGGTCGTGGCCGTTGCGACGGCGGTGTCCGTTGGAGTCACGGTGGACTCCTCCGGCGTGGGTGAAGGTGCAACGGTGGGGGTGGGGGTTAGGTCGGCCGTGGGGGACACGAGCGGGGCACCCGTGGGGGCCGGAGCCGCCATGGTGGTGGGCAGGATGGTGGGGGTCGCTCCCCCGGTGGTGGGGGAAGACGTCCCGGGGTCAGCGGGAGCGGTTCCGGAGCCAAGCGTCGGGTCAATCGTCGTGCCGGGCGACGACGTGCCCGGCGGCGTGGGTGTTGGCGGGGCAGTGGTCGTTGGCGGGGCAGTGGTCGTTGGTGGGGCGGTTGTTGGGGCCGGGGTGCCGGTGGGGGCAGGCCCGGTGGGGACCGGCTGCGTGGTGGCCGTTGGCGTTGCGGGGCCCAGGGTGGCTGAATCGGGAACGATGGCTGTCCCCGGCGTGTTGCCCCCCGTTACTGAGGGCGGATTCGCTGCAGGGGCTTCGCCGGCGGCTACAGGGGCACCCTCAGTGGGGCCGCCGGCCGGGGATTGGCTGCCGGTGGGTGAGGCGGACGAATCGAGTCCGGGCTGCTGGGCGTTTGGCTTCTTGGCGCTGGCCTCGACGCCCGCGAGGGGCTGGGGCGCCGCAACGGCTGCTGCTCCCCTCCACCTGGTGCTTCCGCCCCGCCGGCGCCTGCGGATCCGCCGCCGGTGCTCGCTCCGGCCTGCGGCACGAACATGGCTGTCAGGCTTCCGAAGCCGTCGGGACTCTGGGCGGCAGTGGCGGTGAGGACCGTCAGGAGGGCTGCGGCAGCGGCAACAGCCGTGACGCGGACCGTGGGTTTCGGGGCGTGTGCTCCCCTTTCCCCCCGCCGTGCAGTCTGGACGGTGCCGTGCCCCGCGCCGGCTCCAGCCGTCGTCGTATATTTGCGTGACCAGCTGGGCAGGCCTGGTCCGGAGGGTGCGGGTGGCACCGCGGAGGGCACGACGGCGGGCGGCGCCCCAGCGGCGGACGTTTCAATTCCTGCCGCTTCAGTTTCGAGCGCTGCCGTTTCTGCGTGGGCTGCAGCGTGGGCGAGGAGCGCGGCCACGGCCGCGCCGAGGCAAATGGAGGACTTGGGATCCGCGTCCACGGCAATGGGCCGGTCCAGCTCTTCCGACACCACCTGCGCTACCAGCGGGATCCGGGACGAGCCGCCGATCAGCAGCACCGCGGACAGGTCTGCCGGTTCCAGGTGGAGCTGGGCCAGGGAGCGCTCCAGCGCGTCCACCGTCTCCCGCACGGGCTCTTCGATCAGGGCCTCGAACTCGGAGCGGACCAGGCGGATTTGCTGCTGGACACCGGGCAGGAGCACGGGAATGCTCGCCTCACTGTCCGAGGACAGGGCTTCCTTGGCCTCCACGCATTCGCGCCGGAGGCGGGCCAGCGCCCCGATGGCCGCGGGGTCGGTGGGGTCGAGGTCTGCCAGGGCGGTGCCGCTGTGCCCGGCAACATAGCTGAACACAGCTGCGTCGAAGTCGGCCCCGCCCAGGTCTTCGATGCCCTCCGGACGGCCCAGCAGTTCGAAGCGGCTGCTGCCGGACTTCCGCAGGACCGCGGTATCAAAGGTGCCGCCGCCGAGGTCGTACACCGCGATGGTGCTGCCCTCCTCCACCCGTACCTGCGATGCGTAGTGCAGTGCCGCGGCTTCGGGTTCGGGAAGGAGGGTGACGTTTTCCAGGCCGTGGGAGGCGAGGGCGGCGCGGATGACGGATAAGCGGTGGATGCCCCACGCAGCGGGGTGGGTGAGGTAGACGGCCGACGGCGGGCCCCCCTCGCGTTCAGCAGCGCGGTCTGCCACCCAACGGGCCATGGTGGCGAAGACGTCCTCCGGCTGCAGCGCCAGGGTGCCCAGGATGATGGGAACGTCGTCGCCGATGCGGCGTTTGAATTCCCGCACCACGCGTTCCGGCGAGTCCAGACCGCGGCGTTCCGCGACCTCGCCCACCAGGACAGTGCCTTCCTCCGGGAAGTACACCACGGAGGGAACCGATGCTCCACGCGCGCCCAAAGGCAGGCACTCAGGCACAGCGGAGGGACCATGGTGAAAACGAACAACGGCGGCTGCCGTGAAACTGGTCCCGACGTCTACGGCGAGAGCGTAGCTCATGGTTACCTCGGAAGGCTGGCGGTCCACATGCAAGCTTCATCACAGTGAACGTCACCAACGTAGCATTTCCGACGGACCATCGGACAGCCCTGTTGCTACATCGAATGGTTATTCAGCGGCCAGTTGCCGCGTTGCGGGTGGATTCCCCGCCCAAGACCCGAACGGACCCTTTTCTAGAGGCCGGAGTAGGAGTGGAGCCCGTTGAAGAACTGGTTCACGATGGTGAAGTTGAAGATCACGCACAGGTAGCCCACGATCGACAGCCACGCGGCGCGTGTCCCGGTCCAGCCGCGGGTGGCACGGGCGTGCAGGTATCCGGCGTAGACAACCCAGATCACGAACGTCCACACCTCTTTGGTGTCCCAGCCCCAGAACCGGCCCCATGCTTTTTCCGCCCAGATGGCACCGAACATGAGGGTGAAGGTCCAGCCGATGAAGGCGATGGCGTTGATCCGGTAGGAGAGGTTCTCCAGGCTCAGCGCGGAGGGCACCAGGCGCATGAAACCGAGCTTGTCGGCGCCGCCGGCTGCAACGGTCTTCTGCCGGTGGGACTGCACCAGCTGCAGGGCGGACATCGCGAACGTCAGGGTGAACAGGGCCGAGGAAAGCACGGCAATGGATACGTGGATGACCAGCCAGTAGCTCTGGAGGGCGGGGACCAGGTGGCCCACGGGGGTCCAGAAGGCCACGGAGGCAGCCACCAGCATGATGATTACCAGGCCCACCACGAAGGTGCCCAGGAAGCGCAGGTCGCGCCGGATAAGGGAGAGCAGGAAGACGGCCGCCACCAGGAACGCGCCGGTGGTGAGGAACTCGTACATGTTGCCCCACGGCACGCGGCCCGCGCCCAGGGCCCTGGTGACCACGCCGGCGCCGTGGATGAGGACGGCGAGGGTGGTCAGGGCCACGGCGACCCGCGCCGGAACCCGGCGCTCCGTGGCGTACTTCATGTCGCCGTCGGCCGTGACGACACCGCCGGCCCCTGCGCCGCCGGCCTTGGCAGCGGACGACGACGGACGCTCGGCCCGGTCAGCGGGGCCGTCCAGGCGCGCCCCTGCGGAGGCGGCGCCGACACCGGCCGCAACCGGAACCTTGGTGGCAGCCCCGGCCTGCGCGGCCTTGAGGTCAACTGCGCGCAGGGCCTTGCTGCTCTTGGCCAGGTCCCAGGCGAAGGCAATGAAGGCCACTGTGTAGGTGCCCGCCGCCAGCAGCATGAAGAGTTCGCTGTACTGGCCCATGGTTTCGTTGATTCCAAATGGCATTACTGGTCCTTTTCGGGCCCTGTGGGGCCTGCTGGGGTGGTGACGGAGCCTTCGGCCTTTTCGGCGGAGCCTGCGACATTATCGCCTGTCCGGCTGGGAGTTTGCTGGGACGGGGCAGTATTTTCGGGGGCAGCAGCTTCAGGCGCAGCCTCGTCGGGCAGCTGCCACTCGGCAGCGAACAGTTTCCGCAGCGCGGCCGCCTCGCCCGCCAGCCGGTGGTCCTCGCCGCGGGCGAGCAGCCCGTATTCCACCATGGTGCGGCCGTCGTCAGCGGTGCCGGTGCGTACCCAGACGCGCCGGCGGTTGACGTAGAGCGAAAGGATCAGGCCGGCCACGGCCAGCAAGGCGAAGATCAGGGCGTACAGCTGCCCGGGGTTGTGGTGGATGTCCACGCCGATGTACCGCTTCACGCCGTCGAAGCTGATGCTGCCCTTGCCGTCCGGCAGGGTGTAGGTGGAGCCGGGTGCCAGCGTGATGCCCCCGGCCGCCAGGTTCCTGGCGTTCAGCGGGGTCAGGTTCTTGACGTCCAGTTCGAAGACGTTCTGCGGAGCACCCTTGTTCAGGCCCAGGTCGCCGTAGTAGGAGTTCAGTGTCAGCTGCGGGTTGAACAGCTCAGGGTCGGCGCTGAAGGAGACGTTCTTATCCGTCACGAACGCGGTGGGGAGGAAGAAGCCCACGAAGCCCAGCTGGTCCGGCTGGGCGTCGGGGACCTTGATCACCACGGAGGAGTAGTAGTTCTCGCCCTGCAGCTTGGCCACCACCGGACCCTGCATGGCCACGTTGCCCGCCCCGTCCCGGATGGTCACCACCGGCGCGTAGCCGTTGCCGGTGAGGTAGATGCTGGTGCCGCCCAGGCTCACGGGGTCGTTGACCTTCAGGATCTCCTGCTTGGGCGGAGCGTCCGGGTTTTCCTTGGTGGTCACAGTGGCGGCGAAATCGATGGGCTGGCCGAACTTGCCCCGGGATTCGCGGTCGAAGGTGATGTTGAACTTGTCCAGCTGGAGCGAGTACGGCTGGAGCTGGCTGGACTGGAAGTTGGTGCCCGGGTTGAACTGGTCATAGCCCACCAGGGTGTTCACAAATGTGTCGCCTTCCACCAGGATGCGCTGGCCGCTGTATCCGAACAGGCCACCGGCAGCCACGGACACCAGCACGCCGATAAGCGACGTGTGGAAGACCAGGTTGCCCACTTCCTTCATGAAGCCGCGTTCGGCACCCAGGGACGGAAGGGCGCCGTCGGCATCCCTGACCTCCACCCGGTAGCCGCGCTTCCGCAGCAGTCCGGCCGCACCGTTGATGGCGTCCGACGCCGGGACGGCGCCACTGGCGGGGATCACCAGGGTGCCGTATTCGGGCAGCCGGGACAGACGCTGCGGGGTCCGTGGCGGCTGTGAGCGCATGGCCTTGTAATGGGCGATGGCGCGCGGCACCACGCAACCGATCAGGGAGATGAACAGCAGAAGGTAGATCGCCGAGAACCACGCCGAGGAGTAGACGTCGTAGAGCTGCAGGGAGTCCAGCAGCTTGCCGTAGTCCGGGTGGTCCTTGATGTACTGGGTCACCACGGCCGGGTTGGCGGGCCGCTGCGGGAACAGTGATCCGGGGACGGCGGCGACGGCGAGGAGCAGCAGCAGGAACAGCGCGGTGCGCATGCTGGTCAGCTGGGTCCAGGCCCACCGGAGCATGCCCTTGGGACCCAGGGCCGGGAGGGCGGCCTGGGCCTTCGCCTCTGCGACAGGGGCGGATTGCTTCTTCTTTACGTTCACACGCTCGCTCATCAGATCGGCAACTTCACATCGGTTTGGAACCAGTACTGCAGCCCGGTCACCCAGGCACCCCACACGCCGGTGGCCATCAGCAGCCCGAGCACCACCAGGATCCCGCCGCCGGTCCGCTGGATGGCCAGGCGGTGTTTGCGGAAGAACGCCATGACGCCCATGCCCCGGCGCAGGGCCAGCGCGATCAGCAGGAACGGGATGCCCAGTCCCAGGCTGTACACAAAGGCAAGGAAGGCGCCCTTGGCGGCCGAGGATCCGCCGGAAAGGCTTAACAGCTGCACGGCGGAGTACGTGGGGCCGATGCACGGGGCCCAGCCCAGGCCGAAGGTCAGGCCCAGCAGGGGCGCTCCCCAGAGCCCGGCGGGCGGCTTGGCATGGATCTTCGCGTCGCGCTGCAGCCAGCTGAAGCCGCCCATGAAGACGATGCCCATGATGATGACCAGGATCCCCAGGAGCTGGGTGATCCAGGCGTTCTGGCTGCCCGTGATCAGGGTACCCAGCTGGCCGAACGCGCCGCCCAGCAGGACGAAGATCACGGAGAAGCCGAGGACGAACAGCCCGATGCCTGCCAGCATGCGGCCGCGTTTCTGCTTTTGCAGGTCCACGCCGCTCAGGCCGGTGACATATCCCAGGTAACCGGGCACCAGGGGAAGGACACAGGGGGAAAGGAAGGACACCAGTCCGGCGAGCAGGGCCACCGGAATGGCCAGCAGGAGGGAGCCACTGAGGATGGCTTCGGCGAAGGGGCTGTTCACGGTCCCGGCCTGTCCCTATTCCGCCACGGCGGCGGTGATGAGGGCTTTCAGGGTGCCCTTCTCGATTTCGCCGAGGACGCGGGAGGCCACCCGTCCCTGCTTGTCCAGCACCAGGGTGGTGGGCACGGCGCCAGGCGGTACCAGGCCGGACACGGACAGCAGGACGCCGCCGTCCTTGTCGTCGAAGCTGGGGTAGGTCAGGTTGAAGGTTTTTTCGAAAGCCTCTGCCGTGGGCTTCTCGTCCCGGAGGTTGACGCCGAAGAACTGCACGCCCTGGTCCTTGAACTCCTGGTGCAGTTCCTCAAGGAGCGGCGCTTCCACGCGGCAGGGGGCGCAGGCGGCAAACCAGAAGTTCAGGACGCTGACCTTGCCCTGGAAGTCGGCCGGGGTGACTGCGGCGCCGCTGAAGAGCACACCCTGGATCTGTACGGCTTCCTTGCGGTCCCCGGCAGCGAACTCGGTCACGGAGCCGTCGCCGGCAACGTAGTTCTTGTTGTCTCCCGCCTTGGCCTGCTTGGCCAGCGCATCCTCCTGGGCACAGCCGGAGAGGCCAAGGGTCAGCGCGGTCAAGGCCATGCCGCCTGCTGCAAGCATGCTGCGGCGCGAGGGAAGGTTGTTGTTGCTCACTGCTAGGCTCCAGGGGTGCTGGCGGCACCGGGAAGAAGGGACGCCGCAGGTTCGCTGTACTCGACCCGCACCAGCGAGCCGTCGTCGTCGAACACCAGGGACGTGACGGATGTCAGGGTGCACTCGCGCTTGCGGGGGTCATGCCACAGCGGCCGGCCCTCCGCGCTCAGCCGTGCCGCCCAGATGGGCAGCTGGTGGCTGACCAGGATGGCCTCGGGGCCCGCGGCGCCGAAGTCGCCGGCAGCCAGTTCGATGGCCTTCAGCCGGGCGTCCTGGACGGCAGCCGCCACCCTCGCGGCCTGCTGCTTGTACGGCTCGCCCCATGACGGGCGCAGCGGGTTGACCAAGCGGGGCCAGTGCCGCGGCCGGCGGAGTTCGGCCTTGGTGACCTTCATGCCCTCGAAGTAGTTTTCCGCTTCGATGATGCGCCCGTCGGTGTGGATCTGCAGGTGCAGCGCTTCCGACGTCGGCCGCGCGGTTTCCTGCGCACGGTCCAGCGGCGAGGCGGCCAGGTAGGTGATCCGGGCGCCACGCTCGGCGCGCTCGCGGAAGTGTTCGGCAAGCATCCGGGCCATCTCCTGCCCCAGTTCGGAGAGGTGGAATTCCGGGAGCCGTCCGTAGAGAACGCCGTCGGGATTGTGGACCTCGCCGTGGCGGAGCAGATGGACAGTGGCTTGGGGCATGTTTACCAGTTTCTCAAAGATGGCGTGCGATCCGAAATCTTCCGCACGCACTTTCTACAAAGAGTAGAACTCAAGTTTCTGAAGAAATGTTCCGAAACCGGGAACAAAAGATGCAAACGCATGTTTATACTGGATGCAGCAAGTTAGTTGAGACTTCAACCGATGAAGTCTCAACCTCACGACCACGGCAGCATTCACACCAAGGAGCAACATCATGGCACTTCCCGCAGACGTCACCACCGGCACCTGGACCCTGGACAACTCCCACAGCGAGATCGGCTTCACCGTCCGCCACGCGGGCATCAGCAAGGTCCGCGGCCAGTTCAAGGAAGCCGAGGCCACCCTCGACCTCGCCGAAAACGTGGCCGACTCCAAGGTCAACGCCACCATCAAGACCGCCAGCTTTGACTCCGGCGACGTCAACCGCGACGGCCACGTCCGCGGCGAAGACTTCTTCGACGTCGAGAAGTTCCCGGAAATCTCCTTCGTTTCCAACGCGATCGTCCCCAAGGGCGACGCCTACGAGCTCCAGGGCGACCTCACCATCAAGGGCGTCACCCGTCCCGTGGCCCTCGAGACCGAGCTCCACGGTGTGGCCGTCGATCCGTTCGGCAACACCCGCGCCGACCTCACCGCCGAGACCACCATCAGCCGCAAGGACTTCGGCCTGACCTGGAACGCCGTCCTCGAGGCCGGCGGCGTGCTGGTCAGCGACAAGGTTGCCATCAACCTGGAACTGGCCTTCATCGCCCCCGCAGCATAAGTTTCGCGTTTCACGGCACCCCGGTACCAGGCCATCCCGGCCCGGCACCGGGGTGCCGTGTTTAACAACGGCCCTTGCCCACGGGTTCACCTGCCGGCCGCGGGCGTGGATCCCACCTGAATCACCCACAACTCCACCCGCCGGGGGTACGGTGGACTTAAGCCACGCTGGGGGGAAGGCTGAGGACCGGTTCCCGGCAGCCTACCTGGATCCCGACCTGCAGAAGGAACGCCATGAGTACTCCTCCCGTCCCGCCTCCCGCGCCCCAAGACCCCCACTCCGGCAATGGCCAGCCAGGGAACGGCCAGTCCGGCAGCCAGCAGCCCGGACCGCAGCAGCCCCGCTACGGCCAGAACGCGCCGCAGTATGGCCAGAACGCTCCCCAGTACGGGCAGAACCAGCCCCAGTACGGTTCCCAGCCGCCGGCAGCGCCGCAGTACGGGCAGAACGCACCGCAGTACGGTTCCCCGTACGGGCAGAATGCTCCGCAGTCCCCGGGCTACGGCCAGAATGCACCCCAGTACGGCCAGTCGCCGTATGGCCAGTCCCCTTACGGCCAGTATCCCTCTGAGCAGCCGCAGCCGGCGGGCAGCAACGGCATCCCCCAGCTGGTGAACATCGCGTTCTGGCTGCTGATCGCGGCCACCGCGATCTATGTCATCTCCATCCTCATCAACCTCACCCAGCTGGACGCCCCGCAGTTCCGGCAGGAGTTTGAACAGCAGGTCCGGGCCAGCGGGGCGGGCATCACCTACGACGACATCAAGCCCTTCATCGCCGGCTCCCTGGTGGTCTTCGGCATCATCGGTGCCGCCCTCTACCTGCTGGTGGCCTTCTTCATCCGCAAGGGCAAGAACTGGGCACGCATACTCGGAACCGTGTTCGCAGCGCTGTCCGTCCTTGGCCTGTTCGGAATCCCCTCCCTCGCAACGATCGGGACCGTCCTGGGAATCGCCGCCATCGTCCTGCTCTACCTCCCTGCCGCTGCCCCCTACTTCCGGAAGCAGCAGCCCTTCGCCAACCCGTATTCGGGCGGCTTCGGCAACCCTTACGGGCGCTGACCTCCAACACAGAACGCAGCGGCGGCCCGGGATGTCCAGCATCCCGGGCCGCCGCCTTTAAACCGTGCCCCTAGGCTGTCTGCCCCGGCGCCTGCGCCCGCTGGGCGTGGTAGGCCAGGATTTGCAGCTCCGTGGCCATGTCCACCTTGCGGAGGTTGACCCCTTCCGGAACCTGGAGCATCACCGGTGCGAAGCTGAGCACGCTGTGCACGCCCGCCGCAACGACCCGGTCGCAGATGCCCTGCGCCACCGCCGCAGGAAGCGCCAGTACCACCATGTTGGCCCCGGTGCGGTGTAGGACGGTCTCAAGGTCCGCCACGTCGCTGACCCGCAGCCATCCCACCTCGTTGCCCACCACCATCTGGTCCGCGTCGAAGATGGCCACCACATCGAAGCCTCGCGATTCGAAGCCGCCGTAGCGCGCCAGCGCCTTGCCCAGGTTTCCGGCTCCGACGATCGCAACTTTCCAGTCATGCGTCAGCCCCAGTGCCGCGGCAATGTGGCGGCTGAGGTACTGGACCTCGTACCCCACTCCCCTGGTGCCGTAGGACCCCACGTGGGACAGGTCCTTGCGCAGCGTTGAGGAACTGACGCCGGAGGCTTCCGCCAAAGAGTCGGAGGAGACGCGCTCAACACCCTCGGCCAGCAGGGTGTTCAAGGCCCGGAGGTACAGGGTCAACCGCGCCACGGCAGCAGGGGGAATCTGCTTTGCCGGTGCACCCGCGGCATCAGGGATGCCCGGGACAGGCTGGGACGTTGAATCCAAGGACGTCACTCGCATCCCCCTAATTGGCCATGGCGCGCTGCAGGACGCGTTCCAGCCGGGCTTCGTCGATCTTCCAGAAGTCGCGCTGCACCCCGTCAACCAGGACCACGGGGATCTCTTCGGCGTAACGCTCCCGCAGTTCGGGCTGGTTGTCCACCAGCTCTTCGCTCCAGCTGAGGCCCAACGAGGCAGTGACCCGGCCGACGGCGTCGCGCGCCTCCTCGCAAAGGTGGCAGTCAGCTTTGGTGACCAGGACGACGCGGGGGGTAGCCATGGCTTAACGGTATCGCCGTTCGCGCCGTGCGGGTGACGCCGACGTCGCCCAGCGAGTGGATTGACTAGACTCAAGTCCATGCCCCAGGAGAAATACGTCGCCGTCGTCACGCGGCCGGTTGCTGCGCCGCAGCCCGGTGAAGCGGCGTTTTTCGATGTGGACAATACCCTGATGCGCGGGGCCAGCCTCTTCCACGTTGCGCGGAAGATGCACCAGCGCGGCGCGTTCACCCTTGTGCAGGCGGCCGGATTCGCGTGGAAGCAGTTCAAGTTCGTGGCGCGCGGTGAGAATATCGACGACGTCCATGCGGTACGTGATTCGGCCCTGACGCTCGCCGCCGGCATCACGGTTGACGACATCAAGGCCCTCGGCGAAGAAGTCTACGACGAGATGATCGCGTCCCGGATCTGGCCGGGCGCCAAGGCCTTGGCGGAACAGCACCTCCGGGTGGGCCGGCGCGTCTGGCTGGTGACGGCAACCCCTATTGAAGTGGCAACAGTCATCTCCACCCGCCTGGGGCTGACCGGAGCGCTCGGGACAGTGGGTGAGGTGTCGGACGGGATGTA
The DNA here is from genome assembly GCF_024362385.1 of Arthrobacter sp. DNA4. Taxonomy (NCBI): domain Bacteria; kingdom Bacillati; phylum Actinomycetota; class Actinomycetes; order Micrococcales; family Micrococcaceae; genus Arthrobacter; species Arthrobacter sp. DNA4. The sequence goes on from NZ_CP101466.1 coordinate 3,726,352, forward strand.
CACCGGCCGCCTGGTGGGGGACATCCTGCACGGCTCGGCCAAAGCCGTAGCGGTCCAGGGCATCGCGGACCAGGAGGGCCTGGACCTCAAGCGCTGCTGGGCGTACAGCGACTCCTACAACGACGTGCCGCTGCTGTCACTGGTGGGACACCCCGTGGCCATCAACCCGGACGCCAAGCTCCGCCGGCACGCCCGTGACCGGAACTGGCCCGTTTATGATTTCCGCGCGGGCCGCCGCGCCGCCACCCTGGGCCTGAAGGCGGCAACCTTCGGCGGCGCTGTCTACGGCCTCTGGAAGGGCTTCGCCCGCATCCGCGGCCCCCGGGCATAACCCACCCCACCGCAGGCAGGCAAAAGCCTCCAGCCACTACCCTGAGACAAAAAAATGCCCGCCGCCTTGGAAGGCGGCGGGCATTTCCACGCTGTTCGAAGTATCTCTACTTCTTGTTGCGGCGCTGGTGACGGGTCTTGCGAAGCAACTTGCGGTGCTTCTTCTTGGCCATACGCTTGCGACGCTTCTTGATAACTGAACCCACGAAAGTTCCTTACAAACTAGATGCAGTACCTGCCTGATGGGGAATGTCCGCGGACAAAGCTACGAACTGAACAACTGACAGATTCTTACAATGACGTAAAACGTTCCTTAACAGGGTACCGCTTATCGGGAGCGGCTCAGGACAGGCCCCTTAGGCGGTCTCGGTGTGGCCGTCCACAACAGCACCCTTGAGGTACTGTTCGACGGCGTTTTCGGGGACCCGGTAGGAGCGGCCGAAGCGCACCGCGGGCATTTCGCCGGAGTGAACCAGGCGGTAAACAGTCATTTTGGAGACGCGCATGACCTCAGCTACTTCAGCCACGGTCAGGAACTTCGCGTTGGAGAAGTTCTGTTCTGCCGACATTTCCCTATTTTCCTTTGCTGACGGATGGACAACAGTGACCCCAGGTACGTGCCAATGCGGTGTTCCGATGCTGAGCCATCCACCAACCACCTTAAATAGATACTGTAGATGTTCATGTGGCAGATGTGAAAGTAGTGGCCTCCCCTATTTCACCCCTAATTCTGCTGCCGCCGCTTCCGCCCTGATGCCGCCAGTTGCTCCAGGACAGAAGCGGAGACATCCCAGTCCATGCAGGCGTCGGTGACGCTCTGGCCGTAGACCAGTTCCGCCCGTCCCGCGGCGTACTCATCAACGTCAAGGTTCTGGGCGCCGCCCACCAGGAAGCTTTCCAGCATCACACCGGCCACGGCCCGGGCCGCCGCGCCGCCTTCCTCAAGCTGGGCACCGATTTCCAGCGCCACCTCAGCCTGCCGGTGATGGCTCTTGCCACTGTTGGCGTGGCTCGCGTCAACGATCAGGCGGGGGTTGAGCCCCTTGCCCGCCAGTTCGGTGGAGGCGCGTTCAACGTCGGCCGCTGAGTAGTTGGGTCCCTTCCGGCCGCCCCGGAGGATCACGTGGGTGTCGGGGTTTCCGGCCGTTGCCACCAGCGCGGCCCGGCCTTCGCCGTCGATCCCCAGGAAGGCCTGGGCTGCCGCGGCGGCACCGCAGGCATCGATGGCAACCTGCAGGCCGCCGTCGGTCCCGTTCTTGAAGCCAATGGGCATGGAGAGCCCGGAAGCCAGCTGGCGGTGGATCTGGCTCTCGGTGGTGCGGGCACCGATGGCTCCCCAGGAGATCAGGTCCGCCATGTACTGGGGGCTGATCGGCTCCAGGAATTCAGTGGCGGTGGGCAGGCCCAGCGCGGTGACCTGCTGCAGGAACTGCCTTGCGGTGCGCAGGCCGGTGACCATGTCGTGGCTGCCGTCCAGCCGGGGATCGTTGATCAGGCCCTTCCAGCCCACCGTGGTGCGCGGCTTCTCGAAGTAGGTCCGCATGACGATCAGCAGGTCTTCCTTGTGCTTCTCGGCCTGGCTGACCAGCCGGCGGGCGTACTCCAGCCCTGCCTTGGGGTCGTGGATGGAGCAGGGTCCCACGATGACCAGCAGGCGGTCGTCCACCCCGTCCATGATGGCGCGCACCTCGTCGCGTCCGCGTTCGACGACGGCGGCCTCCCGGTCGCCGAGCGGCAGTTTGGTGAGAAGCGCCGAAGGTGCCGGCAGCGCAGTGAATTCGCTGACGCGCAGGTTGGATGTGGACTTGGTGGCGGGGGCTGCTGCTGTTGCGGTGCTCATGTTCAGGGTCCTGTTCCAGATGGGAAGCGGGCCCGGATTTCAGAACCCGCCGGAGAAACGGCGAAGGGCAGAGAATGATCTCTGCCCTGTTGGCTCTGAAGGAAGTTGGATGCGTGTCAGTTAGACGCGGGCCCCTCCAGAGCCAACGAAAAATACGCATACCAACGGTTAGTCATGGAAGAGACCATAAACCCGGCATATGGCGGCCGCAAAATCGGTTGCGTCACATTCCGTCCCAGGCCTGTTCGCGGCTCCGAACGCACAAGGCAAGGATCCGCGAACAACCCTGGGTTTGCCGCCGCCTACCCCAGGAGCTTGCGCAGGAACTGCAGCTGGCGGATCCAGTGGTGTTCCTGGCCGCCCTCATGGTTGTTGAACCGGTACACCTCAATGTCCTTCACGGCACCGGTGGCCGATGAGGCGTCGGTGCCAGTCGCGTAGGCGTTGTAGCTGGCGAACACCGTGGACGGCGGGCAGATGTCGTCCATTTGCGCAGCCGAGTACAGCGCCGGCACCGTGGCCCAGCGGGCCAGGTTGACGCCGTCGAAATAGTTCAGGACGCTAAGTGCGGCGTCGTAGCGGTCCCGGTGCCGCGCCAGGAACTGGGCGATCTCCGGGTAGGGCCCGCGGGGAGTGATGTCGATGGCGCGGGGAAAGTCCTGCAGGAAGGGGACGTCGGGCAGCGCGGCGATGACGCCGTCGAGCCGTCCCGCAGTGAGCCCCGCCGTGGCCACCACCAGCCCGCCGCCCTGGCTGACACCGGCCAGCACCACTTTTGCAGGATCGACGGCGGGGTGGGCCTGGGCGGCCTCCACCGCGCGGAAGGCGTCCACGTAGACGCGGCGGTAGTAGTAGTCCTCCCGGCTGGTGATGCCCCTGGTCATGAGGCCCGCGTGCGCCACATCCCCGGCGGACGGGTGGGGATCCGCGGTGTCCCCCAGCGTGCCGCCGTACCCCTGGCCCCGGGTGTCCATGATGAAGTGTGCGTACCCGGCCTGCGCCCACCGGGTGTCCTGGTTGGCCAGGCCGCGGCCGCCGGAATAGCCAATGTAGTTCACCACCACCGGCAGCCGGACGCCTGCCTCCCGGTTGGCGGGAAGGTGCAGCCAGCCTTTGACGGGCGCGCCGCCAAAGCCGGAGAAGGTGACGTCGAAGGTATCGATCACCGTGAGGTAGTTATCCACCGGTTCGAAGGTCGCGTCGAGTGGAAAGGTCCGCGCTTCGTCCAGGGTGGCGTCCCAGAAGGCAGCCAGGTCCCCGGGCGGTGTGACATCGGAGGTGTAGCTGCGGAGCGCGGCCAGGGGCAGGTCGAAGAGGGGCATCGTTGTCCTGTTCTGTGTCGGTTGGTCCGCAGGCCCGCGGTGGAGTTCTCTATTTCTACTGCATGGATCGGTGGCGCACGCTGATGAGTGGTTCAAAGCGCCGAAGGCTGGTTCCGGCGGCGATGATTCCGCGCAGGTGCGGCAGCCCGCCGGTGGCGGCCCCGGCAGCACGGGCCTGGACCAGGATGTTGCCCAGGGCGGTGGCTTCGACGGGTCCGGCCACCACCGGGCGCCCGGTGGCGTTGGCTGTGAGCTGGCACAGCAGGGTGTTCTGGGAACCCCCTCCCACCACGTGCACCACGTCCACTTCACGGTTGGCGAGGCGTTCCGCGGCGGTGATGGTCCTGGCGTATCCGGCGGCGAGGCTGTCCATGATGCAGCGGGTGATGGCCGCGGGATCATCGGCCAGGACCTCGCCGGTACGGCGGACCGCCGCGCGGATGCGCCCGGGCATGTTGTCCGGGGCAATGAAGTACGGGTCATCGGCATTGATCTGCGGCCCGCCGGCGGGGAGGGCCGCGGCGGCGGCGAGCAGGGCGGCCAGGTCGGGCTGGTAGCCTTCACCGGCCCAGGTGCGCTGGCATTCGCTCAGCAGCCAGAGGCCGCCGACGTTCCGCAGGTAGCGGATGGTGCCGTCCACGCCGCGCTCGTTGGTGAAGTTCGCCTCGCGGCTGGCCTCGGTGAGGACCGGGTGCTTGAGTTCCAGGCCCACCAGGGACCAGGTGCCGGAGGAGATGTACGCGAAGTTCTCCCCGCTGTCCCCGTCTGCCACAGCGGGGACGGCGGCGACGGCGGAGGCAGTGTCATGCGAGCCGACGGCCACCACGGGGGTTTCGGCAGGAAGCCCCACGGCCGCGGCTATGTCCGGCAGGAGCGTGCCCACCGTGTCGCCGGGCTGGATCAGCGGCGGGAACAGGTCCTTCCGCAGTCCCAGCGCCGCGAAGAATTCGGTGGCCCATTCCCCGGCCACGGCGTCAAACAGGCCCGTGGTGGAGGCGTTGGTGGCCTCGGTCCGCCGCACTCCGGTGAGCAGGAACGCGATCAGGTCCGGGATCAGGAGGGCCTGCAGCCCGACCAAGTTCTTCTCGGTGGCCAGTTGGTAGATCGTGTTGAACTGCAGGAACTGCAGCCCCGTGGTTTGGTACAGCCGCGCCGGGTCCAGCTTGGCGTGGACGGGCGCGACGGCGGTCCTGCTGCGGTCGTCGCGGTAGCTGTACGGCTGCGCCACGAGTTTGCCCGCGCTGTCCACCAGGCCATAGTCCACCGCCCAGGTGTCGATGCCAATGCTGCCGATCTTTTCGCCACGGGCTGCCGCCGCCGCAGCGGCCGCCCGCAGTCCCGCGAGCACCTCCGCGAACAAGGCGTCGAAGTCCCAGCGGAGGCCGCCGTCGCGCTCCACCACGCCGTTGGGGAAGCGGTGGACGGTTTCCAGCGCCACCCCGTCCCGGGACACGCGGCCCAGGATCACGCGTCCCGAGGAAGCACCAATATCGACGGCGGCGAAAACGCCGCCGGTCGGCACGCCCGTGCTCATCGCAGGAAGGCTGCGGCCACTCCGGCGTCCACGGGGATGTGCAGGCCGGTGGTGTGGGACAGTTCGTTGCTGGTGAGGACGGCGGCGGCATTGGCCACGTGCTCGGGCAGGACTTCGCGCTTGAGCAGCGTGCGCTGGGCGTAGTACTCGCCCAGCTTCTCCTCGTCCACGCCGTAGACCGCGGCACGTTTGGCGCCCCAGCCGCCGGCGAAGATCCCGGAGCCGCGGACCACGCCGTCGGGGTTGATGCCGTTGACGCGGATGCCGTGCTCGCCCAGTTCGGCCGCGAGCAGGCGCACCTGGTGGGCCTGGTCTGCCTTGGTGGCGGAGTAGGCGATGTTGTTGGGGCCGGCGAACACGGAGTTCTTGGAGGAGATGTAGATGATGTCCCCGCCCATGCCCTGGGCGATCATGACCTTCGCCGCGGCCTTCGCCACCAGGAAGGAGCCTTTGGCCATGACGTTGTGCTGCAGGTCCCAGTCCTTTTCGGTGGTTTCCAGCAGCGGCTTGGAGATGGACAGGCCGGCGTTGTTGACCACCAGGTCCACGCCGCCGAATGCCAGGACTGCCGCGTCGATGGCTGCGGACACCTGCGCCTCGTCGGTCACGTCCGCCTGGACACCGATGGCGACGTCGGCACCGCCCAGTTCCTCGGCGACCTTTTGTGCGTTCTCCAGGTTCAGGTCGGCAATGACGACGCACGCGCCGTCGGACGCCAACCGGGTGGCGATGGCCTTGCCGATGCCGGACGCCGCACCGGTGACCAGCGCGATGCGGGTGGCGTGGGACTTGGGCTTGGGCATCCGGGCCAGTTTGGCTTCCTCCAGTGCCCAGTACTCGATGCGGAATTTCTCGGATTCCTCGATCGGGGCGTAGGTGGAGATGGCCTCCGCGCCGCGCATGACGTTGATGGCGTTGATGTAGAACTCGCCGGCAACGCGGGCGGTCTGCTTGTTGGCGCCGAAGGAGAACATGCCCACGCCGGGGACCAGCACGATCGCCGGGTCCGCGCCGCGCAGCGCCGGGCTGCCGGCGTCGGCATGGCGGTCGTAGTACGCCTGGTAGTCCTCGCGGTAATCGGCATGCAGCTCGTGCAGCCGTGAGATCGAGTCCTCGATGGAGGCGTCCGCCGGCAGGTCCAGGATCAGCGGCTTGACCTTGGTGCGCAGGAAGTGGTCCGGGCAGGAGGTCCCCAGGCCGCCCAGCCGTGGGTGCTCCGCGGACTCCAGGAAGTCAAGGACGACGGCGTCATCGCTGAAGTGCCCCAGCTGCGGCCTGTCCGTGGAGGCCAGGCCCCGGATCACCGGCGCCAGGGCTGCGGCCTTGGCGCGGCGTTCGGCCTCGGGCAGGGCAGCGTAACCGGGAAGCTTGTGCCCGAAGGGCTCGGCCTTCCCGTTCTCCGCGATGTATTTTTCGGCCTGGTCGATGATCCACAGCGAATTCTGCTCCGCTTCTTCGCTGGTGGTACCCCAGGCGGTGATGCCGTGGCCGCCCAGGATGGTGCCGATGGCCTGCGGGTTGGCGTCCTTGATCGCGGCGATGTCCAGGCCCAGCTGGAACCCGGGACGGCGCCAGGGCACCCAGACCACCTTGTCACCGAAGATCTTGGTGGTCAGCGCCTCGCCGTCCACCGCCGTCGCGATGGCGATGCCGGAGTCCGGGTGCAGGTGGTCAACGTGTGCGGCGTCCACCAGGCCGTGCATCGCCGTATCGATCGATGGCGCAGCCCCGCCTTTGCCGTGCAGGCAGTAATCGAACGCGGCCACCATCTCGTCCTCGCGCTCCACGCCCGGGTAGACATTCTTCAAAGCACTCAAACGGTCCAGCCGCAGCACCGCAAGGTTCCCGGCCTTCAGGGTGCCCAGATCACCGCCGGAACCCTTGACCCACAACAGCTGGACGTCCTCGCCCGTGACGGGGTCCTTTTCGGTGCCCTTGGCGGAGGTGTTGCCGCCGGCGAAGTTGGTGTTCCGCTTGTCCGCCCCAAGGCGGTTGGAACGGGCAATCAGGTCTTCCACAGTCTTGTTCGTCATAGCTGAATCAGGCGCCCCATCCGGCTTGCTGGCCGCCCACGCGGTCCTCGTTGATCTGTTTCTGGTAACCGCTGGCCTTGAAGGCGGCCATCGGGTCCGCGGGCAGGCCGCGGGATTCACGCCACCCGGCCAGGATGGGCCGGACGTCCGTGTAGAAGGCATCGTTGAAGATGCCGTTGGCGGCCAGGACATCGCCGGCTCGCTGCGCTTCACCCAGCGCCGCGGTGTCCACCAGCAGGGCACGCAGCGTCATTTCCTGGACATTGAGTACGGAGCGGATCTGGCCGGGGATCTTCTCTTCCAGGTTGTGGCACTGGTCCAGCATCAGCGCCACGCCGGAGTCCTTGCCGTACCCGCCGCCCCGGATCACTTCGTGCATGATGCGGAACAGCTGGAACGGGTCGGCGGCACCCACGATCAGGTCGTCGTCGGCGTAGAAGCGGGAGTTGAAGTCGAAGGAACCCAGCTTGCCCAGGCGCAGCAGCTGCATGACGATGAACTCGATGTTGGTGCCAGGGGCATGGTGGCCGGTGTCCAGGCAGACGAATGCCTTCTCCCCCAGGGCCAGGGTCTGGGCGTAGGAAGTGCCCCAGTCCGGCACATCGGTGTGATAGAACGCCGGCTCAAAGAACTTGTACTCCAGCACCAGGCGCTGCCCATCCCCCAGGGCCGCATAGATCTCCTGCAGCGACTCGGACAGCCGGTCCTGGCGGCCGCGGATGTCATCCTGGCCCGGGTAGTTGGTGCCGTCCGCCAGCCAGATCTTGAGGTCCTGCGAACCCGTGGCGTGCATGATGTCGATGCACTCGAGGTGGTGGTCGATGGCCCGGCGCCGGACGGCCAGGTTGGAAGAGGTGAGTGACCCGAACTTGTACTCGTCGTCCTGGAAGGTGTTGGAGTTGATGGTGCCCAGCCCCACGCCCAGGCCGGCCGCGTACTCCTTCAGGGCGGAGTAGTCGTCCACCTTGTCCCACGGGATGTGCAGTGCCACGGTGGGGGCCAGGCCGGTCAGCTCGTGGACCTTGGCGGCATCCGCCAGCTTTTCCTGGACTGTTCGCGGCGTGCCGGGAGTGCCGAACACCTTGAACCGCGTACCTGAATTTCCATAAGCCCACGAAGGGACCTCGATGGCAAGCTCCCCGAGCCTGCCCAGCGCCGTTGCTACGTCGTTCATGTTGGTTCTTTCCGGTGTTGAGCGTCTGTCTGATGCGTTTGGTTGGTGCCCCGCTGCTGGAGCCTGCGTGCCGGCTGTTGCCTGCTGTTCCGGTGCCCCGGTGGTCCTGCGTCCTGCGTCCGGTCCTGCCCGTCAGCCTTCGGGGTGCTGCGCCGCCAGCTGGCTGTCCAGGTTGAAGACTTCCTCCAGCACCTGGAACCCTTCGTCGGGAGCCTGGCCGGAGTCCTCGAAAAGGGTTGCCATCTCAGCCTGCCAGCGGGCGTTCACGTCCGTCAGGGCCATGCGGGCACGGACGGCGTCAAAGTCGTCGCACTCCACGTACCCCACCAGGAGTCCGTCTCCACCCAGGAACAGGGAGTAGTTGTGCCAGCCCGCCTCCTTGAGTGCGTTCAGCATTTCCGGCCACACTGCGGCATGCCGGCGCCGGTATTCATCAATCAGCGCCGGCTGGACCGAGGAACGGAAACACACCCTCATGTGGACACCCTTTCAAACTTCCCGAAGTTTTGAATCGTTTCATTGGTACGATTCAAAGTACTCTTGGATTTGAGCAGGTGTCAAGCAATGGCAAAAACTTTTGATTTCCCGCGCGGAAGCTCCCGCGGCGGGAATGTCGGCACGGAGAATCGATGAACCGCACAGCCAGTATCAAGGACGTGGCCACCCACGCGGGCGTGGCCGTGGGGACGGTATCCAATGTCCTCAACTATCCCGACCGGGTGTCCGACCGGACCAGGGAACGAGTCCTGCGCTCCATCGACGAACTGGGATTTGTCCGCAACGATGCCGCCCGCCAACTCCGCGTTGGCCACAGCCGCACCATCGGACTCATTGTCCTGGACGTCGGCAACCCGTTCTTCACCTCCGTGGTCCGCGCGGCGGAGGACGCCGCAGCGCTGCAGGGAAGCGCCGTCCTGCTGGGCGACAGCGGCCACAACGCCGGCCGGGAGGCGAACTACATCGACCTCTTCCAGGAGCAGCGCGTGCAGGGCCTGCTCATCTCGCCGGTAGGCGATGTAACGGAAAGGCTGGACCTCCTCCGCGAGCGCGGCGTGCCAACGGTCCTGGTGGACCGGCTGGCTGACGAGTCCAAGTTCAGCTCGGTTGCCGTGGATGACGACGCCGGCGGGTACCTGGCTGCCCGGCACCTGCTGGACACTGGCCGCCGTCGGCTGGCTTTCGTTGGCGGCCCTACGTCCATCCGGCAGGTCGCGGACCGGCTCCAGGGGGCCCAGCGGGCCGTGAAGGAGGAGCCGGATGCCAGCCTCGAGGTGCTGGATTCGGAAGGGCAGACCGTCCTGGCTGGGCGCAGCGTGGGCGACATGCTGGTGGAGCGTGGGCGGGCTGAACTGCCCGAGGGGATTTTCTGCGCCAACGACCTCCTGGCCTTGGGCGTCATGCAGTCGCTCACCATGACGCATACGTTCCGGATCCCCGAGGACGTGGCGTTGATTGGCTATGACGACATCGACTTTGCCGTCTCCGCGGTGGTTCCCCTGTCCTCCATCCGCCAGCCCACCCAGCTGCTGGGCCGGACGGCCATCGAACTGCTGTCCGAAGAGGTGGAGTCCCAGAATCCCGTCCACCGGTCTGTTGTGTTCACGCCGGAGCTGGTGGTCCGCCAGAGCACGGCCGCGCCGGCCGCCGGCTGATCAGCCGGGCGCTCTATTTTCCCGTCTGCTGGAGCCACTTCATGGATTCGTCCCGGGACGTGAAGAAGCGGGTGGGGCAGGGCGGATTGTGGACGCCGAGGAAGAAGTTGGCGATGATCCGGTCCACGGGGCTCGACCCAAGCAGGGCAATGCGGTTGGCGGCGCACGGGATGGAGAACACTGAGCGCGCCTGGATGCTGACGTTTTCCGTGGTGGCCATGTCCACCAGCATCGGATAATTGCCGTCCCCTGCTATGCGGTTCACCGCAGCCATCGCCGCCTGCGCATCCTCGACTTCTATCCGGACTTTGGGCTCCCACATAAGGTGGATGACGCCGTCCGCGCTCAGTTCCACGGTTCCCTTGCCGCCGTCGACCATTACGGGCTCCATACCCCGCCTCCCTCCAGTGGGCAGTTCCTCAACCCCTCTATCTTGCACCAGCACCGGAGCGCCCAGCCCCCGGCCGGCCGCTCTTCCACCTCACGTCCCGCCCACGGCCAGCTTGACTCATCAGCATACTTACTAATACGTTGGTCGATGTGCCCGTGGCCTGGATCACGTTCCAACGCCGCGCGTCGCGGCCCGCGAGGGCTGCATCTGAAATGCACTGCATTTGAAATAAACAGTTCCGCCGGGGTTCTCCATGGGGGCGGAATCCCGGGGGATTCATTGCGCCGCAACCCGGCGCTGAAAGGATTTACCGAAAATGCGAACCAAGGTCTCAGCCTCAGTCACCGCCATTGCCCTCTCCGGCGCCATGCTCTTCGGCATGGCAGGCCCGGCGACGGCAGCAGCACCCGCGGCTCCTTCTGCCGCGTCCCAGTCACCACAAGCAGCCAACGTCACTGGAACCATCAACCAGACCATTGACGGCGTGGGCACCTTCGTCGGCTCGTTTACGCCGTCCAATTTCAGCGTCCAGGACGGCCAACTGACCGTCACCGGTTTGGTGCAGGGCACCCTCACCGATCTTGCCGGCGTGGCCACTCCGGTGAGCCAGACCGTGACCACCACGGCCGCTGCGGCCCCAACCACCAACGCCGCGACGGCCGCAGGAGGCGGTTGCGACGTCGTGAACCTGGTCCTCGGGCCGCTGCACCTGGACGTCCTGGGGCTCAATGTCGACCTGAACCAGGTTGTCCTGGACATTGTTGCGCAGTCGAGGGCGGGCAAACTTGTCGGCAACCTTCTGTGCGCGGTCACCGGGCTCCTTGACGGCGGCAATGGCCTCAGCGGCCTGGCGAACCTGCTCAACCGGCTGCTGGGGCTCTAGTTTCCCGGTAGTTCAACAAGCGGCTATTGCAGCGACACGATGGGCGGCCCTCCGGGGCCGCCCATCTTCTCTTTGGTGCTGCAGCTTCGTGACCACCAGGTTGCGGTAGGCCGCCCGGAGCGGGGCCATCTGCCGGAAACCAATCCGGCCGCCACCGAGCACCTTCGACGACGGATCCTGCCATTCGAAGAGCAGCAGCCCATTGATGGAAAACGCTGCCAGGGGCCCGTCCTTCACCAGTTCCAGGCGGTAGTAGTCCGTGGCGTCCTCCGCGGGCGGCAACGGGTCCGCGCCCTGCGCCACCAGCTCGAAGCCCGCACTCTTGCGCAGGTTGCAGGTGCGGAACGCCCGCTCAGACGGGTATTTGTGCCGGAAGTAGGAGACGTGCAGGGCGTCGATGTCGCCCGAGTGGTACTGCGGGTAGTGGCCAGTCCTGGGCGCGAGCGCCGGGCTGAAGAGATCCTGCCCGCCGTGCCCGGTGGCTGCGAAGAACACCATGGCCAGGCCCGGCTCCGCGAGCGGCATGAACTCCCAGCTGATCCGGATGCCGTCCGGGAATTCCACCGGGCACCACAACGTCCAGTGCGCGTGGTCGCCGAACTCCTGGTCGTCCAGCGCGCCGGACAGCTCCAGGGCACCCTCGTGGCTGCCGTGGCGCAACGGTCCTTCCGCTACCCATCCAGCCACATCCCCGGGCCCAGCCAGCGGGTTGCTGTAGAGGACCCGCTCCTTGACCGCTGCGGCCCCCATTAGGCGCGTCCCGCCGTCGTACTCATTGCCTTGGTACTGGTAGCTCCGCGATGCCAGTAGCCCGTACCCCAGCCCGCGCAGCTGCCGGGCCACCTCCCCGGCCACCAGCGAGGCACCGTGCTGCGAGAAATGCGTATCGTCGGCCAGGCCATCGGGCCAATATGCGTGCTCGCCCGGCGCGAAGTGGCAGAAGAGCTCCCTGGATCCTTCCCGGCCCAGCCGGAGATAAAGGTGCCGGGTCCACGCGTTGAGGTCCACCACGGGGACCCCGAGCTCCTGGCCCAGTTCGCGGACCACCTCCGGATAGTCGTCCAGGCTCTCTTCGAGGACGTACGACGACGGCCCCTCCCCCGGGTGCCCGCCGCCCAGGAAGTGCCGGCGCTCCACGGAGGTGCACAGCACCGCCGCCGCGCCCCGGGCGCGCACCTCCCCCACCATGGCTCGCAGGTTGGCCGCGTAGCCGGTGCGGGCGGCCAGGTGCGGCCTCTTCTGGTCGTTGTGGCCGAACTGGATGAGCACGGCGTCGCCCGGGCCTGCTGCGGTGAGCAGCTCCTCCCAGAGCCCCTCCGTGCGGAACGATTCGGTGTCGGCGCCGCCCTTGGCGAAGTTGTGCACCGTTCCCCACGTGAAGGTGAGGGGTGCCAGCTGCGCTCCCCAACCGCTCATGGGGAACTCGTGCGTGGGACAGTTGGCAACGGTGGAGTCTCCGGCCAGCAGGATTTTCATAGTGGTTCTTTTCCTTTGATGCCCGCGGGCAGAGTCAGCCTTTGACGGAGCCGATGAGCATGCCCTTGGCGAAGTGCTTCTGCAGGAACGGGTAGAAGATGAGGATGGGCAGGGTGGCCACCACGATCACCGCGAACTTGATCCCCTGTTCGGGCGGGATGTAGTTGGGGTCAACGTTGCCCGTGCCCAGCAGGTCCGAGGCCGCCGTGACCTGGCGCAGGTACATCTGGAGGGTCCACTTGGAGTTGTCGCTCAGGTAGAGCAGGGGCGACATGAAGTCGTTCCAGATTCCCACGGCGTAGAACAGCGCGAAAGTGGCCAGGACCGGCTTGGACAGGGGCAGCAGGATCCGCCACAGGATCCCGATCTCGGTGGCGCCGTCCATCTTGGCCGATTCCTCCAGTTCGGCAGGGAGTTCCTGGAAGAAGTTCTTGATGATGATCAGGCTGAACGGGTTGATGGCCGCGGGCAGGATCAGGGCCCAGTAGGAGTTGAGCAGGCCCAGGTCCTTGACCAGCAGGAAGGTGGGGATCATGCCGCCGGAGAAGACCATGGCAAAGACCACCAGGGACAGGATGGCGTTCCTGCCCCGCAGGGTTTTCTTGGCCAGCGGGTAGGCCATGGTCACGGTGAAGGCCAACTGGACCAGCGTGCCCACCGCGGTGACCAGGATGGTGGTCACCAGGGCGCGCACGAATGCCGGGGTCGCGAAGATGTATTCGTAGGAGCCCAGGGTGAACTGTTCGGGCCAGACGAAGAATGCCCGGCGCGTGATTTCTGCTTCGGTGGCAAACGATCCGGCGAAGACGTACACGAACGGCAACAGGGTAATGAGGCCGATCAGGGACAGGAAGACGTAGTTGGCGGCGTCAAAGATCCGGCCGCCGCGGGTGTTGTGGATTTTCATGGCTAGAACAGTCCGCTCTGGTTGAATCGCTTGGCCAGCCAGTTGGTGCCGAAGATCAGCACGATGCCCACCAGGGATTTGAACAGGCCCACTGCGGTGGAGTAGCTGTAGGCGCCTTGGGTGATGCCCACGAAGTAGACGTACGTGTCAAAGACGTCCGCCACCTCACGGTTGAGCGCGTTGGTCATCAGGTAGATCTGTTCGAACCCGGTGTTGAGCATCTGCCCGATGGCCAGGATCAGCATCACGATGATCGTGGAACGGATCGCCGGAAGCGTGATGTGCCAGACGCGCCGGAAGCGGCCGTCGCCGTCGATGATCGCGGCCTCGTACTGGTCCTGGTCCACGGTTGAAAGGGCGGCCAGGAAGATGATGGTGCCCCACCCGGTGTTCTTCCAGATCTCCTGCAGCACGATCAATGGCCGGAACCAGGCAGGATCTGACAGGAAGTCGATGTGCGTGCCCATGGCGTTGTTCAGGAACTGGAACAGCGGCCCGATGTCCAGGGCAAACAGCAGGAAGCTCAGCGACGCCACGATCGTCCAGGACAGGAAGTGCGGGATGTACACCAGCGTCTGGACCGTGCGCTTGAGGATGGACAGCCGGACCTCGTTCAGCAGCAGCGCCAGGATGATGGTCAGCGGGAAGGCCACCCCGAGGTTCAGGAAGGCAAGGATCAGGGTGTTGCCCAGCAGCCGGGGGAAGTCCGGGTTGGCGAAGAAGTCCTCAAAGTTGCGGAACCCCACCCAGGGGCTGCCGTTCACGCCCAGGAACGGCACGTAGTCCTTGAAGGCGATGGTGACCCCGTACATGGGGGCATAGCGGAACACCGCGAAATACACCACGCCGGGCAGCAGCAACAGGTACAGCCATTTGTAGTGCGCGAAATGGACGGAGAACCTGCCCCCGTTCCGGGGAGCGGGCGCGGTCCTGCGCGTCCGCTCCCCGGCGAGGGTGTCAATGACAGGGGCTGCCATTTACTTGTTGTCCTGCCAGAGCTTGTTGATTTCTTCCTTGACCTTGTTGCCGCCGCTGGTGTCCCACAGCTTGATGGCATCCTTGAGGCCCTGTTCGTCGATCTGTCCGGCCAGGTACTTGATCCGCGCGTCGGCCACGATGTTGTCCAACTGGGCACCCTTGGCCACGTAGGTGGCTGAAACGTAGGGCGCTGCCGGGTTGTAGACGGCGCTCTTGAGGTCTTCGGCCATGACGTCGGTGCGCTTGTCGAAGACCTGCTGTTCGTAGTCGGAGGCCTGCTTCACGGGGTAGAACTGGTTGCCGGCAACGTTCATGCCCAGCTGGGCGTAGCTCTTAATGTCGGTGCTGACGGCCTTGCCCTCCGGCGTCTCCGGCTTGATGGTGGCCGCCTTGCCGGCCTCCACCGTGAAGTTCACGCCCTCGATGCCGTTGTTCAGCAGGACCGCAACATCCTTGCCGTTCATGGTGTTGAGGAAGGCCAGGACCTTGTCCAGTTCAGCCTCGCTCTTGACGCTGGCCTTGGGGATGGCAAGGAAGCCTGAGTAGCCGTCGGTGGGGTGGGCGCGCAGTTTGCCGTCCGGGCCTTCGAGGTTGCCCACGAAGCCCACCTTGTTCTGGAAGTTGGTGGGGTCTGCCTGCTTGAAGAGGTTGATGAGCACGCTCACGCGGGAATCGACGTCGACGATGATGCCGCCCTTGCCATTGAAGAACGGCTCGTTCCACTTCGTGCTGTCAAAGGTGGCGAAGTCCGGGTTGATGAGCTTTTCGTCCACCATCTTCTTGATGAACCGGTCTGCCTCGAGGAACTCGTCGGTCTCGAAGCTGGGAATGAGCTTCCCGTCCCGCTCCGTCCAGCGGTTCCCGGCGCCGTACCATTCCTCGATCAGGTCGTAAGGGCTGTTCGTGCCCAGCGCACCCCACTTGGGGATGGTGATGCCGTAGGTGTCATTGACGCCGTTGCCGTCCGGATCCTGCTCGGTGAAGGCCTTTGCCACCTTGTACAGGTCCTCCGTGGTCTTAGGCGGCTGCAGGCCCAGCTTGTCCAGCCAGTCCTGCCGGAACATGACAGCCGCGCGCATCGGGGAGCGGCCGCGGAAAACGCCGTAAACCTTGCCGTTGACGCTGGCGTTCTTCTGGATATCCGGAAAGGTGGTCTTGAGGTTGGGGTACTTGTCCAGTTTGTCGGTGAGGTCCCAGAACGCGCCCGCCTGGGCGTTCTTGACGAAGCCGGGTGTTTTGCCCTGGATCACCATGACCTGCGGGATGTCGGATCCCGCCAGCGTGATGTTGGTCTTGTCCTCGTAGGAGGCGTTCGGCGCCCAGTTGATCTTGACCTGCTTGCCCGTGAGCTCCTCCAGCTTCTTCTGGACTGCACCGTCCGCTGCGGGCGGCTGGGCCTCCAGGAACGGGGCCATGATGGACACCGACGTGAGGTCCGCTGCCGGGGCGTCCCCGCCACTGCAGGCCGTGAGGGACAGCGCCGTGGCAGTTACGACGGCGGCGGCCAGGGAGAGTTTGCGATGGATCATATTTCGTCCTTTTCCACTTCTTTGAGGTTTGTTGGGCTGGCTGGCCCACGGTTTTGATACGTTTCATTCCTACGCCGGCACAAGGTTGCACCCACCGGAAGCAACCAGGGCGGCGAAGGATGTCAGGCGGCGGGAGCCCCTTGGAGGGCGGTGCGCGCGGCAGGCTCCCCCGCCGCGGCCACCGACTCGTCATTGGCCGCGAAGAAGCGGTCACACAACCAGCCGGTGAGGTAGAGCCAGGCCCCGATGCTGAAGAATGGAACCAGGCCCGGAAGGCAACTGCTGGCATAAAGTACCGCGGCGGAGACAAAGAGCAGGATGACCGTTCCCGCCAGGTGCCGCACAGCGAACCGGGATGACATCAGCAGGTACTGGGGCAAGGTCAGCTCGTACCGGGCATACATCGGGAACACGTAGCAAACGGCCCCCGCCAGGAAGATTGCGGCAACAAGGATGCCGCTTACCATGAACTGCGCCAGGACTCCCCTGCCTCCGGAAAAATAGTTCCAGTTCAGGACAAGGGCCGCCGCAATGGCCATGACCGGGAAAGCCAGGGCGTTGGCCCGGACAAAGTTGCGGAAGTATGCGGAGGCAAACTCCCGCAGCAGCGGAACAGCATTGCCTGCAGCCCGCTTGCGCACCGCAATCTGTGCCGCGGCGGTGGCCGGGCCCGCACCAAAGATGCCAAAACCCAGCAGGGTAAAGGCAATCCACAGCAGGTTCAGGCCGGCAATCCATACGAGCGTGTCAAAAAATGAGTAGGCGCGCGCACTGAAGGTCCCGGACAGCATGGCACGGCTCCCTTCTGTTCTCCATCGTTGCAGAGGCGAAGCGGAAAGTGTCCCGCATCACGCTGGTAATCGGTTTCTCGAAAATGTAGACCCGCTGCCCGTCCTCGGTCAAGCGGAAATTTGAATCGTTACATTGCTGGACTGCGGCCGCCTCTTTGCCGCACACTAAAAGCTGGAAAGCGCTTGCTGCCTCGACGCTCGCGCACATGATGCAGGTGCCCGCAAGGCAGGTGCCAGTGGCCAGAACGGAGATCCATGAAAACGGCAACGGAAGCCGCCGGCAGCGCCGCCGCAGCTTCAGCAACAGCCCCGGCACGGGTTGCACTGGTGGGAGTGCACGGCTTCGGCACCCACCATCTGCGGAACCTCCAGCGCCTGCAGGCGGCAGGCAGTGTCAGCCTGGTCGCCGTGGCGGACCCGCAGCCGCAGGCACCCGGCACCCTCCCGCCGTCGGCCGCCGTCTACCCGGGGCTCGGGGAGCTCCTCACCGCTACCCGGGACCTGGACCTGGTCATCGTGGCCACCCCCATCCAGACGCATGCCCCGCTGGCCTTGGCCGCCCTGGCCACTGACGCTGAGCTGTACCTTGAAAAGCCACCTGTCGCCTCCCTGGCCGACTTCAACCGGATGCGCACGGCAGCCGCCGGGTCAGGCCGCGGGGTGCAGATCGGCTTCCAGAGCCTCGGCTCGCACGCGCTTGGAGCCATCGAAGAACTGCTCGCCGCCGGGACCATCGGAACACTGGAGGGCATCTCCGCCACCGGCCGGTGGGTCCGGGACAGGGCCTACTACACGCGCTCCCGCTGGGCAGGAAAACGCAGCATTAACGGCGTGGATGTGGTGGATGGCGTGGCCACCAACCCGTTGGCGCACGCGGTGGCAACCGCCCTCCGGATTGCCGGGGCGCGCACCACAGCAGACCTCGCGTCCGTGGAAACCGAGCTGTACCGGGCCAATGACATCGAGTCCGATGACACCTCCGTGATCCGGATCCGCACCGCAGCGGGCCTGCCCATCACCTGCGCCCTGACCATCTGTGCCCCGGAATCCGTTGAACCGTACGTCACCCTGCAGGGTTCGGTAAGCACGGCTGTGTTCCACTACACCGAGGACCGCCTGACGGTGGAGTCGGCGGCCGGTCGCACGGAGGAAACCTTCGCCCGGGACGACCTGACGGAGAATCTCCTGGCCCACCGCGGCCACGGCGTTCCGCTTACCAGCAGCCTGGCGGACAGCGGAGCCTTCATGCTGGTGCTGGAAGCCATCCGGACCGCACCGCCGCCCGCCCCCATCGATCCCGCCTGCGTCCACTGGGAAGGCGAAGGAGACGCTGCGCATGCCGTGGTGGTGGGCATCGAGGAAGCCCTGGAGCGCGCGGGCCGGCAGCATGCCACGTTCAGCGAGATTGGGCTCCCCTGGGCTGTGGCCGCGCCGGTGGTCTTCGACATCCCTGCGTCCTGATGCGCTTCAGGACCCGGCGGCGCAGCCAGCCGCCGGGTCTTTCACTCCCGCGCAGCAACCCTCCGGCGCCGTCCATGGCGCCACAGGAGCAGGCCCACCACGGCCGCGGAGAGCATGCCCAGTCCACCGGTGGCCACCAGCCCGGTCCGGACGCCGAATTGTTCGGTCAACCAGCCCGCCAGGAGGCCGCCGCAGGCGTGGCCGCCCAGCAGGAGCGGAAGGTACAGGGCCATCACCCGGCCGCGGATGGCAGGCCCGGCCTCGAGCTGGACGGCCGTGGCTGCGCTGGTGAGGAACAGCAACGTCATGATGCCCACCACCGCCAGCATCGCCACAAACAACGCCAGGGTGGGCATCAGGGCGGCCACCAGCTGGGACAGGCCAAAAAGGCCCGCGGCGGCCACAATGCCCCTGCGCCCCATGGTCCCCAGCCGGGCTGCCAGGAGGGCACCGGCCAGGGCGCCGCCGGCGCTGACCATGTTGAAGAGGCCAAAGCCCTCCACGCCGTTGTGCCACACTTCCTGGGCGAAGGCCGCGAGGACCACCGGCCCGTTCATGCCGAAGGCGCCCAGCAGGCCGGCCAGCAGGATGAGGAGCAGCAGGCGCGGGCGTTCACGGACGTAGCGGAAGCCGGCAAGCACCTGCCCGCGGCCCCGCTCGGCGGGTGTACCGGGATGCAGTTCGTGCGGCCGGATGCCGGCGATCAGGACCAGCACCACCAATCCAATCAGTGCGTTTGAGGCGAAGGCGGCGGCCGTCCCTGCCTGTGCGATCAGCACGCCGCCCGCCGCGGGGCCGGCCATGGCACCCAGCTGGGCGAGGGCGTTATTCAGTCCGATGGCGGGACGCAGGGCGGCGTCGCCCACCACTTCATTGACGAAGACCTGGCGGGTGGGCTGGTCCACCGCCGCGGTGATGCCCAGCGCCATGCAGCTGGCGTAAACAACCCAGACAGTAATGGTGCCGCTTGCAGCCCAGGCCGCCAGTCCAAGGCCGAGCAGCACAATGACGGACTGGCACACCATCATGATCCTGCGCTTGGGGAAGATATCCACCACCAGTCCGGCAAGCGGCCCCACCACGAGCATGGGCAGGAACTGAAGGGCGACGGCGGCCCCCACCGCGGCCGGGCTCCCCGTCAGTTGCAGCACCAGCCAGTCCTGCGCCAGCCGCTGCATCCAGACGCCAAGGCTGCCGGCGAGCTGCATGCCCAGAAAGAGCCGGTAGTTGTGCTGCTTAAGGGGGTGGTACCAGCGCGGCTGGCTGATATTCGGGCGTGCAGACGGTGCGGGACGGGTGCGGCGGGACGGCACGGTCAGCGTCGGGCGCGGCTGGAGCGCAGTTTCACTGCGGCGGCGGCAAGGATCAGGCTACCGGGGACCACGACGAACAGCGCGGCGAGCATCCAGACAAACACCACGGCGCAGAACAGGGCGGCCGCCAGCAGCAGCGACCCCGTCCAATCACGCAGGGAGATGTCCTTGCCCACCTGGAAGGCCTGGTGCCAGGTGTCCTTGCCCATGGCGCCTGAAGCCGTGGCGTCGGACCAGGCGGACGCGCTGCGCAGCAGCAGGACGGCGCCGCAGCCGGCGAGTATCAGCGTGGCCGGGAGGACCACTTCGCGGCCCGGCAGCTGCCCCACCCATGCGAGCAGGAGGTTGAGGACAATCACGACGCCGGCTCCCGTCGTCGTGATTCCCAGCTTCCAGCTGCCCGGCAGGGCAGCCCTGAACAGGCCCCACAACCCCCTGACGGAATCGTCCCTGCCATTGAGGTGACGTTCAAGGTGGGCGGTCCCGGCCGCGTAGGCGGCCGGGATGGTGGCCAGCGGTATGGACAGCACCAGCACCAGCACCCCCGTCAGGAGGGTTTCGGAGAACAGTGCAAACCGGTTCACCGGGATTGGCTCGTGGCCTGGGGCGGATGTGGTGCTGTCCATGACGCTCATCTTCCTTTTCCTAGCCCTTCAGTCCCTGGGTGGAGACGCCTTCGACGATGTAGCGCTGGAAGATCAGGAAGAAGATCAGCACGGGCAGCAGGGCCAGGACGGACATGGCGATCATGGCGCCGTAGTCGGAGGACTGGGTCTGGTCCACGAACAGCCGCAGGGCCAGCGGCAGCGGGTACTTGTCCGGGGTGTTCAGGTACAGCAGCGGGCCCAGGAAATCGTTCCAGCTCCAGATGAAGGAGAAGATGGAGGTGGAGATGAGGGCCGGCTTCATCAGCGGCAGCATGATGGATCCGAAGATCCGCGCATGCCCCGCACCGTCGATCCTGGCGGCTTCATCCAGTTCCGCGGGCAGGCCGCGCATGAACTGGACCATCAGGAAGACGAAGAACGCGTCCCCGGCCAGGAACTTGCCGATCAGCAGCGGGACGTAGGTATCCACCAGGCCCAGCTGCTGGAAGATGATGTACTGCGGGATGATCACCACGTGGAAGGGCAGCAGCAGGGTGGCGATCATCATGCCGAAGAACAGGCTGCGGCCGGGGAAGTTGATCCGGGCGAACGCGTACGCCGACACGCTCGCGGACAGGATGGTCCCGACGACGGCGCCGAGGGCCAGGATCAGCGAGTTGGTGAAGAACTGCAGGGTGGACACCCCGCCGATCCCCTCCATGGCGGTCACGAAGTTATCAAAGCTGAAGTTGTTTGACCACAGCGACGTGTTCTGGCCGCCGATCTCCGAGTTGGGCTTGAAGGAGGAGGCGATCATCCACAGGCCGGGATAGAGCACGATGGCAGTGAGGACAAGGGCCACCAGGTGGAAGATGGCGCTCTTGGCCCGTTTGGCCCCCATCGACTCGGATTTCGGATTGTAGGCCGGGGCGGCGGCGTCCGGTGTGGACTGTGTTGGCGTTGCCGTGGTTGTCATTTTGAATCACCGCTGTAGTGGACCCAGGACTTGGACGTGCGGAAGAAGATCAGCGTGATGATGCCCACCACGATCACCAGCAGCCACGCCATGGCAGAGGCGTAGCCCATCCGGAAATCGCTGAAGCCCCGCAGGTACAGGTAGAGGGTGTAGAAGAGGGTGGATCCGGCGGGGCCGCCGTCACCGTTGGAGATGATGTAGGCCGACGCGAAGATCTGGAACGCGTGGATGGTTTCCATGAGGAGGTTGAAGAAGATCACCGGGGAGAGCATGGGCCAGGTGATGTTGAAGAACTTGCGCACCGGGCCGGCACCGTCCATCGACGCTGCCTCGTACAGCTCACCGGGGATCTGCTTGAGGCCGGCCAGGAAGATCACCATCGGGGCGCCGAACTGCCACACGGTCAGGAGAATGAACATCGGCATGGTCATCGAGGGGTTGCCCACCCAGCCGCCAAGGTTGATCCCGAAGAAGGACAGGCCCTGGTCCACCGGGCCGGAATCGCCGAACATGGCCTTCCAGACGATGGCGATGGAGACGGACGCACCGATCAGGGACGGGGCGTAGAAGGCAGAGCGGTAGAAGCCCTGGCCGCGGCGCTTGCTGTTCAGCAGCATGGCCACCGCCAGCGCCGCCGCGAGCTTCAAGGGCGTACCGAACACCACGTAGCCCACGGTCACGCCCACGGACTGCAGGAAGCGTTCGTCCTGGAACAGGGTGGTGTAGTTGTCCAGTCCGATCCACTTGGGCGGCTCGAACAGGTTGTAATTGGTGAAGGACAGGTACAGCGAGGAAATCATCGGCCCCACCGTGAGGGCAATGAATCCCAGCAGCCAGGGCAGCAGGAAGGTATAGCCGGCGCGGGCATCCGAGCCCCGCTGCCGCGACTTGCGCGGCAGCGGGGAACCGGACGACGCCGGGCGCCTGCTCAGGGTTGGGGTTTGAGTCACGAGATCATTCCGTCAGTGGTAAAACCAGGGTGGAAGGGCATGGCGCCGGATCAGGCGTTCTGCTTGATGAGGTCTTCGGCTTCCTTGAACCACGCGTCGACGGCCCCGTCAACCGTGACCTTGCCGTAGTTGAGGTCGGAGGCGATCCGGCCGAACGACGCTTCCAGCGTGCCGAAGCCAACGATGGGCGGCTCCGGAGCGTCCTTGAGGTACTGCGCAATTGATTTCTCGTAGTCCACCACGAGCTTGTCGGCGCCTTCGAACGTGGTGCCATCCCGCTGGGTCTTGGAAGCCGGAACGCCGCGGGAGGTCTTGAAGATCTGGCCTACTTCGGGGTCGTTGACCATGAAGTCGATGAAGCGGGCGGCGGCGTCCTTGAACTTGGTCTTGGCACTGGCCACCATCAGCATGGAGGGCTTCAGGAACAGGCCCAGGTTGTTCGGGTCGTCCGACGGCACCGGAACAAGCTTGAGTGATTTGGCCCCGCTGTCGGCCAGGTAGCCCGCCATGAAATTGTCCCAGGTAACCTCAGAGGCTGTGACGTTGGAACCGAAAGGGGACTTGGGCTTGAGCTGGGTTACCCTGTCTTCCGGGACGAGGGCCTGCGTGCCGCGAAGCTTCGAGTTGAGGTTCCACCAGGTCTTCAGGTCGTCCTTGCTGAAACCAAGCTTCCCATCGCCGTTGAAGGCCTGGATGTTCTTCTGGCGGAGCCAGATGTTGAACTGCCACCACACGCCCGTGAAATCCGTGGAGCCGAACAGGGTCCCGTTGCCCTTGTCCCCGACTTCCTTCAGGAATGCCTGGTATTCCGACCAGGTCCAGCTGCCGTCCGGCTCGGCAATACCCAGGGATGCCAGCTTGGCGGGGTCGTAGTAGACCGCGAAGGCGTTGGTGCTGGTGGGGATACCGTAAGTCTTGCCCTTGATCTGGCCCGAAGGCAGGAGCGATTTTTCGAAGGCGTCAGTGTTGATCTTGACCGTGCCCAGGTCCAGGAGCTGGTTGCGCTGGCCGTAGTCCCGCAGGTAGGACAGGTCCCACTGCATGACGTCGGGAAGACCGCCGCCGGCGGCCTCGGTGGCGCGCTTCTGCCAGTAGCCGGCGAAGTCCGTGAAGTTGCCGTTGACCTTGATGTCCGGGTTCTTCGACTCGAAGAGGGCAATGGCCTTGCGGGTGCGCTCGGCGCGGTCGTCGTTGCCCCACCAGGTGTAGTTGATGGTGACGGGTTTGTCGGCGGATCCGGTCTGTCCGGAAGAGCTGGATCCGTTCCCACAGGCCGACAGGGCTGCGGCAGATGCGGTGCCGATGGCCACGGTTGTGAGGAAATGCCTTCTATTGATCACGGGAGCCTCCTTGCTCGATGTGTGTTGCCCTTCCGCTCTGCCTACAACGCGAGTAGTGAGCTGGCTTACACGGCTTCTGAAACGATACAATATCGGCATTCCCGGAATTGGGCAAGCGTTTTCCAAACGTCTGACCAATGGCCCCGTTCCGCCTTGCGAGCAGACAAAGGAGTCACATGACACAGCAGGAAACCAGCTCCCCTTCGAGCGTTTGGAACAGGGTTGAGGGCCTGGCCTTCGGTGGTGACTACAACCCCGAGCAGTGGCCGGTGAGCGTCCGGCTGGAAGATCTGGACCTCATGCGGGAAGCGGGCGTGAACTTCCTCAGCGTGGGGATTTTCTCCTGGGCGCTGCTGGAACCCTCCGAGGGACGGTATGACTTCGGGTGGCTGGACGAAGTGATGGACAACCTCGCAGGGATCGGCGTGAAGGTGGCCCTGGCCACCGCCACCGCTGCTCCCCCCGCCTGGCTGGTCCGCAAGCACCCGGAGATCCTGCCCGTCACGGCTGACGGGACCGTGCTGGGACCGGGCTCGCGGCGGCACTACACGCCGTCGTCGTCCGTGTACCGCCGCTACGCCGCGGGCATCACGCGCGTTTTGGCCGAACGGTACAAGGACCACCCCGCGCTGGCTTTATGGCACGTGGACAACGAACTGGGCTGCCACGTCTCGGAGTTCTACGGGGAGGAGGACGCCGCCGCCTTCCGTGCCTGGCTGGAGCGCCGGTACGGGAGTGTCGATGCTCTCAACGCCTCCTGGGGCACGGCGTTCTGGTCCCAGAACTACGGTTCGTTCGATGAAATCCTGCCGCCGTCGGTGGCGCCGTCCACGCTGAATCCGGGCCAGCAGCTGGACTTCCAGCGCTTCAATTCCTGGGCGCTGATGGACTACTACCGCGAACTCGTGGCGGTGCTGCGGGAAGTGACACCCGGCATTCCGTGCACCACCAACCTAATGGCCTCCAGCGCCACCAAGTCCATGGACTACTTCGACTGGGCCAAGGACCTGGACGTCATCGCCAATGACCACTACCTGGTGGCGGCGGACCCCGAACGGCACGTGGAACTCGCGTTCAGCGCGGACCTTACCCGCGGCATTGCGGGCGGCGACCCGTGGATCCTGATGGAACATTCGACGTCGGCCGTGAACTGGCAGCCCCGCAACCAGCCCAAGATGCCCGGTGAGATGCTGCGCAACTCCCTGGCGCACGTGGCCCGCGGGGCCGACGCCGTGATGTTCTTCCAGTGGCGCCAAAGCTTCGCGGGCTCGGAGAAGTTCCACTCCGCCATGGTGCCGCACGGCGGACGGGACACCCGCGTGTGGCGCGAGGTGGTGGACCTCGGCGCCGCGCTGAAGCGGCTGGAACCGGTGCGCGGTTCCAGGGTGCAGGCCCGCGCCGCCATTGTTTTCGACTACGAGGCGTGGTGGGCCGGCGAGATCGATTCGAAGCCCAGTATCGACGTGAAGTACCTGGACCTGCTGCGGGCGTTCCACCGCGCCCTGTTCCTCCGCGGGATTTCCGTGGACATGGTGCATCCGTCTGCTTCGCTGGATGGGTATGACCTGGTGCTGGTGTGCACGCTGTATGCGGTTTCGGATGGGAACGCCGCCAACATCGCTGCTGCCGCCGCTGCCGGTGCCACGGTGCTGGCGAGCTACTTCAGCGGGATCGTGGACATGCAGGACCACGTACGGCTGGGCGGTTATCCCGGGGCGTTCCGCGACCTTTTGGGGGTGCGCGTGGAGGAGTTCCACCCCCTGCTTGCCGGGTCGCAGCTGAAGCTCAGCGACGGGACGGTCTCCTCGGTATGGAGCGAGCAGGTCCGTCTGGCCGGCGCGGAGGCGGTGCAGACCTTTACCGGGTATCCGCTGGAAGGCGTTCCTTCCCTCACCCGCCGGGCCGTGGGTTCCGGGGCAGCCTGGTACCTGGCCACCTTCCCCGACCCCGACGGCATCGAGGCCGTCCTCGACCGGCTGCTCGCCGAGTCAGGCGTGACGCCGGCTACCGACGCCGATCCCGGGGTGGAGCTGGTCCGCCGGATGTCCGCCGACGGACAAAGCTTCCTGTTCGCCATCAACCACACGCGTTCGGCTGCCTCGGTTTCCGCCACGGGCACCAACCTGCTGACTGGTGAGCCGTTTGCGGGCACGGTTCCGGCAGGCGGCGTGGCGGTGGTTGCGGAGGGCTAGATACACGCGTTCCGGAACGTTCGACGGCGGGACCAGGGCGGCCAGTGGTGACGTTTTCCACATAGCGGTTTTGGGCGGCCTGAATTGTCGGAGGGTGCTGGAAGACTCTGGCTATGGAAGCGGTTGTGGGGGCGGCAACAGTAATGGAGGCGGAGCCTCGGGTGCCTTCCATCACTGATGTCCTGAGGCTCTTGGAGTCTGTTCCCATGGCGGGCGATGACGCCGGGAAGATCGATCAGATCCGTGGGTTGGAGGACCTGAAGTCGCTGGCGGGTTCCCGGCAGGCTGATACCGCTGTTGCGTTTGATTTATCCCAGCGGCGGGAGCAGGACGATGCCGGGGTCCCGGCCGACGGGCAGGGCGCCGGGGTCGCGGCGCAGATCGCGTTGGCCCGGCGTGAACCACCGGCGAGGGGTTCCCGGCTGCTGGGCCTGGCCAAGGCCCTGACCGGCATGCCGCACACGTTCGAGGCGTTCCGGGCCGGCCTCTTGAATGAGTGGCGGGCCACCCTGATCGTGAAGGACACCATCTGCCTGTCGGCCCAGGACCGGGCCGCGGTGGATGAAGAACTCGCCGCCGACACCGGAGCCCTGGACGGCCTGGGAGACAAGGCCATTACCGCCGCGGTCCGCGCCGCCGCGTACCGGCGGGACCCCGCCTCGGTCGCGAAGCTCACCAGCCGGGCCGTGGCCGAGCGGTGCGTGAGCCTGCGCCCGGCCCCGGACACCATGACCTACCTGACCGCGCTGCTCCCCGCCGCCCAGGGCGTCGCCGCCTACGCCGCATTATGCCGGGACGCCGACACCGCCCGAAGCGGCGGGGATGATCGGTCCCGGGGGCAGGTCATGGCGGACACCCTCGTCGAACGCGTCACCGGCACCCCCGGCGGAATCAGCGGGGTTCAGATCCAGCTCGTCATGACCGACCGCACCCTCCTCCACGCCGACACCGAACCCGCACGGCTGCCCGGCTACGGCACCATCCCCGCCGAACAGGCACGAAACATCGCCCTCACAGCTCCCGGTGACAACGACCTCAACCTCTGGGTGCGCCGGCTCTACACCGCCCCCGGCGCCGGTGAGCTGGTGGCGATGGACTCCACAGCCCGGCTCTTCCCGGCAGCACTGAAACGCTTCCTTCAAATCCGGGATGACACCTGCCGGACCCCCTACTGCGACGCCCCCATCAGGCACCACGACCATGTCACCGCCTGGCACCACCGCGGACCCACCACCGCCGGAAACGGCCAAGGCCTCTGCGAAGCCTGCAACCACACCAAAGAAACCCCAGGATGGGCCGCACAAACCATCCCCGGCCCACGCCACACCGTGGCAACCACCACCCCAACCGGCCACACCTACCACTCCACAGCACCACCACTCCCCGGAACCGGCATGGGTAAGCGGCTCAAGGAACAGCTTCTGCACGGGGAGTCCTCCCCACCCTGCCCTCCGGCACGAATCCTCTCCGTCCAGGTCCTGGGGCGGGTCCTGCCCTCCGAACCGGTCCGGCGGCCGGTTGAACCGGAACGACGGCATAACGAGCTTCGGACCAGGCGAAGGGAACGCGCCGCCCCATAGAAGCTGCGCCGTGGAACGCGGCTGCTCAATTCCACCACCCCGCCCGGGCAGCCTGACACCTGCGCTTTAAACAGCTCCACCCCGGAAGGAACCATGGGTTCCTTCCGGGGCAGAGCTGCCACCCGCCGTCGGACGTCTGTGATGAGGAGGCACCATACAGACGGTCCGGAGCCGTGTGGCGGCGTGAGGACTAGCTGCTGATGGCGGACTTCATCTCATCTGTCGCCTTCTTGCCGGCATCCTCCGGGGACAGCCGCTCGAAGAGGACTTCGGAGGTGTAGCGCTTGATGATTTCCTGGATGGCGCCCGCACCCTTCGGCGGGGGCGCCGGAGCCTCGCCGAGTTCGTCCTTGATCTGGTCGATGAAGTTGACCACCTTGACGTCGGCCGGGGTCAGTTTCGGCTGGATGGCTGCCCGGACCTCGGAGTTGGGGTAGACGCCGCGGTCTGCAAGCAGGGCTTCGCCGGCCTTGACGTTATTGGTGAGGAAGTTGATGAACTTGGCGGTTTCCTGCGGGTGCTTGGTGCGCGATGATGCTGACCAGAACTGTGAGGCCTTGTACCAAAGCTCGGTATCCGCGGACGATCCGGTCTTGGTGGGGAACCGCAGGATCTTCAAGTCCCCGCCGCTCGCCTTTTCCAGGGCCGGGGCCTGGTTGGACCACCAGAAGGCCATGCCGTTCTTGCCTGTTGCCAGTCCGCTCTGGTCAAGCGGGGCAGCCTCGGCCTCCACCACCTCGGATGCGGACGGCACTGCCTTGTCCCTGCTGAGCTTCTTCAGGAAGGCCCACCACTCGGCGATGTCACCGGGCTCGAAGCCCAGCTTGCCGTCGGACGTATACAGCGACTTGCCGTCCTGCCGGAGCCAGACTCCCAGGGAGGCCTCGTCCGTTCCGTAGGCCGCCGCGCCATAAGTACCCTTCGGCGACTTTGCAGTGATCTCGGCTGCGATGCGGCCAAAGTCCTCCCAGGTCCACTTTGTGTCGTCCGGAAGCGGCACTCCGGCAGCCTGGAAGACGGCGGGGTTGGCCAGGATGGTGGCAGCATTGATGCCGGCGGCGATGCCGGTCAGCCCCTTTTCGCCCTTGCCTGCGTTCAGTGCTGCCTCATCCAGCTTGGACGTGTCGATGTCGTACTTGGACAGGTCCAGAAGGGCACCCCGGCTTGAGTACTCCGTGATGTACTTTTCGTCCATCTGGATGATGTCGGGGGCATCATTGGCCGCCACCTGCGTGGCCAGTTTGTCCCAGTAGCCGCTCCAGTCCCCAAACTCCGGCTTGATCTTGATCTTGGGGTTTTCGGCCTCGAACTGCTTGATTGCTTCCTGCGTCAGCTGCGCGCGCTTATCGCCGCCCCACCACGAGAAGCGGAGCTCTACGGTGCCGTCCGCACTCTGCGGGGCGGCTCCTCCACCGCAGGCACTGAGGGCCATAACGGCGGCGACGACGGCGGCAATCGCGCCGGCCTTGCGGGTCCGGACACTGCGGGCTTGGACACTGCGGCGTTGGGGGTTTGGGCCTGAAGCTGGTGCCCCTGCTGTCTGCTTCGCAGCAGACGCAGGACGGGGAAAAAGCGGCACTGTGTACTCCGATCTTCGTTGATCCAGGTGCGGGTGATGGGTCTCAGCTGTGTGGTTGAGGAGGGGAACTCGGCGGCGGGACAGAGGCCTACCGGCTGTGCGCAAGTCCCTGAAAGCGCTTTCTGCTACAGATACTATAAGTTTGCTACTTGTAATACAAGATGTTTCTTTGCTGAGGCCGGGAATGTTGCGGCCAATGGCAAACGGCCCGCCACCAGGGCGGGCCGTTCGGACCTGCATTGTCTCTGAGGGTTACTTGATGCCCGTGGTGGCGATGCCCTTGATGAGGAACCGCTGACCAAAGAGGAAGACCAGGAAGACCGGCAGCAGCGACACAATGGACATGGCGAACAGGGAACCCCAGCTCGTGGCCGACTGGGAATCCACGAAAGCCCGGAGGGCCACCGGAACGGTGAACATGTCCGGATCCGTGAGGTAGATCAGGGCACCAAAGAAGTCGTTCCACGTCCAGATGAAGGTGAAGATGGTGGTGGTGGCCAGCGCCGGCACCATCAGCGGCAGGATGACCCGCAGGAAGATGCGCGGATGGCCGGCACCGTCGATTCGTGCAGCTTCATCGAGTTCACGCGGAATACCGCGGATGAACTGGACCATGAGGAAGACGAAGAACGCGTCCGTGGCCAGCAGTTTGGGCACCAGCAGGGGCCAGAAGGTGTTCACCCAGCCGATCTGCGAGAACAGGATGTACTGCGGGACGATCACCACGTGGAACGGCAGCATGATGGTGAGAAGCATGATGCCAAAGAACAGTTTCTTCCCCGTGAACTGGAGCCGGGCAAAGGCGTAGGCGGCCATGGAGCAGGAAACGAGGTTTCCCAGGATGGAGCCGATCACCACGATGGCCGAGTTCAGCATGTAGTGGCCAAAGGGGTGGGTCAGGGCTGACCAGCCGGACGTGTAGTTGCTCATTTCCAGGCTGTTGAGCCAGAGGCCCGGCTCCCGGAAGATCATCTCGTTCGGCCGCAGCGACGACACCACCATCCACAGGAGTGGATAGATCATCAGCGCGCCGGTCAGGATCAGGATGCCGTGCTTCATGAGGGATTTGCCCCGCTGGGCCCGGCTGAAGGCCAGGGTTCCCCGGGACTCGCGGGCCCGCGGCTTGCGGTTGTTAGGCTTGCCGGCGCCGGCGGTCTTCTTGTCCGCGGCGGGCAGCGTCTCCAGGTTAGTCGTCATAGAAAACCCAATACTTAGAAGCGATGAAGTTGATGGCGGTAAAGACGCCGATGATGAGCAGCAGCACCCACGCCATGGCGGACGCGTAGCCCATGTCGAACTGGCCGAAGCCCTTTTGGTACAGGTACAGGGTGAAGAACATGGTGGAGTCTGAGGGCCCGCCGTTGCCGCCGGAGACGATGAACGCCTGGGTGAAGGACTGGAAGGAACCGATGATCTGCAGCACCAGGTTGAAGAAGATGATCGGGCTCAGCATCGGCATGGTGATCCGCCAGAACTGCTGGAGCGTGCTGGCGCCGTCCACCTTGGCGGCTTCGTAGTACATGGCGGGGATCTGCCGCAGGCCCGCCAGGAAGATAATCATGGGTGCACCAAACGTCCAGACGTGCAGCAGGATGATCGATCCCAAAGCGGTGCTGGGATCCGAGATCCAGCCCGGCCCCTGGATCCCGAACATGGCCAGGACCTGGTTGACCAGGCCCGTGGTGCCAAAGATCTGCTTCCACAGGATGGCCACGGCAACGGATCCGCCCAGGAGGGATGGCAAGTAGAACACCGAACGGTAGAACGGGAGGCCGCGGAGGCCCTTGTCCAGCACGAGGGCAATGAGCAGTGCAACGGCGAGCTGCAGGGGGACGCCGACGAAGACATAGGTGAAGGTGACCCGCAGCGAGTTGTGCAGCCGTGCGTCGCTGAGCATCCGGGTGAAGTTGTCCAGCCCAGTCCATTCCGGCGGCTGGAGCAGGTTGTAGTCGGTGAAGGACAGGTAGAGCGACATCAGCATCGGGCCGATGGTGATGGCCACCAGGCCCACCAGCCATGGCAGCAGGAAGATGTAGGCGGCCTTGTTGTCCCGCCTGTTGGCCTTCTTCTCCTCGGCGGTGGCTTTGCCCTTGCGCCGGGTAAAGGAGCTGAGCTCGCTGATGGCGCTCACAGGAGCTGCTCCGTCGGGGACGCCGGGAACACTGCGTACGGCACCAGGGCCGGACGCAGCGTCCCGGGGATGTGTTTTGCGGCCATGTGGTCTCCTTTGGTCATCGTGGCCTCCACGTTGCGGTCATCGCCAGGCGATGGGAGTGCGGCACCTCCGGCACGGTCGGCTGCTGCCGCAAAAGGCTGCAGGATTCCGCGCCGCGGGTGCCTTCGAAAATGCGGCTCCGTACCAAAGTAAACGGTTTCTTGACTCCTGCATAGCCCTTTGTTAGTTTTTCAGAAAACGTTTTCTGCTGGATCCATCACTCCACCCTAAATAAGAAGCCGAGGGGCACAACAATGAAGTTTGGTCTCAGAAAATCCGCCATGGGAGTCACCGGCGCCATTGCCGCCCTTGCCATTGCCCTGACCGGCTGCGGCAACAGTCCCCAGGCCGGAAAGGTGGGGACGGCGGAAGATCCCGTCACCATCCGGTTCGCCTGGTGGGGAAATGACTCCAGGGCTAAAACCACCATGGAGGTCATCAAAGCCTTCGAAGCCGCCAACCCCACCATCAAGGTCCAGGGCGAAAACACGGAATACAGCTCCTATTGGGACAAAATGGCGACACAGATCGCAGGTGGAACTACGCCGGATGTCATCGCCATGAGCGGCGCTTATCCCAGCGAATACGCCAGCCGCGGCGTCCTGCTGGACCTGGACAAGGTCAAAGGCCAGATCGATACGTCGAAGTTCGCGGAAGGCACCGTGGACCTGGGCAAGATCGATGGCAGGCAGTACACCATCACGGCAGGCGTCAATTCCATGTCAATGGTCCTGGACCCCAAGGTGTTTGAAGCGGCAGGTGTCCCCATGCCCGATGACGAGAAGTGGACCTGGGACGACTACGCAAGGATCGCCGCCGGGATCACCCGGAAATCGCCCGCCGGCACCTTTGGCACCACCCCCATGGCGAACGACTCTTTCCTTGCGGTCTGGGCCCGCCAAAACGGCGAGGACCTCTACACCGACGATGGGAAGAAAATGGGCATCAGCGAGGACACTCTTGCCCGCTGGTTCGAGCTCAACAAGAAGCTGATGGATACCGGCGGTGCCCCTTCCCCATCACAGACGGTGGAGGACGGGTCCGCGCAGCCGGAGATGACCCTGATGGGACAGGGAAAGCAGGGCATGAAAATCTCCTGGAGCAACCAGATGACGTCCTACTCCGGCGCGCCCCTGGTCATGGCAAAGCTGCCGGGCGAGAGCAGCAGGCCGGGTGCCTGGCTCCGCTCCTCCATGGAGTACGCCATCTCGTCCAAGTCGTCGCAGCCCAAGGAAGCCGCCCTCTTCATCAACTACCTGGTCAACAACATGGACGCAGCGTCCAAGATCAAAAGCGACCGCGGCATGCTTACCAACACCGAACTCAAGGCCGGCATCACTCCCCTGCTGAAGGAAACCCAGCAAAAGGAAGCCGCCTACCTGGACCGCATTGCCGCCCTTAAAGTCCAGGCCCCCAAGCCGTTCCCGGCGGGATCATCGGCAACCATGGAAGTTTTGAACCGTTACAACACGGATGTACTCTTCGGGAAGATCTCTCCGCGCGACGCGGCCAAGGGCATGATCTCCGAGGTAAACCAGAACCTCGCCTGACCGTAACGCCCACGGCGGCAGCAGGCAGGACCATTACCGAAAGGAGCCGGGCCACATGACTCCAGCACGGCCCAGCGCCATCGCCGGCTACGACGACTGGTAAGCCTACGTGAGAAGCAACCCCCGCCACCAGGCCTCAACCGCCGCGGCGCAGGAGCTTTCGGACGCGCTGGGCGTACCCGGTGCGGGTGCACTGCCGGAGGTCAGGGTGCATTGGGAGGAAACGTACGACGGCGCCACCACCTCCCAGCTCAGCTGGCAGTTGGGTTTCGGGCCGCGGACTACGGGCTGGCTGGTGCGGCCGGCTGGACGTCCCGGTCCCCTGCCGGGCGTCCTGGCACTGCACTGCCATGGCGGCAACAAGTTCGGCGGCGCGGACCGGCTGGTGGACCTCCCGGAAAGCCACCCGTCTGCGGCCGCAGCCCGTGCCGGGCTTTATGACGGGCGCGCCCTGGCCACGGACATCGCCCGCCGCGGTTTCGCTGTGCTGGCCCACGACTCCTTCGCCTGGGGCAGCCGCAGGTTTGACCTCTCAACGCCGCCGTGGCGCACCGCCTCCGCAGCGGCGGCGAGGCACGCGCAGTGGCGGGAGGACGGCGTCGTACCCACTGACGCGGACCAATACAATGCCGCCGCCGGCTTCCATGAGGACACCGTGGCCAAGGCCGCAGGCCTGCTGGGCACCAGCCTGGCCGGCATGGTGGCGTACGACGACCTCGCCGCCATGGAGGTCCTGGCAGCCCTGCCCGGGGTCGACCCGGAGAACCTGGGCTGCATCGGGTTCTCCGGCGGAGGTGGCAGGTCGCTGGCCCTGGCAGCCCTCAGTCCCCGTATCCGGGCCGCAGTGGTGACCTGCATGATGACCACCTTCGAGTCCCTCTTCCCCGCCTACCTGGACGCACACTCCTGGCTGCTGCAGACTCCGGGTCTGTGGAAGCTTGGTGACTGGCCGGAACTCACCGGCAGATCACCGGCCGCCCGGTTCCTGGTGCAATACGCCCTGGCGGATGAACTCTTCCCGGAGGACGGGATGCGCCAGGCGCACCACCTGCTGGAATCCCTGCACGCCGGTACAGACAAGTACACGGGCACCCTCTGGCCCGGAGGGCATGTCTTCACCGGGCCCATGCAGGACGAAGCACTCGATTTCCTGGCCCACACCCTGGCCGTCCGGCCCGTCCACAACCCATCCCAAGGACCCTCATGACCACACAGCACTCCGCCGCCGCGGACCAGCCGCACCAGCAGGCCGCTTCCACAGCCGTCCCGCGGGTGGCCCTGGTGGGCGTGCACGGCTTCGGCGAGCGCCACCTTGCCAACCTGTCCCGGCTCGAACAGGCCGGCGCCCTGGAACTGGTGGCCGTCGCCGATCCCAACCCGCCGCAGGCGGGCACCCTGGCCGCCCCGGTGGCTGTGTTCCCCGACCTGGATGGACTGCTTGCCGCCGAGCCGGGTGTCGACGTCGTCATCATTGCCACGCCCATCCAGACCCACGCCCCGCTGGCTTGTGCCGCGCTGGAAGCCGGGATGGACGTCTACATCGAGAAGCCGCCGGTGGCGTCCCTGGCACAGTTTGAAGAGGTCCTTGCCGTCGCCGGGGAGAATGGGCGGCTGGTCCAGGTGGGCTTCCAGAGCCTGGGGTCCCACGCGTTGCCTGCCATCACGGAGATGGTGGCTGCCGGGGATATCGGCACCGTCCTGGGCATCAGCGCCACCGGCCAGTGGCTGCGGACCAAGGCCTATTTCAAGCGCTCGCGCTGGGCCGGGAAGCGCAGCCTGGACGGCACCGATGTGGTGGACGGTGTGGCAACCAATGCGCTGGCCCACGCCGTTGCCACTGCACTCCATGTCGCCGGCGCCCACACCCTTGCAGATGTGGCCTCCGTGGAAACCGACCTCTACCGGGCCAACGACACCGAGAGCGACGACACCTCGGTGCTCCGGGTCCGCACGGCCGGTGGGAACACCCTGCTGTGCGCGCTGACGCTGTGCGCCCCCGAACAGCAGGATCCCACCGTCACTGTGCATGGAACCCTGGGCGACATCACCCTGTTCTATACGCGGGACGAGGTGGTCATCACCACCGCCGACGGCGAGCGCCGGGAAACATATGGCCGCACCGACCTGCTGGAGAACCTGCTGGACGCCCGTGCCACCGGGACGCCCCTGCTGTGCGCCCTGCAGGACACCGGCGCCTTCACCGCAGTGCTGGAAGCCATCCGCACTCTCCCCGCGCTACTCCGATTGATGCTGCATCCATCTTCTGGGAGGGCGACGGCGACGACGCCCACCCCGTGATCCAGGGCATCAGCGACCTGATCGGGCGCGCCATCAAGTCACAGGCAACGTTCGCCGAACTTGGCGTCCCGTGGGCCGGGGCCCTCCCGCCGGTCCGGGCGCTGGCCTTGGATGGCCGGCCGGTGGCGGACTACCAGGACGGCAGCCACATCCGCGCCGTATCCTCCCCGCGCCCCTACCTGCACCCTGTCCGGACCCTCGGCGGCACTGTGGTCACGGACCACATGCCGCTGGACCACGTGTGGCATCTGGGTGTTGGGGTGGCACTGCAGGACGTGGACGGCGTCAATTTCTGGGGCGGACGCACCTATACGCGGGAGGCCGGGCAGTACATCTGGCGCCCGGACCACGGCAGCATCACGGCCACCGCTTCACAGCAGACCGACGACAGCGACGGGCAAAAGGGCAGGCTCCAGGAGACCCTGGAGTGGAACGGCCCCGACGGCTCCCCCGTCCTGGTGGAGGAACGCACCTGGGCGTGGTCCGCCGTCGCGCCTTCCATCTGGCGGTTGTCCGTGGACTTTGCCCTGTCCCCCGCGGGGGACAAGCCCGTCAGCCTGGGCAGCCCGGGCTCCAACGGCCGCTTCGAGGGCGGCTACGGCGGCTTCTTCTGGCGCCTCCCGGCGTGCGGGGAAGCGGCGGTGTGGACGCAGGCCGGCAGCGGCGAGTCAAAGACCCACGGCAGCGTCACGCGCTGGCTCGCTTGGTCCGGAAGGTTCGACGGCGGGCCGGTCACCTTGGTGTTCGTCGCCCCGGAAGGCTGCACGGACCCGTGGTTTGTCCGTGTGGAGGGCTACCCCGGCGTGGGACAGTCGCTCGCCTGGGACAGTCCCGTCTTGGCCCGGCCGGGAAACCCGGTACGGCGGCACATCACCGTTTTCGTGGCCGACGGAATCCTGGCCACCGCCGACGTAGAAGCGCTAATTAACCAACAGGGGGACCCGTCATGACGCAAACAACAACCACAGCCGCTCCCCCGAAGGAGGCACGGCGGCCGCCGGGCTCAAGGACGGACCGCACCATCAAGCGCCGCCGCGTCCTGGACATCCTGGACGCGGCCGGGCGGGACTCCCTGCTCCTGACCTCCAACACTGCCCTGACGTGGTACCTGGACGGCAGCCGCGTGCACGTCAGCCTGGCCGTCGACCCCATCGCAGCCCTCCTGGTGGACCGCGACGGCGACCACCTGGTGACGTTCAACAATGAGGCCGGGCGGATCGCGGCCGAAGAGCTTCCAGCCCAGGTCAACCTGCACACCGTGCCCTGGTACGGCAACCTGCACCAGACCGCCGCGGCCCTCGGAAGCAGTTCCCGGCCGCCGCTCGCGGAAGCGGACGTCACAGCGCAACTGCGCGCTGCCCGCCAGCAGCTCCTCCCGGCCGAGAGCGCGCGGTACTCCCAGCTCAGCGCCGAGCTGGCTGCCATGATGACGGACGTTCTTTCCGCAGCGCGCCCGGAGACCACCGAGTTCGAACTCGTCTCGGCGCTGGCCGCCCGCGTGGTGGCGGCCGGCGCGGAGCCGCTGGTACTCCTGTGCAACGGCAGCTCCCGCAGCGATTTCCGGCACCCTTTGGCCACCCACGCCCCGCTGGGCCGTCGTGCCATGGCCGTGGTGTGCGCCCGCCGGGACGGCCTGGTGGCCAACATCACCCGCTGGATCAGGTTCGACGCCGGCACCCCGAAAGAGCGCGACGCCGAGGCCCGTATCGCGGCCGTGGAAGCGGACATCTTCGATGCCACGGTCCCCGGGGCGCGCCTGGACAGAATCTTTGCCGAAATCCAGGCAGCGTACGCCCGGCACGGCTTCGGGGCGGACCAGTGGGAGCAGCATCACCAGGGCGGACCGGCCGGGTACGCGGGGCGTGATCCCAGGGTGACGTCTGCGGTGACCGACACTGTGGTGCTGGACCAGGCCTTCACCTGGAACCCGTCAGGCCCCGGCGTCAAGATCGAAGACACCGTCCAGCTGACAGAGTCCGGCCTCCGCGTCCTGACGGTGGACCCGCGCTGGCCCGTAAGCACCGTCAACGGGCTGGAGCGGCCGGTGACGCTGCAGCTGTAGTAAACGAGTTTCCCGGGCAGCAGAAAACCCCGGAGCCGAAAGGCTCCGGGGTTTTCTTCGTTAGCTAAGGAAGCTGCAGTTCCCCGTCCACCCGGCGCGGGATGCGCAGCGGGTTGTCCTCGCGCAGTGCCGGGTGCAGCACGCTTTCCGGGGCGTCCTGGTAGGCCACGGGGCGCTGGAACCTGCGGACCGCCGTCGCACCCACCGAGGTGAACAGCGACGTGGTGGCGGGGTAGGGGCCGCCGTGCTGCTGGGCCCAGTTCACGGCCACGCCCGTGGGCCAGCCTTCGAACAGCACGCGTCCGGCCAGCCCGGAGAGCTGCTCCACCAAGGCCTTTATATCCTCGCCCTGCTCGCTGTGGAGCGTTGCCGTGAGGCTTCCGGGGACCTTGGCCAGAACGGCAGCCAGCTCCTCCCGGTCCTTGTACTCGATGAGGATGGTGGTGGGTCCGAAGCATTCCTCCAGCAGCTGCTCCGGGTTTTCCAGGACTTTGGCGGCACTGGTGCAAAAGGCCACCGGAGCGGCGCCGTTGGCCACGGCGTCCTGGTCCACGCTGCCGCTGACCACGTCCACGCCCTCCACCGATGCGAAGCTGCGCAGCCCCTCGGGGTAGGCTTCCGCGATCCTGCTGGTCAGCATGCCGTGCGCCGGTTTGTCCTTGGCGGCCTCCGCCACTTGTGCCGCGAACCCCGTCCCGGCGGGTATGAACACGAGGCCGGGCTTGGTGCAGAACTGGCCCGCTCCGAGGGTGAAGGAGCCGGTCAGCCCCGCGGCAAGTTCCGCGGAGCGCGCCTGAAGTGCCGCCGCCGTGATGACCACGGGGTTCAGGCTGCCCAGCTCGCCGTAGAACGGGATGGGGTCCGGGCGTGAGGTGGCAAGGTCGAACAGGGCACGGCCGCCGGGAATGGACCCGGTGAAGCCCACGGCCTTGATGGCAGGGTCCTGAACCAGGGCGCTGCCCACCTCGCGGCCGCTGACCAGCGCGAACAGGCCCTCGGGTGCGCCCGCGCCGCGCAGGGCCCCGGCCACGATTTCAGCGGTGCGCTCCGACAGGCGCAGGTGGCCGGAGTGCGCCTTGACGATCACGGAGCAGCCGACGGCGAGGGCTGAGGCGGTGTCTCCGCCGGCCACGGAGAAGGCGAACGGGAAGTTTGATGCAGAGAAGACGGCAACCGGGCCGATGGGCTTGAGGATCCGGCGGAGGTCCGGCTTTGGCGGGGTGGCTGACGGATCCGCGTGGTCGATGATGGCCTCCAGGTAGGAGCCCTCGGTAATCACGCGGGCGAACAGGCGCAGCTGCCCCGTGGTCCGGGCCACCTCCCCCGTGAGGCGCGGCGCCCCCAGGCTGGTCTCGGCGTCAGCGATGTCCACCAGCTCGGCGGCGTTGGCATCCAGGGCGTCCGCTACCGCCTTCAGCCAGCCGGCGCGTTCGGCGTCGGTCGCCGCGGCGGAGGTCCTGGCGGCTTCCGTGGCGGCAGCGGTGAGCTCGGACAGGGAAAGGGTTGCAGTTGTCACGTCAGGTACCTGTTCGTCGTCGTACGGAAAATAGTGGTTACAGAGCGTCCCGGAAGCGGAGCCCCAGCCCCTGCCGGTCCACCGTCGCCAGCCTGCTGTTGGTGAACCGGACCGGTGACGGGCCAGCCAGGAGGCCAAGCTGCTCGAAGGATGCCTCCTCGACGTCCTCCACCATGGTGGGCTCCGCCAGGGTCAGGGCCAGCTGCCCGGACAGTTCCGGCAGCAGGTGCGGCATGACCTTGATGCTGTGGGTCCGTGCCAGCTCCACGATCCGCCGGAACGGGGTGATGCCACCCACCCTGATGATGTTGGGCTGGATAATGTCCACCGCCTCGGCCTCAATGAAATCGCGGAACCGGTAAATGGTGTGCAGGTTTTCGCCCAAGGCTATGGGCACCGGCGAGTGTTTCCGCAGCCTCCGGTAGGCCCAGAGGTCGTCCGCGCGGAGGGGTTCCTCCAGCCAGTCCAGCCCGTACCCGGCGAGGACCTCCAGGGCGCGGAGCGTGGTGGGCAGGTCCCACCTCTGGTTCGCATCTATCATGAGCCGGCGGTCAGGGCCCAGCACGGTGCGGACGGCGGCGACCCGTTCTGCGTCCTCGCGGAGGTCCGGCTTGCCCACCTTGATTTTCACGGCGCGGTGGCCTGCGGCGACCCAGCGTTCGGTCTGCGCCACGAGCTCCTCCAGGGTGTAGTGCAGGTTCACCCCGGAGCCGTACACCTCCACCGAGTCCTGCCGCTGGCCGATGAAGCCGGTCACCGAGGTGCCGGCACTGCGGGCCTGCACATCCCAGAGGGCAAGATCCACGCCCGCCATGGCGATCGTGGTGAGACCGCCCCCGCCGGCCTCGTGCAGCCGCTTCCACAACGCGTCCCACACCGTCTCCGGATTCGCCGGAAGGCCGGTTACAAAGGGGGCGATGTCGCAGTCCAGCAGCGCCTTGACCGCCTGGGGGCCGATGGTAGGTGTCCAGGAGAAGCCAAAGCCCGTGCCGCCGTCGTCCGTGTAAAGCTCGGTGGCGATCACGTGGTTTTCCGGCGCCTCGACGCCCCAGCTGCGGCGCAGCGGAACGGTGAGGAGCCGGGTGGTCAGCCCGGTGATGCGGGGAACGGTGCGGACGGTTTCCGCCGCCGGGGCGCTCATCAGCGGCCGGCCAGCTCGTGGCCCCTGGCGAGGATAGCTTTCAGTTCAACCAGTTGCTCCTCGCTGGGATCCACCAGCGGCGGCCGGACGGATCCAACCGGCAGTCCGGCCAGGCGCAGGCCGGCCTTGATCAGGGAAACGCCGAACCCGGGGGTCTGGTCGCGGAGGCGTACGAGGGGTGCGTAAAAGCCCTCGAGCAGGGCGTTGCGGCGGTCCTCGTCCCCGGATACGTAGGCGTCGTAGTAGGCCTTGGCGATTTCCGGGGCCATGGCGAACGCTGCCGAGGAGTAGAGCGGGATGCCCAGTCCCCGGTAGGCGCCCTGCGTCAGCTCGGCGGTGAGCAGGCCGTTGAAGAACGCGAAGTCTTCCCGACCGGAGGCCCTTACCGCGGAGACGATCTCCTGGGCCAGGCCCACATCGCCCAGGCCGTCCTTGAAGCCGATGACCTTCGGATTGGCAGCGAGCTTGGCCATGGATGCGGCCGTGAATTTGGCGTTGCCGCGGTGGTAGACGATGACCGGGAGGCTGCTGGCATTGGCCACGGCCTCGATGTAGGCCACCAGCCCGTCAGTGGGTCCGGTCACCAGGTACGGCGGGAGTACCAGGAGGGCGTCCGCGCCGGCCTCCTCGGCGGCGCGGGCAGCGGCGAGCGCGTGGCCCAAGGGTCCGCCGGCACCGGCCACTACGGGAACTTTTCCGGCGACAACCTCCACGGCGGCCGCCACCACGGTGCGGAGCTCTTCGATGCTGAGGGCATGGAATTCGCCAGTTCCGCAGGCGGGGAACACGCCGCCGGGGCCGAAGGGCAGCCGGGAGCCGATGTGTTCCTTGAGCAGTTCCACGTCAACGGCGCCTTCGGCCGTGAACGGGGTGACAGGGAAGAACAGTACGCCGTCGAATTTCATGGTGTCTCCTTGCCTCCGCCGCCGGCGGTAACCAGGGCAGTGGCCTCGTCGTTGAGGGTGGACTTCAGTTCGGTGCGCCAGCTGCGCCTGGGTTGCCAGCCCAGCAGTTCCTGGGCCTTGGCTATGGAAAAAGCGGGGCTGGTGCCGGTCAGGCCGGAGCTCAACGCCTCACTTCCCGGGAGGAAGGTGGGCATCAGCTCCGCGAGCGGCGCCGTTGCGAGCGCGTCGGCTGCCCCCACGAAGAAGGTTTCCCCGTTGGGAATGTCTTCCATCTTCTGCAGCAGCACGTCCAGGAAGTCCGCCACGTCCCGCGCATCCACATAGTTGAACAGGGCCGGCGCGGAGAGGGCGGGGTCGGCGAGGCGTTCGGCCAGGGTGTGCCCCTGCTGCGTCGGGGCCCCTTCCCATTCTTCCGGCGAGATCACAAAGCAGGGCCGGAACGCTGCATAGCGGATCTTCTCCCCCTGGGCGGCGGCGAACATCTGCACGGTTTGTTCGGCAATGTGCTTGGACAGCGCGTACGCGTTCCAGGGCTTTGGCGGCGTGCGCTCGTCCAGCGGGAGTGACGGCGGCAGCCAACCGGCCGGGCAGCCGTAACCAAGGACGGTGGGGCTGCTGGCGGTAACCACCTTGGGGACGCCCAGCTCCGTCGCCGCACTGATGACGGCGAAGGCTAGCCGGGTGTTGGTGGCGAAGATGACGTCCTCGGGCGCACTGAACGGTACGGCGATCGCCGCAAGGTGGATGACGGCGTCGGGCGTTGAGGCCCCTATCAGCCGCAACGCCTCACCCGGGGCAAGCAGGTCGGCGGTTTCCTGCACGACGCCGGACGGCAGCAGTTCCGCGGGCACGGCCTCGCGGTCCACCGAGATGACGTGATGGCCGGCCTGGGCCAGCCCGGCCACCACGCTGCGGCCCAGGCGGCCGGAACCGCCGGTGACTAAAATCCTCATGGTCTTTCCCTTACTTGCCGCGGCGGAGGTCGACGCCGAGGTCCAGGTCCTCGACCCGGACGGGCAGGGACGTTTCAAGCGAGCGGTTGCCGGCGATCCCCACCGACACCGAACGCAGCCCGTCCAGGTAGCCGGACGGACGGCCCAGGGGGTCCTCGCCCGGTCCGTTGAAGAGATCCGACAGGAGCAGCTCGTCACCGCCGCCATGGCCGCCCTCACCGTTGATGATCGGGACCTCGTAAGCGGCCTCCCAGTGGCGCTGGACCACCAGGCGCTCGCCGTTGCGGCGGACGGCGTCCTCTTCCTCAACCGGGGTTGCGGACGGGTCCACCACGGTTTTCTTGTCCGTGCTGTGCAGGACGGCGGCACGTTCCACCACTTCAAGTTCTGCGCGGCCTTCGGTGCCGTTGACCGCCACCCGGTAGCCTTCCCACGGGCTGTGGGCATTCAGTGAGTAGCTCAGGCGCGGTCCGCCCTGGTATTCCACCACCAGGGCCAGGTTGTCCTCGATGGTGATGCCGCCGGTGAAGACATCCTGGTCGCGGCGGTAGCCGTCGTAGTGTTCGTTATCCAGGAACAGGGCCTTGAGCCGCTCGTCCTCCCTCAGGTCAAGCGCGAAGGGGTCCTTGGCGCCGGCGGGGGCATCGGCGTCGGGCGTTCCACGTTCCGGGCGTGGGCCAAGGCCGCGCTCGGCGGCGTTCTTGTCGCCGTAAAACTTAAGGCCGCCGGAGGCGAAGACCCGCTCGGGCACGTCGTCGATCCACCAGTTGACCAGGTCGAAGTGGTGGGACGCCTTGTGGATGAGGAGGCCGCCGGAGTTCTTCTTTTCGCGGTGCCAGCGGCGGAAGTAGTCCGCGCCGTGCACGGTGTCCAGGACCCAGCTGAAGTCGATGGAGGTGATCTTGCCGATCACGCCGCTCTGGATGATTTCCTTGAGCGCGCTGTTGCGTGGCGAGTAGCGGTAGTTGAAGGTGACCACCACGTTGCGGCCGGTCTCGTGGACGGCCTGGACGATGCGGCGGCAGCTTTCGGCGTCGATGGTCAGGGGCTTTTCGACGACGACGTCCGCGCCGGCCCGGAGCCCCTCCACGATGTAGTCGGCGTGCGTGTAGTCCGGCGTGGTGACGATGATGCGGTCGATGTTGTTCGCCTGGACGAAACCGGTGAGCTGGGCGGGATCGAACGACGCCACTGGCCCGGGCGCGCCCAGTTCCTGGATGAGCTTCTGGTAGAACTCCACGCGTCCCGGGTTCACGTCCGAGAAGGCCACCAGCTCAGCGGTGTCAGCGTGCTTGCCGTAGATGGCACGGATGTACATCTCGGAACGGCCGCCGGTGCCGATCAGGGCAATCCGGGCTTTCCCGCCTTTCCGGGTGGCGGTGCCTGCAGCGGTAGCGGTCTCAGCGCCGGCGGCACTGCCGGCCTCTGAAGCAGCGGCGGCCGGCGTGGTCTCGGCTGTGTTGACCATTGGGGTCCCTTTCGAAAAAGCTCATGTCCCGCGGTGGGGCGGCGGTGTTCCGGCGGCGGTACTGTGCTGCACCGTGGCGGAGGGCTGAGAAAGCGTTTTCTCATTGCTCTATTAGAGTTTTATCAACCTGTCGGCAGATCCGTCAACCACTTCCAGAAAAGGAAGAAAGCGGTTTCCAGGCCTGCCGCCTGCGGCTCCGGTGCCTCCGCCGGGAAAACGGTCGGGAAAAGGATAG
Organism: Arthrobacter sp. DNA4; assembly: GCF_024362385.1. Lineage (NCBI taxonomy): Bacteria > Bacillati > Actinomycetota > Actinomycetes > Micrococcales > Micrococcaceae > Arthrobacter > Arthrobacter sp. DNA4. The sequence continues at coordinate 3,769,513 of NZ_CP101466.1, forward strand.
AAAGCGGTTTCCCACTCCCGTATATGCTGTCTTTCAAAGCACCTGCCATGAAGGCCGGGCCCATCGGACGTCAAGCGTTCCCGGGGGCGCCGGCCGACGGCGCAAATGAAGGGTTCCCTATGGCCAGGAAATCGGCAAGCGGCCGGATCGGCATCGCGGATGTCGCCGTCAAGGCGGGGGTTTCCCATGCCACCGTTTCGCGTGTCATGAACGGCAACTTCACCGTGGACCCGGACATCGCGGCCAGGGTCCGGGCGGCAGCCGCAGAGCTGAAGTACCAGCCCAACCCGGTGGGCCGCAGCCTGGCACTGGGCAAGACGGACACCATCGGCATCGTGGTCCCCGACCTGGCCAACCCCACCTTCCAGGCGATCCTCCGCGGCCTGAGCCGGGCCGCGGCGCAGGACGGCTACCGGGTCCTCATTGCGGACTCATTCGAAGTGTCCAGCGAGGAATCCATCCTGGCGGGTGAAGCGCGGCGGCGCTGCGACGGACTGGTCCTCTGCGCCCCGCGCATGACTGACGCGGAACTCGAAGAGATTGCACCCTCGCTCCACCCGCTGGTGCTGATCAACCGCACCACCACGGCACCGGACGTCCCCAGCCTGGTGGTGGACTACGGCCAGGGCGTCCAGGACATCGCCGAACACCTGGTGGAACTCGGCCACACCCGTCTGGCCTTCCTGGCCGGGCCGCCCCGCAGCGCCTCCAATGAGATGCGGCTCAAAGGCCTGGAGAAATTCAAGGCAGCCCATCCCGAAGTGGACGTCACCATGCTGGAGGGCGGATCGGACTTCGACACCGGGCATGGGGCCGTGGATGCCGTGCTGGCCAGCGGGGCCACCGGAATCCTGGCGTTTAATGACCTGGTGGCCATGGGCCTGATGAGCGGCCTCCATGAGCGGGGCCTGGACGTCCCCGGCGATATTTCGGTGACGGGCTTCGATGACATCCCCTTTGCCAGATATACGACGCCGGCACTGACCACCGGCGCCGTCCCCATCACCGAGCTGGGCGAGCAGGCATGGCACCAGCTCCGGGCGCTGATCCGCAAGGAAGGGAACGACACCCCCGGCGGCCGCTACCAGCCGCGCCTGGAAGTCCGGGCCAGCACGGGCCCGGCAAAGGCGCCGCGCAGCACGGTCCACGGCTGATACCTAGGCAGGCGGCGGCTTCAGGAGCACATCGATGAACTCGCGCAGCCCGTCGGCCACATCCACATTCTTGTCGTAGAGCCACTGCAGCTGCAGGCCGTCGGAGACTGCCACCACCAGCTTGGCCAGGTCGCCGGCGGGCAGGTCCGAGCGCGCCTGCCCGGCAGACTGGCGGCGTTCAATGTCTGCCGCCAGCACGTCAACCACCTCGGCGTAGCGCTCCTTGAAGTAGGCATGCGAATCGTGCCCGGGGTCATTGGCGGTGGCTGATGCCACGGCATACAGGGTGGTAAGCCCGGGCTCACGGCGGTTCCGCTCCGCGGAGCGCACCATCAGCGCCAGCCCCGCCTCCTCGGCATCCATTGCCGCGAGGCTACGGCGGTCCCGCTCGGCCAGGACCGCCGTCAGCAGTTCCTGCTTGCCGCGGAAATAGTGGAAGAGGGTCGCTTCCCTGACCCCCACCAGCTCTGCCACGCGCTTCAGGGCGGTTCCTTCAAAACCTTCAGTAGCAAAAACGTCCGTGGCCGTCTGGATGATCTGTTCGCGGCGTTCCGCTCCCTTGGCGTACTGGCCGCGCGGCTTTGATGAAGGCATCAGGCCAGTGTATTTCACCAACTTTCCAGAAAATCTAGTCAGACTCGGTTTTTATCGCTACGATCATTCCCACGGCCCAACGGAGGGTCGCTTTTTGTCAGGAGGCACCGTGGCCATCAAGACCATCACCGAGGATTCCGCAGGACTGCCTGCCGGCGGAACCTCATCCAGCACCGTTACAACCGCTCCTGCTGGAGCGCCGACCCGCACACCCCGCGCCTACGTCATCGGCATGCCGATCGCCAGCGCCGGGCTTTGGATGGCCGTCCTGGCCCCGGCCCTGGTGGTGCTGGCCATCAAAGTTTCAGAAATCACCACGCCGGAAACGCGTGCAGGTGCGCTCAGCCTGGTGGCCGTCGTCGGAGCCCTCATTGCGCTCCTGGCCAACCCCTTCTTCGGCCGGTTGAGTGACCGCACAACGTCCCGCTTCGGCATGCGCAAGCCATGGATCGTGGGCGGCTCCCTGATCGGCCTGGCATCCCTGGTCCTGCTGGGGTCCGCCACCAACGTCACCGGCGTCATGGTTGCCTGGGTCATCGCGCAGCTCAGCTTCAACGCAGCGCTGGCGGCCCTGGTGGCCACCCTTCCGGACCAGACGGCACCCGCCGAGCGCGGCCGCCTCTCAGGACTGATCGGGATGACCCTGCCGGTGGGCCTGGTCGCCGCCGCGTACTTCGCCCAACTGTTCGACAACGCCTTCCAGATGGCGGTAGTCCCCGGCGTGGTAGGGACCGCCGTGACCCTCGCCTTCGCCTTCACCTTCAAGGACCGCGTGCTGACGGAGAAGCCCGCCCCGCTCAACCTGAAGGAAATTGCCGGTTCCTTCTACTTCAACCCGCGCACCTACCCCGGCCTCGGTTGGGCCTGGTTCACCAAGTTCCTGGTGTACGTCGGCTACTGCGCCGGGCTGCTGTACCTGCCGTACTTTTTCGCCGACCACCTCCACGTTGCAGAAACCGCAGTTCCAGGGCTCGTTTTCCAGGCGACCCTGGTCAGTTCCGCGGGCACCGTGGTCACCAGCCTCGCCGGCGGTTGGATCAGCGACCGGATCGGCAAGCGCAAGGCCATGGTCATCGCCTCCGCCATCATCATGATGGTAAGCCTGATTGTCATCGCCACCAGCAGCACCACGGACCAGGTCCTGGTGGGACAGGCCCTGGCCGGCCTGGGCCTTGGCTGCTTCGGAGCGGTCGATGTGGCCCTCATCGCGGACCTCCTGCCCGGGAGCCAAAGCGAGAACGCCAAGACCTTCGGCGTCTTCAACATCGCCCAGGCCCTGCCCCAGTCCCTGGTACCCGCCATCGCCTTCCCCGTCATCACCCTTGGCGGCTACCCCGCCCTCTTCATCGGCGGAGCCGTCGTCGGCATCATCGGCGCCGTCCTCGTCACCCGCATCAAAGGAGTCAAGTAAATGAATCCCACACTCTCCCCCGCCGTCACGGCTCCCGCCGCCGATTCGCCGGATGCAGAAGCACGCATCCTTGAACTGGCCGAAAGCCTCTCCCTCGAAGAACAGATCCAGCTGCTGACCGGCGCTGATGTCTGGGCAACACACGCCCTGCCCTCCATCGGCCTGTCCCGTGTTGTCATGTCCGACGGCCCCTCCGGCGTCCGGGGTGAGGACTTCGACGAGCGCCACGACTCTGTTTCCCTGCCGTCGTCGTCCGCACTGTCCGCAACCTGGAGCGTGGAAACAGCGCGCCGCTATGGCCAGGTCCTGGGCCAGGAGGCCCGCCGCAAGGGCGTCCACGCAGTCCTGGGCCCCACCATTAACCTGCACCGTTCGCCGTTGGGCGGCCGGCACTTTGAATGCATGAGCGAGGACCCGCGCCTGACCGCCACGATGGCGGCCGGGTACGTTGCCGGCGTCCAGTCCATGGGCGTAGGGGCAACACCCAAGCACTACATTGCCAATGAGGCTGAAACCGAGCGTTTCACGTCCAATTCTGTGGTGGACGAGCGCCCCCTGCGCGAGCTCTACCTTGCAGCCTTCGAGGACGCCATCACCGAGGCGCGCGCCTGGCTGGTGATGAGCTCCTACAACTCCATTAATGGCACCACGGCCAGCGAAAACGAGCTCCTGAAGACGCCGCTGTCCACCGAATGGGGCTTTGACGGCGTCGTCGTCTCCGACTGGACCGGCGTCCGCTCGGTGGAAGCCGCCAACGCCAACCAGGACCTGGAGATGCCGGGACCGGCAGGCCACTGGGGCCCCAAGCTGCTGGCGGCCGTGAATGACGGCCGCGTGAGCAGGTCCGCCATCCTTGAAAAGGTGGTCCGCATCCTGCGGCTCGCCGCCCGCGTCGGGTCGCTTGACGGAGTCTCCCCCGCCGCCACGGAACAGCCGGCACCCTTGAATGCCGCCGCCGTCGCCCGCGAAGTGGCAGTGCGTGGTGCTGTCCTGGTGCGCAACAGGGACGGCCTGCTGCCGCTGGATCCGCAGGCACTGGCAAGCGTCGCCATCAGTGGCCACAACGCGGAGGAGGCCCGCACCCAGGGCGGCGGCAGCGCCACCGTCATGCCCAAGCAGAACATCTCACCGCTTGAGGGCCTGCGTGCGGCGCTTCCGGAAGGTGTCCGCGTCAGTTATGCGCGCGGCGCCAAGGTGGCGGAGGGCCTGCAGGCTTTCCCCCGCACCTCGCTGCATAATCCGGTGTCCGGTGTGCCCGGCCTGCGGGTGACCTTCCTGGCCGGCGACGGGTCCGTCATCTCGGGGGAGGACCGGCTGGCGTCGCACCTGATCTGGTTTGGCATCGGCATCCCCGAGGGCGCAGCGGCCATCCGGATGGAAACGGAGTGGACCGCGCCGTCGGCCGGCATCCACCACCTGGGCATCGGCACCGTGGGCCGGGTCCGGCTGTCCCTGAATGGTGACGAGGTGTTCAATGGCGAGCTTGAGGACGACACCGACGTGCTCGGCGCGGCCCTGTTCGACCCGCCCAAGACCGTCCACCCCATCACCACCGCCGCCGGGGACACGGTCCGCGTCGAGGCCGTGTACGACCTCCCCGCGGACCAGGCCATCCCCTTCACGGCCATCCTCCTGGGCGAGGAAACGGTGGTGGATGACCCGCAGGCAGAGATCGACGCCGCAGTCGAGGCCGCCCGGACCGCCGATGTGGCGGTGGTGGTGGTGGGAACCAGCGCGGCCATCGAATCCGAGGGCTTTGACCGCAAGGACCTGGACCTTCCGGGCCGGCAGAACCAGCTGGTGGAAGCGGTGGCGGCGGTGAACCCGCGCACCGTGGTGGTGGTGAACTCCGGCTCACCCGTCCTCATGCCCTGGCTGGACAAGGTGGGCGCCGTCCTGCTGGGCTGGTTTGGCGGCCAGGAATTCGGCCGTGCCATCGCCGACATCCTGCTGGGTGCAGAAGAACCGGGCGGCCGCCTTCCCACCACCTGGCCTGCAGCCCTGGCTGACGTCCCGGTCCTGGACACCACCCCGGTGGACGGCAAGGTGGTGTACTCCGAGGGCATTCACATCGGCTACCGTGCGTGGCTCAGGCAACAGGCTGCCGGGGGTGCCGCACCGGCTCTTCCCTTCGGCTACGGCCTGGGCTACACCACGTTCGAGCTCGGCGCCCCGCATGCACGGGAGTCGGTCCCGGCCGGCTCCGACGTCGTCGTCCACGTTCCGGTCCGCAACACCGGCAGCCGGTCCGGCCGTGAAGTAGTGCAGGTGTACCTGGACCGGACCGAATCCGCTGTGGAACGGCCCGTCCGCTGGCTGGCGGGCTACGCGGGCACGCACCTGGCGCCCGGCGGCACCGAGAGCGTCGAGGTCCGGATTCCGGCCCGCTCCTTCGCGCATTACGACGGCGGCTGGCAGTTTGAGCGCGGCACCTTCCGGATCCTCGTGGGCCGTCACGCGGAGGACGACTTCCAGGAACTGGAAATCGAGGTCCGCTAGCCCACTGCGCCGGGCTGGGCGGGGTTATCCCTGCCCAGCCCGGCTTCTTTGTAGAACCCTTTGATATGGCCTGCCACCAGCTCCGCCGCCCGGCCGCCGTCGCCGTTCCTGACCGCAGCCAGGATGGCGTGGTGCTCGGCATGCAGGCGCGAGGCAGTTGCCTTCCAGTCCGGCAGGTTCCCCGTCAGTTCCGCGGCGTACCCCTGGATGGATTCGCGGAGCGAGCCCATCATGGCGCTGACCACTGCATTGCCTGCGGCGTTGGCCAGGGCCAGATGGAACTGGACATCGAGGGCCAGGAATTCCCCCACGGGCAGGCCTTCCGGAGCATCCATCGCCGCCAGGAGCGTGGCCGCATCGTCAAGCTGCGGCGCGTCCCGGCGGGCCCTCGCAGCGGCCCAGGACTCCAGCAGGACCCGCGTTTCCACAATGTCCGCCACGGGCAGGTGCTGGGTGGCCACGTGCAGCCGAAGGGCTGAGCCGAGGGCGGCGGTGGGATCCGAAATCACCACTGTCCCGGCATCCGGGCCGGAGCCAACGCCGGACCGCACCACGCCCATGGCTTCAAGAATCCGGATGGCCTCGCGCACGGAGGTCCGGGAGACCTGGAGCTGTTCTGCCAGCGCGCGCTCCGCCGGGAGCCTACCGCCTACGGCCAGGTCGCCGGCTGACAGACGATCCTCGATCCAGTGCAGAACCAGCTGGTGGGTGCGCATAGCAAAATAGTAGTTGATGTGGTTGGACCACATCACCTAGAGTGTGGCTGGACCATAGGAGGAGCCATGACCCACACCATCCAGCCCAACAACCCGGAGGCTACCCCGGCTCCGGACGCCACGGACGTCCCCGCAGCCCCGGCACCTGCCAAGGCTCCGTCGTCGGCCGCCCTTCCCGCAGCATTGAAGCGCCGCATTCCCAAATACTCTGACCTTGCTCCGCTGATGCAGTTCAAGAAACCGGAGTTCAGCAGGGAGGCCCGGCTCAAGCGGGCCAGCACCATTTGGGAACTCCGCGACATCGCCAAACGCCGCACCCCGAAGGCGCCCTTCGACTACACGGACGGCGCCGCCGAAGAGGAAATCACCCTCCGGCGCGCCCGCCAGGCTTTCCTGGACATCGAGTTCCGTCCGGGCATCCTGCGGAACGTTTCCAGCATCGACCTCAGCACCGGGATCCTCGGCAAGCCGTCGCGGCTGCCGGTCGGCATCGCCCCCACCGGCTTCACCCGGATGATGCAGTCCGAGGGCGAGTACGCCGGCTCCCAGGCCGCGGAAGCCGCCGGCATCCCCTACACGCTGTCCACCATGGGCACCGCCTCCATCGAGGACGTGGCCGCCGCCGCCCCGAACGGGCGCAACTGGTTCCAGCTGTACCTGTGGACGGACCGGGACCGCTCCCTGGAACTGATCGAACGCGCCGCCAGGGCAGGCAACGACACCCTCATGGTCACGGTTGACACCGCCGTGGCCGGCGCCCGGCTCCGGGACGTCCGCAACGGCATGACCATCCCGCCGGCGCTGACGCTCAAGACCGTCCTGGATGCCTCCTACCGGCCGACCTGGTGGTTCAACTTCCTCACCCATGAGCCGCTGACGTTCGCCTCGCTCTCCCGCTACACCGGCACCGTGGCGGATCTGATCAACTCAATGTTCGATCCCACCCTGACGTTCGGGGACCTGGATTGGCTGCGGGAAACCTGGAAGGGCAAGCTGGTGGTCAAGGGCATCCAGACCGTGGAGGACGCCCGCCGCGTGGTGGACCACGGCGCAGACGGCGTGGTCCTGTCCAACCACGGCGGCCGCCAGCTGGACCGGGCCCCTATCCCGTTCCACCTGCTCCCCGAGGTCAAGCAGGCCTTCGCCGCTGACAACAGCAAGGCCGCCATCATGCTGGACACCGGGATCATGAGCGGCGCGGACATCGTGGCGGCGCTGGCCCTGGGCGCCGACTTCACGCTGATCGGCCGCGCCTACCTTTACGGACTGATGGCCGGAGGCCGCGCAGGCGTGGACCGGACCCTGCAGATCCTGGAAAAGGACATGGCCCGGACCATGGCCCTGCTGGGTGTCAGCAGGGTTTCCGAGCTGACCCCGGACCACGTGCGGCTGCTGGCCAAATAGGTCCTGCCTCTTCCGGCCGAACCCTACTTCTTGCGTCCGAACTTGGGCAGGTTGGGGAGGCTCGCCAGCAGGTCGGCCGCCTTGGTGGCCGCCCGGCCAACGGTGCGTCCGATCTGCTGCGGAACGGTATCGTCGCTCAGCGGGGCGGCCGTCCCGCCGGGAATCACGACGGCGGGGCTCAGCTCGGCGCCTTCCCGCACCAGCAGGGGCGCCGGGACCTCTTCCCGGGGTTCCTGCGACGCCGCCGGTTGCACCGTCCTGGGGGCCGGCGGCAGCGAAGCGGCCGCAGCGGCAACCCCCTCCTGCAGGTGGGCGGGGACCTCCGGGGCGGTTTCTGCCTGGGCCGTTGCTGACTGGGCGGTTGGTGACTGGGCCGCTGCTGACTGATCCGCGCCGGCAGGTGCGGCGGCGGCATTGCCGCCGGTGCCGACGTCGAACGTTTCCAGCCAGCTGGCGATGCCTTCCAGCGGGCCCCGGTTCAAGGCGTAGTAGCGCTTCTGGCCCTGCGCCCGCATGCTGACCAGCTGCGCCTCACGGAGGACTTTCAGGTGCTTGGAAATGGTGGGCTGGCTCGCCGCCAGTTCCTCCACCAGTTCCCCCACGGCTTTGTCTCCTGCCCGAAGGGCCACCAGGATGTCCCGCCGGGTGGATTCCGCTATGACGGCAAATACGTCGTCTGTCACCATGCCTCCCACCCTAGCGACATATACGTCTAAAGGCATCAACTATTTCGGCGGCGCGAAGTTCCGGCTAACTAGTCGAACCAGGGATCCAGCCCGTGCAGCGGGAATACTGCCTTGCGGGTGGCCATGACGGTGCGGTCCACGGCGTCATTGGGGTCGAAGCCCACTTCCCAGGAGCGCCACCAGAGCTCCACGTCGTCCCCCATGAGGGCGGGCGCCTCCCTGCCGAACTTCTCCATTACGTACTGCCGCCAGTCCGCCGGCACGGGCGTCCGCAGCGGTACCGGGCGTCCCGCGGCGATGGCCACCAGGTGGCTCCAGGCCCGTGGCACCACATCCAGCACGTTGTAGCCTCCGCCGCCGGTGGCGATCCAGCGGCCGCCGCAATACCTTTCGGCAAGGTGCCCGACGGCGTTCGCTGCCTCGCGCTGTCCGTCCACGCTGAGGTTGAGGTGCGTGAGGGGGTCGCTGCGGTGCGAGTCACAGCCGTGCTGGCTCACGATCACCCCGGGTTCGAAGGCACCCACCAGTTGCGGCACCACGGCGTAGAAGGCGCGCAGCCAGCCGGCGTCGGAAGTGCCCGCAGGCAGGGCGACGTTCACGGCCGTCCCCTCCGCCGCGGGCCCACCCACCTCGTTGGCGAAGCCCGTGCCGGGAAAGAGAGTCAGCCCCGTCTCGTGCAGCGAGAGCGTGAGGACCCGGGGATCGTCCCAGAAGATGTTCTGCGTGCCGTCGCCGTGGTGCGCGTCGACGTCGATATAGGCCACCTTGCCCACGCCGCCGTCGAGCAGTTTCTGCACGGCAAGGGCGGCGTCGTTGTAGATGCAGAATCCGCTGGCGCGCTCCCGGGCGGCGTGGTGCATGCCGCCGCCGAAATTCACCGCGTGGACGGCCGAACCATCCAGCACGCGCTGGGCCGCCAGCAGCGAGCCGCCGGCCAGGCGCGCCGCGGCCTCGTGCATGCCCGCGAAGGCCGGATCATCTTCGGTTCCCAGCCCGCGCGACTCGTCCGGCCGGGAAGGGTCCGCACTGACCCGGCGGACTGCCGCAACATAATCAGCAGAGTGGACGGACTCCAGTTCCGCGTCCGACGCGACCTCCGGGGCCGCCAGGTCAACGTGGTCCAGGTCGAAGAGCCCCAGGCTGCGGGACAGGCGCGCGGTCAGGTCCATACGCTCCGGCGCCATGGGGTGGCCCGGCCCAAAGTTGTAAGCTGTCATGTCAGGACTCCACGCCACCATCGTTGGCGGCGCGGGCTGGCTGAGTCCGGGCAGGTATGTCATCAATCACAGGCTACCCGAGCCCACGCTGCCGCCGGCCCGGCCATGACGCGGGCTTTAGTGGTTTACTACTGAAGGAAGCCGTTTCAACCGAGGAAAACCCACACATGACGCAAAGCCAGTCGAGGCCCCGGACTCCGGCCCCCTGGCACCCCCCGGCGCAGGAGCGGGAGGGCCTCTGGATCTTCACGCGGCTGCGCGACTTCATCGACGACATCGCCAACACCTCCCCCGCACGGCTGGCGCTGACCGCGTTCGCCGCCGTGTGCACGGTATTCACCTTCCTGCTGTCCCTGCCCGTATCGTCGGCTGACGGAACACCCACCCCCGTCCACCAGGCCCTGTTCACGGCTGTCTCCGCGGTGTGCGTCACGGGACTCACGGTGGTTTCGACGGCGGTCCACTGGTCCTTCTTTGGCCAGTTGGTGATCCTGGTGGGCATCTTCATCGGCGGTTTGGGCACGTTGACGCTGGCGTCGCTGCTGGCGCTCATGGTGAGCAAGCGGCTGGGTGTCCGGGGCAAGATCATTGCTGCGGAGTCCATGAACAACGCCGGCCGCCTGGGCGAAGTGGGCACGCTGCTGCGGATCGTCATCACCACTTCCGTGGTCATCGAGGGCATCCTGGCGCTCGCCCTGGTCCCGCGGTTCCTCACCCTGGGCGAACCGTTCTGGCAGTCTGTCTGGCACGGCGTCTTCTATTCCATTTCGTCGTTCAACAACGCTGGCTTCACGCCGCACTCGGACGGCATCGTGCCCTACGAGACGGACCTGTGGATTCTGATCCCACTCATGGTGGGGGTCTTCCTGGGCAGCCTCGGGTTCCCGGTGGTGATGGTCCTGCAGCAGAACGGCCTGAACTGGAAGAAATGGAACCTCCACACGAAGCTCACCATCCAGGTGTCGCTCATCCTGCTCGCCGCGGGCACGTTCCTGTGGGCCCTGATGGAGTGGGACAACGCCCGGACAATCGGGCCCATGGCCATCGGCGACAAGATCACCCATTCCCTTTTTGCCTCGGTCATGACGCGTTCGGGTGGATTCAACCTGGTGGACCAGAATCACATGGAATCCACCACCAAGCTGCTGACTGACGCGCTGATGTTCGCAGGTGGTGGGTCGGCGTCGACGGCGGGCGGCATCAAGGTGACCACCATCGCCGTGATGTTCCTGGCCATCGTTGCCGAAGCCCGCGGCGACGCCGACGTGAAGGTGTACGGCCGGACCATCCCGCAGGGCACCATGCGGGTGGCCATCTCCGTCATCGTTGCCGGCGCCACGCTTGTTTCCGTCTCCGCATTCCTGCTCCTGCAGTTCAGCGGCGCATCACTGGACCGGGTACTGTTTGAGACGATTTCGGCCTTCGCCACCGTGGGCCTGAGCACCGGCCTCAGCGCGGAGGTGCCACCCGAGGGCGTCTACGTACTGACAGCCCTCATGTTCGCCGGCCGTGTGGGCACCGTGACCCTCGCCGCTGCACTGGCCCTGCGCCAGCGCAGCCAGCTGTACCACTACCCCGAAGAGAGGCCGATCATTGGCTAGTTCCACAGATGCCCCCCGGCGCCCCGCCCACAATGCTCCGGTACTGGTGATCGGGCTGGGCCGCTTCGGATCATCCACCGCCGAGCAGCTGGTCAAGCAGGGCCGGGAAGTACTCGCCATTGAACGGGACCGGAACCTGGTGCAGAAATGGGCGCCCCTCCTGACCCACGTCGTGGAGGCCGACGCCACCAATATCGACGCACTCCGCCAGCTGGGTGCCCAGGAGTTCAGCTCCGCCGTCGTGGGCGTGGGCACCTCCATTGAGTCCTCGGTACTGATCACCGTGAACCTGGTGGACCTGGGCATCGAGCACCTCTGGGTCAAGGCCATCACCCCGTCGCACGGCAAGATCCTGACCCGTATCGGCGCGAACCACGTCATCTACCCCGAGGCCGACGCCGGTGTCCGCGCCGCACACCTGGTCTCCGGCCGCATGCTGGACTTCATCGAGTTCGACGACGACTTTGCCATCGTGAAGATGTACCCGCCGCGCGAAACCGTGGGCTTCACCCTGGACGAGTCAAAGGTCCGCTCCAAGTACGGCGTGACCATCGTGGGCGTGAAGTCCCCGGGTGAGGACTTTACCTACGCCCGGCCCGAGACCAAGGTGTCATCCCGGGACATGCTCATCGTCTCCGGCCACGTGGACCTGCTGGAGAGGTTCGCGGCCCGGCCGTAGCCGGAGCCACGCCCGCGGGACTACGCCTCGCAGGCCCCTGCCCGGGCCTGAGAGGGCAGAAAGCGGTGCGCCTCAGCCGAGCTGCCTGGTGATCTCCGCTGCCCGGTCAGCGGCCGCGCGGGCGCCGGCGGCGATGATGGCGGGGATGCCTTGTTCGTCAAAGGTGGCAATGGCGCGTTCGGTGGTGCCGTTGGGGCTGGTGACGGCCTTGCGCAGCGCTGCGGGATCTGCCCCGGGCTCGGCCAGCATGAGGCCGGCGCCGGCCACGGTTTCGCGCGCCAGCAGCAGGGACAGCTCCCGGTCCAGGCCCAGCTCTTCCCCTGCCGACGCCATGGCCTCGGCAAGGTAGAACGCGTAGGCGGGGCCGGAGCCGCTAATGGCCGAGAGCGCATCCACCTGCTCCTCGGGGACCTCAACCACAGTTCCTGCGCCCTGCAGCATGTCTTTGACCATCTGGAGCTGCTCCGGGGTGCAGTGCGTGCCGGGCGAGACCGAGACGACGCCTCGGCCCAGCTTTGCGGGGGTGTTGGGCATGGTCCGGATTACCGGCTGCCGCGCGGGGAGTGCAGCCTCCAGCTGGGCGATGGACACGGCCGCAGCCACACTGACCACCACGGTGTCGGGCGAAAGGGCCGGGCTGATTTCCCTTGCCAGGTCCGCGATGCCCACCGGCTTGACGCCAAGGATGACCACGGCGGATCCCTTGGCGGCCTGCCTGTTGTTGTCAGGCTCTTCCTCGCCGGCGATGGCGGTGATCCCGTGGTACCGCTCGGCCAGTTCCGCGGCGCGCCCAGCGCGGCGGACGGTGGCCACCACATCCCCCGGGTCCTTCCCGGCCTCCAGCAGGCCGCCAAGAATGGCTTCGTTCATGGATCCACAGCCAAGGAATGCGATTCGGTTGCTCATGCCTCCATCATTGCAGTTGGGAGGCATTCACAGGCAACTCCCATCTTCAGCGCAGGCAGCACACAACTTCGGGTCCTAACGTAGTTATTACCTCATTGAGGGTGCGAGTGATGCGGCAGGCATGGGGATGCCTGCCAAGGGCACCGGTGGCACGGCAGCAGGTTTTCCCCCATTTTCCTGTTGCCGTCCCCGGTGCTTCCGCATTTAAAGAAGGCGCTGCGAAGCAGGCAAGGCGCCTGTGGCTAGACCGCCGCGTTCACCGGCCGGGCGGCCGCAACATGGGGCGCGGGCTCCAGGGGCCCGGCAAACACCAGCTGGTCCAGTCGGCGGAGGATGAGTCCCTCACGCAGCGCCCACGGGCAGATGCGAAGCTTCTTGAACTTGAACATCTCCAAAGCCGCCTCGGCCACCAAAGCGCCGGCAAGGAGCTGATGGGCGCGCGCCTCGGAGACACCGGGAAGGTGCAGCCTGTCCTCCGAACTCATGGCCGAGATCCGCTGGGTCCAAATGCCCAGGTCCGAGGCGTGCAGCTCCCTCTTGACGTACGGCCCTTCGGCACTGGGGGCAGCACCGGCGATGCGGGCCAGGGAGCGGAAGGTCTTGGAGGTTCCGGCCACCACGTTTGCCCGGCCCAGGCCGTCGAATTCGCGGACGGCAGGTTTGAGCGTGGCCCTGATGTACCGTCGCAGTTCCTTGACGCTTTTGGCCGACGGCGGATCCTCGGCGAGCCAGTCCCTGGTGAGCCGTCTGGCGCCCAGGGGCACCGAGGTGGCTACTTCCGGAAGTTCATCCTGGCCGAAGGCCATTTCAAAGGAGCCGCCGCCGATGTCCAGGTTCAGGATGGGACCCGCTCCCCACCCATGCCAGCGCCGTACAGCGAAGAAGGTCATGGACGCCTCTTCGCTGCCGGTGAGTTCCTGGAGGGTCACTGTGGTTTCGTGCTTGACCCGGGCCAGGACGGCTGGGCCGTTGGTGGCCTCGCGGATGGCCGAGGTACAGAATGCCAGCAGGTCCTCGGCCTTGTGCCGCGCCGCGAACTCCCAGGCTTCCAGAACAAACTCGGTCAGCTCGTGCTGGCCCTCGTCGCTGATGCTGCCATCCGGTTCAAGGTACTGCACCAGGGACAGCGGCCGTTTATGGGACGCGAACGGGACCGGCTGCGCACCCGGGTGGGCATCCACCAGGAGCAGATGGACAGTATTGGAACCAATGTCGAGGACGCCTAGACGCATGGGGACATTATTGCTCGTCGGCGCGCTTGAAGTCGCGCCTGATGTTGGCAACGCCCTCGGGATTGATCTCGAAACCGTAGGCTGCACCGGGGTTGATCACCATGCCCAGCTCATCGCCGATGTTGGCGATGATGGCAGCACCCTGCGTGCCCAGCACGTTGGGCGCGGCTTCCAGGTACTGCTGGTCCACCCTGCTGGGGTGCGAAAAGACGGCAAGGACGGGGTCGCCGTCGGCGTTGGCAAGGACCAGGGGCTCCACCTGGGAGTCGATGCCCTCAACCGTGTCCGAGCTGATGATGTAGACCTCGCTGTTGAGGAAGGACAGGAGGACGTCCACCGGGTCGGCGTCAGGCTGCCCGCCGGTGGCGAGCTTCTCCTCGAGGTCGTTGAGCGGCTGGAGATCCGTGTGCGCGGGCTGTTCAGTCATTCCCCTAGCCGATCACGATACGGTGGTAGCGCAAACGCGTACCAACGCCTACTTCTTGGCCGTTGCCTTCTTCTTGGCGGGCGCCTTGCGGGTGGCGGTCCGCTTGACCGGGCCCTTGGCGCGCTTCTCCGCCAGCAACTCCACGGCCTGTTCCCGGGTGAGTTCCTCCAGCGAGGTGGCACGGGGAACCGTGATGTTGGTGATGCCGTCCGTGATGTAGGGCCCGAACCGGCCCTCCTTCACCACGATGTTCTTCTCGGATACCGGGTCCGGTCCGAACTCCGCCAGCGGGGGCACCGCGGCACGGGCGCCGCGCTGCTTGGGCTGCGAGTAGATCTCCAGGGCCTGCTCCAGGGTGATGGTGAAGATTTCTTCTTCGGAACCGATGGAGCGGGAGTCAGTCCCCTTCTTCAGGTAGGGCCCGAACCGGCCGTTCTGCACCGTGATGAGGTTGCCTTCGGCGTCCTCCCCCAGTGCCCGGGGCAGGCTCATGAGCTGGAGTGCCTCGTCCAGGGTGACGGACTCAACGGTCATCGACTTGAAGAGCGATCCCGTGCGCGGCTTTGCCTTGACGGGCTTCTTCGGCGGCTTGGGCTTGCCGTTCTTGTAGTACTCCACCGGCTGGTTGGCCAGTTCCTCGTCGGTCATCTCAGGAATGATCTCGGTGACGTAGGCGCCGTAACGGCCGTTCTTGGCCACCACGGTGTGTCCCGTGTGCGGATCGGTGCCGAGCACGCGTTCCTCCGGGGCCGCCGTCTCCATCAGTTCGATGGCCTTGGCCGCGGTCAGCTCATCGGGAGCCAGGTCCTCGGGCACGTTGGCGCGCGCCGATTCCACGATCTCGCCCGTCTTCGGGTCCACCACGGCGGCGGAGCTTTCCAGGTAGGGGCCGAACTTGCCCACCCGGAGCGTGATCTCGTCGGTGATCGGGATCGAGTTGATTTCCCGGGCATCGATCTCGCCCAGGTTGTTGACGATGCTCAGCAGGCCCGGATCGGAATCCTCGCCGAAGTAGAAGTGCCGCAGCCACGAGGCACCGGCTTCCTGGCCGTTGGCGATCTTGTCCAGGTCGCCTTCCATGTCGGCGGTGAACTCGTAGTCCACGTAGTCGGAGAAATGCTGCTCCAGGAGCCGGATGACGGAGAAGGCGATCCAGCTGGGCACGAGGGCCGAGCCCTGCTTCCGGACGTAGCCGCGGTCCTGGATGGTGGAGATGGTGGAGGCGTAGGTGGACGGACGGCCGATGCCCTTCTTCTCCAGCTCCGCGGTCAGCGAGGCTTCCGTGTAGCGCGGCGGCGGGGAGGTCTCGTGGCCCACAGCCTGGATGTCCGCAGCCGTCAGGGAGTCATCCTTGGCCACATTGGGCAGCCGGCGTGCTTCGTCGGAGTCGTCGTCGCCGCGGGTCTCGTCCTTGCCTTCCTCGTAGGCGGCAAGGAAGCCGGGGAAGGTGATCACGGTGCCGGAGGCGGAGAACTCGGCGTCGCGCCCGTCACTGGACTCCGCACCCAGGCGGATAGTGGCCGTTGACCCCTTGGCGTCGCCCATCTGGGAGGCGACCGTGCGCTTCCAGATGAGCTCGTACAGGCGGAACTCGTCCCCGGAGAGCTGCTTGGCGACCTGGGCAGGCGTGCGGAAGGAGTCACCGGCGGGGCGGATGGCCTCGTGTGCTTCCTGGGCGTTGGCGGCCTTGTTGGAGTAGACGCGCGGCGACTGCGGAATGTATTCGGGGCCGTACAGTTCGGAGGCCTGGCGGCGGGCTGCCGTGATGGCCTCATCGCTCAACGCGGAGGAGTCCGTACGCATATAGGTGATGTAGCCGTTTTCGTACAGCCGCTGGGCGATCTGCATGGTGCTCTTGGAGGAGAAGCGCAGCTTGCGGCCGGCCTCCTGCTGCAGCGTGGAGGTGGTGAACGGCGCGGCGGGACGGCGGGTGTACGGCTTGGTGTCCACCGAGCGGACGCGGAAGTCAGCGTTCTGCAGGCCTGCCGCCAGGGACGTTGCCAGTTCCTCGTTGAGGTGGGCAACGTTCCGGGACGTGAGCTCGCCGTTGTCGTTGAAGTCGCGGCCCGTGGCTACCTTGGCACCGTCAACGGCGGCCAGCTTGGCCTTGAACGAGCCCGATTCGGCGCCGAACTGGCCGGTCAGGTCCCAGTATGAGGCAGCCTTGAAGGCCATGCGTTCGCGTTCGCGGTCCACCACCATGCGGGTGACCACGGACTGCACGCGTCCGGCGGACAGGCCGCGGGCTACCTTGCGCCACAGCACGGGTGAGATTTCGTAGCCGTAGAGGCGGTCCAGGACGCGGCGGGTTTCCTGGGCGTCCACCAGGTCCTGGTCCACGTCGCGCAGGTTGCCCATGGCGCGCTGGATGGCTTCCTTGGTGATTTCGCCGAACGTCATCCGGTACACCGGGACCTTGGGCTTGAGTACTTCCAGCAGGTGCCACGCGATGGCCTCGCCCTCGCGGTCCCCATCGGTTGCGAGATAGAGTTCGTCGGCGTCCTTCAGCGCGGCTTTGAGCTCGGTGACCTTTTTCTTCTTGTCCGGAGACACCACGTAGTAGGGCTTGAAGTCGTGTTCAATGTCGACGGCGAACTTGCCGACGGAGGTTTTCTTCAGCTCGGCAGGGAGTTCGGACGGCTGCGGCAGGTCCCGGATGTGACCAATGGAGGCCTCTACGATGAAGCCCTCGCCGAGGTACTTGGCGATGGTCTTGCTCTTGGCCGGAGACTCCACAATCACGAGTTTCTTGCCGGTTTTGGCCTTGCTTGGCACGGTGCTCCTACAGAAAAAGGTTGCTGGGGCAGATGAGCCCATGTTCGCCTAGTTCACCATATTTTGGGGAATCGTGCGCATTCATGTGGAAAAGACGGGGCTCTGTTGAGGGCTTGAGGGGGCTTACTCGACGGCGGGATTTCCGGCCGGGACCAGGAAGCCGTCACGGACCAGGTTGGCCACGTCGGCGAGCAGCGCACCCTGGAAAGCCCCGGCGTCGAACCCCTCCCCGCCGCCCAGGAGGGCCTCCAAAGCCCCGGCGATCTGCCCGGCGGTGAGGTCGCCGTCGCACGCGGACACGAAGCCGGCCAGCTCCGTGCTCATCAAATTGGTACGGCGCAGCCCGGCACCCTGCCGGAGCAGGATCACGCCGGGGTGTTCGGCGCCCGGGCGCTGGTGGCGCTCCTCGGTGACGTCCTCCGCCACGAGCAGGTGCGTGGCCGCAAGGTCATGAACAGCAAGCCAGTCGGCGCGTTCGACGGCGGCACCCAGGTGGGGGCCCACGGGCTGCTCGATGGGGTACGTGATTTCCTCGAAGCGGCTGATGGCGGCAGCGCGGCCGTCAGCGGGGCGGCGCAGCCAGACCATGCCGAAGCCGATGCCGGCCACATCCCGCGACCCGAAATCGGCGAGGTACTGGGCATACGCCTCCCGGTAGTGCTGCCGGTCCCGGGACTCCGAGGCGTCACGAAGCCAGGTTTCGGCGTATTGTTCCGGGCTGACCTCTTCACGCTGGATGAACCAGGCGTCCGTGCCCTGCCGCACCCAGGACTTTGGCCGCTCATCCCAGCTGCTGCCGGCGGCGACCTCCCAGTTGCCCAGCATCTGGGCCCAACCGCCGGGGGCCAAAACGCCGGGCAGGCCTGCCACCAGGGACGCCACGATCCCGTCGCCCGGGAGGCCGCCGTCGCGGTAGGTGAACTGGTCCGCCGCGTCCTCGCCGGGACTGCGCGGGGTGATGACGAACGGCGGGTTGGACACCACCAGGCCGAACTCTTCCCCGGCCACCGGCTCCAGGAGCGACCCCAGACGGAGGCTGACCCGGTCTTCGAGGCGGTCCGGGTCGACGGACAGCGCCTCCGCATTGAGCAGGATGTTGAACCGCGCGTAGGCCAGCGCTCGTTCGGAGATGTCGGTGGCGGTCACGTGCTGGCAGTGGTGCAGCAGGTGGAAGGCCTGGATGCCGCACCCTGTCCCCAGGTCCAGCGCGCGCTCGGTGTGGCGGCGGATGGTGGTCTGCACCAGGGTGGTGGATGCCTGCCCGATGCCCAGGACGTGGTCGTGCCGGAGCACCCCAGCCTGCTGGTGGGCGGCGAGGTCGCTGGCCACCCACAGCTCCGCGCCGCCGCTGCCGTCCTCATTCTTGTCCCAGCCGTACGGCCGCAGGTCAGCCTTCGCCGTAAGGAGCCCGGAGCCGGGGACAGGCTGCACCAGCCCCAGTTCAAGGAGTCCGTCGGCGCCGGTGCCCGGCAGTGCGGCGTCGAGGGTTTGGCGTTCCTGCGGCTCGGCGAGCAGCCACAAGCGGACGACGGCGGCGAGCGGCGCCGTGGCGCTGTCGGCCCGCACAGCATGCTCGACGGCGAGCAGCGCGGGGATGATCTGGTCCCGGTTCAGTGCGGCCGAGGCCGCCGGGCCCAGCAGCCGCGCCACGCCGTCAAGCGTGTAGTCCAGCCCGCGCAGGTCCGCGGCGAGGGTTGATAGCAGGGCGGGGACATCGCTGCGGGGTGCGTCGGGGGTATTTCCGGCGGTGAACTCATAAGGGGATCCAGGCATCGCTCAAGTTTAGTCCGGCGTGGCTGCGGGGTACGGTGGTCACATGCCTTCCCGCCTTCCCCTCCTTCCGCGCGCCCGCACGGCAGCCGCTGTGGTCCGCCGTTCGCTGCCGGGGAGGGTAGTGGCCGCGGCTCTCTGCCTGGCAGTGGCGGGGTGTTCACCTGTGAATTCAGTGGAGAACGCGGATGTTCCCAAGTGGCGGGCCACCGCCCTGCCCTCGAAGCCGGCGGGTGTTGTGCTCCAGGATTCGGGGAAGATCCTCAACCGGGACCGCATTGTGCAGGAGGCCGCCAGGGGTCAGCTATGTGCTCACGGCGGTGTGCGAAGGGACCGGCAAGGCCTTCTTCGCCGTGTCCCTGGACGGCAAAGCCGTTACGGAAGCAGGAGCAGCCTGCAACGGTAAGCAGGAAACCACCAAAATCACGCTGCCCGCCACCGGGCGGGTCGAAATCAGCAGCTCCAGCGTGGACGCACCGCTGCTCTACGCCTACCAGCTGGCGCCGCGAAATAAGCCCTCTTCCGGCTCTGGCCCGCCGCCCGCTGCGGGCTTAGAGTCTGACTATGCCCAGCGTGCGGGGAATCTCCGCGCCCCCTCCCGAAGGGACAGCACGGGCGCCCCTGGCACCGAAGCCGGGAGCCTTCGTCGCCCTTGGACTGGTGCTTGCGGCAGGTGCACTGGCTGGCTGTGAATATACGTACGACGACGGCAGGGCCGGCAGTGCGCAGGGCACCGCGACCGTTGCGCCGGCACCGGCATTCACCCGCGACCCGCTGCAACAGGATCCGGTGAGCGAGGCCGAGCTGGGTGACTGGGTGTCCCGGGCCCTTCCGGGCACCACCGGCCCCGTGGTCCAGGCCGACGCCGGGCTTCTGGCTTCCGGGGAGGACCGGCTGGTCTCGTCGCCGGTGCTGGACACCGGGACCTATATCTTGTCCATCGCCTGCCGCAGCCAGCGCCGTGTGACCTTCACGGTCCGCACCGAGACCCTCACCTTGGTGGACCTGGCCCTCCGGTGCGGCATCAACCGCGAGAACGTCATCTACATGTCAACGGACAGCGTCCTCACGGTCCGGGTGGAGGCCAGGACCGCGGCGAACTACGCGTTCCGGGTGCACAGGCTCTAAACCGGGATGACGGGCGGGCATCACACTCCTCCGCCCGGTTGCCTTGCGATGGGGTTCAGGCCGCCGCGCAGCCTTCAGGGCAGCGGAGCGTCTCCGGGCTGGCGGCGCAATCGGCGCAGTACAGCGTGAGGGTGCGGCAGCTCGGGTTGGAGCAGTTCTCGAATTTACTGGTGGGCGCCGAGCAGCGGGCGCACTGGCCGATGGTCTTGGCGTCCTCGCTGAACTCCAGGTGCATGCGCTTGTCAAAGACGTACAGCGATCCCTCCCAGAGCCCCTGGTCCTTGAAGGCTTCGCCGTACCGGACGATCCCGCCGTCGAGCTGGTACACCTCCTTGAAGCCACGGTTCACCATCAGGCTGGAGAGCACCTCGCAGCGGATGCCTCCGGTGCAGTAGGTCACCACCGGCTTGTCCTTCAAAGAGTCGTACTTGCCGGACTCCAGCTCCTTGATGAAGTCATGGGTCGTGGCGACATCCGGCACCACCGCGTCCTTGAACCGGCCAATCTGCGCTTCGAAGGCGTTCCGGCCGTCGAAGAAAACCACGTCCCCGCCCTCCTGCTTCCTGGCCTCCACAAGCTCGTGGAGCTCCTCCGGCTTGAGGTGCTTCCCGCCGCCAACCACACCACCGGCGTCGACCTTGAGTTCTCCGGGCGCGCCGAAGGAAACAATCTCGTCCCGCACCTTCACGCTGAGCCGCGGGAAGTCCTCCGCGCCGCCGTCGGACCACTTGACGTCAATTCCCCGGAACCCGGAGTACTCGCGGGTGGTCTTAACGTATTGTTTGACGGCGCCGATTTCCCCGCCCACCGTGGCATTGATCCCGTCCTTGGAAATGAGGATGCGGCCGGTCAGTCCCAGCTTTTCGCACAGGGCACGCTGCCAGAGGCGGACGGCGTCCGGGTCAGCAATGGGGGTAAAGCCGTAAAAGAGCACAATCTTGTTCAAAGCCACGTATTTAAGGGTACCGGCTGCTTTAAGGGCAGCGGATGCGGCAGCCCGGCCCCGGTCCACAGCGGCAGGCGCGGGTCCGCACGGCAGGCCAGGGCGGGGCGTATCACAATTGCATAAGCACTTCCGCACCCCCTGTTGCTTGCGATCGGGCTGGAATAGTGTTCTTGCCATGAGCCCGGAAACCCTGGTTGAAGACATCACTGGCCTGCTCGAAGTGTGGGTTGCCGGCTGGGCCGGATGTCGCGGCTACCGGACCTCCACGGAGGGCCGTTTTCCCGCTGCTCTCCGCTCTGACACCAGCGGTGAGTGGGAAGTTTTCGCATCCGAACCCACCGATGACGAGTTCGCCGCCCTCGCGGCCAGGACTGCGGAATCCCCGGCGCGGGTACTGACCATTCTCACCAACGACCCCTCACGGTACGCCGCCCTGGCAGCCCGTCAGGGGCTGAACGTCACGTCTGATTCACAGACGATGATGATCGTGGACATGGAGACGCAGGACGCGGAGGACCCTTGGCTGTCCGACGACGAGCTGAGCCTGTCCACATACGAGCAGGACGGCGTGCACTATGCGGAGGTCCGCTCCGGAGACGCCCTCGCGGCCAGTGGCAGGGTGTTCGTGGTGGGTGATACCGCAGTGTTCGACAAGATCATCACCGAGCCGGCGTTCCAGCGCAGGGGCCTGGGCAGTTTCATCATGCGTGCGCTGGCGGCCCAGGCCTTCGGGCACGATGTCCGCGCCGGTTTGCTGCTGGCTTCCCTGGACGGGCAGAAGCTCTACTCCCATCTTGGCTGGACCACGGTAGCCCGGGTCCTGATGCTCTCGGCGTCCCATGACGGGGCGGACCTCTCCCTGAGCTGAACGGGTCCAGCAGGGCCTGCCGTTTGTTTTCCCCGTGGCGAACCACGGGCGGGCGGCACAGTTACGGGTGGAAGAATGGTGGGGTGAACCCCCATGACTCCCTGATTCCTTTGCTGGGCCGCGGCCCGGAGCCGGAACAGCTGCGTCATGTCCGCACCATACCGGCGCGGGAGGCAGTCCACGCGCCCTGGCCTGAATGGGTTCACCCGGACATTGCGGCGGCGTACGGGATGCTGGGCATCCGCGAGCCATACCGGCACCAGGTTGACGCGGCCGATGCAGCGCACTCGGGCCAGCACGTTGTGGTGGCCACCGGCACTGCGTCCGGAAAGTCCCTGGCGTACCAGTTGCCGGCGCTGGATGCGATCCACCGGTCCGAGCTCCGCGTGCTCGCGGACCCGGGCAAGATTCACGACGACGGCGCCGTCACCCTTTACCTCTCCCCCACCAAGGCGTTGGCGGCGGACCAGCTGAACGCCATCCGCGCCCTGAAGCTGCCCACGGTGCGGGCGGAAACCTACGACGGCGATACCGACCCCTCCGCCCGCCGGTGGATCAGGGACCATGCCAACTTCATCCTGGCAAATCCCGATATGCTGCACTTTGGCATCCTTCCCAACCACGCGTGGTGGGCCGGTTTCTTCCGCCGGCTCCGCTACGTCATCGTGGACGAAGCGCACAGCTACCGGGGCGTATTTGGATCACACGTGGCCAACTTGATGCGGCGGCTGCGCCGGATCTGCGCCTATTACGGTGCGGGAACCGCGTTCCCCGAGCCCGTGTTCATCGCTGCCTCCGCCACCGCGTCCGAGCCCGATGTCTCGTTCTCCCGCCTCATCGGGGCGCCCGTCAAGGCGGTGTCCCGCGACTGCTCGCCGCACGGGGCCACCACCGTGGCACTGTGGGAACCGGCGCTGACCGAGGTCAGGGGCGAGAACGGCGCGAAGGAGCGGCGGACCGCTGTGGCCGAAACCTCCGACCTGCTGGCCAACCTGGTATCCGCCCGGGTCCGCACCATCGCCTTCATCAAATCCCGCCGCGGCGCCGAGACCATCTCCGCAATTACCAAGCGGCTCCTCGATGAGGTGGATCCCAGCCTCCCGCAGCGGGTTGCCGCCTACCGCTCGGGGTACCTGCCCGAGGAACGCCGGGCGGTGGAGAAAGCCCTGCGTTCGGGCCAGCTGCTGGGTGTTTCCAGCACGTCTGCGTTGGAACTCGGGATTGACATCTCGGGCCTGGATGCCGTGCTGGTGGCAGGCTGGCCCGGTACGCGGGCATCGTTGTTCCAGCAGATCGGCAGGGCTTACCGGGCGGGCCAGGATGCCATCGCGGCCTTTGTGGCCAGCGATGACCCGCTGGACACTTTCCTGGTAAACCATCCCGAGGCCATCTTCGACGTGTCGGTGGAAGCGACGGTCTTCGACCCTTCCAACCCCTATGTTCTGGGACCGCACCTGTGTGCGGCAGCCGCTGAGCTTCCCCTGGGGCCGGCCGAGCTGGACCTCTTTGGGCCCACCGCCGAAATGCTCCTGGACCGGCTGGTTGCCCAGGGCTACCTCCGGCGGCGGCCCGCGGGCTGGTTCTGGACCCACTCGCAGAGCGCGGCGGCGATGGTCAACCTGCGGGCAGACGGTGGGGGCCCGGTCAGCATCGTCGACGCGGAGACAGGTTCCCTCCTGGGGACCATGGACTCGCCGCAGACGCACTACCAGGCACACACCGGAGCCGTATATGTCCACCAGGGTGACACCTATGTGGTGGAGGACCTGAATGAAGACGACCACTGCGTCATGGTCCGCCGGGCCAACCCCGACTACTACACGACAGCACGCGACGTAACCCAGATCGAGGTCCTGGATACCCTGCGGACCATGCAGTGGGGTGACGTTACCGTCCACTTCGGTGACGTGAAGGTCACCACCCAGGTTGTCTCCTTCCAGCGCAAGGCCCTGATCTCCAATGAGGTCCTGGGCGAGGAGCCGCTGGAACTCGGTGCGCGGGAGCTCTTCACCAAGGCGGTGTGGTTCGTGGTGGACAACCGTTCGTTGACCGGGGCCGGCCTCATCGAAGCGCAGTTCCCGGGCGCCCTGCATGCCGCGGAGCACGCCGCGATAGGACTTCTGCCGCTGGTGGCTTCCAGCGACCGGTGGGACATCGGCGGGGTCTCCACTGCCCTGCATGCCGATACCGGGGTGCCCACCATTTTCGTGTACGACGGGCACCCCGGCGGAGCCGGCTTTGCCGAACGCGGATTCGACAAAGCCATGGTCTGGCTGGCAGCGACCCGCGATGCCATCAAGGCCTGCGAATGCGATGCCGGGTGCCCGTCCTGCGTGCAGTCCCCCAAATGCGGGAATAAGAACAACCCGCTGGACAAGGGCGCCGCCGTAACCCTCCTGGACGTGCTGCTCAAGGACGCCACGGAAGCCACGCCGGTGGATCTGGAAGCCAGGAGCTGATACCCCGCGCGGAGCCGTGCCCTTCGATGGCCCCTCTCCCCCGATGCCCTGGCCCTACGGTGGAGGACCTGCCCGGGCGCGTCCCGTCGCGGCACCCAGCAGTGCGCGCTCACCGAGCTCAGTGCGCACCTCAATCGTCTGTCCCGGGCCCGCTGAGCAGCTAAGGACCGTGGCCGCATGCCGCGCCGCCACTTCAGCGGCCACCGCGCAGGGCTCCCCCGTGGTGATGCCGCGGAGGGCATCCGCCGCGGCGAGAGCTGCCAGGTCCGCTGCTGCCGCCGCCCTGCTCGCGAGCACTGCTGACTGGGCCAGCAGCAGCATGACGGCCATGGCCGTCATGACCGCCAGCGCCAGCCCCGCGGCAAGGACCGTTCCCGACCCGCGTTCGCGGCCATCTGCGGCGCCTTGTGGACTCTGACCGGGACCAGGATTACGCCGCCCTCCCCGGGCGTGCCAGCGCCCGGCGGCAGCATGACCGGACCCAGCACCCGAACGGCCGCTCCCAATCGTTGAGTGCCAGCGTCTTGTGGGGTGCCGGCGCCCCGCGGCAGCACGCCCGGGCCCAGCACCGGGATGGCCGCTCCCAATTGTGGGGTGCCAGCGCCCGTGATCACCCATCACCTGACGCCCCCGGCATCGCCCGATCCGTCGCCGCTGCCGGCGCCGGATCCCGCAGTCTCGCTGCGCGTTGAGGCGCGGGCGGTGAGAGTCCAGGGGATGGAGCTGCCCAGGGGTCCGGGCACCCGGTCAGTGACCGTGACCCTGAACCAGCCGCCGTCGACGGTAACGGACGCGGACGCCGACGTGCCGGCGAGCATCCTGACGGTCCGTTCCACGGCTGCGGGGTCATCGCCCCTGGCCAGGGCCCTGGCGCCAGCCCGGGCTCCCTCTTCAATACGCAGCTGCGTCATGCCGGCGGCGGCTCCGGCGAGCAACATGGCCAGCAGTGCCAGCACGGCCGGCAATGCCACGGCGAACTCTGCCGTTACAGTGCCACGGGCATCCGCAGTCTTGCCCGCCGGTTCCGGGTGACCGTAGCTGGAGGCCACACCGCCGGTCACCGATTCAAGAGGTTTCCAGAACGTCAGCAGTCCTGCCGGACGCGTCACGGCAGCGCCAGGGCGGTGCGGATGAGGTTCAGCAGGAAACCACGCACTTCATCGCTGCGGAGGATGAACACGAGCAGGCCGGCAAAACCCACCGCGGCCAGGGTGGCAATGGCGTATTCGGCCGTTGCCATGCCGGCTTCCGAGCCCAGCAAACCTACGCTGCGCCGGGTCCTGGGGGTGCGGACCGCGTCCGGGTACAGCTCCACCACGTTGCCGGGCGGCGGGAAGGATGCCCCTGGAAAGGACGCACCTGAGGCCGGTGTCTGCGGAACGAATGCGCGGTTGACTGGTGTGTTCGCGGCGACGGCAGGGGATGTGTACTGCGTCCCGCCCGCGTTGCCACGGCTGCCGGCTGGGCCAATGGCCATCGGCCGGGACGCGGTGACCATCTGCCTGGAAGCAGCGGGCGCGGACATCCCGGCGGAGTGATTGCGGCGGTAGTGGTTGGTGGACATCTGGTTTCCTTTCCATGGGTGCCGGTGGTTTTCCCGGCTGTCTTGACTCTTCCCGGCGGAGTTGTTGCCGGTAAGGGAGGGTGTGGGCTAAGTGGAAAAGCTGCGCCGCTCCAGCGCTGTGGAGGAGGGGACGGACGGCGGGGCCCGCGGAGCGCGACAGGCTGGCAACCGGGAGCCGGAAACGCCGGGCCAAGCTGGCAACCGGGAGTGCCGGGGCGCCGGGACAAGCTGGCCGCCGGATTACTAGGAACCGGATGGCACCAGGGCCAACAGCACCGGGACGACGCCAAGGCAGATGAAGGCCGGGAGTGAGCACAGGCCCAGGGGAACCACAAGCTTCACGCCGAGCGAAGCGGCCCGCTTCTCCGCAGCCCGAAACCGCTCCCGGCGGAGCCTTGCAGCCTGGGCGTACAGGATCGCTGACGACGGCGCGCCCGTGAGTGCGGCGAAACCCAGCGCGTCCCGCAGCTCCAGGACTTCGGGCAGCCGTATAGCGGAGCTCCGCCATGCTGTTTCCCAGTCGGCGCCGATGGCCAGCGCCGAGACCACGGGCCGCAGGGAGTCCCGGTACTGTGGCGCAGCCGAAGCAGCCACCAGGTCAAGCGCCCGGCCAATGCCGGCGCAGGCATCCAGCATGGCCGCCACCAGTTCCAGCATCATGGCCGGATCCTTCAGGCCGCTGCCGGAACTCGCTGACGCCCCTTTGGTGGCTGCCGTCGGTTGTGCCCCTGCAGCGGGAGCCAGCAGGTGGCGCAGCCGTTGGCGCGGCCTGGCGTGGCTGGAACAGGCAAGCCAGGTGCTGGCCGCGAGCAGCAGGAACAATGTCAGGCCGGGAGCCAAACCCTGGGTCATGGCACTCATGCCCCTGCCGCCGCCGAAACCAGCCGGGCAGACCATGCCCTTCCCGTCACAGTGAGGACCACCCCGCCGAACAAGGCGGCCAGTCCCAAGGGTGTTCCCAAGAGGGTAGCGAGGGGATCCACGCCGAGGGCGGCACCGAGTCCAAGACCCATCAAGGGAAGCCAGGTGAGGAGCCGGACGGTGGCTTTGGGGCCTGCGAGAGCCGTCTGCCGGGCCGCGTCTGCGTCATCCTCCGCTTCCAGCTGGGCCGCGAACCGGGTCAGCATGTCGGCGAGCGCACACCCGCTGGCTTCCGCAATGTCAAAGCAGGCGGCCAGCTCCAGCCAGGTCCTGGCCTCCCTGTCCCGGGGCTGGAACGCTGTGGAAACCGCGCGCCGGATGGATTCCGAAACGGGAGCTCCGGTCGCGGCGGCGGCACGCGCGGATGACAGGACTGCAGCTGACCCCTCTGACAGCATCGCCCCGGACACGGGTGCACGCTCTTGAAACCGCCCGTTTCCGCCATCCCCGTAAACCGTCCACAGCTCGTCCCACAACCGCCCCGGAGTCCGTCCGCCCCGAAGCAGTGCCGCAAGTTGCTGCACCACCAGGGTCAGGCCCGGTCCCCGCGTCAGTGCCGCGCTCCTGCCGGCCGCCTTGCCCCACGGCAGTACCAGGCCTCGCCTGACACCCGGCGCGTTCTTCCTCTTCCCGGTTGCCGTGCGCAGCCGGGAAGCGGCGTCCAGGGGCGGTTTGAGGAGCAGCAGCATGGCGCTGCATAGAAGCACGGTGAAAAGGACCGTCACAGGGTTGCCCCGGGATCCATCCCCAACCGGGCCGCGAGCGCCGGTCACGCCGGACCCGGGACACCTGGCTCCTCAATGGTAAGCACCACGGTCAACCCTGCGGGACCATCGGCGATGAGTCCAACGCACAGGACTTCCCGGCCCTTCGGGGTCCTGCCGACATGGATGACAACGTCGAGGGCGCTGGCGGCCTGAAGCCGCACGGCCTCCGGGCCGAGCCCGGCGAGCGCGCCGAGGGCATTGAGCCTGGCCGGGACCGCGGCTGCCGTGTTCGCGTGGATGGTTCCGCCACCGCCGCTGTGCCCGGTATTCATCGCGGTCAGGAGCTCACGGACTTCAGCACCCCGGCACTCCCCCACCACCAGCCTGTCCGGCCGCATGCGCAGCGCCTGGCGGACCAGCTCCCCCAAGTCCACAGCGCCGCCACCTTCAAGGTTCCCGTGGCGTGATTCGAGGGCCACCACATGGGGGTGGACGGGGTTGAGTTCGGCTGCATCCTCGATCAGGACCAGCCGCTCTTCCGCGGAACAAAGGCCCAGCAGGGTGGACAGCAGCGTTGTCTTCCCGGAACCCGTGGCACCGCTGACCAGGAAACTCAACCTCCTGTCCACTATCCTCTCCAGCACCGTTTGCACCCGATGGTCGAACATGCCGCCCGTGCGCAGCTCCGCCATGCTGAAGACCCTCTCCCTGCGGATCCGGACGCTCAGCAGCGTCCCGGACGTGGAAACCGGCGGCAACACGGCATGAACACGGTAGCCGCCGGCTAGCCTGACATCGACACAGGGTGACCCGTCGTCCAGGCGCCGCCCGCCTGCGGCCACCAGCCGACAGGCCAGCGCGCGCAGTTGGGCCTCGCCATCAAACACGACGGGTACGCGCTCGATGCCCCGGCCACGGTCCACCCACACGGAATCGGGGGCGTTGACGAAAATGTCTGTGACGGCAGGATCCCTGGTGAGCTCCTGCAGCGGTCCCAGTCCATTGAGTTCGGCACTGATCCGTTCCACCGCGGCAAGCGCCCCGGCGGTGCCCAACAGCTTGCCCGTGGCCTGTACGGCTGCAGCGACGCGGGAAGGTGTTACCGCTCCAGCCTCGGCCATCATCGACTCACGGACGGATTCCAGCAGCCCGGAATCAACGGTCCGGCCAGTACCGGCGGCCTCACTGGCCCGCGCCCGGCGGACGGCCTGGCCAGCTTCGAGGATCCGGGCACTGCGCCGTGCACCCAAGCCCCCGGACCCTGCTGTCCTGGCCGTATCCGGAGCTGGAGGCGGAGCAGCGGGTGTACCGGACGGCCGCCTCATGCGATATCCCCCGCCTGCAGGTCCTCTCCAAGCCAATCGAGCACCGTGGCGCCGAAATGCCGGATGGTCCGCCGCTTCCCAAAGTCCAGCAGGCGGCCCGCTTCCATGGCCACTGGGACGGCCCGCAGTTCGGGGATGCGGCCCTGCACGGGCAGCCCTACGGCGTCAGCGATCAGGGAACTGTCCAGCGCAGCACCTGGCCGGCCCCGTACCAGCAAGGCAGCCTCCACGGGCGGAAGTTCCTGCAGCAGGCGCACCGCCGCGACCGCTGCTTTCAGCTGCGCCGGCACCACCACCATGATCCGGTCACAGTCCCAGGCCACAGTGTGCAGGGGCTCCGCACCCCTTCCCACATCCACAATGACAAGCTCAAAACCACGGCGGGCAGCATCGAGCACACCCGTTGCAGCGGCAGCAGGGACAGGGACCGGCTGCTCCCGGGTAGCAGGCCAGGACAGGAAGGAAAAACCTCCGGCCACGGGCAGGGAGTCGGAGAGCTGCAGGGGATCAATGCTGCCCCTTGCCTCCGCGAGGTCCGGCCAGCGCAGTCCGGGGTTGTCCTCGGCAGCGAGCGCCAGCTCCAGGCCACCACCCCAAGGGTCCCCGTCAACCAGCAGGACGCGTGCCCCCAGCCCTGCCGCGGCCTGGGCTATCCATATGGCGGCGGTGGTTGCACCCGCCCCGCCGCAACCGCCCGTGATGCCAAGGACCAGGCCGCCGGGGCCTGGCGAGCGTGACCGGCTCAGATGGTCCGCCAGCCAGGCAGCGGCATCGGGCAGCACGGCAACGCGTTCGGCGCCCAGGGCGGCTGCGAGGTGCCAGAGGCTGTCCCCTTCGCCGTCGAGGCCCACCATGACGGCAGGGGTGCGCCGCCGCGGTGGCAGCTCCCGCACATCGCTGCCCACCAGGACGGCCGATGCGGCGTCCCAGTACCGTCCGCCCTCCACTGCATCCGGAACGACGCGCAGCTGGGCTCCGGCGGCTGCCACGATGCGCTCCACTTCGGCGCGGAGGACCCCCGAGGAGGTAACCAGCAGCACCCCGCCCGAACCGTCCGGTGCTGAACTGTCCGGCACTGAACCGCCCGGCGGTAAACCGTCCGGCAGCCAGGCGTCGCCGGAAGCCGGGTTGTCCGGCAACGCAGCACGGGAGGGTGACCTCCGGTCTGGTGGCCCCCGGAAGGAATCCGTGGCCTGCCCCGGCGCGGGGTGCGGTGCATTCAGCTGGTGCCTGCTCATGGGGCCACTCTGCTGCGGCAGTAAGACACAAATAAGGGGGCCCTTTCCCTATGTGGATAAACAGGCCGCAGGTGGACAACCAGGCCCCATGTGCACAACCAGACCACCACCCCCGACAGGGCACAATGGGAACATGTACCTGCTGCTTGCCGCCCACCCCCGCGGTGCTGCACTGCAGGAACTGACACAGGCAGGCGACCCCCAACCGGCCAACCCCGGGCCCCGGCTGGTGGCACCCGGCGAGCTTGCCGCCGTCGTCCGTGAACTGGAAGCCCGGCGCCCCGGAGGACAGCCGCCCCGGTGGATCTGGCACCGGACACAGGACTGGTACCCCGCGCTGCTCGCCTCCGGCGTGGAGGTGGAGCGCTGCTACGACGTCACTCTTTGCGGCAACATCCTGGCCTTTTCGCAGTTCAGCGCCCATACCCATTACGCCAGGAATACCGACAGGGTCCCGGTGGAGGATCCCATGCTTCCGCCGAAGGCTCTGCTGCCGCCCCGTCCCCCGGCAGACCAGGGAGCACTGTTCGACGATCTGGGTGCCGGACCGGCCCCGGGGTGGGGCCTTGAGGACCTCCGCGCCGAGTACGCCGCCCAGCAGGCCGCCCTGGCCGGCGTGGAGATGGAGGAAAACCGCCGGCACCGCCTCCAGCTGCTGCTCGCGGCGGAGTCGGCAGCCGCCATGGTGGCTGCGGAGATGCAGCACGCGGGCGTTCCGTGGCGGGAGGACCTGCACGAACAAATCCTGGTTGACCACCTGGGGCCCCGCCCTCCCGCCGGACAGCGTCCGCAAAAACTCGAGGCCCTTGCTGCGGAACTGCGCACCCTGCTCAACTCCCCAGGGCTAAACCCGGACTCGCCGCAGGACCTGATGCGGGCCCTGCACCGCAACGGCATCGAGGTGAAGAGCACCCGGAAGTGGGAGCTCAGGGAGTCCAGCCATCCCGTCATCGAGCCGCTGCTGGAATACAAGAAGCTCTCCCGCCTCCACACCGCCAACGGCTGGTCATGGCTGGACGCCTGGGTGGACGGCGGCAGGTTCCGCCCCGAGTATGTGGTGGGTGGAGTGGTTTCCGGGCGCTGGGCGTCCCGGGGCGGTGGCGCACTGCAGATCCCGCGCCAGGTCCGCGGAGCGGTGCATGCAGACCCGGGCCACAAACTGATCGTGGCCGATGCCTCGCAGCTGGAACCGCGTGTCCTGGTGGCCCTCGCACAGGACTCCTCCTGAGGCCGCCCGGGACCAGGACCTGTATGCGGGCATCGCCGCCAGGGGTTTCGGCGGGGACCGGGCCAAAGCGAAGATGGCGTTGCTGGGCGCGATGTACGGCGCCACCTCCGGCGAAGCAGGGCGACTGATGCCGCAGTTGGCGCGTACCTATCCGCGCGCCGTCGACTTTGTGGAGCGTGCGGCGCGGGCGGGTGAAGCCGGCGGTACGGTGACCACCCGGCTGGGCCGCAGCAGCCCGCCGCCCTCGGAGCGGTGGTTCCTGAGCCAGCGTTCCACCACCGCCGAAGAGCAGCGGCGGGCAGAGTCCATAGCCCGGTCCCGGGGGCGTTTCACCCGGAACTTCGTGGTCCAGGGCTCCGCGGCGGACTGGGCAGCATGCTGGCTCGCGGAATTACGACGGCGGCTGCGCACCCTGCGTACAGCGGGCACCGGAGGCAGCGGCGGCGCGGTCCGGGCCGAGTTGGTCTTCTTCCTGCACGATGAGGTGATGGTGCATGCGCCCGCGGACGGGGTTGACGCCTGCATCGCCGCCATCGAGGAATCGGCCTTGGCGGCAAAGGAGCTGTTGTTCGGGCGGATCCCGGTGGAGTTCCCGGTCAGCCTCGCCGTCGTCGACTCCTACAACCTCGCCAAATAGCGGTGCTGGCGGGCGCCGGATAACTGCCCTTGAGATGCAAGGTAACCTACCCGGCAGTAGCTCGACGGGTACGGTGGCGGAGGTTACAGTCGGAGGCGGTGACTGAAACAGACCGGTCCACACGCTGATGCAACGACGCATACCAGGGAGGTCCCCGTCCATGGCGGGAAGATTTGAAATACACCGCACAGGCGACGAGTCATACCGGCTGCGGCTCACCGACTCCGAGGGCAACACCGTTGCGGTTTCGCCAACCTTCAAGTCCCTGACCATGCTCCGTGACGGCATCAAGGCCATGCGCGAGAACGCGGCCACCGGCATCGTGGTGGATTTGCGCCGGCAGGCCTGAAGCCTAGACTCCGATTGGATGCAGCCGGTTCCGGTCCCACGGAACCGACCAGCCGAGCTGGTCGAAGAGGCCACTGAGCACAATGCCGGTGAAGCCCCACACCACCACGCCGTTCACCGTGAACGCGGGGCTGTCGAAGGTCCGCCCTGCCCGATGTACGGTGGCCATCACCCGGTTGTCCGGGTCGAGCAGGTCCCGCACCGGGACGCGGAACACTTGGGCGGATTCACCATAGTCCACCACCCGGACCGGTGAAGGTGCCTGCCACCACCCGAGCACCGGCGTCACCAGGAAGTTGCTGTGCGCCAACCCCAGCTCCTGGAGCGTGCCCAGCACTTCCACGCCGCTGGAATCCAGTCCAGTTTCCTCTTCGGCTTCCCGGAGCGCGGCCGCCACCGGGGTTTCGTCCCTGTCGATGCCGCCGCCGGGAAAGGCCACCTGGCCCGGATGGGAGCCCAGGGTGTGGGCGCGTTCCAGGAGCAGGACGTCGAGGTCGGCCGGCGCAAGTGGCTTGCCGGACGCGGCCGGGACGTCGTCAAGGACGCCAAAGAGCATCAGCACTGCGGCCCTGCGGGCGCGTGCCGCATCGACGGTCAGGGCGGCCCAGCGCGGATCAGGAGGGCCGGCCGTTCCGGATTTGGCCCGCCGGACCAGCCCGGCGAGGTCTTCGCGTGCGCTCACGGGGTCCTCTTCTGGGAAGCCATCCGGATCTCTGCGGCCCGGTGCTGTTCTGCCAGGTACTGCTCCAGCAATGCCTCGCTGCCGGGGGCAAGTTCGTATTTGAGGAGCTTGGCCGCCTTGACGGGGTCGGTCTCGCCCAGCCCGTAGCTGGGGCACCAGTTTGCCACCGGACAGGCGCCGCAGGCGGGTTTCCTGGCGTGGCAGACCCGGCGGCCATGGAAGATCACCCGGTGGGACAGCATGGTCCAGTCCCTGCGCTCGAACAGCTCCGCCACGTCCTGCTCAATCTGGACGGGATCCTCTGACTGCGTCCAGCCGAACCGCTTGGCCAGCCGGGCGAAGTGCGTGTCAACGGAGATGCCCGGAACGCCGAAAGCGTTGGCGAGCACCACGTTGGCTGTTTTGCGGCCCACGCCGGGCAACGTGACCAGTTCCTCCATCCGGCCCGGAACCTCGCCATCAAAGTCGTCCACGAGGCGGGTGCACAGGGCGAGGACGTTCTTCGACTTGGCGCGGAAGAACCCGGTGGGCTTGAGGATGGCCTCGAGCTCCGTGGGGTCCGCCTCGGCCAGGGCCCGGGCATTGGGCCACCGCGCGAACAGCACTTTGGTGACCTGGTTGACCGTCACGTC
This sequence comes from Arthrobacter sp. DNA4, assembly GCF_024362385.1. Lineage (NCBI taxonomy): Bacteria > Bacillati > Actinomycetota > Actinomycetes > Micrococcales > Micrococcaceae > Arthrobacter > Arthrobacter sp. DNA4. The sequence continues at coordinate 3,803,267 of NZ_CP101466.1, forward strand.
GGTGGTCTGGGCGGACAGGACGGTGGCCACGAGCAGTTCGAACGGGTTGCGGAAATCCAGTTCCGCATGGGCGTACGGGTACTTCTCGGCCAGGGCCTTGTGGATGCGCCGCGCCCTCCGCTTCAACGCCAGGACGGATTCGGACGAGACCACGGGCATCCCTGCGGCCTGGCCGGTCTTGGTGCGGGCCCCGGCCACCGGCGTCAGCCGCGCTCGATGTTGCTGAGGTCGCGCAGCACGCCCAGCCGTCCATCGGTGTGCTGGACCAGGAATTCGTGGCCGCGGTCCTCAAGTGCCAGCACCCATCCGCCGGGTTCGATCACGAACGCGGGGGCACCGGTGCGGGGGTCGAAGGCGGTGCGGTGCTGGGCAACGGCAAACCAAAAGGCCTCGTGGATCGGCTGCCCGTCCATCTCGTCGTGGCGGCTTGCCGGGTCCACCGTTGCCCCGATGGGCTGGTCGGCGCGGACCTGCTGGTGAACGGCGGTGGCAGCCGGCGGCTCCCACGCCGCCTGGGGGGCGTGAGCTGCGGGGACATCCCCGTACTGGGTCTCCTCCGCAACGGGAGCAGAGGCAGGGCGGACGACGTCGGCTGCCTGGGTGGGCGGGCCGGCGTCGACGGCGGCGGGGGTACGGTCGGAAGCTTCGGGCGCGGTCGACACGGGCGCGGACGCCGCCGCCCGGCAGCACCGGTCCCGGCACCGGCAGCTGCGGCACCCGCGGATCCTTGGGTGTCGCCGGATCCTGCGGTGGCGGCTCCTGGGGTGGCGGCTGCCGCACTGCCGGTTCCTGCAGTCGCAGCTGCCGGGCTTGCGGCCCCTGCGTTCGAAACGCCTGCGTTCGAAGCCCCTGCAGGGGCAACGGGTACAGCAGCGGTAGCGGGCGGCTGCGCGGAACGGACTGGCTCAGGGCTGTGGCCGGCAGATCCCGGCTGGACGGCGGAGGAGCCGGCACCGGCACCCCCGAAGATGCCGGCGCCCTTGAAGCCGCCCTTTGACTGGTTGGAGCTGCTCTCCGGTTTGGGCGCTTTAGGGGCCCGCGGCTTCCGGGCCGGGACCGCGGCTTCGCGGGCCACGACATGCGCCGGCATCTCGGGCCGGTCCTTGAAGTCACCGGACAGATAGGGCAGGAAACGGCCCAGCACCGTGGCAGCGAACAGGACCAGGGAGCCGATCAGGCCCACCAGCAGTGTGGTCCCGTATCCGGAGGCCACTGACAGGAAGAAAAAGGCGACGGCAAAGGAAGCCACCACTGAGGCGAACTGGTCGATGGAGAGCGAGCCCACCCGGATCCGGGTGGCAGGGGCCAGCCGGCGGGCGGCGAACAAGGCACTGGCGATCAGCGGCAGGATGATTCCCAGTCCCAGGAAGAACAGGTTGTTCAGGTTCCACAGGTTGTACCGGGCACCGAAAAGGGGCAGCAGGGACGCGACGAACAGAATCAACGTACCGGCGAAAACTGCCAGGTCCCGCACAGTGAACGGACCGAGGACCGCATGGTTGGCGTTGGGGTCGATCTTTCCGGAGGCAGCGTTACGCCCTGCAGCCTGTCCCTTGGCGGCGTCGCCGGCGGCCGTCGGGTGTCCTGGTCCCACAGCGGCGGATCCTGAGCCTCCGGACCCCGCCTCGGTGTCCGGGGCCGTTCGCTGGCCGAAGCTCTGCTGGTTCATTCTGCTCTCCTTAGCGTGGCGGCACCGGGCCCGGTCCGGACCCGAAAACCGTGCCGTCTTGACATGCGGACCGCGCCCGTCCAGGCAATGTTTGCACCTGGCCGGAGCGGTCCGAAATGAAGTCACAATTCCATCTCAGCCTAGTCAACAGCCTGGCTGATCACTAGCTGGAGCAGGCCTCCGTGGCCCTGGGAGGAGTAATGAAGACACCATTCACCGCTTAAAAAATGCCGCTCATGGCCGCACGTGTGACGGGGAGCACAGAGGATGCGCGGCAAGCATTAGGCTAGGTTGCGGAACAGCTCTTTGCGGTACGCCCGCCCGGCTGGAGCCCAATGCCGTGCCAAACGGAGGGCCCTGCGGTGCGGGTGTCCCGCGCGGCAAAGATCGATGAATGATGAGGTTCACATGTCCCAGGACACTCCCAGCTCCACGGCCACCGTTCCCTCCGCTTCCGCCCAGTAAGCAGGTCAGCAAGGCCACCAGGGCGATGCCTTTGCGAACCTGCTGCATGAGACCCGGGCCTTCCCGCCTTCCCCGGAATTTGCGGCCGACGCCGTTGTCACCGCCGCCGAGTATGGGGAAGCGGATGCCGACCGGCCGGCGTTCTGGGCCAAGAAGGCCCGGGAACTGCTGACCTGGAGCAAGGACTTCACCCAGGCGCTGGACTGGTCCAATCCGCCCTTCGCCAAGTGGTTTGTGGGCGGTGAACTCAACGCCGCCTATAACGCCCTGGACCGGCACGTCGAGGCCGGCAACGGGGACCGCGTTGCCATCTACTTTGAGGGCGAACCCGGCGACACCCGTACCTACACCTACGCACAGCTGACCGAAGAGGTGAAAAAGGCGGCCAACGCCTTCGAGTCCCTGGGCGTGGCCAAGGGTGACCGCGTGGCCGTGTACCTGCCCATGATCCCGGAGGCCGTCATCACCATGCTGGCCTGTGCGCGGATCGGGGCCATCCACTCCGTGGTGTTCGGCGGCTTCTCCGCCGAAGCCCTGCGTTCCCGCATCGATGATGCGGAGGCCAAGCTGGTGGTCACTGCCGACGGCACCTACCGCCGCGGCAAGCCAAGCCCCCTGAAGCCGGCCGTCGACGACGCGCTGGCGCACAAGGGAGATGGAGACGGCCACACCGTGCAGAACGTGGTGGTGGTCAAGCGCAACGGCCAGGACGTGGACTGGCAGGAAGGCCGAGACCACTGGTGGGCGGACACGGTGGAAGCTGCCTCCGCCGAGCACACCGCCGTGGGCCACGATTCGGAACACCCGCTGTACATCCTCTACACCTCGGGCACCACCGGAAAGCCGAAAGGCATCCTGCACACCACCGGCGGCTACCTCACCCAGACGGCCTACACGCACCGGGCGGTCTTCGACCTCCATCCGGAAACGGACGTCTACTGGTGCACGGCCGACGTCGGCTGGGTCACCGGACACTCGTACGTCGCCTACGCGCCGCTCATCAACGGTGCCACCCAGGTGATGTACGAAGGCACCCCGGACTCCCCGCACCAGGGCCGCTGGTGGGAGATCGTGGAAAAGTACAAGGTCTCCATCCTCTACACCGCGCCCACCGCCATCCGGACCTTCATGAAGTGGGGTTCGGAGATCCCGGCGAAGTACGATCTCTCGTCGCTCCGCGTCCTGGGCTCAGTCGGTGAACCCATCAACCCCGAAGCCTGGATGTGGTACCGGAAGGTCATCGGCGGCGACAGGGCACCCATCGTCGACACCTGGTGGCAGACCGAGACCGGCGCGCAGATGATCGCCCCGCTGCCCGGGGTCACCGCCACGAAGCCCGGCTCCGCCCAGGTCCCGCTGCCCGGGATCGCCGTGGACGTGGTGGACGAAATGGGCGAATCGGTCCCCAACGGCCACGGCGGGTTCCTGGTCATCCGCGAGCCCTGGCCGTCCATGCTGCGCGGCATCTGGGGCGATCCCGAGCGGTTCAAGGACACCTACTGGTCGCGCTTCGAGAACATGTACTTCGCCGGGGACGGGGCCAAGAGGGACGAGGACGGCGACATCTGGCTGCTGGGCCGGGTGGATGACGTCATGAACGTCTCGGGGCACCGGCTCTCCACCACCGAGATCGAGTCCGCCCTGGTGAGCCATCCGGCCGTGGCGGAGGCCGCCGTCGTGGGTGCCACGGACGAAACCACCGGCCAGGCCGTGGTGGCGTTCGTCATCCTGCGCGGCGACGCCGCGAACAACGGTGACGCCACTGTCCAGGAACTGCGCAACCACGTGGGCAAGGAAATCGGGCCCATCGCCAAGCCCAAGAACATCCTGGTGGTGCCCGAACTGCCCAAGACCCGTTCCGGCAAGATCATGCGCCGGCTCCTCAAGGACGTGGCCGAGGGCCGCGATCCGGGCGACGCCACCACGCTCTCGGACCCCACCATCATGCAGCAGATCGCAGCGTCCCTGCGGAAGTAGGCATGGTTTGACGACGGCGCCGCCCGGCCTGGGTGGCGCCGTCGCCGTATGCTGGGAGCAAACCCCGCAACCCTCGATGAAGGAATCCGCTCACATGCTTGCAGCTGCCCGCCACCAGGCCATTGTGGATGCTGTCCAGCGGGAGCGGGTGGTGCGGGTTTCGGACCTGGCCGCGCAGCTGGGTGTGTCGCTGATGACGGTGCGGCGGGACATTGAGCAGCTTGAAGAGGGCGGGAAACTGGAGCGCATCCACGGCGGGGCGAAACTTCCCGGGGATACCAGTGCCCATGAGCCCGGTTTCGAGCTGAAATCCACACAGCTGACGGCGGAGAAGCGTGCCATTGCCGTGGCCGCTGCGGGGTTGGTGCAGGAAGGCATGGCGGTCGGCTTGAGCGCAGGCACCACCACGTGGGCGCTGGCCCGGGAATTAACCGGCGGCCCGCGCATCACCGTGGTGACCAATTCGATGCGGATTGCCGATCTCTTCCACCCCGGCGGGTCCACCGTGATCCTGATAGGCGGCGAACGCACGCCGTCGGACGCCCTGGTTGGCCCGATCGCCACCGGAGCCCTCAAGCAACTGCACCTGGACGTCCTGTTCCTGGGCGTCCACGGAATGGATGCAGACGCCGGGTTCACCACTCCAAACCTGCTCGAAGCCGAGACGGACCGTGCGTTCGTGGCAGCCGCACGGAAGACCGTGGTCCTTGCCGACCACACCAAGTGGGGCATGTTGGGCATCAGCTCCATCGCAGCACTCGATGACGTGGATGAGGTCATCAGTGATGCCGGGCTCAGCGCCGAGGCCCAGCGCGTCCTTGGCGAACGGGCCAAGCTGCGCGTAGTGCCCGTGTAAGCGCGGTCAGGCTGACCCGCGCCACATGATGGTGGTCTCGAGGACCCGCGGCGTACCCGGAAGCCCCTGAAGCTGCGCCAGGACGAGTTCAGCGGCGGTGCTCCCCAAAAGGTCAGCCGGCTGGCGGACGGTGGACAGCTGGGGCCTGCAGCGAAGGGCCCAGCTGCTGTCGTCGAAACCCACAATTCCCACATCCTCCGGGACCCGACGGTAAGCCTCCTGCAATGCCGTCATGGCCCCGGCCGCCACGGCATCCGAGGCCGCGAAAACTCCGTCCAGGTGGGGAGCGCGCAGGAGCAGTTCCTGCATTCCCTCCAGCCCGGCAGCGTAGGTGTACAAGGGGTACTCCACCACCAGGTTCGGGTCAAAGCGGTCGCCCATCGCGGCCCGGAAGCCGGCAAGCCGGTCCTTTCCCGAGTCGCGATCCAGGGCACTGGCGATCATGCCTACCTGTTCCCGCCCTGTTTCCAGCAGCCTTTTGGTGATGCTGCGGGCGGCCTCAACATTGTCAATGGCGGCGTACGGCAGCGCGGGGGTCCCTTCCGGGTGGCCTACAAAGGCCGCGGGCAAGCCAATGTCCGCTATGGCTGCCGCGATGGGGTCGGAGGCGCGCGCTGAGATGATGACGGCACCGTCAACCAGGCCGCCCCGGAGGTAGTCCGCCACCCTGCGGCTGTCGCGGTCCGAATCAATGATCAGCGAAACCAGTTGGTAGTCAGCCTTCGACAGCACCTCGTTGGCGCCCAGCAGGATGGAGCCAATATTGGGGTCTTCGAACAACAGCGAGTGGGGTTCGTGAATGATCAGCCCGATGGCCCGGGATTCCTGGGTGACCAGGTTGCGGGCAGCGTTGTTGCGGACGTATCCCACCCGGGCGATGGCTTCTTCCACGGCTTGTTTGGCCTCGTCGGAGACGTATTTTTCCCCGTTCATGACGCGTGAAACGGTCCCTCTGGAAAGCCCGGCAGCGTCCGCGACATCGTTGATGGTGGCGCGGCGGGCACGGGTGCGTGTCAGCGACATATTTGTACTGTAGCGGAGTCTGGACGGGGTACGTCTTCCCGCAGGCATTGACACGGCCCTCTCCGCCACCATACTCTGGGAACGTTCCCAGATGACCTGCATCACCATTCTCGATGCGTCTCTGGGAACGTTCACAGAGATCGTTGAGACAACTGCGTCCAAGAGTAGGGGCTTCCCCGTCTTGCACGTTGCCGCAAGCCGAAGGAGCAGGGTTGAGCCCCACCAAAACGTCAGTTGCCGAGCTTTCCGGGAACGGACAGCTCGTTTACGGCTGCGACTACAACCCGGAGCAGTGGGATCCCGCCGTCTGGCAGGAAGACGTCCGGCTCATGAAAGAGGCGGGGGTCAATCTCGTCGCGGTCAACATTTTTGGCTGGGCCGAACTGGAGTCCTCCCCGGGGACCTACTCCTTTGAACGTCTTGACCAGGTGTTGGATTTGCTGCACGCCAACGGCATCGGGGCAAACCTCGGCACCGGGACCTCATCCACCCCTGCATGGCTGACAACCCTGCATCCGGAAATCCTCCCGGAGTCCGCAGCAGGGGTCCGGGCATGGCCGGGCGGCCGTCAGGCATGGTGCCCGAGTTCCCCGCGCTACCGGGAGTATGCCCTTCGGCTGGTGGACGAAGTAGCACGACGGTACGGCACGCACCCTGGAGTGCGGCTGTGGCATGTTTCAAACGAGCTGGGATGCCACAACGCCCTCTGCTACTGCGATGTCTCCGCCGCCGCTTTCCGCACCTGGCTTGCCGCGCGTTACGGCACCCTGGAGGCACTCAACAGCGCCTGGGGCACCACGTTCTGGTCCCAGCGCTACTCGGCCTGGGAGCAAATCCTGCCCCCGCGAATCACGGTCTCCACCAACAACCCCACCCAGCTGCTCGACTTCCACCGCTTCAGCTCCGACGAACTGCTTGGCTACTACCAGGCGGAGGCGGACGTGCTGAGGAAGAACAGCAGCATCCCGGTCTCCACCAACTTCATGGTCGCCGCGCACATCCGCAACCAGGACTACTGGGCGTGGGCGCCCCACATGGACGTCATCGCCAACGACCATTACCTCGACCACCGGCTCGAGGACCCCACGGTGGAGCTGGCCTTCGCCGCAGACGCCACCCGCGGACTTGCCCAGGGCCAGCCCTGGCTGTTGATGGAACATTCCACCTCTGCTGTGAACTGGCAGCCCCGCAACATCGCCAAGGCCCCCGGCCAAATGCTCCGCAACTCGCTCACCCACCTGGCGCGCGGAGCGGACGGACTCTGCTTCTTCCAATGGCGGGCCTCCGTCCAGGGCAGCGAGAAATTCCATTCGGCCATGCTCCCCCACGCCGGGACAGACTCGCGGGTCTGGCGGGAAGTCAAAGAGCTCGGCCACATCCTCGAAATGCTCGCCGGGGTGGCCGTCACCACGGTGAAGGCCGAAGCTGCAATGGTTTTCAGCTGGGAAGCGTGGTGGGCCTACGACCAGGAGTCGCACCCTTCTTCGGACGTACGCTACCTGGACCAGGTGCACTCCCTCTACAAAGCGCTCTGGGAAAACGGCATCACGGTGGACATCGTGCCCCCCGGCTCCAATCTCTCAGGCTACAAGCTGGCACTGGTTCCCGGACTTTACCTCGTCCGGGAACAGGAATCGGCGGCCCTGGCAGACTTCGTCAGCAACGGAGGCCACGCTGTGGTTACCTATTTCAGCGGCATTGTCGACGAAAACGACACAGTACTGACCGGCGGCTACCCGGGCGCGTTCCGGGAACTCCTCGGCGTCCGCTCGGAGGAATTCCTGCCCATGCCGCCCGGACAGCTCCTGCCGCTGGATACCGGAGCCAAGGCCGCCCTGTGGGCCGAGGCCCTGCGCCTGGAGGGCGCGGAGGCAAAAGCATCCTTCACCGAGGGCCACCTCGCCGGCACCCCGGCAGTGACCCGCAACCGGTACGGCGCCGGGAACGCCTGGTACATCGGCACAGTGCTCGACTCCCAAGCCCTCCGCGAGGTTGTGGCCGGAGCCGCCGCCGAAGCCGGTGTCGCTGTGCAGGCAACCGCGGCAGGCCTGGAAGTCATTGCCAGGTCAGACGCGGAACACACGTACACCTTCCTTATCAACCACTCGGACGATGAGCACAAATACCCTGCACACGGATACGAACTGATCGCGGGGGAAGAAGTCTCCACGGCCGTCGTCATTCCTGCCGGCACCGTACGCGTCGTCCGCAGCAACAGCTCAGCACCCCCAACCACTGGCCGCATCACCGGCCTTAAGGATGATGAAAGTGACTAGACACCAAACTGCTCCGGCAATGGCCGCGGGGGCACCGCCAGCCCGGAAACCCAGGACGTCGGCCGCCCAGCGCCGCGCCGTCCTCCTGTTCGTTGCGCCGTTCGGCCTGCTCTTCCTGGCCTTCTATGCGGTGCCGATCGTCTTCGCCGTGGTGCAATCCCTCCTCACAGTGGAACGCAAGGGCACCTTCGGGCCTCCGCAACAGGTCTTCGGCGGACTCGTCCAGTACCAGCAGGTGTTCCAGAACACCGAATTCTGGGAATCCGTGGGCCGCGTCCTGCTCTTCGGAGTGGTCCAGGTGCCCATCATGCTTGGCCTTGCCCTCCTGTTTGCCTTGCTGCTCGATTCACCCCTGCTGAAGGGCAAGAAGTTCTTCCGGCTGGCGTTTTTCGCCCCCTACGCAGTACCGGGCGTTATCGCCGCGATCATGTGGGGCTTCCTCTACTCGCCCTCGCTTTCCCCCTTCGGCGCCGTTACGTCACAGGTGAACTTCCTCTCGGCAGACCTGGTCCTCTGGGCCATCGCAAACATCGTGACCTGGGTCTACGTCGGCTACAACATGCTGATCATCTACTCGTCGCTGCTGGCCATCCCCACGGAGATCTACGAGGCAGCAAAACTGGACGGCGCAAGCAACCTGCAGATCGCTTGGCGGATCAAGATACCGCTCGTGGTCCCGGCCATCATCCTTACCGGAGTGTTTTCCATCATCGGAACCCTCCAGCTCCTTGCCGAGCCGCAGACCCTTCGCAGCTTCAGTTCCGCCATCAGCAGCACGTTCACACCGAACCTCGCCGTCTACACAACAGCGTCGGTGCCGAACTACAGCCTGGCAGCAGCGTTCTCCGTGGTGCTGGCGCTGGCCACATTCGTTCTTTCCTTCGTCTTCCTCAAGGCGACCCAGCGGAAGGTTTCCCAGTGAGCGCAGCAACAGCCGTGACCACAACCAAGAAGACGGCCCCCGTATCCGGCAGCCCCCGGGGCCCACGGCACAGCATCATGTCCCGCGGTGCGGCGATGCTCATCATGGGTGTCTTCACGCTCTACTTCCTGACCCCCATCTGGTGGCTGCTGGTCTCCTCTTCGAAAACGGGAGGTGACATCACCGGAACGGCGCCGCTCTGGTTCACTGCGGACTCCATCTCCACGTTCTTTGCCAACCTTGGCAACCTCTTCACCTACAGCGACGGGGTCTTTGGCCGGTGGCTTTTGAACAGTGCGCTCTACGCCGGCCTCGGCGCCCTGCTGGGTACCGTCATCGCCGCCATGTGCGGCTATGCCTTGGCCAAGTACGAATTCCGCGGCCGGGAAGCCATCTTCAATGTCGTACTCAGCGGCGTGCTGGTGCCTGCCACAGCCCTGGCCCTCCCCCTGTTCCTGATCTTCAGCCAGGTGAAACTGACCAACACCCTCTGGGCCGTCTTCCTGCCCAGCCTCGTCAGCCCGTTCGGCGTCTATCTCGCGCGGATCTATGCCGCTGCCAGTGTTCCCACGGAACTGCTGGAGGCTGCACGCCTCGACGGTTCCTCGGAAGCCAGGACGTTCTTTACCGTGTCCACCCGCCTGATGGCGCCCGCCCTGGTCACCATCTTCCTGTTCCAGTTCGTCGCCATCTGGAACAACTTCTTCCTGCCCCTGATCATGCTGCGGGACCAGGCCCTGTTCCCGGTCACGCTGGGACTCTACGCATGGAACAGCCAAATCAGCCAGATTCCGGAGCTGCGGGTCCTGGTCATCGTGGGCGCCCTGGTGTCGATCCTTCCGCTCATCGCGACGTTCCTGGCGCTGCAGCGCTTCTGGAGCAGCGGCCTGGGCGCCGGAAGCGTCAAATAACCCCTGCAGATTCCCCCCATTACACGTCCCGCGGCGCCCCGCCCCGGGACACCCACCCCACTAATAAGGAATAGAAATGCGCGTGCGTTACGGAAAAGCCACTGCCGCCTTTGCCATAGTCTCGGCGCTGTCCCTTGCGGGCTGCTCCAGCGGCGGAAGCACCTCCGCGTCCCAGGACACGTCCTGCAAGCCCTCCTCCGGACCGGTCGAACTGTCATTCACCACCTGGGTACCCGGCATGGACAAGGTGGTGGACCTCTGGAACAAGGACCACCCGGACATCAAGGTAAAGGTCCAGACAGGCCCCAACGGCAACTCGGGCACATACCAGAACTTCTTCAACCAACTGCAGGCCGGTAACGCCCCGGACCTGGGCCAGATCGAATACGATGCGCTGCCCAACTTCCGGGTCCAGGACGGGCTGGAGAACATCGCGGCCTGTGAGGGAGTCGCAGGCGCAAAGGACAAGTTCGTCGACTGGACCTGGGGCCAGGTCACGTTCGGGGAGGACAAGGCCGTCTACGCGATCCCGCAGGACAGCGGTCCGATGGCGATGTTCTACCGGGCCGACCTCTTCAAGGAGGCGGGCATCAAGGTCCCCACCACATGGGACGAATACGCTGCAGCAGCTGAGCAGATCAAGGCCCGCGGCTCCTACATCACCAACTTCCCCCGCAGCGACGTCAACTGGTTCGCCGGCAATGTGTGGCAGGCAGGCGGGCAGTGGTTCTCCAACGCCAACGACAAGTGGGAGGTCAACCTGACCGGCAAGGAGTCCGAGAAGGTGGCCAACTACTGGCAGAAGCTCCTGGAGAAGGGCGAAGTATCCACCCTGCCCTCCTTCTCCGACGAGTGGAATGCCTCCTTCAACAAGGGCCAGCAGTGGACCTGGGTTTCTGCCGTATGGGGTGCCTCAACCCTGCAAAGCGGGGCGCCGGATACGGCCGGGAAGTGGGCGGTTGCCCCCATGCCGCAGTGGGAAGCCGGCGGAAAGGCCGCAGGCAACTGGGGAGGTTCCTCCACCGCAGTCCTGAAGGGCTCAAAGCACCCCTATGAAGCCTCCAAGTTCGCCCTGTGGTTGAACACCGATCCTGAAGCGCTGGCGCTGGCCAATAAGCTCGGCGGCCTCTACCCCGCCGCGAAGTCTGCCAAGGAACTCGGCGCCTTCTCCGGCGGCGTGGACTACTTCGGCGGCCAGAAGATCTACGACGTCTTCGCCGAAGCGTCCTCCAATGTGAACCCCAACTTCACCTGGGGGCCCACCATGACCAAGACGTACACTGACGTTTCCGACGGTTTCGGCAAGGCAACGGGCGGCAACGGTACCCTTCTGGATGCCCTCAAGAACGGTCAGGCGAAAACCATCGAAGCCCTGAAGTCGCAGTCCATCCCCGTCAAGGAGTAACTGCAAGGCTCTCCATGAGGGAAGATTCCCTCACAGTAAAGGTCACCATCCCCGCCGCCGCGGGATGGTGGCCTTGTTCCGGTAAACCGCCGAGCACATTCGACATCCCAGTAGGAGAAGTGATGGACCCCCTGTACCTCCGTTCCTACCAGCCTGCTGGTCAGCTTCGACAGCGGGGAGGCCGAGGTCATCCACTGGGGCGCCGACCTGGGAGCACACGTGCCGGACCTCGGCATCCTGGGCGCTCCCGTGGGGCATTCCTCCATTGACGCCCACGTCCCCGCCGGCCTCCTCCCCTCGGCCGCTTCCGCCTGGCGGGGCCTGCCGGCCCTGCGCGGCCATCGGATCACCGCCGACGCCGCCGGCTTCGATTTCTCGTCCCGCCTCCGCGTTACGTCCGTGAACACTGAGGGTGCCGCCGCCACCATCGTCCAGGCCGACGCCGACGCCGGGCTCAGCGTCTCGTCCTCCCTTAAGCTTCACGACGGCGGCCTGCTGGAACTGCGCCACACCGTCACCAATGATGGAACCACCCCGTTCCAGGTGGACGAGCTGGCCACCGTCCTCCCGGTGGCACCGGACGCCGTCGAGCTCCTGGACCTGACCGGGCGCTGGTGCCGGGAACGCCACCCGCAGCGGCACCGGATCCAGCAAGGCACCTGGGTCCGGACCGGCCGGCACGGCCGCACCGGCCACGATTCCTCCCTGCTGTTCGCCGCCGGCACCCAGGGCTTCGGCAACCGGCATGGCAAAGTCTGGGCGACGCACCTGGCCTGGAGCGGCAACCACGAACAGTTCGCGGACACCATCGGCGACGGCCGGACCATGATCGGCGGCTCGGAACTGCTGGGCCCGTCGGAAGCCACCCTGGAACCGGGTGGCAGCTACACCACCCCGGCACTGTTCGCCGCCTACTCGGACCGCGGCCTGGACGGCATCACCGAAGCCTTCTACAGCTGGTTCCGTTCCCGCCCCCACCACGTGCTGCCCGCAGCGTCCACCGGCCTGCCCGCAGGCAAACCGCGCCCCGTGGTGCTCAACACGTGGGAGGCGGTGTACTTTGACCACAACCTGGACACGCTGATTGAACTGGCGGAGTCCGCGGCCGACCTCGGCGTGGAGCGTTTCGTGCTTGATGACGGCTGGTTCCGTGGCCGCCGTGACGACCACGCCGGTCTGGGAGACTGGTATGTCGACGGGACCGTCTGGCCGGACGGGCTGGCCCCGCTGATCAACGCGGTCACCTCGCGCGGCATGGAGTTCGGGCTGTGGGTCGAGCCGGAAATGGTGAACCTGGACTCGGACGTCGCCAGGGCGCACCCGGACTGGATCGTGGGCCCCTCCGCCGCCGCGCACAAGGACGGCGGCCGGCTGCCCCTGGAGTGGCGCAACCAGCACGTCATCGACCTGGTGAACCCGGAGGCGTGGCAGTACGTCTTCGACCGGATCGATGCGCTCCTGGCCGGGAACAACATCAGCTACCTGAAGTGGGACCAGAACCGTGACCTGGCCGAACACGGCCACGCCGGCCGGTCGTCGGTCCACGCACAGACCCTGGCCGCGTACCGGTTGTTTGACGAACTCCGGAAGGCCCACCCCGGCGTCGAAATTGAGAGCTGCTCGTCCGGCGGCGGACGTGTCGACCTGGGCATCCTGGAGCGGACGGACCGCGTCTGGGCTTCCGACTGCAACGACGCGCTGGAGCGGCAGACCATCCAGCGCTGGACCGGCGCGGTGGTTCCGCCCGAACTGATGGGCAGCCACATCGGCCCCACCACCTCGCACACCACGGCCCGCACCCACGACCTGTCCTTCCGGGCCATCACGGCACTGTTCGGACATTTCGGCATGGAATGGGACATCCGGGGCGTCCAGGGCAAGGATCGCGAAGAGCTGCGGCGCATCGTGGGACTGTACAAGGAGCACCGGGACCTGATCCACAGCGGCCGCCGGGTCCACGCCGACCTCTCCGACGACTCATTGCTCCTGCACGGCGTGGCAGCCGGCCCTGCCGGGGAAAGCATTGAAGTGCAGAAAGGAACGACGGCGGCGCTGTTCGCCCTGGTCAGCACGCGCACCTCGGCCGCCGAGGCCCCCGGCAGGATCGGCATCCCGGGGCTCGACGCCGGCCGCAGCTACCGGGTGGAAGTGCTCTTCCCCACCCAGGATGACGCCGACTACGCCCACACGTACACGCAGGCCGAGCCGCCCGCCTGGGTGGCCGGCGGCGCAGAAGCCAGCGGCAGGTTCCTGGCAGAAGTGGGGCTGCCCATGCCCATCCTCAACCCGGAGCACGCAGTACTGCTGAAGGTCACAGCGCTCCAGCCGGTTCCCGGCGCGCATTCTTCGTAAGAATGCGCGGCGGGGAGGGCCAACCGATAGATTTGCAGTCATGACTGAAGCCTCCTCCACTGTCGAAGCCGGCCGCGGCACCATCCTCGTCATCAATGGCCCCAACCTGAACATGCTGGGTACGCGGGAGCCGGAAAAGTACGGCACCTCCACCCTTGCCGACGTCGAACAGCTGGCTGCGGCCGCCGGGAAGAACCACGGATTCGCCGTGGAGTGCGTCCAGTCCAACCATGAAGGCGTCCTGCTGGACGCCATCCACTCAGCGCGGGGCGCCGCCGTGGGAATCGTCCTCAACGCGGGCGCCTTCACGCACACCTCCGTGGCACTTCGGGACGCCCTGGCAGCCGTGCAGCTTCCCGCCGTCGAGGTTCACATCACCAACGTGCACCAGCGGGAGGAATTCCGGCACCACTCCTACCTGTCGCCGGTCTGCGCGGCAGTAATCGTGGGCGCTGGAGTGTTCGGCTACAAGCTCGCCATCGACTACCTGGCCGAGGTCCTGTAGCCGGAGCGACGCGGTGCCCTCACGTCTGGATGCAGTGCCCTATTTTTGGATGCACTGCCCGGAGGAGACGGGCGAGGACAGCGACGTCGCCTGCTCCGCGACGGGGTCCAGGTCATTCATGGTGATGGCGAACCCCACCTCGGCGTCCGAGGTTGCCTTGGCGAAGATTACGCCTGCCACCTGGCCGTCGGTGGTGAGCAGCGGGCCGCCGGAATTGCCCGGCTGGACGTCCCCGGCAAGGCGGTAGATGTCCTCCGGCGCGGGATTGTTGCCGTAGATGTCCGGGACGAGGACGGTGGCGATGTCCTGGACGGTGGCGGGCTTGGACTGGAACGGGCCGCCGTGCGGGTACCCGGCGAACGCAGCCTGGCTGCCCCCGGGCAGGTCGCGGCTCAGTTGCAGCGGCTGGGACGGCAGGTTGTCCACGGCCAGGACTGCAAGGTCGCGCCGGGTATCGAAGTAGACCACCCGTCCGGGCATTGCGCCGCCGTCGGGCATTTCCACCACCGGCTGCGACACACCCGCAACCACGTGCGCGTTGGTTACCACGCGGTCTTCCGAGACCACGAAGCCACTGCCGGTCTGGTTCTGGCCGCATTCATAGGCCGTGCCCGCGATCCTCAGGACGGACTGGGCAGCCCTGTTGAGTGCGGGTGTATTGGTGCTGGTGTTGGGCACCTGGACGGCCTGGCCCTGGTCCAGCCCTTCGAGCAGCGTGGGGATGCCGTTGCCGATCACCGTGGACCGCAGCTCCGCCATGGTGGCCTTGACCGGGGTAGGCGTCAGCCCGTCGATGAAGCGGATCACCTTGGATTCAGCCAGCTGCTGGGACACCACGGGCACGCCGAGGGAGCTGACGCTGAATGCCAGCATGGACATCACCAGGGCGGAGACTACAAGGTTCAGCGCCCCGCCCACCAGCCGGTCCACCGCCCGGAGCGGCCTGATCCGCACCACGCCGCGGAGTTGGCGCCCCACCATGGTTCCCAGGCCGTGCCCCAGTGCCATCAGGACGACGGCGGCAGCGATGATGGCGGTGAGCCTCCACCCGGAGTCCTCAACGAAGGTGCTGACCAGCGGGACGGCAAAGAAAGCGGCGATGGCACCGGCGGCAAAGCCTGCGAGGCCACCGACAGTGACCAGGAACCCATTACGGAGGCCGTAGACGAGGTATGACAGCAACGCCAGGATCAGGACAACGTCCAGGACAGTCAGGCCGACCACAAAGGCTCCTTATTTACAGTTGAACCCCCATTCTAGTGGCGGACGCTGACAATCTTCTGTGGGGTGCAGCGGCCTCCGGCGGACCGTCAGCGGGCCGCCTGCGGGCGTTTCCCATGCCAAGTTCGTCACAGAACCTTGAAAATTCTGAAACAATGGCAAAAGCGCCCACAGCCGATACTTTTACTCAGGAGATTTCATGGACATCGAGGTACTGCGCCGAGCACCCCTTTTCGCCACGCTCGACGACGACGCATTCCGGCTGCTGACGGACGAACTCACCGAGGTGGACCTTTCCCGCGGCGCATCAGTGTTCCGTGAAGGTGACCAGGGTGACCAGCTGTACTTCATCGTCTCCGGCAAGGTGAAGCTCGGCCGCACGTCCCCGGACGGCCGCGAGTCGCTCCTGGCCATCCTCGGCCCCGGCGAGCTCTTCGGCGAGATGGCGCTGTTTGATCCCAGCCCCCGCACCGCCACAGCCACCGCGGTGTCCGAAACCCGGCTGGCCGGGCTCAAGAACGAGAGCCTGAACGCCCTGCTGCGCACCCGCCCCGAGGTCTCGGCCCAGCTGCTGCAGGCCCTGGCCCGCCGCCTGCGCCGCACCAACGACTCCCTCTCGGACCTCGTCTTCTCGGACGTCCCGGGCCGCGTGGCCAAGGCCCTGCTGGACCTTGCCGACCGCTTTGGCCGTCCGGCCACCGACGGCGTCCTGGTGGCGCACGAGCTCACGCAGGAAGAACTGGCACAGCTGGTGGGTGCCTCCCGCGAAACCGTCAACAAGGCCCTGGCCGAGTTTGTCCAGCGTGGCTGGCTCCGGCTCGAGGCCCGCGCCGTGGTGATCCTGGACATGCAGCGCCTCCGCCAGCGCTCCCGCTAGGACCATACAGAAAAGGCCGCCCCACGGGGCGGCCTTTTTTGTTGCGCGGATGCGGGAGTCAGTTCTTCACCACGTCCAGTTCGACGACGGCCCACGACAACGCAGGAAGGCTGAGCCGCAGCTCAGAGCCGTTTGCCTTGGCACCCTCCAGCGGCTTCAGGCCCACGCGGTCCTGGTTATCCTGGTTGTTGATGGTGAAGCGGTCGCCGCCGTCAGGGATTTCCAGTACTTCCGCCCTGACCACCCGCTGTGCGTCGAAGCCCCGCAGGCTGACCTCCACGTCCGCCGCCTCCTCGAGCCCGCGGTTGGCGAGGAATAAGGCCACCCGGCCCGTCTCCTCATTCCAGGTGGCGCTGACATCGACCAGGTCCGTATCGCCAAACCGGGTATTGGTGTACTTGTCGGAGTCGACGGACAACCGCAGGATCTGGCCCTTCGCCAGTTCCGCCATCCTGGAGAACGGGTGGAAGATTGTTTGCCGCCAGGCCGGACCGTTCTCCTCGCTGAAGATGGGGGCGATGACGTTGACCAGCTGCGCCTGGTTGGCGATCTTTACCCGGTCGCCGTGCCGGAGCAGCGAGTTAAGCAACGTTCCGACGACGACGGCGTCCGTGACGTTGTACTTGTCCTCGATGACCCGCGGGTGTTCACGCCAGCCGGCCTTGGTCACGTTGTGCGGCTGGTCCTCCGTGTCCAGGCCCCGCTGGTACCAGACGTTCCATTCGTCGAAGGACAGGTTGATGTGCTTCTTGTGCTTGCCCTTGGCCCGGACCGCGTCGGCGGTGGCAATGATCGATTCGATGAAGTAGTCGGTGTCGACGGCGCTGGCCAGGAAGCTGCCGACGTCCCCGTCATGCTCCTGGTAGTAGGCGTGCAGTGAAACATAGTCGACTTCGTCGTAGGCGTGGGTCAGGACGGTCTGCTCCCAGGCTCCGAACGTGGGCATCCGTGAGTTGGAGCTTCCGCAGGCCACCAGTTCGATGTCCGGGTCGACGAACCGCATGGCCTTGGCCGCCTCCTGGGCCAGCTTACCGTACTCTTCCGCCGTCTTGTGGCCGATCTGCCAGGGGCCGTCCATTTCATTGCCCAGGCACCAGAGCTTGATGTTGAAGGGGTCCTTGTGGCCGTTTTTGGCGCGCAGGTCCGAAAGGCGGGTGCCGCCCGGGTGGTTGGCGTATTCGACGATGGCGCGGGCGGCGTCCACTCCCCGGGTGCCCAGGTTGATGGCTTCCATAATTTCGGTACCGGCCTGGCGGGACCAGTCCACGAACTCGTGAAGGCCGAAGGCGTTGGTTTCCAGGGTGTGCCAGGCCCCGTCAAGCCTGCGCGGCCGGTCTTCGCGGGGGCCAATTCCGTCTTCCCAGTCATAGCCGGAGACGAAATTGCCGCCGGGATAGCGGACCACGGTGGCGCCGAGCTCCTTGACGAGCTTGAGGACGTCCTGGCGGAAGCCGTTTTCGTCGGCCTCCGGGTGGCCCGGTTCGTAGATGCCGGTGTAGACGCAGCGGCCCATGTGCTCCACGAAGGAGCCAAAAAGGCGCCGGGGCACTTCGCCGATGGTGAAGTCGCGGTCGAGGGTGATTCTGGCGCGGGACATAAGAATGATCTCCTTGGTTGAACTTCAGGCAGGTGGTGGAAAGCGAAGGTGGGCGTCAGGTGCCGGCGAGTCCCGTCGTCGCAACGCCCTTGATGATCTGGCGCTGGAAGAACAGGAAAAGCAGGATCAGTGGCAGGGCCGCGAGCAACGCGGACGCCATGTTCTGGGCGTACTGGATGCCGTAGGCGCTTTTGATGGTCTGCAGCCCCACGGGGAGGGTCAGGACGGACCCGTCGTTGGTGGCGATGAACGGCCAGAGGAAGTTGTTCCAGGCGCCGATGAACACGAAGATTGCCACGGCCGCGAGGATGGGGCGGGACAGCGGAAGGATGACCTGGAGGAAGATCCGCATCCGGCTGGCGCCGTCCATGACCGCGGCTTCTTCGAGTTCCCGCGGGATCTGGTCGAAGAACTTCTTGAGCACGAACACCATGGCGGGGTGGATGACCTGCGGCAGGATGATGGCCCAGGAGGTATCGATCATGTGCAGTGCCACCATTTGGTAGAACAGCGGAATGATCAGGACCGGCGGTGGAACGATGATGGACGCGATGATCACGGTCATCAGGACCTTCTTGCCCCGGAAGTCGATGCGGGACAGCGCGTAGGCCACCAGCGCTGAGATGACCAGCGTGATCACTGTGATGGCTGCCGAGGTGTACAGGGAGTTCCAGGTCCAGAGCGGGATGTTGCCGTCCTGGAACACCTTGACGAACGCATCGGCGGTGAAGCCCGACGGCGGGATCCAGCTGATCTTCGGAGCGGCGGCATCAGTTTCGCTCTTGAAAGCGGTGACGGTTGCCCAGGCGAAGGGCACCATCCAGAGGACGGCCAGCAGGGCGGCGACTGCCAGGACCGCAACGCGGCCGGGGCTCATCCTGCGGCCGTTCCTGCCGCCGCGCGGACGGCGTGGAACCGGGCGAGGGTTTCAGTTGCCATGGCTATGCACTCCTGCGGCGGGTGATGAGGAACTGGATGACCGAAACCGCCACGATCAGTCCGAAGAAGATGTAGGAGATGGCTGCCGAGTAGCCCAGGCGGTATCCGGTGAAGCCGGTTTCGAAGATGTACTGCACCACAGGCCGGGTGGCGCCGCCGGGGCCGCCGGCTGTCATTTGGTAGACCTGGTCGAAAATCTTCAGCGACGCCAGGATCTGGAGGAGCACGATCATCACAGTGGTGGGGGCCAGCTGCGGCAGGGTGATGGAGAAGAACTGCCGCCAGGCACCGGCCCCGTCCAGCGACGCCGCCTCATAATGCTGGGCGGGGATGTTCTGCATCGCCGCCAGGTACAGGAGGAAGTTGAAGCCCACCGTCCACCACAGTGTGGCGATGACGATCGCCCACATCGCGACGCCGGGGTCGTTCAGCCACGCAACTTTCGGCAGCCCTATTTTGGCCAGCGAGTCGTTGATCAGGCCCAGCTGGGGGTTGTACATCCAGGTGAAGAACAGGGAGACAACAGTGGAGGCCAGCAGGTACGGGGCAAAGTAGGAAAGCCGCCACAGCCATTGCGCGGGCAGTCCGACATTGACCAAGGCGGCCATGACCAAGGCAACGACCACCAGCGGGACAGTGCTGATGACCGTGAAGTAGAGGGTGTTGCCCAGCGAATGCCACATGTCGGAGTCGGCGAGGGCTTCGCTGTAGTTCGCCAGCCCAATCAGGCTGTCGTTGGCGCCGGTAAGGGACTTGCCGGTCAGGCTCATGTACAGCCCGTAAAGGAGGGGCCAGACGAGGAAGACCAGGAAGAATGCCAGGAACGGGGCGGCAAAGGCCCAGCCGTTGAGGTTGTCCCGGCTTCCCTGGGAACGGGACCCGGCGGTCCTGGACCCCGCCTGCCTGGACATTCTTTGGCGGGACAGCCCGGGCAGCGGGCCCGCCGCCCCGTCGTTGTTGTGTGATGTTGCTACGGAACTCATTTGGACTCCTGTGTCGCTTGGCGGTTCAAACCGGGTTGGGACGGGAAAGCAGGGTGTTGGTGCGCCGCACGAAGGCATCCCAGCCATCAGTTGCCTTGTCGCGGCCCAGGAGCACGTTCTGCACGGTCTCCGCAAAGTACGTTTGCCAGTCGGAGCCCGATCCGCTGAACCAGGCCTCCGGGTCGTAGGCGATGATGTCTGCAGCGTTGGCGTAGTGGATCTGGGGCGTGAGTTCGCGGTAGGCCTGGGACTGCACCACCGGCTGGTAGGCGGGGATATGTCCTGCCTCGGCCCAGGACAGCGAGCCTTTGAGGATGTCGCTGACGAATTTGTAGACGTCGCGGCGCTTGGCGTCATCGACGTTCAGCTGCCGGGGAAGCACGAAGGAATGCGAGTCAGCGTAGGCGGCTTGCGTTCCGAACAGCGTGGGGATGGTGGCGGCGTCAACGGGCAGGTTTGCCTTCTTAAAGGTGGGAAGCTCCCAGACGCCGCTGAAGAGCATGCCTGCTCCTCCCCGGGCGAATTCCGCGATACCGGTGCTGATGTCGCCGCTTTGCGCCGCGATGGTGTCATCGAACAGTGAGGTCATGAACTCGAGGGACTCAACGGCGGCCTCGTTGTCGGCCACCATTGGTTTGCCGGGGGTCAGTTCCATGCTTGCCCCGTGCTGCCGGTAGAGGGTGTAGAAAAGGCGCCACATCTGTGACCCGCTGCCGAGGTACCCGAAGGACAGACCGTGCGCCTGGGTCACTTTCTGCATTTCCCGCGCGATGCTGATGAATTCCTGCGGGGACTTCGCCTCCTGCAACTGCCCGTTGCTGCCAAGCAGTCCTGCCTTTCCCGCCACGTCACGGTTGTAGAACATGACAAAGGGGTGCGAATCCAGGGCGATGGAGAAGACTTTGCCGTTGTTTTGGCTCTTGTCCCAGATCCTGGGCGCGAAGCTCTGGCTGGTGACCCCGAACTCTGACAACAGGTCCAAGTCCCACGGGTCGATCAGGCCTCCGGGCGCATAGCCGGGAACGCGGCTGGCATGCATGATGGCCAGCTGCGGGGGACGGCCACCGGCAGATGCCATGGCCAGCTTGGTGTAGTACGGCGGCCCCCAGGCAAGGACGGTCGGGTGCACCTTGAACTCGGGGTTGGCGTCATTCACCTTGCTGATCATGTTCTGCATCTTGATGCCGTCACCACCGGAAAGGAGATGCCAGAACTGGATATCCCTGGGGGCCGCCGCGGAGGCATTTCCGCCGCACCCGGACAGGGCAGCCGCGGCGAACACGCTTCCCAACGCTGCGGTTCCGGACAACAGCCGGCGCCTTGACAGCTGCCTGCCTTCGAAAAACTCAAACTGCTTCACCCGTCACTCCTTTGGATGGGTCCGCTGAAAGTCATTTCCGTGCCACAAACGGTTGTTGCTGCCTGTCCGCAGCCACTGTCCCGAAGGACCTGCTGTGACGCACGCCTCACATTACATCGATGTAATGACTACCGCAATGGAAAATTGTTAGCGTTCTCAAAGTGACGCGCCGCTCTCGCTTAGGAGCCCGAAGGTGTGGCAAAAGATGAAGCGTGGGAGGCCGTACTCTCCCGTTCCACGATCCGGTAATCGATGGCCACAACCCGCTGTGGGCCTTCGCGGTCGCCCATGCGTTCTGTCAGGAGGCGCAATGCCTCCCTGGCCACCTGGCGCTTGTCGAAGGAAACAGTGGTCAGCGATGGCACTGCGTATTGAGCGTCGGCAATATCGTCAAAACCGGCAACGGCCACATCGTCCGGAACCCTGATCCCGCGTTTCCACAGCACGCTGAGTGCTCCGATGGCCATGGAGTCAGTGAAGCAGAACAAGGCCTCGGGAAGCGGGCGCGAGTCAAGATAGGTGGACAGCGCTTTCGCCGCTGTGTCCGGGCTCCATTTTTCGCAGGGGATGATCAGGGAGTCATCCCGGGCAATGCCAAGTTCTTTGAGTGCCGCATGGTAACCACGGGTGCGGAGGACGGCCGCAGCCGAGCCTCGGCCTTCCGCGGCACCCAACACTGCGATACGCCGCCTGCCGGTCCTGCCGAGCGCCAGTGTCATGTCGCGGGCGGCGGCGACGCTGTCCACCCACACCCGGTCGGCCAGCTTCTGGGACACTTCCCCAAGCAGGACCACTGGCGGCAGGGCAACGCCCACTTTGACGGCACTCTCGTCCAGCACCACCGGGTTGAGGATGAGCCCGTCTATCAAGTTGGACCGCGCGCGGGACATCAACTCGTACTCGCGGGTGGGATCGGACCCTGTCTCCTCGATCTGCACGCTCCAGCCCTGTTCATGGGCTACTTCCACCACGCTGTGCGCAATTTCAGCGGAATAAGGCGTGCCCAGGTCAGGCAATGCCAGGGCAATGACGCCAGACCTGCCGTTGCGCAATCCCCGGGCTGAGAGGTTCGGGACGTAATCCAGTTCCGCCATTGCCTGCTCCACCTTGAACCTGGTGGGGCCGCTGACCGGAACAATTCCGTTCATGACGTTCGAAACCGTCTTTGGCGAAACCCCCGCGAGGCGCGCGACGTCCTTAACCGTTGCGCGCAAACGCGCCCCCTTGCTCCCGGTGTGGCTGTGGTGACGAGTTTATACTCCGGCCCGGCAAAGCATCAGCGCTCGCGCTGGTGGTCTCCCGCCACGGTCTTGGCTGCCTCGACTTCGAGCATGAGCCTGCCGTCCTCTTCAACCAGGGACGGCTGGTACACGTGCGGCTTGCGCTTGTAGCTCAGATAGGCGATGCAGCCGTTGGCCGTCGCCATCTTCTCGAGCATGATTTCGGAACCCGGGACAAGCAGTTCGCCCAGCGGACGGCCCACGGTGTTCTCCTGGCCGGCCTCGTCACCGAGCTTGCTGGTGTTGCGCTCCTGGACCACCTCCGCGGCGTTGACCCACCTGCCCCACACGCCTTTGCCCTCAAGCAGCGAGGGTTCCTGGCCAAGAGGCTGGGTGGCGGCGAAGTAGCGGGTGTCGAACCTGCGGTGTGCAAAGTCGGGGCTGCACCAGTTGACCAGTGACTTGAGCAGGTCGGTCCGCAGGGAGAGCCCGCGCTTTCCCAGCACCTGGGCCAGGGTCTTCTCCTGGTCCGCAACCGCGACGCGCGCACGCATCCATTCGGAGGTCGACGTCGCTTCGACTGTATTGGACATGTCCGGACCGGCCAGCAGGATGCCGGTTTCCTCGAAGAGCTCCCGGATGGCGCCCACCACGTGGCGCCGCGCCAGCCCGACGTCGTCCGTTCCCATTTGCTCAGCCCAATGCTGCGGCGACGGGCCCAGCCAACCCATGGGCTCGTCGTCGGACGGGTCAAGGGACCCGCCGGGGAAGGCGAGGACCCCCAGCGGCGAAGAGCCGGGCCGGTAACCCAGCCACGTCTCCAGGCCGGTGGGGGAATCACGCAGGAGGACTACGGATGATGCGTAACGGGCGGCCCTGGGGGTCCGCTCGCCGTGTTCGAGCCAGCTTTGTGCTGCCCCTTCAAGATCCTGGGGCAGTGCAAAAAGGCGTCGTGCGAGGTGCGGCAAGGGAAGTGTCCGGTCTTAGCTGAATTCGGCGATCAGCTCGACCTCTACGGGAGAGTCGAGCGGAAGAACGGCAACGCCGACGGCGGAACGTGCGTGCTGCCCGGCGTCGCCAAGGACGCGGCCCAGCAGTTCCGAGGCGCCGTTGACGACCGCGGGCTGGCCCGTGAACGTCGGGTCCGAGGCGACGAATCCCACAACTTTAACGATGCGGGTGATGCGGTCAAGGTCCCCGATGACGCTCTTGACGGCGGCCAGTGCGTTGACCGCGCAGACAGCCGCGTAGCGCTGGGCGTCCTCCGGGGAAACGGTGGGCTCCTCGGCGAACCCTTCCGTACCGGCGGACACCTTGCCCGTAGCTTCGAGTTTGCCGTTAATAAACGGCAGCTGGCCCGAGGTGTAGACGTGGCTGCCGGAGACGACGGCGGGAACGTAGGAGGCCACCGGTGCGGCAACCTCGGGAAGGGTGAGGCCAAGTTCAGCGAGGCGCTGCTCGACGGCGGATACCGGCGCCGTTGCGGCGCTGGACTGGGCTTCTGCGGGGGTGCTCATGCTACTGCTTCTCCCTCTTGAGGTAGGCGACAAGGCCGTTGCCGTCAGGTCCGGGGACTACCTGGACGAGCTCCCAGCCGTCCTCTCCCCACTGGTCCAGGATCTGCTTTGTGGCGTGGATGATGAGCGGAATCGTCGCGTACTCCCATTTGGTCATGAGAGAAAGCGTAGCCCTTGCCGGTAAAGTGGAAAACATGGCGACTCGCAACAACCCCTTATTCGACACTGCCACCACACTGGGTAAGATCCTTCTTTTCCTTGGTGTGAGCGCGATTTGCGGTGTCCTCGTGGCGGGCCTGCTGGTCCCTGCCGCCGCCGTCTCCGGCAGCGCGGCAAGCGGTTCCATCGATTTCTTCGATTCCCTTCCGGCGGAACTGAAGGTTGATCCGCCGAGCCAGACCACCAGGATCCTGGCTGCCGACGGCAGCGAGATCGCCAGCGTGTACACGGAGAACCGCACCAAGGTTCCGCTGGACCAGATTTCACCGAACATGAAGAACGCCATCATCGCGGTGGAGGACAGCAGGTTCTACGAGCACGGCGGCGTGGACACCACCGGCATCCTCCGCGCGCTGGTCGCCACCGCCCGCGGCAACAAGCAGGGTGCGTCCACCATCACGCAGCAGTACGTCAACAACGTCCTCAACGCCAACCTCGCAGCCGCCGGCGAAGAGGACCAGATCAAGCTCAATGGCGTCAACAAGGGCGTGGGCGACAAGCTCCGCGAAATGAAGCTCTCCATCGCGCTGGAGAAGGAGTTCACCAAGGACCAGATCCTTGAGGGCTACCTGAACATCGTGTTCTTCAACCGTGACGCCTACGGCATTGAAGCGGCGTCCCACTACTTCTTCAGCACCACCGCCAAGGATCTGACCCTGCCGCAGGCAGCGCTCCTGGCAGGCCTGGTGAACAGCCCCTCCGCCTTCGATCCCATCACCAACCCGGAGAAGTCCAAGCAGCGGCGTGACCTGGTGCTGGGTCTGATGAAGGACCAGAACAAGATCACCGCGGAGGAATACCAGGCCGCCGTGGCCACGCCGGTGGAGCCCAAGGTGACCCAGCCGAAGCAGGGCTGCGCATACGCCGCTTCCGCCCCGTACTTCTGCGACTACATCCTGCACCTGCTGGAGAACAACCCGGCTTACGGAGCGGACGTCAAGGAACGCCAGCGCCTCATCTACGGCGGCGGCCTGACCATCACCACCACCCTTGACCCCAACGCCCAGGCCACGGCCCAGGAGCAGGTCAACGCCGCCACCGGGGCCAATCCCGATAAGTGGGGCTCCTCGATGGTGTCCGTGCAGCCGGGTACCGGCAAGATCGTCTCAATGGCCCAGAACACCACGTTCCTGCCCGGCCAGGGCTTTGATTCCCAGTTGAACTTCAATGTGGACAAGCTGGACAAGGACGGCAACGACCTCAACGGCGTTGGCGGCTTCCAGCCCGGATCCACCATGAAGCCCTTTACCTTCGCTGAGTGGCTCAATGAGGGGAAGACCATGAACACGGTGGTCAACGCAGCCCAGCGCGTGTATCCGCTCAACTACCCGTGGAAGAACACCTGCGGCAAGGTCAACGGCGCGTACAACACGGCGCAGAAGTCCTTGGGCGCAGCGGACGACCTCCAGAACGCTGAGCCGCAGTGGTACCGCCCGCTCACCGTCCTTGAGGGCCTCTACAACTCCATCAACACCGTGACGTTCGCGTCGGCGGCCCAGCTGGACTTCTGCGGCATCCAGAAGATCGTCGACGCCGTGGGCCTGCACAGCGGACTGCCCTCGGCAGACGGCAGCGAGCCGCACCCCAAGGTGGACATGATGACGCTGGGCAACCTGCTCGGTTCCACCCAGACATCACCGCTCACGATGGCCAGCGCGTTCGCCACCTTCGCGAATGACGGCAAGTACTGCGAACCCATCGCCATCACCTCGGTTGTGGACGCCACCGGCAAGCAGCTCCCGGCGCAGTCCAGCAGCTGCCGCGATGCCATCAAGCCCGAGGTCGCCCGCGGCGTGAACTACGCGCTTCAGGAAGTCATGAACCGGGGCTCGGGCGCACTGATCCAGCCGCGGCTTTCCACCAAGACCAGCTTCCCCATCGGCGCCAAGACCGGTACGTCCAACAACAACGGTTCCACCTGGGTTGTTGGCCACACCACCGGCCTGGCCACCGCCGCCTGGTTCGGTGACCCCCTGGGCGGACAGAGCCGCGCGGGACAGAACATCACCGTCAACGGGAAGTTTTACCAGGGCATCGACGGTTACATGATCGCCGGGCCGATGTTCTCCAACTTCATGACCAAGATCGCTCCGGCCTACGGGACCAACCCGTTCCCCGCGCCTCCCAGCAACATGATCAATGGCACCACCGCCAACACGACGCCTGGACGGACCACTCCCCAGGCAACCCAGGCTCCTGTCCCCGCCCCGCAGGCGACGCAGGCGCCGGTCACCCAGGCGCCGGCACCGGCGCCCGCCCCCACCAGCAATGGGAACGGCAACGGCAACGGCAAGGGAAACGGCTAAACACGCATGAATATCGATAGCCTGGCAAGCCGCGCCCGTTCAATCGGGCGCGGCTTTGCCGTCACTGCCGGAGCCGGGGCCGCGGCCGGAATGGCCGCTTTCGGGTATGGCCTGTGGGAGAAGAACCAATTCGTCCTCCGCGAGGAAACCCTGGCCATCCTCCCGCCCGGCAGGGCCCCTTTCCGGATCCTGCACCTGAGCGACATCCACTTCGTGCCCGGGCAGAAGAAGAAGGCTGACTGGCTTGGGTCACTTGCCGACCTCCGGCCGGACCTGGTGGTGAATACAGGCGACAACCTCAGCCACGTCAAAGCAGTGGACCCGCTGCTGGATGCCCTGAAGCCGCTGCTGCGGTTCCCCGGCGTCTTCGTCCCGGGTTCCAACGACTATTTCGCACCCAGCCCGAAGAATCCCGCGTCCTACTTGCTGGGACCGTCCAAGGTGAAGCCCAAACCTGTTGCCCTTGACTGGCCGCGCCTGCGTTCAGGGTTTGGCATGAGCGGCTGGGTGGACCTGACCAACCGTCACCAGTCGGTTGTCCTCAACGGCATGCGCTTCGATTTCTCCGGCGTCGATGATCCGCACCTGAAGCGGGAACGGTATGCCGGCTGGCCCCGGGGAACGGTCAACCAGGATTCGAATGACCACCTCCGGATTGCCGTCATCCATGCGCCGTACCAGCGGGTGCTGGACCACTTTACGGAGGACGGTGCGGACCTGCTGCTGGCCGGTCATACGCACGGCGGCCAGCTGTGCCTCCCCGGTTACGGCGCCATCATCGCCAACTGCGACATTCCGACCTGGCGGGCCAAGGGCCTCAACGACTGGTCAAGCAACGGAAGCACGACGCCGGTCAACGTCTCCGGCGGGATCGGCACCTCGCGTTTCGCCCCCGTCAGGATCGCCTGCAAGCCGGAGGCTGTTCTGCTGACCTTGACCTCCCCCAGCTGAGCGTCGCATTACAGGGTGCAATAACTGGGGAAGCAGTCAGAGGGCCGCGGCATCCCTGTGAATCGTCTCACTCAATGGCTTAGGGTTGTTGCTAGAGGAAACTACATTCGTTTTAGAGCTTGAGAAGCGGGCATGGCCAAGCAGACTCCCTTTTTCCGATCCATCAGCCGTCTTTATCCGCACGTCCGGCCCATCATCCCCCGGCTTTTGCTCGGCCTTCTCTGCGCACTTCTGGCCAGTGTGGTGGCATTGACCATCCCCCAGGTGCTGCGGGTCCTGGTCAACACTGCCCTGCAGCCCGGGGGTTCGACGGAGGCGGTCTGGACCTCTGCAGGCGTCATCCTGGTACTGGGAGTCGCCGAAGCGGGACTGGTGGCCCTGCGCCGACAGTTCGTGATCAACCCTGCCACCACCGTGGAAACGCGGATGCGGGTGTCGCTCTATGACCATCTCCAGGAACTGACCGTCTCCTTCCACGACCGGTGGGGCTCCGGGCAGCTGCTGTCCCGTGCCATGACCGACCTGAACTTCCTCCGGCGGTGGATGGCCTTCGGCGCCATCATGCTGGTGGTCACCACCCTGACCGTGGTCATCGGCATCGTGGCCATGTTCGCGATGAGCTGGCAGCTGGCCCTGATCTTCCTTGCCGCCGCCGTTCCCATCATCATCAACAGCTTCCGGTTCCGTACCCGGTTCAGCAAGGTGGCCAGGCGCAGCCAGGACCAGGCCGGCGACCTTGCCACCACGGTGGAGGAATCCGTCCACGGCATCCGCGTGCTCAAGGCGTTTGGGCGGAGCCGGGAAGCCCTGGAGAATTTCAACGAGCAGGCTGAGGAACTGCGCCAGACGGAGATTGAGAAGGCACGCCACCAGGCAACGTTCACCCTGGTGGTCACCCTGCTTCCCGAGCTGGCGCTGGGTGCCGGCCTCGTGGTGGGTGTCATGCTGTGCGCGAGCGGCGAATTGAGCATCGGCGCCCTGGTGGCGTTCTTCGCCACTGCGGCAGTCATCGCCTCCCCCGTGGAGTTCTCCGGCATGCTGCTGGCCATGGCACTTACCGCCAAGACCGCCGTCGACCGCCACTACGAAGTGATGGACACCCGGAACACCATCAGCAGCCCCGCGGAGCCCCGGCGGCCAGGCGAACTGGCCGGTGCGCTCCACTTCACCAACGCAACCTTCGCCTTCGAGGATGCCTCGGACAAGCCGATCCTCAAGGACATCAACCTCGACGTCAGGCCCGGGGAAACCATGGCCCTGGTTGGCATCACGGGCAGCGGAAAAAGTGCGCTGATCCAGCTGGTGCCGCGCCTTTACGACGTCACCAGCGGGGCCATCAGCATCGACGGCGTGGACATCAGGGACTTCGAGGTGGAGGAACTGCGCAGGATTGTGGGCGTGGCCTTCGAGGACACCACGCTCTTCTCCAATTCGGTGCGGGATAACGTCCTGCTCGGCGCGCCCGTCCGCTCCGAGGAGGTCCTGGACGAGGCCCTCGACGTGGCGCAGGCCCACTTCGCCTACTCCCTGCCCCAGGGCGTGGACACCCTGATCGGCGAGGAGGGCCTGAGCCTGTCCGGCGGCCAGCGGCAGCGCATCGCCCTGGCCCGCGCCATCGCCGCCCGTCCGCGCGTCCTGGTCCTGGACGATCCCCTGTCCGCCCTGGATGTCCACACCGAGGAACTGGTGGAGGCACGCCTCCGGGAGGTCCTGAAGGACACCACCACCCTCATCGTGGCCCACCGGCCGTCCACGGTAGCCCTCGCTGACCGTGTGGCGCTGCTGGAGAACGGGCGCATTGCCGCCGTGGGAACGCACACCGAACTGCTGGCCCGCAACCAGCACTACCGCTACGTCATCGCCAGCCTGGACCGGGAGCCGCGGGACCTGGACACCGAACTGTCGGCACTTGAGGACCAGGCTGAGGAAGTGACCCGATGACTACCGCATCGTTCGGCACAGCCAACGAAGACAACGCCCACCTCACCAAGGCGGAGAGCCGGGCAGTACGACGCCGGTCGCTCGCCTTGCTGGGGTCGCTGATCCGTCCCGTGCGGGTGCGGTTCTGGCTGACCATCGCCATGGTGGTGCTCTCCCAGGCCGCCCGGGTGGCGGGGCCCGCCCTGATCGCCTTCGGCATCGACCACGCCCTCCCCGCCCTCCAGGCCGGCAACAACCTCCCGCTGGTGTTCACCGGAGTCGCCTACCTGCTGGCAGCGGTTGCGACGGCGGGACTCACCGCCCTGTACGTCACCTCCACCGCGCGGCTCAGCCAGGCCATGCTGCTGGACCTCCGGGTCCGCGTGTTCCGGCACACCCAGCGGCTCAGCCTGGAGTTCCACGAAAAGTACACCTCAGGCCGCATCATCGCGCGGCAGACCTCTGACCTTGAGGCGCTGCGGGAGCTCCTTGACTCGGGCGTCAGCTCGCTGGCCTCCGGAATGTTGTTCATGGCCTTCACCGCTGCCACCATCTTTGCCCTTGACTGGCGGAGTGGACTGCTGGTGCTGGCCGCCGGTGTGCCCATGTTCTTCCTCTCGCGCTGGTACCAGAAGCACTCGCAGATCGCCTTCCGGGAATCACGCGTGGTCTCTGCCCGGCTGATTGTGCATTTCGTGGAAACCATGACCGGCATCCGCGCCGTGAAGGCCTTCCGCAAGGAGAGGGAAAACTCGGAGCGCTACGGGAAACTGGCTGAGGACTACCGGCTGGTGACCGTCCGCTCCATCAACCTCAACGGCATCTTCCAGCCCGGCCTGGTGCTGATCGGCAACGTCTGCGTCGCCGTCGTCCTGCTCTTCGGCGGGTTCCGCGTGCTGGGCGGCGACCTTGCCGTGGGCGTGCTCCTGGCCCTCATTCTGTCCACCAAACGGTTCTTCCAGCCCGTGGACCAGATGGCCATGTTCTACAACTCGTTCCAGAGCGCGCAGGCAGCCCTGGAGAAAGTTTCCGGACTCCTCGAGGAGGTGCCAACGGTGCGGCCGCCAAAGAACCCGATCGCACTGCCCAACGCCACGGGGCGCATCGACTTCAGCGACGTTGAGTTCCGCTATGGCGACGGCCCCGTGGTGGTGCCCACCCTGGACCTGCACATTCCCGCCGGGCAGACCGTGGCCCTGGTGGGCCAGACGGGTGCCGGGAAATCGACCCTCGCCAAACTCATCGCCCGGTTTTATGACGTCACCTCCGGCACGCTCACCCTGGATGGTGTGGATCTCCGGGACCTGGCCACTTCCGACCTCCGCCGGAACATCGTCATGGTCACCCAGGAAGCGTTCCTCTTCAGCGGCTCCGTGGCGGACAACATCGCCCTGGGCAGGCCGGAGGCGTCACGCGCTGAAATCGAAGAGGCTGCCAAGGCAGTGGGAGCACACGAGTTCATCCTGGAACTTCCCGAGGGCTACGACACGGACGTCAACAAGCGCGGCGGCAGGGTCTCCTCCGGCCAGCGCCAGCTGATCAGCTTTGCCAGGGCCTTCCTGGCCCGGCCGGCGGTGCTGATCCTGGATGAAGCCACCTCCTCGCTGGACATCCCGTCCGAACGCCTGGTACAGGCCGGGCTGGCCAGGCTGCTGGCCGGCACGGAAGCAGCGCGGAGGACCGCGCTCATCATCGCCCACCGGCTTTCCACGGTGGAGACGGCGGACCGTGTCCTGGTGGTCCACGACGGTCGGATCGTGGAGGACGGCACCCCTGAAGAACTCATCGGCGGGGGTGGCCGGTTCGCTGACCTGCACGGGGCATGGAAGGATTCGTTGGTTTAAGGTTCCCGGGGGTTCCCCGGCGTCCGGATTTCGCATCGGGACCCTGGATCGGCTATCCTTGTAAAGTTGCTTTTGCAGCGGATCGGGATGTAGCGCAGCTTGGTAGCGCGCTTCGTTCGGGACGAAGAGGTCGCAGGTTCAAATCCTGTCATCCCGACCATAACGAAAAGAGGGTCTCCTTACGGAGGCCCTCTTTTTTGCATCTCGATGTGGTTACGGCAAATCCCCACATGTGACACCCATCAGTTAAAAGGAACAGCCCCGGAGCTGTTGCTCCGGGGCTGCCTTCGCCTCCTGTTGTGAGGAAGCTATCTAGACGGGGTCAGGCCAGTTGCCGGTGTAGGTGACGTAGCTTGTGTCGGTGGTGGTGCTCTTCTTGTCTTTTTTCACCTTGCCGGAAACAGGATCAGGCCAGTTGCCGGTGGCTACAGCTACATGCTCGGTGTCGGCAAGGGAACCTGCCGCCAGAACGGCCGGGGCGGCCGCCGAAAATGCCAAGGCACCAGCCAAAACGGCTGCCGCTGCAATCTTCTTCAACATATAAGTTCCTCAATACGAGTCGGATTCGTTACAAAGCCAGCACTGTCCTTGTTGACACACATTGTAAAATGTTTTCCACAGGGGCTGTCAAGCCCCCGTGCACGTAGTCCGGAAGAGGAGGAGTCCCGTGGGCAATGGATTCGGGGAAAAGCTCAGGGCGGAGCGGCTCGAGCGGGGCATGACCCAGGCTGAGCTGGGCAAAGACCTTTATTCACCCAGCTACATCTCCCTACTCGAAACCGGACGTCGTGAGCCAACGGCCGAGGTCATTGAGGAATTAGCCCGGAGGCTCGAATTGGCGCCGAAGGCCCTCGAGGCGTGGAGCCAACCTATCTCCGTCAGCGATGCTGAATATGTTCTCGCGGGCCTGTATGCCCGCCAGGCCTGGGACCTAAGGGATTACCCATTGGCGGCCAGTCACGCTGCCTCCGCCGCCCAAATAGCACTCGAAGGCAGGAACACGAGTGCCTGGTGGAACATGAGCTACATGCAGGCGGAGTGCCTGCTGAAACATGGCGATCTGCTCGAGTGCCGGCAGTTGACCGAGAGGCTTCTCGAACACCCGATGGCACGGGAGTCTGCGGGGCTGGGGGCGCGTGCCCGCCAAATGCTGGCCGTGGTGTACCAGCGCCAGGGCCAGCTGACCACAGCCGTCGATCTCGCCACTGATGCCGTAGAGGTCGCGCAGCAATTGCCCAAGGGCTCAATTATCACTGTCGGCGCCTACAGGGCACTGATTGGCGCCTTGGCCGAAAGTGGCCGCCTCGACGATGCCTGGAAGTACTGTCAGGATTTGCTTGGACAAGTCGATGAAGACGCCATGACGCAACTGGCCGGAGAAGTCGCTTGGGTGGTCGGCAATGTGGCGTTCATGCGCCACGACTACACCGAGGGCGTGAAACACCACGAGCGGGCGGCCCGTCTGCTCTCCCCCGCCAATGACATTGAGTTGTGGGCGCGGTTCAACAAGGCCTCTGCGGCGGTCAGGCTTTCCTCAGGCATCGTGGAACCGGAAACGCTGGCTGCGATCGAGCGCGCCGAGCTGGCGTTCTCCATTGTCAGCGGCACCAAGAGCGATGAGCTCGAAGTCGCCTTCATCCGCGCACGATGGCTCTACTTAACCGGGGACATTGTCGCCGCCGTCGAGAAACTCCGGGCGATCCACGCGGAGAATTCAGAGCTCGCCAAGCACACCGCGGGTGAAGTTTCTCTCCTCCTGGGCAAGTCCCTCAAGGCCGCAGGCGACACGGAGGAAGCGCTGGTGCACCTTGAGGAGGCACAAAAGGCCTTCATTGCCGCCGGCGCGCAGGACCGGGTGCAGCAGGCGCTGGATGCCATCCTCGAAATCAAACTGGCGCAGAAACGCGCGGCGGCGGCTTCCAAAGCCAGCTGACCACGGGGCCCGCTAACCAGAAAGCCAGTTAACCGAAAAGCCAGGCAAGCCCGCGGACGGCGGGCCCACCTGGCTTTTGGTTACGTCCTAGGAAAAGGTCTTTCCGGTGATCTTCTCGTACGCCTCGACGTACCGGCTGCGGGTTCGGTCCACCACGTCTGCCGGAAGGGCCGGCGGCGGGGTGTCGGATGACTTGTCCCAGCCGGATTCGGCCGAGGTCAGCCAGTCACGCACGTACTGCTTGTCGTAGGACGGCTGGGCCTGTCCCGGCTTGTAGGTGGCTGCGTCCCAGAAGCGCGAGGAATCGGGGGTCAGCACCTCGTCGCCAAGGGTGATCGAGCCAGAGACGGCGTCGTACCCGAATTCAACCTTGGTGTCCGCCAGGATGATGCCGCGCTCCCGGGCGATCTTTTCCGCCGTCGTGTAGATCTTCAGGGTCAGCTCGCTGAGGCGGCCGGCGATGTCGTCCCCCACCAGGGCCACCACGGCGTCGTAGGTGATGTTCTCGTCATGCTCGCCGATCAGGGCCTTGGCGGACGGGGTGAAGATCGCGTGCTCCAGCCGGGATCCGTCCACCAGCCCCTCCGGCAGCGGAATGTTGCACACCGTTCCGGACGCTTTGTATTCCACCAGCCCGGAACCGGTGAGGTAGCCGCGGGCAATGCACTCCACCGGGAACATGTCCAGCTTTTTGCAGATCATGGCCCGGCCTTCAACCTCGGCGGGAACACCGTCCTCAACGGTGGAGCCGAGCACGTGGTGTTCAACGCCAAGCTGGTCGAACCACCACAGGCTCAGCTGGGTGAGGATGCGCCCCTTGTCAGGGATTTCGCTGGACAGCACGTGGTCGTAGGCGCTGATGCGGTCGCTGGCCACCACCAGCACGCAGTCCTGCCCGAACCGCTGAAGGACGGCTTCGTCGGCGGGCTCGTAGAGGTCGCGGACCTTGCCGGAATATATGTGCTTCCAGCCGGGCAGGTCCAGGGTGTCGGTGGCGTAGCCGCGGTTCTCGGGAGTGGTCATGTCAGGCCTTTGCTTTCACGATGGGCATCGAGCCCGTGGCGCCGTAGGGCACCTTGATTTCGCCGCGGGCGGCCTTGCCGGCAATGTCGCTGCGGAACTGGGAGCCTTCCAGCTGAACCAGCTCCACGCCGTCGTACGCCCGTTCGCGCGCCTCCATCAGGTCGCTGCCCAGGGCGACGACCGCCAGGACGCGGCCGCCGGCGGAAACCACCTTGCCGTCCGCGTCCAGGGCGGTTCCGGCGTGGATGACGTGCACGCCGTCCAGGGCTTCCACCTTCTTGAGGCCGCGGATGCGGTCGCCCGTGCGGGGCTTGTCCGGATAGTTTTCGGAGGCGATGACGACGGCGACGGCGGTTTCCTTGGCCCACCGCAGCTCTTCTGCCTTGTCCAGTTCGCCCTTGGCGGCCGCCATCAGCAGCGCACCGAGGGGGGTCTTGAGCCGGGCGAGGACTGCCTGCGTCTCGGGGTCGCCGAAGCGGACGTTGAATTCGATGACCCGGGTACCACGGGAGGTGAGGGCCAGGCCGACGAACAGGACGCCGACGAAGGGGGTTCCGCGGCGGGCCATTTCGTTGACCGTGGGCTGGGCTACCCTTTCGAGGACTTCCTGCACCAGGCCCTCGGGCGCCCACTCGAGCGGGGTGTAGGCACCCATGCCGCCGGTATTGGGCCCTTCATCGTTGTCGAAGATGCGCTTGAAATCCTGGGCGGGCGAGAGCGCCACGGTGTTCTGGCCGTCGCAGAGGACAAAGAGGGAAACCTCGGGGCCGTCCAGGAATTCCTCGATGACCACCGAGCCGCCGGCGTCAAAGCAGGACTGGGCGTGGGCCAGGGCTTCGTCACGGTTCCTGGTGACCACTACGCCCTTGCCGGCAGCCAGGCCGTCGTCCTTCACCACGTACGGGGCACCAAAGGTGTCCAGGGCGGACGCTGCTTCCTCGGCGTTGGTGGCCACGAGGGCCATGGCAGTGGGGACGCCGGCCTCCGCCATGACCTCTTTGGCGAAAGCTTTGGAGGCCTCCAGTTGGGCAGCAGCCTTGCTGGGTCCAAAGACGGGGATACCGGCTTCACGAACGGCGTCGGAGACACCCGCGGCCAGTGGAGCCTCCGGGCCCACCACCACCAGGTCCACGGCCAGCCGGGTGGCCAGTTCCGCAACCGCATCCGGATCATTGCCGTTGATGTTGTGTGTGGGGACCAGCTTGCTGATCCCGGCATTGCCGGGCGCCGCGTGGACTTCGGACACGTTGGGGTCGGCAAGCAGGGAGCGGACAATGGCGTGTTCGCGGCCTCCGGGGCCAATGACGAGTACCTTCACAGTGTCCAAGGGTACTTTGTGCACCCTTTCCGCTCCTAAGCTGTGTCCTTCCCCGCCCGGTCAATCCGTGCCGCCCGCCGCTCCGAACCATATTCATG
This sequence comes from Arthrobacter sp. DNA4, assembly GCF_024362385.1. Classification (NCBI taxonomy): domain Bacteria; kingdom Bacillati; phylum Actinomycetota; class Actinomycetes; order Micrococcales; family Micrococcaceae; genus Arthrobacter; species Arthrobacter sp. DNA4. The sequence goes on from NZ_CP101466.1 coordinate 3,838,954, forward strand.
ACAAAGCTTCGAAACCGGATTACGGGCCCCGCCCCCATGGCCGCACTGGCAGGCGTGGTGGCGGCCGCCGTCGTACTTGCCGTTGCGGAGCTGATTGGCGCATTCTTCACCGCCCGGGCAACGCCCCTGTTTGCCTTGGGCTCGACGTTCATCGACTTCACCCCGCCGTGGATGAAGGACTTTGCGATCGCCACCTTTGGTACGAATGACAAGGCCGCCCTGTTCGTGGGCATGGGCCTGACCATCGCTGTGCTGGCCTGCATCCTGGGCGTGATGGCCTACCGGAAGTGGGCCCTGGGAGTCCTGGGGGTCCTGTTCATGGGGGCCGTGATCGTGGCCTGCGTGGTGACCCGCTCCGGCGTCAGCGGCGCGGACGCCATCCCGTCCATTCTGGGAACAGTTGCGGCCTGGCGGTCCTGCGCCTACCATGGTGCCGCTGTGGGGGCTGAAGACGTGGCCTGAAGCGCCGGCGGACCAGGCGGACGACGACGACGCCACCCAGCAGGGTGCCGGCACCAACCGTCGGCGCTTCTTTGCTGCTGCCGGGGTTACCGCGGTGGCCGCCGGCATCGCCGCCACAGGCGGGCGGCTCCTGGGCGCGGCCCGCAGTAATGTCACCAAGGCGCGCGATGCACTCACGCTGCCGGCGCAGGCAAAGGCGGCGTCCCCCGTGCCGACCGGCGTCCAGTCCCCGGTACAGGGCGTCACGCCGTGGCTGACACCCAACAATGACTTTTACCGCATCGATACTGCCCTGAGCGTCCCGGAAATCAACATTGATGACTGGCAGTTGCGCGTGCACGGCCTCGTGGAGCAGGAGGTCACGCTGACCTTTCAGGACCTGCTGGACGCGCAGCTGATCGAATCCCATGTGACCCTCACCTGCGTGTCCAACCCGGTGGGCGGCAACCTTGCCGGCAACGCCAAATGGTTGGGCCTTCCCATCCGCGAGGTCCTTGCCCGCGCCAAGCCAAAGGACGGTGCCGACATGGTGCTGTCAAAGTCCATCGACGGTTTCAGCGCCTCCACCCCCTTGGAGGTCCTGCAGGATGACAGGGACGCCATGCTGGCTATCGGCATGAACGGCGAACCGCTGCCGCTGGAGCACGGCTACCCGGTGCGGATGGTGGTTCCAGGGCTCTACGGCTTCGTCTCCGCCACCAAGTGGGTGGTGGACCTGGAGGTCACCCGTTTCGCGGACAACAAGGCCTACTGGACCGAGCGTGGCTGGTCAGAGCGGGGTCCCATCAAGACCATGGCCCGCGTGGACGTGCCCAAGTCCTTCGCGAAAGTGCCTGCCGGGAAGGTCGCCGTGGGTGGTACCGCCTGGGCCCAGACGCGGGGCATCGCGAAGGTGGAAATCCAGATCGACAACGGCGACTGGGCGGAGGCCACGCTTTCCACCGAGGCCTCCACCGTCACCTGGCGCCAGTGGTCCTACGAGTGGGATGCCACGCCGGGCCCGCACTACATCAAGGTCCGCGCGACCGACGGCACCGGTGAGGTCCAGACTGACAAGCGTGCCGATCCGGTTCCCGACGGCGCCTCAGGCTGGCAGTCGGTAATGGTCACTGTTCAGTAGAAGGTGACTGTTCAGTAGAAGGTCACGGTTCAGTAGTTGGCCACTCCCAAGTAGATGACCACGGTTCAGTAGGGGCTGGCCCATAGACTGGCCGTATGCCGCACAATCCGCACGCAACCTTTACCGTGGACTCCGCCGTCGAACTGGCTGTGATTGAACGCAGCGGCTTTGTGGAGTCGCGGCACATCGGTTCCGCCGTCCTCCTGTCCGCCGACGGCGCGGTGGTGACCGAGCTGGGAGACATCACTACGCCCATCTACGCCCGGTCCGCATTGAAACCGTTCCAGGCACTGGCGTCCATGCAGTCCGGCGTTCCGCTGCGTGGCGCCCAGGTGGCCATCGCGTGCGGAAGCCACACAGGGTCCCTGGACCACATGGACGTGGTGGCGGGAATGCTCAAGGCGGCCGGCGTCCGCGAAGACCAGCTGCAGTGCCCCGAAGCGTGGCCGCAGGACGAAACGGCCCGGAACTGGCTGGTGCGCTCCGAGAAGGGGAAGTCGCGGCTGGCCTACAACTGTTCCGGAAAGCACGCCGCTTTCCTCTGGGCCTGCACCGAGAACGGGTGGGACACGCACAGCTACCTGGAGCCCAACCACCCGCTGCAGCAGCGGGTTCGCAGCGTCATCGAGGAATACACCGGCGAGAAGATCGCCCATCTGGGGATTGATGGCTGCGGTGCCCCCGTGGCGGCGGTTTCCCTCAAGGGCCTGGCCCAGGCGTACTCACAGCTGGCCAAGGCCCCGGGCGACCAGAGCTTCAGCGCCAGGGCCGCCACCATCGCCACGTCGATGCTCGATTACCCGTGGGCCGTTCAGGGCCGCGGCGAAGCCAACACCGTGGTGATGGACGAGCTGGAGGTCATCGCCAAGATCGGGGCCGAGGGTGTCCTTGCCATGGCCACGCCCCAGGGGGTTTCGGTCGCCGTGAAAATCCTGGACGGGAACATCCGGGCGACGTCGCTGGTGGCCCTGACCTTGCTTGCCGCTGCCGGGGCCGTGGAGATCCCGGGGGTTGCCAGCGCCTTGGAGAAGGTGGTGGAACCCGTACTGGGCGGCGGCCGGCCGGTCGGCAAGATCCGGTTGGGGCCGGCGGTTTCGGCCCTCCTGGACTGACACCCTTCTCCACCCGACGCGAAAGGAAGACTGAGAGCATGGCCGTAGCCCGCCGTCGTATTGACGTCCAGGAAGGCAAGGCAGCGCTGAAGGCATGGCTGGAAGGTGCGCAGCCGCCGTCGGGCGCTCCCCTGCCGCGGACCGTCCTGGCCACTGCCGTGCGGTACTCCCTGGAGGAGCTGACGGCGCGGGCTCCGGGCAACTCGGTCGAAGTGCGGGTGCCGCCGTTTGGCGTCACCCAGTGCGTGGAGGGCCCGCGGCATACGCGCGGCACCCCGCCCAACGTCATTGAGTGCGACGCCGCCACCTGGCTTGCCATGGTTACCGGCAGGATGGCATGGGCGGACGCCGTCGCTGCCCACAAGGTGGCGGCGTCCGGCCTGCGTGCGGACCTCTCGGCCCTGCTCCCCCTCTAACCTGCCGCCGCCCGCGGGGTGGCTACCCGCGTCCGATGAAGGGCATGCCCGCGGCGGTGACCACGAGCGAGCCCACGCTGGCCGAGGCCGGCATGTTGGCCATCATCAGCACCGCGCGCGCCGCGTCCGCCACCGGGAACATCGGTTCCACCTTGCGGCTGCCGTCCGCCTGCAGCGCCCCGGAGCCGACGCCGATGGTGTCCATGATCTCCGTGGCCGTGTTGCCGATATCGATCTGTCCGCACGTGATGCCGTAGCCGCGGCCGTCCAGATCAATGCTCTTGGTCAGCCCGGTCATGGCGTGCTTGGTGACGGTGTACGCCACGGTCCGGGGCCGGGGCGAATGGGCCGAGATGGACCCGTTGTTGATGATCCGCCCGCCCTGCGGCTCCTGGGCCTTCATGGCCCTGACTGCGACCGCCGCACACAGCATGGATCCGGTGAGGTTCACGGCCAGCGTTGCGTTCCAGTCCTCCAGGCTGATTTCGTCCACACTGGCCGCCGGACCAAAGACACCGGCGTTATTGAACAGCACGTCCACCCGCCCCCACTGTTGCCGGGCCGCCTCGAAAAGCCGTTCGACGTCGTCGGGCCGGGTGACGTCGCAGGGCACCACGAGCGCGTCCGGGCTGCCGTCCGCGGTTTCCTTCAGCTGCGCCTCCCGGCGGCCGGCAAGTGCCACGCGGTAGCCGTCCGCCAGCATCTGCCGGGCGACCTCCCGGCCGATGCCGGATCCGGCCCCGGTGACGACGGCTACTCTTCGGACCTGCTGGGGGGTGCTCACGGTGTCCTCCTGGCTCAGAGCTGCGCCGGCACGGCCGGCGTGTTCAGTGGCCAGCCTATGACGGTCTTGGGCCTTGGGGCAGCGAAGGTCCGCACCTTGGAGGTGGACAGGCGCATCCGGACCAGGGATTCAGCGATGGTGACCGCGGAGGCCACTCCATCCACCACGGGAACGCCGGCCCGCTGCCGGATCTGTTCATCCAGCCCGGCCATGCCGCCGCAGCCCAGGACAATGACCTCGGCCTTGTCCTGGGTGACCGCCAGCATGGCCTGGTTAATGATGGCTTCCACGGCGCGGTCCGGCTCCTCCTCAAGCTCCAGCACGGCCATGCCGCTGGCCCGGACTGACGCGCACCTGGCGTCCAGCCCGGCCAGCTTCAGCCGGTCCTCAATGAGGGGAACCGTGCGGTCCAGGGTGGTGACCACGGAGTACTTGTGGCCCAGGAACATGGCCGTACTGGCGGCGGCCTCCGTGATGTCCACCACCGGCACGTCCAGGAGCTCCTGCAGCCCTTCGCGGCCATGTTCGCCGTAGCCGGCCTGGATAACGGCGTCGAACGGCTCCGGGTAGGAAGTGACGGCATCCATGACGGCGATGGCAGCCAGGTAGCTTTCGAAGTTTCCTTCGCAGGAGTCCGCGCCAAACCTCGGGGTGATACCGACGATTTCCGTCCCGGCAGCGGCCACGCTGCGTGCAGAGGCCGCAATCGAATCTGTCATCGACTCGGTGGTGTTGACGTTTGCGACGAGTATGCGCATGGGGTGGTTCCTTAGGGGGTGGGCTCAGTGGGTGCTGGCGACGGCGATGGCCTCGCCGTCTTGGTCCACGAGTCTTTGGTTGCGGTCGGCGATGAAGAAGTAGAGCGTCGCGGCGATGCCGGCGGCAAAGAACCAGGCGAAGGGCGCCGCGGCGGCCAGCCCCGGAACGAAGGCGATCAGGAGGGCCAGGACGGCAGCGGGAACCATGGCGATGATCGCCCTGGGGTTGACGCCCTTCTTGTAGAAGTACGCCCCGTCCGGGGACGCCGTATAGAGTTCCGGCACGTTGACCATGCCACGCCGGATCAGCCAGTAATCAGCCATGACGACGCCGAACAGCGGGCCGAGCAGCGCACCGAGGCCGCCGAGGAAGTACACAATGACCAATGGGTTGTTGTAGAGGTTCCAGGGCAGGATGAGAAGGCCGATCGTGGCGGAGACCATCGCCGCCTTGCGGAAGTTGAGCCGTTTGGGGAACAGGTTGGTCAGCGCATACACGGGGGCCACGAAGTTGGCCATCAGGTTCACTGCGATCGTAAGGATCAGCAGGGCAAGGCAGGCCAGGACCAGGAACAGCGTGTTGGGGATGGTCTGGACGATATCCGACGGGCTCTTAATGATGGTGCCGTTGATCTTGAACTGGCCGCTTACCATCACCACCACAATGGCTCCAAAGAGCAGCATGTTGATGGGAATGCCCCAGAAGTTGCCGCGCACTACAGCCTTCTTCGAGACCGCGGAGCGGGTGAAGTCGCAGAAGTTCAGGACGAAGGTGCCGTAGATGGACACCCACAGGGCGCCGCCGGCGAAAATAGTGAGCCACATTTCCGGCCCTTCCAGTGCCTTGTCCGAGGACCAGGCGATGCTTCCTCCTGCTTCCACGAAGATCCAGACGGCCATCGCGGCCATGGTGGCAAGGATGACGGGGCCGGCGAAGGCCTCGTATTTGCGGATCATTTCCATCCCGAAGCTGACGATCACCAACTGGACCACCCAGAGGGTCACGAATGCCATCCAGCCCAGCGTGGACAGGCCCAGGATGGAGTCTTTGTCCAAGTCTGCCAACGCAGGAAACATGGCTACGAGCATCACGCGGAACACCACGGAAGCGAGGTACGTCTGGATGCCGAACCAGGCCACAGCCACGGCACCGCGGAGGAGGCTGGCAATCTGCGCTCCCCTGATACCAAAGCTGATGCGGCTCATGACCGGAAAGGGAACACCGGTTTTGACGCCCATGAATCCGGAAAGCGTCAGGAGTCCGAACAGCAGCGCCGCCCCGATGCCGAGCGCCATGAGGATCTGCCACCCACCCAGTCCCAAGGCGAACAGTCCAATGGCAAAAGCGTAGTTGCCCAGGCTGTGCACGTCATTCGCCCAGAGGGTGAAGATGCTGTAGCTGGTCCAGCTGCGGCCGGCGCGCTTGGTGGGGGCAAGATCGGAGTTATACAGGGAAGGGCTGATGGCCGTGCCAGAGGCGGCGCTGGCTGATTCGCAGAGGGCTTTAACGCTGCCGGAGGGATGTCCTGCAGGAGCGGACGGCACTGTCACGCCCTGCTCCGCATCAACGCCCGCCGTGGGAGGGGTTTGCATAGGGGTCTCAATTCTTTGGAGTTTTCCGCGTGGTGAGGCCGACCTGGGTCGTTTCTGTTATTCCACATTGCGGAAACGAGATATTGAATAGTGAAATAAGAGTATGACCTGGGTCACTGCCGGTCAAGTGTTGCCGTCGTATTCAAACGGTCACAATGCGTTCCTTCAGGGGCGCGCGCGGCAATCATCGGTTTGGTGGCACCCATCACGTTGACCGACCGGCAGCCTCCCACTAATCTCATCTAGCAATAATGTTTTCTCACATTACGAAAACAGTGCCTAACGCATTCAAAGACGAAAAGAGGCTGCCGTGGCTGCAGGAGAAGATACCTCCCATATCCTCAGCGGGTTGACTAACCAGCTGCCTGATCGTGATCCGGAAGAGACTGCCGAGTGGGTTGAGTCCCTGGACGCGTTGATCAGGGAACAGGGCACCGAGCGTGCCCAATACATCATGCGGAGCCTGCTGCAGCGCGCCGGCGCGCAGAGCGTGGGGGTGCCGATGGTGACCACCACCGATTACGTGAACACGATCCCGGTGGACCAGGAAGCTGCGTTCCCGGGCAACGAGGAGTTCGAGCGCCGGTACCGGGCGTACATGCGGTGGAACGCCGCGGTCATGGTGCACCGGGCGCAGCGGCCCGATATCGGGGTCGGCGGGCACATCTCCACCTACGCCGGGGCCGCGACCCTGTACGAGGTCGGGTTCAACCACTTCTTCCGCGGCAAGGACCACCCCGGCGGCGGGGACCAGGTCTTTTTCCAGGGCCACGCCTCCCCGGCATGTACGCCCGGGCATTCATGGAAGGACGCCTGTCCGAGGAGGACCTGGACGGGTTCCGGCAGGAAAAGTCCCGCGAGGGCCACGCCCTGTCCTCCTACCCGCACCCGCGCCTGATGCCGCACTTCTGGGAATTCCCCACGGTGTCCATGGGCATCGGGCCGATGAACGCGATCTACCAGGCCCAGAACAACCGCTACCTGCACAACCGGGGCCTGAAGGACACCTCGGACCAGCAGGTCTGGGCGTTCCTGGGCGACGGTGAAATGGACGAGCCCGAGTCCCGGGGCCTGCTGCAGCTGGCAGCGAACGAGAACCTGGACAACCTGAACTTCGTGATCAACTGCAACCTCCAGCGCCTGGACGGCCCGGTGCGCGGCAACGGCAAGATCATGCAGGAACTCGAAGCGTTCTTCCGCGGCGCGGGCTGGAACGTGATCAAGGTCGTCTGGGGCCGGGAGTGGGATGACCTGCTCACCCGCGACACCGACGGGTCCCTGGTGAAGATCATGAACGAAACCGTCGACGGGGACTACCAGACCTACAAGGCCGAGTCCGGCGGGTTCGTCCGCGAACACTTCTTCGGCAAGACCCCGCAGACCAAGGACCTCGTCGCGGACCTCACCGATGACCAGATCTGGAACCTCAAGCGCGGCGGCCACGACTACCGCAAGGTCTACGCCGCCTACAAGGCCGCCACCGAATTCAAGGGCAAACCCACCGTCATCCTCGCCCACACCGTCAAGGGCTACGGCCTGGGCCCCAGGTTTGAAGGCAGGAATGCCACGCACCAAATGAAGAAACTGACGGTTGAGGATCTCAAGGACTTCAGGGATTACCTGCGCATTCCCATTTCGGATGAACAACTCGACGCCGACCCGTACCGTCCTCCCTATTACCACCCGGGTTTTGATGCGCCCGAGATTGCCTACCTCCTTGACCGGCGGAGGGCGCTGGGCGGTTCTGTTCCCGAACGCCGCGGCGAACACCAGGCAGTTGACCTTCCCGACGCTAAGTCCTACGAGGTGGCCAAGCGCGGTTCAGGCAAACAGATGGCCGCGACCACCATGGCGTTCGTGCGCCTGCTCAAGGATTTGCTGCGCGACAAAAAGTTCGGGAACCGGATTGTGCCCATCGTGCCGGATGAGTCACGCACCTTCGGCATGGATGCGTTCTTCCCGACCGCCAAGATCTACAGCCCGGCCGGGCAGAACTATCTGTCGGTGGACCGGGACCTGGTCCTGGCCTACAAGGAATCCCCCGCAGGGCAACTGATCCACCCCGGCATCAACGAAGCCGGCGCCGTGGCAGCATTCACCGCCGCCGGAACCTCCTACGCCACCCACGGCGTACCCCTGGTCCCGGTCTACGTGTTCTACTCCATGTTCGGCTTCCAGCGCACCGGCGACGCCTTCTGGGCCGCCGGCGACCAGATGACCCGCGGCTTCATCATCGGCGCCACCGCAGGACGGACCACCCTCACCGGCGAAGGCCTCCAGCACGCCGACGGACACTCCCCCTACTCGCCTCCACCAACCCCGCCGTCCTCACCTACGACCCCGCCTACGGCTACGAAATCGCACACATCGTCCGCTCCGGCCTGGAACGGATGTACGGGGAAGAGTCCGGGGGACACAGGGGCGACAAGAACGTCATGTACTACCTCACCGTCTACAACGAACCGATCGTTCAGGCCGAGCCCGAGGACCTCGACGTGCAGGGTGTGCTGGGCGGCATCTACCTGCTCGCCCCGGCCAAGATCGACGGTCCCCGCACCCAGATCCTTGCCTCCGGCGTCTCCGTGCCCTGGGCCATCGAGGCCCAGCGCGTGCTGGCCGATGACTGGAACGTCTCCGCCGACGTCTGGTCCGTGACCTCCTGGAACGAACTGCGCCGCGACGGCCTCGCCGCCGAAGAGGAAGCCTTCCTCAACCCCGGCCAGCCCGCCCGCGTCCCATTCGTCACCCAGCAACTCGAAGGCGCCACCGGCCCCATCGTCGCCGTCTCCGACTACATGAAAGCCGTCCCGGACCAGATCCGGCAATTCGTCCCCAACGAATACGCCACCCTCGGCGCCGACGGCTTCGGCTTCTCCGACACCCGCGCAGCAGCCCGCCGCTTCTTCAAGAACGACACCCACTCCATCGTGGTGAAAGTCCTGCAGATGCTCGCGGCGAGGGGCGACGTGGAGGAGGGCGCGCCGTCGTACGCAATGGACCGCTACAAGCTGCTGGATGTCAATGCCGGCACCACCGGTGGGGCGGGAGGCGACGCCTGAGCATTGCTCCCATAGGGTGCAGCTATGGGTGAAAGTGACGGGACCGGTTCAGCGGGGATGAGGACCACCGGGGTGGTGCTGGCCGCAGGTGCAGGCACACGCCTGGGTTTGGGCCCAAAGGCCTTGCTTCCGTACCGGGGGCGACCGCTGGTGGAGGCTATTGCCGGAGCACTGCTCGCCGGCGGCTGCCGGGAGGTGGTGGTGGTCCTCGGTGCAGGCGCGGCCCAGGTTGAAGCTGCCGCCAGGCTGGACGGCTGCCGCGTGCTGACCAACCCTGAATGGGCGTCAGGAATGGGAAGTTCCTTCCTGCTCGGCACCCAGTCCGCGGACCCGACAGACCACCTTCTGATCGCGTTGGTGGACCAGCCGGGCCTGACGCCGGAATCCGTGCACCGCCTGTTGTCCTCCCACCGCCCTGGGCGGGTCACCGCGGCCGCGTACCGCCGTCGTGATTCCAACGACGGCGGTCAGGCGGCACTCCGCCGCGGGCACCCCCTGCTCATCGACACCTCCCTCCGCGAAGCTGTTTGCGCAACGGTGACGGGTGACGCCGGGGCCCGCGGCTTCCTGCGCAGCCACCCGGACCTTGTGGACGAGGTGGATTGCAGCGATCAGTCCACCGGAGAGGACGTGGATACGCCGGACCAGCTCGGCCTTCTCCAGTAGCACCGAAGCTGGTCAGGCGTGAGTGCGCAGGAACCGGTCAAGGGCATCCTCCCAAGGAGAGGTGCCATGCCGAACGAGGTCCATGCTGCCCGGCCACTTTCCGGCCAGCCACTTTCGGTCCGGCCAGCGTGGTGGTTCCCAGTCCTGGTGTTCGCTTTGGTAGTGGCGGCCGGTGGGTGAGGTCCAGCCGGATGGTTCGTTCTTGGTGGCGGGTGTGGGTTTCCAGGCCGTGGTGTGGCGGAGTTTGTGGTGTTTGGGGCAGGGCTGTCCCAGGTTGCTGATTCCGGTGGTGCCGCCCTTGTGCCAGGCGAGGATGTGGTCGGCGTCGTGGTCCAGGGAGTTGTTGCTGCAGCCCGGGAACGGGCACTTCCCGTCCCGCATCCGCAGCCACGCCCGCATGGCCCCGGTGACCCGGTAGCTTGTCCGGCCGATTTCCAATGGTGCCCCGTCCCTCGGGTCCACCAGCACCCGGTAGAACGACCCCGCACCGGAGGCCACGAGTGCCCGGGCCATTGACGGGGGATGGGGCCGTACCCGTCCAGCATCGCCGCCTCGTCGGTCAGGCCCATCAGGGAGAACACCGGGACGGTAACCAGCACCTGCGCCCGGATCGGCGCCTGCACCCGGTCCCGGGCGGCACCCGCACCGTCGGTGAAGCTGCCGCTGGTGCTGCCACTGCCGCGGGTGTCGCTCTGGTTTGGTGTGCCGTTGGTGAGGATCGCGTTGGCGAAGGTGTCCGCACGCAGCTGGGTCATGGTGCGGCCTTCATCGGGTCCCTGCAGGGCCCGGGCGGACGCGGTGAGCCGGTTCCACCCGGCCTGGGCCTGGTCCGCCGGCAGGTACGCGGACAGCCAGGCCATCCCGTCCTGGTCCGGCCGGAACTCCACCCGCCGGTCCGCGACCCCTTTGGCGTGGCGTTGTTCGATGGACCCGGCCTGGTGGCGTTCCTGCCAGGTGCGGGCCTTGGCTTTGAACCGGTGCGCCGGGAGCTGCCCCACCGGGCACCCCCGTGCCGGGTCCGGTGCGTCCGGGTCCAGGAAATGGGCTTCCAACGCCGCCGCCCCAACAGCATCCAGACACGCTGTCTCGTCCGCCATCACCACCGCGTGCTGCCAGGAGATCACCCCGGCCTGCAAAGCCTCCAACGTCCGCGGCAACGTCGCCGTGACAGCGTGCGAGGTGGCCAGGAACGAACCCGCCGCCCGCGGACCCAGAGCCAGCACACACCCGATCTCCGCCGCGACCGCCATCTCCTGTGCCTGCACCGGAACATCCGGGCCCGCAACAGCCGCGGCGCTCTCCGCGTACTTCACAGCGGCCCTGGCCTTCACCGCAGCAATCCCGGCCTCCACCTCCCGGGACCCGGCCAGAATGTCCAGGCAACCCTCCGCCAAACCAGCAAGAGGGTCAGCCGCAGAAAACGGCACCGCACCGGCCCCATCAACCACGGCACCAACCTCTGCATTCAGCACGGCAAGGGCAGCACGAATTTCCCCAAAAGCCCTCACCACCGCTGCCTTCCCCATAAACCCATCATGACAAGGGGGTCTGACAATCAGGATCCATAAGGGGAATTCAGCTCAGGTAAGCATCCCATGCTCCAGCAACTGCTCCAGCCCCTGTTTGAAGCCGGACCTGCCGCCGTGGGCGGGATGCCGGATCTTCGGTACGTCAAGGCCGCTGCGTTGCAGGCTGTGCTGGGCCACATTGCCCACCGCCACGATGGTACTGATGCCGAACAGTTCCGAAAGCTCCTGCCAAAAAGGCGTGCCGAGCTTGGTCTCGGAGGGCCTGGGCGTGCGGTTGGACAAGGGCCTGCCTGGTTGATGCGTGTGCCAGGGAAAGGCACTCCACAGCAGCGGAAGGAAATCCACTTCTTCCAGGACTTGCCAGAGCACGGTAGCGGTGGGCTCCGCGGCAACCCCCGCGGCTTCGGGCGGCAGCACGTAACCCTTGCCGGGACCGAAAAGCCCGAAGCTGTTGGCGGGCCCTCCGAGGATGACCCTGTTGGTGAAGGGCACTCCGGTGATACGCATGCCCCTGAAGCCCGGCGCCTCGCCCACCAGCAGTACCTTGGGCCGGCGGTCCAGCATCTCCTGCAGGTAGATCTCCAGGTTACGGCGGCGGAGCGCATTCTCCGGAACGGCGTGGTTGAAGAAATTGTTGGCCGCAGCACCCGTGTCAACGACTGCAAGCTGCTCAACGAATGCCGCGATGGCAGGAGCACTCATTCGCCCGGTTCTTCCAGGCGTGCGGCCAAGCGTTCGCACGCAGCCTGGTCAGCTCTCGCGAGGCGCGCCTTCTTAAGGTTCTCGCGCAGGATCCAGCGAACGTCCTTGTCTTGGCTCACGGCCCATTTCTCCAGGTACCCGAATCCCTTGTCCGGAGCGGCCGCGACGGCCACGCTCCAGCAGTATCCGAGCCCGTGGCGCAGCACGCGGAATTCCTCAGTTCGCCGCAAGCCGGGATCGGTTCCCGCAACGGCGGCGGTGATCTTGTCCAGGACGTCTACCGCCCTTCCTGCATCCTCGGGGGTGCGCAGCAGCCGGGGTTCACAGATTCCGGCAGCCACGGCGCGCTGCACCAGGGGTCCATCACCGAGCCACTCCACAGCCAGGGTCCACAATGCCGGCATGACCGCATCACCGAGCCTCTGCAGTGCCATGGCAACACCTTCGCGGACCCGCCAGCGATTGTCCGCAGCAAGGCCCCGTAATGTCTCCGCCGCCCCCGCCCTCAACAAGCAATCGGCCAAGGCCCACGGCACCGCACATGGCCCGGTATTCGTCCGGACTCTCCACACAGACCTCTATCAAACCGGGGTCCGCCACATCGGCAAAAGCCTCTGCCAGCTCAATGTTGCCGCGGGGACCGGGCAGTCCTGACTCAGCATCGAGATAGGCCAGCCATTGCCCGGCGGGGAGGGATGCCAGCACCGCCCTGTAATCAGACCGTTTGGTCACCGCCACACCTCCATGCCGCAGACTCGTGTTGCCCTTTGGGCTCTCCTACCAGCGCGGGTGGATGGCCTCGCGGAAGTAGTGGTCGTAGATCCAGCGGACGCCGTCGTCGAACTCTTTGCCGATGCTGACGGCAGCCGCGGCGGCGTTGGCACGGGCCTGTTCCACGTTGCGGGCGCCGGGAATCACGGTGCTGACCCCGTCCTGCGCCGCGATCCAGGCGATGGCGGCCTGGGCGGTGGTGGCGCCCTCCGGCACCAGCTGCTCGAACTCCTTCACAGCTTTCAGGCCCAGCTCGTAGTCCACGCCGGAGAAGGTTTCCCCGACGTCGAAGGCGTCGCCCTTGCGGTTGTAGTTCCGGTGGTCGTTCTCCGCGAACGTGGTGTCCTTGGAGTACTTGCCGGACAGCAGGCCCGATGCCAATGGAACGCGGGCAATGATGCCTACGCCTGCGGCTTTGGCGGCCGGCAGGACTTCGTCCAGGGGCTTGAGCCGGAAGGCGTTCAGGATGATCTGGACGGAAGCGGTTCCCTCGTGGCGGATCGCTTCCAGGGCTTCGTCCGTCCGTTCCACGGACACGCCGTAGTTGCGGATGGCGCCCTCGGACACCAGGGTGTCCAGCGCGTCGTAAACCTCGTTGTTGCTGTAAACGGGCGTGGGCGGGCAGTGCAGCTGAACCAGGTCCAGCGTGTCCGTTCCCAGGTTCTTCCTGGAACGGTCCACCCACTGGCGGAAGTTGGCCAGCGTGTAGTTTTCCGGCCGCTGTTCCATCCGGCGGCCCATCTTGGTGGCCACGGTGACCCCGAGGCCGGGGTTGTCCGCGAGGAACTTCCCGATGGCCTGCTCACTGCGTCCGTCACCGTAGACGTCCGCGGTGTCAAAGAAGGTGACTCCCGCTTCCACGGAAGCCGCGAGGATCGCCTGTGCCTGCGCCGGGTCCACGTTGCCCCAGTCCGCGCCGAGCTGCCACGTGCCGAGGCCCACAATGGACACATTCCGTCCGGTCTTGCCTAAAATCCGCTGTTCCATCCCCCGACTATATGCAACGATGCAACCCGGGGTCAGATCCGCCCCGCCCGGGCCCCACCCCGGGAGCCGTACGTGGCCCCCGGCGTGGTCTATGCAGGAACCTGCTCCAGCCCGGGCACCAGCCCCGCTTCCTTCAGCCCCAGGTAGATCCGGTCCCGGGCAATGGGCAGGGACGCGAAGCGCACCCCGGTGGCATTGCGGATGGCGTTGGCGAGCGCCGGAGCCACGGGATTGAACGGGCTTTCGCTCATGGATTTCGCCCCCAGCGGCCCCATCCTGTCGTTCGTGTCCGCGAAGTACACCTCGCTGCGCGGCACGTCCGCGAACGTAGGGACGTGGTACTGCCGCAGGATGTCCGTGGTGACCTTTCCGGCGTCGTCCACCACCACTTCCTCATACAGCGTGGCACCCAGGGCCTGGGCGATTCCGCCCTCGATCTGTCCGCGGCACTGCCGCGGGTTGACCACCACGCCGGCGTCCGCTGCCTGCACGCTTTGCAGGATCTTCAGCTCGCCGGTGCCCCGGTTCACGGCCACCCGGAAGCCGTGCACGTTGAACGCGACGGAGCGCGGCGTACCGCCCCAGCGGCCCTCGGCGGCAAGTTCGACGCCGGCATCCGCGGCAGCCTGCGCGAGTTCAGCCAGTGCCACGGGGGTTCCGTCGACCACCACGACGTCACCGTCGAGAACGCAGGCGGATGCCTGGGTCTGCCGGATCCCGGCAGCAAAGGCGCGGATCCGGACAGCCAGCTCTTCCGCGGCTGCCAGGGTCGCCTTGCTTACCACCACGGTACCGGCGGAGCCGAACGCACCGGTATCGTGCTCCACCAGGTCGGTGTCGGACTGCCGCACCACCACCCTGGATGCCTCGGTGGAGAGCGCAGTGGCTGCCAGCTGGGCGTGCACGGTGGTGGTGCCGTTGCCGAACTCGGCGGTCCCGACGTCGGCCTGGTACGTCCCGTCCGGCAGGAGCCGGACGTGGGAGTGGGCAAAGTGGCCGCGCGGCGGGACGGTATCGATCATGGACAGGGCGGCGCCTTCACCCACCATCCAGTCGGGGCCAAGATCGTCCAGGCCTGCATCCCGGTACCGGGCCTTGCCGCGGTCCAGGGCATCCCGGACCAGGTCCAGGCACTGGTCCAGGCCGTAGCTGCCGTAGTGGACGTCCTCCTCCGGATCCGGCTGGGTGGACAGCATGTGGTCGCCCTCGCGGACCATGTTGCGTCGGCGGAACTCCAGCGGGTCCATGCCGATCCCGGCGGCCAGCTCGTCCATGGCGGACTCGACGGCGAAGATCATCTGGCTCAGCCCGTACCCGCGGAACGCACCGGACGGCACGGTGTTGGTGTAGACCGAATGCGCGTCCACTTTCTTGTTGGCGCAGTTGTATACGGCCAGGGATTCGCCGCAGCCGTGGAACATGACGCCGGGCCCGTGGTTGCCGTAGGCGCCGGTGTTGGTCACGACGTCCAGCTCGAGCGCGGTCAGCCGCCCTTCCCTGCCGGCACCCGCCTTCAGCTTGATGGTGAACGGGTGCCGGGTAGTGGTGGCGGTGAACTGTTCGGTGCGGGTCAGTTCCAGCTGGACCGGCCGCTGCAGCTTCAGGGCCGCGAGCGCCACGAGGTCCTCGGTAAGGACTTCCTGCTTGCCGCCAAATCCACCGCCGACACGGCTTACCACCACATGCACTTTGTCTTCCGGCAAACCGAATACCCGGCACAGGGTCCGGCGGACCAGGAAGGGGACCTGGCTGGAGGTGCGGACCTGCAGCCGCCCTTCGGCGTCCACCGAAGCGATGGCAGCGTGCGTTTCCAGCGCCACGTGCTGCACCCGCTGGGTTTGGTAGGTCTGTTCGTGGATAAAGTCGGCGGCGGCGAAGCCGTCAGCCACGCTCCCCAGCTCGGAGTGCAACTCAGCGACCACGTTGCCGTCCGGCCGCGAGATGCGGGAGCGGGCGGCATCCTTGTCCCCGTGGACCAGCGGCGCGCCGGGACGCAGGGCCTCCTGCGGCGAGAAGACGGCGGGCAGTTCCTGGTATTCCACCTGGAGCGCCCGCACTCCGGCTTCTGCCGCCGAGACCGACTCGGCGACGACGGCGGCCACCCGCTGGCCAATGAAGCGCACCACGTCATCGAGCACCCGCGTATCGTCCGGGTCGTCGGTGAAGAGCTCGTGCTGGGCCGTGGAGAACAGCTGCTCCGGCGCGTCCTCATGGGTGAAGACCGCCACCACCCCCGGAATCTTCAGGGCAGCATCGGTATCAATGGACACCACCCGGGCGTGCGCGTGCGGCGAGCGCAGGATTTTAAGGTGCAGCAGTGCCCGCTGCTGGTCACCCGGGAGATCCAGGGTGTAACGGGCGGCGCCGGTGACCACTGCCCTGCTGGCAGGCGCCGGAACGTCGTCGCCCAAACGGCCCGGCTCCGGCTCAGGCTGCCCCTCCCCCGCGATGCCGGACCCCGGCCCCTGGGGATCGGGGTGGCCGGGGTTGCCGCAGACCGCATCGGCGATGGCGCGGTAGCCGGTGCAGCGGCAGAGGTTGCCCTTCAGGTTGCGGGGCAGGTTCTCCCGTTGGTCGTCGTCGAACGTGGCGGCCGTCATCACCATGCCCGCCGTGCAGAAGCCGCACTGGAAGCCCTGGCGTTCCATGAACTGCTGCTGGACCGGATGCAGCTGCCCCTCGGGACCACCAGAAGCGGCTGCCAGCCCCTCGATGGTGGTGACCGCGTGGCCCTCCGCGCGGACTGCCGGATAGATGCAGCTGTGGACCGGCGTCCCGTCCACGTGCACGGTGCAGGCACCGCAGTCTCCGCCGTCGCATCCCTTCTTCACACCCGTGTTGCCCTGCTCGCGCAGGAACGTCCGCAGGCATTGCCCTGGGCGCGGGTCCGCGCCGGCGGGGGTTCCGTTGATCTCGATGGCCATGCTCAGGCCCCTTTCGGCAGTGTGGTGGTCCCGGCCGGAATGTCGCCGGCCCGGGGCGGCCAGAAGTCGCCGGAGACAGGAACATCGTGGGCACCGGCCGTCGCCGCCAGCTCGGCCCGGATTTCCTCGGCGAGCCGGGAGGTCATGTCCCGGCGCCATGCAGGCAGGCCGTGGATGTCATCGTGGTAGAGCCCGGCAGGAATGTGGTCATCCAGCGCGGCGGCCAGCCTCTCTGCGTCCGGGAGCATGTCGAAGCGCAGTTGCACCGGCCGCTTGGTGGCGGCGGTGACCGTCAGGGTTAGGGAGGCGTCGCCGTCGAGCCGCCCGATGAGCAGCACCCCGGACCGGCCCAGGTTGCTCAGGGAGAGGCGCCGGAAGGCTACGCGGGCGGAAAGGGCCGACGCCGGCAGGTGGACGCTGCGGAGCAGCTCACCCGGTGCCAGGCAGTTTTTCGCATCCCCGGTGACGAACTCCGCCACGGGGACGGTACGGCTGGAACCGCCGGGAGCGAGGATGGTGGCCATGCCGTCCAGCCCGGCGCACAGCGAAATGATGGGACCGGCGGGCAGCGAGGTGCAGAGGTTGCCGCCCACCGTGGACATGTTCCAGACCTTGAAGGACGCCACGAAGGAATCGCAGCATGAGCGGACCAGGTCCAGCCCCGGCCACTTGAGTCCGGCCACCTCCGGCGCACCGGGCAGGCCGTACAGCTGCGCGATGGTGCAGGTGGCTGCCAGCTCAATCCCCTCGCCGGTGACGGTGATGGGCGTCCAGCCGGCCTCGCCCAGGTCCAGCAGCCGCTTGAGCGGCTGCGGGCCAAACGCGTAGCTGCCGTAGGAGAAAAGGACCGTGCCGCCGGCAAGCCAGGCGTCGCCGTCGCGCCATTGTGCGGGGTCGGTGGTGCGGACCACCGCCTCGATGGTGTTCATGTCCATGCGATCTCCTGTGCATTAAGGTCTGTGGGCGCCGTGGCAGCCGGGTGGTGGTGGATGGTGCCGGAGGTTTCCCGCAGCGGCAGGCAGCTGGCGGCGCGGGTGCGGGCTGCGATCAGTTCCGCGGTGACGGATACCGCCACCTCGGCCGGCGTGACCGCACCGAGGTCAAGGCCGATGGGCGAATGCAGCTGGGCGATCCGCTCCGGCGCGACGCCCGCGTTGAGGAGCTGGTCAACCCGTTGAAGGTGGCTCCGCCGGGACCCCATGGCGCCCACGTAGGCAAGGTCCAGGGCCAACGCTGTTTCCAGCAGAGGGATGTCGAACTTGGGGTCGTGGGTGAGGACGGCGGCGACGGTGCGGCTGTCCGTCCGGCCCGCCGCGGCTTCCGCTGCCAGGTAGCGGTGCGGCCAGTCAGTGACCACCTGGTCGGCGGCCGCGAACCGGGGCTGGGATGCGAAGACCGGGCGGGCATCAACGAGGGTCACGTGATAGCCCAGCAGCTTGGCGGCGGGAACCAGTGCGGCACCGAAGTCGTTGGCGCCGAATACCAGCATCCGCGGCGGGGCCAGCCGGGACTCCACCAGGATGGCCGGCTCCGCGGCAGGTTGCGCGTCGCCGGACTTGGCCGGAGCGCATTCGCCCGGTTCCGGGGGCCGGACCAGCCCGGCACCGCCGCTGCGCACCAGGGATTCCACCTGCAGTGCCGGTTCCCCGTGCAGCAGCGCTGCCAGCTCCGAAGAAGCAGCCAGGCGGAATGCGCCTGGATCGGAAAGGACGACGGCGGCACCTCCTGGAGTATCGAGCAGCCGTACCAGCGCCACGGGGTGGGCCGGGCCGAGGCCGGCGAGCTGCAACAGGACGGCCCGAAGCGGGTGCCGGGTTTCGCCAGGCACAGCGGCGGGCACGGGCTGGATCTGGATGACCAGTTCGCCCCCGCAGGTGAGTCCGGCCGCGAAGGCATCTGCGGAACTGAAACCAAAGGTCCCGTGGCGCGGGACGGCGTCGTCCATTGCCTCCCGGGCGAGCGCCACTACGGCGCCTTCGACGCAGCCGCCGGAGAGGCTGCCCAGCACGTCACCGGAACCGGCGACCAGCATGGACGTTCCCACGGGCCGCGGCACAGACCCGGAGGCCGCCACGATGGTGGCCACGGCGAACTCCCGGGCTGCGAGCCGGGGCACCCAGGGGCCGAGCGAAGGGATCAGGTCAAGCATGGCGTCGCTCCTTCTTCCGCAGCGGTGGTGTCAATTGTCGGTCCTTCCGGGGGCCGGGCCAAGGGTTGGCACGGCCCCCGGAAGGAAAGGGCACTACTTAGCCGCCCAGCAGGGCGTTGATCGGCCCGCGGGCGAAGTACACCAGGAACCCGGCGCTCACCACCCACATCAGCGGATGGATCTTCTTGGCCTTGCCGGACGCCGCCCCGATCACGGCCCAGCTCACGAAGCCCACACCGATGCCGTTGGCGATCGAGTAGCTCAGCGGCATGGTCACGATGGTGAGGAAAGCCGGCAGGGCCACGGTGAACTTGGTGAACTTGATCTCCCGGATCTGCGCCATCATCATGGCGCCCACCACCACCAGGGCGGCGGCGGCCACCTCGAGCGGCACCACGCTGGTGAGCGGGGTGAGGAACATCGAGCCGAGGAACAGGACGCCGGTGACCACCGAGGCCAGGCCGGTGCGGGCACCTTCGCCGATGCCGGCTGCCGAGTCGATGTAGACGGTGTTGGAGGAACCGGAGGTGGCCCCGCCCGCCACGGCGCCGAAGCCTTCCACGACGAAGGCGGACTTCAGCCGCGGGAAGGTGCCGTCCTTGTGGGCGACGCCGGCGCTCTTGGCAAGGCCGGTCATGGTGCCCATGGCGTCGAAGAAGTTGGTGAACACGAGCGTGAACACCAGCATGGTGGCTGCGAGTCCGCCGATCCTGGCGAATGAGCCGAAGAGGTCGAAGTGGCCCACCAGGCCAAGGTCCGGGGCGGACACCAGCTGGCCGGACAGGACCGGGGTGTTCAGGTGCCAGCCGCCGGGGTTGGTGGCGCTGGCAGGGCCCAGTTTCATGACTGCTTCCACGACGGCGGCCAGCACGGTGGTGCCGACGATCCCGATCAGGAGTCCGCCCTGGACCTTGCGTGCCACGAGGATGCCCATGGCAAGGAGGCCCACGACGAACACGAGCGTGGGCACGGAGGTGATGGAGCCGCCGTCGCCCAGTTGGACGGGCGGGCCGCCCGTGGTGGGCCGGACGAAGCCGGAGTCCACGAAGCCGATGAAGGCGATGAACAGGCCGATGCCGACGGTGATGGCGGCCTTCAGTTCCTTGGGCACGGCCCGGAAAATGGCGGTCCGGGCACCTGTGACTCCGAAGAGGACGATCAGGATGCCGTTGATCACCACCAGGCCCATGGCCTCGGGCCAGGTGACTTCCTGGATCACGGAGACGGCCAGGAAGGAGTTGATGCCCAGTCCGGCGGCGAGCCCGAACGGCAGGTTGGCGATAAGCCCGAAGAGGATGGTCATGACGCCGGCGGTGAGCCCGGTGACGGCGCCCACCTGCGCGGCGGAGAGCCAGCCGCCGGCGACGTCGGTGGGGGCGTTGTCCGCGCTGAACCCGCCCAGGATGAGGGGGTTGAGGATGACGATGTAGGCCATGGTGAAGAAGGTGACCAGGCCGCCGCGGAATTCGCGGGCAAGGGTGGAGCCGCGCTGCGTGATGTGGAAGAACCGGTCCAGGAGGGAGTCCGGCGCCGGCGGGGTGCTTCCCAGCCGCGTCCGCCCGGTTGCCTTTTGCGTTTCGCGTGCCGCTGCGGGCTCTGCGCTGTTGCTCCCGTTGGGGAGCAGCGCAGCCTGCTTTTCAGCGGAATTGTCCAGGATTGTCATGTCAGCCACCCGGCCCTAGTAGTCAATCCTGGTTTCGAGCGTGTTCCAGGTGTTGAACGGCTCCAGCGGGGCCGGGGCCTGGGGATCGCCCAGCTCCAGCTTGGAAACCGGCATCAGGGAATCCCTGTCCTGGTCGTCGAAGTATTCGTAGAACACTGCGTCGTCGAAGCCGACCGAGGCGGCGTCGTGGCGGTCCGCCGCGTAGACAACGCGGCTGACCCGTGCCCAGAGTGCGGAGGCCAGGCACATGGGGCACGGCTCGCAGCTGGTGTAGAGGGTGGCGCCGCTGAGGTCGAAGGTCCCCAGCTCGCGGCAGGCGGTGCGGATGGCGGTGACTTCAGCGTGGGCGGTGGGATCGTTGTCTGCAGTGACGCGGTTGACGCCGTCGAACGTCTTGCCGTCCGCCGTGACGATCATGGCGCCGAACGGGCCTCCGCTGTTGAGGACGTTGGCCGTTGCCAGCCGGATGGAGCGGGCCAAAAACTGTTCGGCCGTGACGGTGGTACTCATGATGCGACTTCCTTTTGCCGGGAAGCCTGTTGCCGCGCAGGACCAGTAAAACCAGGTGCGAACGGTTACCAGGCTTCAGCATGTGCTGTGAAGGTTAAGTTGCGCCTGGTAGATAGCTTCCCGGGTTCGGGCGCCCGCCTTTGGCAGAATCGAGATTAGCACCGCTTTGTGGGCTACGCCATAGTTTTCTGGAAATTAAATTTCGCGATGTGAAATCTATGTTTCGCGCTCTTCACGGCCCAACCCGGTCCCCGGTCACAAAGAGTGGCATTGACGCAGGCAGGGCCGTTTCCCTACTCTGGTCGCACCCGCGCCGCCTGGCGGCGCGGGAACCTGGATCAGCAGACAGGGCCTCACTGAGCTGGATTTACTGCACCGCATTCCGCTCAGACAAGGACAGCCCATGACCACTTCCTCCCCTGCCCCCACCAACCGGCTCTGGATCAGGAATCCGCTGGCCGCGTTTACCGCCAACTCCCTCGACGCCTCCGGCGGCGTGGTGGTCAGCGGCGGTGTCATCACAGAGGTCCTGGCCGCCGGGCAGCAGCCGTCCGCACCCTGCACCGAAACGTTCGACGCCGGCAGCCACGTGCTGCTCCCGGGCCTGATCAACACCCACCACCACTTCTACCAAACCCTGACCCGCGCCTGGGGTCCGGTGGCAAATGCCCCTCTGTTTCCCTGGCTGAAGAATCTCTATCCCGTGTGGGCGCGGCTCACCGCCAAGGACCTGGAGCTGGCCGCAACGGTCGCCCTGGCCGAGCTGCTGCTTTCGGGCTGCACCACTGCCGCGGACCACCACTACCTCTTCCCGGCAGGGCTCGAGGATGCCATTGACATCGAGGTGGAAGCAGTGCGCCGGCTGGGCATGCGGGCCACACTGACCCGCGGCTCCATGACCCTTGGAACGGACGACGGCGGCCTGCCGCCACAGTCCACCGTCCAGGCTCCGGAGGTGGTGCTGGCAGACAGCGAGCGCCTGGTTTCCACGTACCACGAGCGCGGCGACGACGCCGTAATCCAGGTCGCCCTGGCCCCGTGCTCCCCGTTCTCAGTGACGAAGGAAATCATGGCCGAAAGCGCTGCCCTGGCTGCACGGCTGGACGTCCGGCTGCACACGCACCTGGCAGAGACCCTTGACGAGGAGGACTTCTGCCGGGAAATGTTCGGGTTGCGGACGGTGGACTACCTGGACAGCGTGGGCTGGCTGACGGACCGCACCTGGCTGGGGCACGGCATCCACTTCAGCGACTCCGAGATAACGCGGCTCGGTGCAGCCGGAACCGCTGTGGCCCACTGCCCCACCTCCAACATGAGGCTTGCCTCCGGAACAGCCCGGGTCCTGGAGCTGGAGGACGCCGGGGTGCCGGTGGGGCTCGGCGTGGACGGTTCGGCGTCGAACGATGCCTCCAACATGATCCTGGAAGCACGGCAGGCGCTCTACCTGCAGCGGCTGCGCTACGGGGCCGACGTTCCGGTGGAGCGGGCGCTGGGCTGGGCCACCCGCGGCTCGGCTGCCGTGCTGGGCCGGCGGGGACTGGGCCAGCTGGCCCCCGGGATGCAGGCCGACCTGGCGCTGTTCACGCTGGATGACCTGCGCTTCTCCGGCAGCCACGACCCCATCGCCGCCCTCCTTCTCTGCGCCGCCGACAGGGCCGACCGGGTGATGGTTGGCGGGAAGTGGCGGGTGGTGGACGGCCAGATCCCGGGACTGGACATCGCGGGGCTCATCGCGGAGCACTCAGCTGCGGCACACCGCCTGGTCAACGGGGGCCGGTGAACGGCTGACAGCGGTCCGGGCCGCTGCTACCGTGGCGGCATGACCCCGTCAAAGACGCCGCCCGAGGTTCTCGACATCGATGGAATCGAAGTCCGCATCTCCAGTCCGGACAAGGTGGTATTCCCGGAGCCGGGGCTGACCAAGCTCGACCTGGTGCGCTATTACCTTGCGGTGGCGGATGGCGCACTGCGGGGCGCGGGCGGCCGGCCCATGGTGCTCAAGAGGTTCCCGAAAGGCATTGACGCCGAGCCGTTCTTCCAAAAACGCGTGCCGGAAAACCACCCGCCCTTTATCGATACCGCCACCCTGCATTACGCGTCCGGGACCTCGGCCGAGGAAGCCGTGATCAGGGATGCCGCGGGCCTGGCGTGGGTCATCAATCTTGGCTGCCTGGACCTGAACCCGCATCCCGTGCGGGCAGGGGACCTGGAACACCCGGACGAACTGCGGGTGGACCTTGACCCCATGCCGGGCGTGGACTGGTCGCAGATCGTGGATACGGCGTACGTGGCACAGGAGGTGCTGGATGACGTGGGCCTGGTGGGATGGCCCAAGACCAGCGGGTCGCGGGGACTTCACATCCTGGTCCGCATTGCCCCGCAGTGGTCCTACTCCGATGTCCGGTTGGCTGCCGAAACCCTGGCACGGGAAGTGGAGAACCGGGCTCCCGGCCTTGCCACGGCACGGTGGTGGAAGGAGGAGCGCGGCGAGAGCGTCTTCGTGGACTTTAACCAGAATGCCAAGGACCGTACGGTCGCATCCGCCTACTCAGTCAGGCCACTGCCGGATGCCCGCGTTTCAGCGCCGCTCACGTGGGAGGAGATGCGCACGGCCCGGCCTGGACAATTCACTGTTCCCACGATGCTGAAGCGGTACGCAGAGACCGGCGACCCGCACTCCGGCATTGACGGGGCGGCCGGATCGTTGGACGGATTGCTGGCCCTGGCGAAGGAACTGGGTCCGGCGGAGAAGGCTCCGCGCAGCGGCAACGGGTCCGGCCGCCGCCAGTCGCTGATGCCGCTCATCGAAGTGGCCCGGACCAGGACCAAGCCGGAAGCGCTGGCTGCGCTCGACGAATGGAAGTCCCGGCACGCCGCCGTCGTCAAATCCCTGCAGCCCGCCGACATCATGGTCGACGGGATGCGCGGGTCCAGCTCGCTCTGGTACCGGGTGCGGGTGAACCTGCAGCACGTTCCCGACGGCGAACGGCCGGCACCGGAGGAGCTCATCACGGACTACGACCCCTGGGCCGGCAAGCAGTGGCCGGGGCGGCCCGGCACCTGAGGAACGAGCACGCGGGGAACCGGCAACCGGGGTACTGGCAGCCGGCGGGCAGGTTCCGGGCTACTGCCAGGCCCGCACCCAGTCCACCTTGACGGCTCCGGTTTTGCCCAGGACCAGTTTGTCTGGGTTGATGCCGACGTTCAGGAGGAGGTAGTGCGGGGCATTGCCGTCGTTGGTGGGATAGGAAAACTCAAGCTTCCCGTCGAAGTAGACGTCATTGACGCCGGCCTTCCGGTGCACCCCGTAGGTGTGGTAGCCGCCCGCCCAGCATCCAATGAACCATTTTGCGGGATCTTTGTCCGCAGAGTGATAGACCGTGGTCATGGTCCCGGCGAGGGGTTCTGCAATGTCGATCTCGCCGGTTGCGGGGAACTTTTGGCCGGTGGTCCACCAGGCTTACCAGTTGTAGATACCGCCCGAGCAGGTTCCCGGGAAGTAGATCCGGGCCTCCACGTAGCCGGTGGTGTACTGGAACCCCACATGGCCAGGAACGCCGTCCTTGGGATTGGTGGACAGCAGTGCGCCCGATTCCGCGTCGGAGAGCTGCAGTACCGCGTTTCCGTTCTCCACTTTGACATTGCTGGAACAGGTCTTGACCCCGTTCTTGGTCGATCCGGGATGGCAGTCACGGAACCAATAGGGAGTCCAAAGACCGGTGTTGAGGGTGTCGAATTCCTCATCGAGCACCAGCTTCCACGCTCCCGGAGGGCCAAGCGGACCGCCCTCCTTGCTGGCCACGACGGGGGTGCCCTTGACCAGGGCCTCACTTACCGGGCCATCAGCGGGGGCTTCCTCGGCTTTGCCGGGTTCTGCCACGCCTGGCTGCTCCGCTGCCGGCGGCTGGGCAGCGGATGCATCAGTCCCGCCTGGAGGGGCCGGCTGTTCCGCACCAGCGCCACCGGTGGAATCTGAAAGCGCCGGCCCGGGGTCCGCACCGGGGTCCGTACCGGATACCGACGCCTCCTGCCCGGGCGGTGAGGCCTCAGGTTGCCCCGCCTGCAGCCGGATGGCACTGCCCGAGAGCCCTGCAACGACCAGCACACAGCACAGGACCTGCAGCAAGCGGGCTGTGGCTTGTGGCATCGCTGTCCTTCCCTCGCACGTAATGGCGATGGCCAGACCAAGGACGAAGCCTCCAAGCCCACGGTCGGCTGTCTATCGTGCAAGGCTAGAAGAGTTTCCCACGCCAGTCCCGAGTAGCGGCTACTCAGCTTTGGTGGCGGCTTTTACGCGCTTTCACCGCCGGGGTACGCAGCGACTGGATCCACCGGGACAAGCGCCCGCTGGAGTGGAGTCGCTCCTCCGGCACGTACAGATCAGGATCAATTCCTCCGCCGAGGGGGAGGTAGAACTCCTGCGCACCGGCCCCTGCGGACGGTGCTGCCGGAACAGGATGGTTGTCTTGCTGGTACATCGGAACCTCCTCTTTTCATATTATGGAAAGCAATTTCTGCTATGTGAAAAGAGTAAGCGGGCACTGGTAGACGGTCAAGAGGTCCGCCCCACACCCACAGCGCCCGGACGGTCACAAACGGAATTTTGAATCTGTGATGTACACCACCGGATTGCAGGGGTACGCTGGTAGGCAACTCGTGGCGCAGGTCACGTAACCTGGGAGCAGCAGGCAGGGTCGTAATGAGCTGGCATCAACGGATGCCGGCTCTTTTTTGTTGGGTCGGCTCCATCGGAAACGCGCATGAAACGCGCGCTTAATTTCAGTGATGGAACCTAGGTTCCACTTACCGGAAGTTGGGAAAAGACCATGAGCAGCAAGATCATCCTCGGCAGCAACCAGTTCGGCAAGGCCGAGGTACGGGTTGTCAAGATTACCCGGGACAGCGACCGCCACCAGATCGAAGACCTCAATGTCACCTCGCAGCTGCGCGGCGACTTTGAGGCTGCGCACCTCGAAGGCGACAACGGGCACGTCGTGCCCACCGATACCCAGAAGAACACTGTCTATGCCTTCGCACGGGAAGGCATCGGTTCTCCTGAAGCCTTCCTGCTTCGCCTCGGCGAGCACTTTACGTCAAACTTCAGCTGGGTCGACGGCGGACGCTGGGCCGCCGAGTCCTATGCCTGGGACCGGATCCAGGCCCACGGCAGCGAGCATGACCACTCCTTCGTGCGCAACGGCCAGGAAGTCCGGACCGCCGTCCTGGTCCGCGACGGTGACGCCGAACACCTTATCTCGGGCCTGAAGGACCTCACGGTCCTGAAGTCCACCCAGTCCGGCTTTGTCGGGTACCCCAAGGACAAGTACACCACCCTGGCGGAAACCACCGACCGCATCCTGGCAACTGATGTCTCCGCACGCTGGCGCTTCAAGGCCGGCACGGACTTCTCAGGCTTCGATTTCAACAAAAACTACGACGACGTCAAGAGCCTCCTGCTGGAAGGCTTCACCGAGAAGTACTCCCACGCCCTGCAGCAGACCCTGTTCGACATGGGCGCCAAGGTCCTGGAAGCACACCCGGAGATCGACGAGATCAAGTTCTCCATGCCCAACAAGCACCACTTCCTGGTGGACCTCTCGCCATTCGGCCTCGACAACCCCAACGAGGTGTTCTTCGCAGCCGACCGCCCCTACGGCCTGATCGAGGCTACGGTCCTGCGCGAGGATGCCGTCCCGGCCGAAAATGCCTGGACCGGTATCGCCGGCTTCTGCTAAACGCCCCCGGCCAGACGGGCTCAACCACCAGTGGTTGAGCCCGTCGAAACCACTCCAGTACCACCCACAGCCTTACCTGTTAGCCAGACAACGTTAGCCAGACGAGGACGTCTGCCATGAACCAGAAAGTCTGCCATGAACATCAAGAACCCCCTCAAAGCCGGCGCTAAGCAACGCAGCAAGCGCACGACTCTCAGCCGCCCCGAAGATGAGCGGCTCTCAATCGGAAGCAGTTTTGCCTACGGCTTCCAGCACGTCCTGACCATGTACGGCGGCATCATTGCCGTACCACTCATCGTCGGGCAGGCCGCAGGCCTCTCATCTGCCGACATCGGTGTCCTCATTGCCGCGGCCCTCTTCATGGGTGGACTTGCCACCCTCCTGCAGACCATCGGCATTCCGTTCTTCGGCTCTCAGCTGCCCTTGGTACAGGGTGTTTCCTTTGCCAGCGTGGCCACCATGGTGGCAATCGTCAGCGGCGGTGGAGGCCTGCCGTCAGTCTTTGGTGCGGTTATGGTCTCGGCCGCCATCGGTCTGATCATCGCCCCTGTCTTCTCCAAGATCGTCAGGTTCTTCCCACCGGTGGTTACCGGTACCGTCATCACCACCATCGGCCTGACCCTGATGCCGGTCGCGGCAAACTGGGCCATGGGCGGTAACAAGAAGGCTGAGGACTACGGGAGCGTAGCCAACATCGGTCTCGCCGCAGTTACCCTCGCACTGGTGCTGCTGCTAAGCAAGGTTGGCAGCGCCACAATCTCCCGGCTTTCCATCCTCCTGGCCATGATTGTCGGCACGGTGATCGCCGTGGTTACCGGGATGGCCGACTTCTCGAAGGTGGGCAACGGCCCGATCGTTGCGTTCCCCACCCCCTTCCACCTGGGTGCCCCCACATTTGAGATCGCCGCCATCATTTCCATGCTGATTGTGGTTCTGGTGATCCTCACCGAAACCATGGCGGACATCCTGGCCGTAGGCGAAATCGTCGGCACCCGCACTGATTCCAAGCGGATCGCAGCCGGCCTGCGAGCAGATATGGGCTCGAGCCTCATCGCACCGATCTTTGGTTCCTTCACCCAGAGCGCATTTGCCCAGAACGTGGGCCTGGTGGCAGTCACCAAGATCAAGAGCCGTTACGTCGTGGCGGCCGGTGGCGTGATCCTGGTCCTGCTGGGCCTGCTGCCGGTCATGGGCCGCGTCGTCGCAGCAGTCCCCACGGCGGTTCTCGGAGGTGCCGGCATCGTGCTGTTCGGTACCGTTGCCGCCAGCGGCATCCGGACCTTGGCCAAGGTCGAGTACAAGAACAACATGAATCTCATCATCGTGGCCGCGTCCATCGGTTTCGGCATGATTCCGATCGCTGCGCCCACCTTCTACGACAAGTTTCCGTCCTGGTTCAGCACCATCTTCCACTCCGGGATCAGCTCAGCCGCAGTCATGGCCATCCTGCTGAACCTCCTGTTCAACCACCTCAAGGCCGGGAACTCGGAGTACCAGTCCGTCTTTGCTGCGGGCACCGGCAGGGTCATCCGGGAAGAGGACCTGACATGCCTTGAGCATGGCGACCGTTTCGAAAACGGCAAGCTCATCGACTGCGATGGCAAGGAAGTGCCCATCCAGTCAGCCGAGAAGGCGTCAGAACACTGACGCACCGGAACGGACGACGGCGGCCCGCACTCTTCTCGAAAGGTGCGGGCCGCCGTCGTGGTTACTTTTGTATGTGGCGCCTTAGGTGCGGTTAAGCTCGCGGGAAATGGCCTCGGCCGCTTCCCGGAGGATGGGCACGGCCTTGTCCGCGAAGTCCTCGTCCACCCGGGATACAGGGCCGGAGACCGAGATCGCGGTGGGCGTGGGGGCATTCGGGACCGCCATGGCGAAGCAACGGACGCCGAGCTCCTGCTCCTCCTCGTCAATGGAGTAGCCACGCTCGCGGATGAGCTTGAGATCGGCCAGGAGCTCTTCAATGTCGCCGATGCTCTTGGCGGTGGGGGTGGGCATGCCGGCGCGGGCAACAATGCCCCGCACGGTGTCGTCGTCGAGCTGGGCCAGGATGGCCTTGCCCACGCCGGTGGCGTGGGTGTGGGCGCGCCGGCCCACCTCGGTGAACATGCGCATGGAGTGCAGCGAAGGAACCTGCGCCACGTAGATGACCATGTCGGAATCCAGCACGGCCATATTGGAGGTCTCCCCCAGCCGGTCCACCAGGATCTTCAGCTGGGGCTGCGCCAGGGCACCGAGCTGCTTGTTGGCACCCTCGCCCAAACGGATGAGGCGGGGGCCCAGCGCGTAGCGCCGGTTGGGCAGCTGGCGGATGTAGCCCAGCGACACCAGGGTGCGGAGCAGGCGGTGGATAGTGGGCAGCGGCAGGTCGGTGGAAGACGAGAGCTCACTGAGGGTGACGTCGCCGCCGGCATCAGTGATGAGCTCCAGCAGTTCGAAGACGCGCTCTACCGACTGCACCCCACCGGACGCTTTTTCTGCCATTCCGTTGTCTCCTGTAACTCGGAATCCGACAACTCTTATCCGCATCGTGAAAAGAGTTGCTTAGAACACCCAAGATACAGCACGGCCGCCCCCGCGGCGATGCGGGCGGACAGTCGCATTCGAAGGGGTTGTATTTCCATAAAGTAGATAATAATATCCATAATACGAAAACATTCGGATTAGAGCAGAAGCCGACCCAGGCCCAATCAGGAGGACATTCAATGGCGAACCCCAGCCCCGGAAATTCGATCACCCTGCGCGTGGAAGCACCCTCAAGCTTCAGCGCCACCAGCGAGCTCGCAGCCGCCGTCGGAGCTGCCGGCGCCGCAATCACCGCACTGGACGTCACCGAGTCCCACCACGAGACCCTGGTGGTTGACGTCACCTGCAACACCACCGACGACGCCCACGCCGCCCGCGTCAAGGACGCCCTCAATGCGCTCGAAGGCGTCACGGTCCAGCACGTCTCGGACCGCACCTTCCTGATGCACCTGGGCGGCAAGCTCGAGGTGGTCCCCAAGGTCCCCCTGCGCAACCGCGACGATCTCTCCCGCGCCTACACTCCCGGCGTCGCCCGCGTCTGCCTGGCCATCGCCGAGGACCCCGCCGCCGCCCGCAACCTGACCGTCAAGCGCAACACCGTGGCCGTGGTCACCGACGGATCGGCGGTGCTGGGCCTGGGCAACATCGGCCCCGCCGCGGCCCTTCCGGTCATGGAGGGCAAGGCCGCCCTGTTCAAGCAGTTCGCCAACGTCGACGCGTGGCCCGTGTGCCTTGATACCCAGGACACGGAGGAAATCATCCGCACCGTCAAGCTCCTGGCACCGGTCTTCGGGGGCGTGAACCTGGAGGACATCGCTGCGCCCCGCTGCTTCGAGATCGAGGCCCGCCTGCGCGAGGAACTGGACATTCCGGTCTTCCACGACGACCAGCACGGCACGGCAATCGTGACCCTCGCTGCCCTGGTCAATGCCCTGCGCGTGGTGGACAAGAAGATCGCGGACGTGAAGATCGTAGTTTCCGGGGTCGGCGCTGCCGGCTCCGCCATCATCCAGCTGCTGAAGGCCCAGGGCGCCCGGCACATTGTGGCAGCGGGCCGCTCCGGCGCCATCCACAAGGGTGAGGCGTACAACGATCCGCACCGCACCTGGATCGCGGAAAACACCAACCAGGAAGGCTTCTCCGGCAGCCTGCACGAGGCCCTGGTGGGCGCTGATGTCTTCATCGGCGTCTCCGCCCCGAACATCCTGGCAGAGGAGCACATCGCCTCCATGGCGAAGGACGCCATCGTCTTCGCCATGGCCAACCCCACCCCCGAGGTGGATCCGGCCGTCGCATCCCGGCACGCCGCAGTGGTGGCCACCGGCCGCAGCGACTTCCCCAACCAGATCAACAACGTCCTGGCCTTCCCCGGCCTCTTCCGCGGGCTCCTCGACGTGGGAGCAAGCGACATCACCCCGGACATGCTGGTGGCCGCCGCGGAAGCAATCGCCAACCGGGTGAATGATAATGAGCTCAATGCGAGCTACATCATCCCCAGCATCTTCGATCCGCACGTGACCGCCGATGTCGCGGCAGCCGTCGCCGCCGCGGCACACGCCTCAAACGTGGCAACGGCTGCCGAACCGGCCGATTCCGCCGCGGAGCCAGCACTGGCCTCCGCCTGACCGCCCGACTTCCAGCCAAAGGAAAGGACCAGAAATGGCCATCACCGTCACAGATCCCCGGCCGATCAACCGCGCAGAGGAGATCCTCACGCCCAAGGCACTGGCCTTCGTGGAGGAGCTCCACAACCGGTTCGCCGGCACCCGCAACGAGCTCCTGGCGGCCCGCGCCGTCAAGCGGCAGCGGGTGGCGGAAACGGGCAAGCTCGACTTCCTGCCGGAGACCAAGGACGTGCGCGACGGCGACTGGAAGGTTGCGCCCGCACCGGCAGCTTTGCAGGACCGCCGGGTGGAGATGACCGGACCCGCCTCGCCGGCGAAGATGGCCATCAATGCCCTGAACTCCGGCGCGAAGGTTTGGCTGGCGGACCTCGAGGACGCCAGCACACCCACCTGGGCCAACGTCATCGACGCCATCCTGAACCTCCGCGATGCTGCCCAGGGCACGCTCAGCTACACCTCGGAAGAAGGCAAGGAGTACCGGCTCCGCACCGACGCGCCGCTCGCCGTCGTGGTGGCCCGCCCCCGCGGCTGGCACATGCAGGAGAAGCACCTGCTGGTCAACGGCGAGCCCGCGGTTGGTGCGCTGGTGGACTTCGGGCTGCACTTCTTCCACATCGCCAAACAGCTGGTCCTCAACGGACAGGGCCCGTACTACTACCTGCCCAAGATGGAAAGCCACCTCGAAGCGCGGCTGTGGAACGACGTGTTCGTCTTCGCCCAGGACTTCCTGGGCCTGAACCAGGGCACCATCCGCGCCACGGTGCTGATCGAGACCATCCCGGCCGCGTTCGAGATGGACGAGATCCTGTATGAACTGCGGGACCACGCCTCCGGCCTCAATGCCGGACGCTGGGACTACCTGTTCAGCATCATCAAGTACTTCCGTGACGCCGGTGAGGAATTCGTCCTGCCGGACCGCGCGTCTGTGGCGATGACCGCCCCGTTCATGCGCGCCTACACCGAACTCCTGGTCAAGACCTGCCACCGGCGCGGCGCCTTCGCCATGGGCGGCATGGCCGCGGTCATCCCCAACCGGCGCCACCCAGAAGTCACCGAGGCCGCCTTCGAGAAGGTCCGCGCGGACAAGACCCGCGAGGCAAATGACGGCTTTGACGGCTCCTGGGTTGCCCACCCGGACCTGGTGCCCACGTGCCGGGAAGTCTTCGACTCCGTGCTCGGCGACAAGCCCAACCAGGTGGACAAGCAGCGGCCGGAGGTTTCGGTTACCGCGGAGCAACTGCTGGACGTCCAGTCCGCCGGCGGCCAGGTCACCGAAGCCGGCCTGCGCCTGAACCTCTACGTTGCCGTTGCCTACACGGCCGTCTGGCTGTCCGGGAATGGCGCCGTGGCCATCCACAACCTGATGGAGGACGCCGCCACGGCCGAGATTTCCCGCTCGCAGGTGTGGCAGCAAATCCGGAACAAGTCCATCCTTGCGGACACGGGGAACACCGTGACCAGAGAACTGGTGGAGCGGATCCTCGGCGAGGAAACGGAGCGGCTTCGCACCGAATTCGGTGACGAGGCATTCCGCCGCTACTACCAGCCTGAGCTCATCGCTGACATCTGCCTGTCGGACGATTACACCGACTTCCTCACCACGCCTGCGTACGAACTGGTGGGCTGAGATGGCAGCACCCAAGTCCTCGCTCTCCGCGGGGGACCTCGCGCACATTGACGGGCAGCTTGCTGCCACCGACCGGCTGCTGGAACAGAACTACCCGGGCGACGACGGCACCCGCCAGCCCGTGCACACGGTGTACGTGCCCGCGGACCGTTTCACACCGTCGCTCGCGGCCGACTGGGGCGCCCAGGCAATCGCGACGGCGGAAGCCCACGGCGGCTTCGGGAAGCTGGGCCGGCTGCTGGGCCAGGACGCCGGGCTCGCCGAAGCGGTGGCGGACCGCGTCCAGGCCAAGCTCCAGACCGAGCCGATCGAGGACCTTCGCCTCGACTTCGAGGACGGCTTCGGGGACAGGGGCGACGACGCCGAGGACGCCGCCGCCGTTGCCGCGGCGTCCGCCGTGGCGCAGGCCGTGGCGGCGGGGTCCGCTCCCCCGTTCATCGGCATCCGGTTCAAGTGCTTCGAGGCTCCCACCCGGGCCCGTGGCCTGCGGACGCTTGACCTGTTCGTGTCCGGCCTGGCAGCGGCCGGCGAACTGCCGGACGGCCTGGTCCTCACGCTGCCCAAGGTCACCACAGTGGCCCAGGTCCAGGCCATGGACTATGCGGTGTCCCGGCTCGAGGACGTCCACGGCCTGCCGACCGGGCGGCTCCGCTTCGAGGTGCAGGTGGAAACACCGCAGCTGATCCTCGGTCCGGAAGGAACGTCTCCGGTAGCGCAGCTGCCGCATGCCGTGCCCGGGCGGATCAGCGGGTTGCACTACGGCACCTACGACTACTCGGCATCACTCCAGATCTCCGCCGAGTACCAGTCCATGGAGCACCCGGTAGCGGACTTCGCCAAGGAGGTCATGCAGCTCGCCGTGGCAGGCACCGGCATCCGGCTCTCCGACGGGTCCACCAACATCATCCCGGTGGGCGACAACGTGGAGAACGCCTGGCAGCTGCACGGCCGGCTGGTCCGGCGGTCGCTGGAACGGGGCTACTACCAGGGCTGGGACCTGCACCCGGCCCAGCTGCCCAGCCGCTTCGCCGCCACCTATGCCTTCTACCGCGAAGGCCTGCCGGATACGGCCGCCCGCCTGCGGAACTATGTGGAGCGGACCGAAGGCGGCGTCATGGACGAACCCGCCACCGCCCGGGCCCTGGCCGCATTCGTCCTGCGCGGCGTCCAGTGCGGGGCAGTGGGTGCGGAGGAAGTCCAGGCACTTGCCGGCGTCGGGCTTCCCCGGCTCACCGCCCTGGCCCATCCGCGGCTGGCCACCACTTCCAACTCGTAAGCAAAGGATCCCATTCATGGGCAAGTACTACTCCCCCAGCGGCGGACTCCCGCCGCAGACCCACCTGACCACCGAGCGCGCCATCGTCACCGAGGCCTACACGGTGATCCCGAAGGGCGTGATGACGGACATCGTCACGTCCAACCTGCCAGGCTTTTCGAACACCCGGTCCTGGATCATCGCCCGCCCCATCTCCGGCTTCGCCACCACCTTCTCCCAGCTGATCGTTGAGATCGGCCCGGGCGGCGGGGCTCCCAAGGCCGAATTCGAGGCCGGAGTGGAGGGCGTCATTTTCGTGACGCGGGGCAAGGTCAACCTCACCCTGGACGGCGAACTGCACCCGCTGGAGGAGGGCGGCTACGCCTACCTGGCCGCGGGTTCGGAATGGGGCCTGGAAAACGTCTCTGACGAGGTCGTGTCCTTCCACTGGATCCGCAAGGCCTACGAGCGCCTTGAAGGGTACGAGGCCAAGTCCTTCGTCACCAACGAAAAGGACGTGGAGCCCACGTCCATGCCGGACACCAATGACGTCTGGAAGACCACGCGGTTCACGGACTCGAACGACCTCGCCCATGACATGCAGGTGAACATCGTGACGTTCCAGCCCGGCGGCGTGATCCCGTTCCCGGAAACCCACGTGATGGAACACGGCCTGTACGTCCTTGAGGGCAAGGCCATGTACCTGCTGAACAACGACTGGGTGGAGGTGGAGGCGGGCGACTTCATGTGGCTGCGCGCCTTCTGCCCGCAGGCCTGCTACGCCGGCGGCCCCGGTGAGTTCCGCTACCTGCTGTACAAGGACATGAACCGCCAGGTGAAGCTGACCTAGGAGCTTCACCCTTCGGGCAAAAGCAGAGGCCGTGATGGAACCCATCACGGCCTCTGCTTTAACTGCTGTTGGTCAGGCGCCCGGGTTGAGGACCACCTTGATGCAGCCGTCTTCCTTCTTCTGGAACTTCTCGTAGAGGGCAGGCGCACCGTCCAGGCCCGAGCGGTGGGTGACCAGGTCCATCACGCCCAGCGGGTCGGCGTCGTCCTCCACCAAGGGAAGCAGCTGGTCGGTCCAGTGCCGTACGTTGCACTGACCCATGCGCAGCTGAAGCTGCTTGTCGAACATGGTCAGCAGCGGCATGGGGCTGGCCTGGCCGCCGTAGACACCGCTCAGCGACAGGGTGCCGCCGCGGCGTACCGCATCAATGGCGGTATGCAGCACCGCGAGCCGGTCCACACCCGCAGTCTCCATCGCCTTTTGCGCCAGCTTGTCCGGCAGGAGCCCCAGCGCCTGGTGCGCAAACCCTGCCACCGGCGAACCGTGCGCTTCCATTCCGACGGCGTCAACTATGCCGTTCGGACCCCTCCCATCGGTCATCTCCCGCAGTTCGTCGGCGACGCCCTTGGCGTAATCGAGGGTTTCGACTCCATGCCGGGCGGCCATCTCGCGCCGTTCCGGAACGGGATCGACGCCGATGACCCGGTAACCACGGTGCGCTCCGATCCGTGCCGCGAACTGGCCCACCGGACCGAGCCCGAAAACCGTCAGGACGCCGCCGGGTTCAACATTGGCGTACTCCACCCCCTGCCAGGCGGTGGGGAGGATGTCCGAGAGGAACAGATAGCGTTCATCGGGAAGCTCGCTGCCCACCTTGATGGGGCCATAGTCGGCGTGCGGGACGCGCAGGTATTCGGCCTGGCCGCCGGGGACCGACCCATACAGTTCTGAGAAGCCGAACAGGGCTGCGCCGGATCCCTTCTCTTTCACCTGCGTGGTTTCACATTGCGACTGCAGGCCCTGGCGGCACATGAAGCAGGAGCCGCAGGAAATATTGAACGGAACCACCACGCGGTCGCCCTTGCGGAGGTTGGTAACGCCACTGCCTACTTCCTCCACGATGCCCATCGGCTCGTGGCCAATGACGTCGCCTTTGTGCATGTAGGGGCCCAGGACCTCGTAGAGGTGCAGGTCGGAACCGCAGATCGCGGTGGAGGTGATACGGACGATCGCGTCCGTGGGCTCCTGGATGACGGGATCGGGCACTTCTTCAACGCTTACCGACCGCTTTCCTTGCCACGTCAGTGCTTTCACAGTCTCCCTTTCGTCTTCTTTGCCCCGGGGGTTCTCCCGGGGCGGGGCAGGGCACCCGCGGGCACCCTTTCTTCGACGCTATCTGTTTTGGGCGAAAAAAGTAAGCATGCTGATCAAAAGCTTGTGGGCGCCGTCGACTGCTCATAGCGTAGGGAGAGACAAACGGAAGACCACGCGAAAGAGGAACGCCATGTCGCTGTACCAGCCGGAACCGGTCGAGATCTCCACCCGCATGCGTCCGGGTGAATGGACGGAAGAAAGCCTGGCGGAACTGGTCAGCACCTACCGGACGCGCGTCCGGGAAATGGGGGCGCCGGTCACAGAGGTGGCCACGGACATCGAGCGGGACGACGACGGCTCGGTGAAGGTGGTGGTGTCGTGGACAAAGCCTGCCATCGCCGGCGACGAGGATTCCGTGCCGGGCGGACAGCCGCTGTGACCGGGGCGGCTTCCTAGCGGTGCGGCTGCAACGCAAGCAGCCGGCCGATGGCGCTTGAGCCCAGGTTCTGCAGCAGGTGGCGCGGCCCGTCATAGACCTCAACGGCGCCCGCTTCCCGGAGTTGTGCCGCATGGATTCCACCACAGGTAAGCCCGATGGCGGGAATGCCCAGCGCGCCCGCTGCCTTCATGTCCCATACAGCGTCACCCACGTAAACAGCGTTGGCAGCCTCGACGCCCACGGCCTCCAGGGCGGCTTCCAGGATGTCCGGCGCAGGCTTGCTCTCCTTCGCGTCATTGGCGCTGGTGGCGGCGTCAATGAAGGCGTCTGCCTCCAGCACGGAGCGCATGACCTGCAGGTCCCGTTCCCGCGCCGAGGAAGCCAGGGCCACGGCCAGGCCTCCGGCATGGCACTGGCCCAGCAGGTCCTTGGCGCCATCAAGGGCGCGGAGGGAGGGCCAGTGCGAGGCATACAGTGCGCCATGGCTGGCCATGATGTCCTCATCCTCGTCCTGGTTCCGGCCGTCGGGGAGGAGGGTGTCCACTAGCCGGGCGCCGCCCATGCCCACGAGCTGGTGTATGGCCGCCATGGGGACGTCGTGGCCATACTGGCGGAAGGCACCCCACCAGGCGATGGTATGGATGTACGACGAGTCGATCAGCGTTCCGTCGACGTCAAACAGGACCCCCGGCGGGGGTGCCGGGGGTGTGGTGGATTCGGCCATCAGCTCACCGCTGCCCGTCGGGCGCCGGGGGCCTTTTTCAGTCTGGCCGCTTCCTCCTTGGGAGAACTGACGGGCCGGACGCGTTCACGGATAACGGACCCGGCGCCGTCCAGGCTCTTGTCCCGGATCAGGCCCGTACCGGCAATTTCCCGGGCCATCGCAACGCCTGCCACAGCGGCCCGCTTGGTGGGGAAGGTAACCGAGATGGCCATCAGGTTCCCGCTTCCGTCCATCATCCTGATCCGGTAACCGCCGTCAGGGGCATCCACGAGTTCAAAAAATCCGGCCATAACTATCACTCCTCCGTCAATCACGGCACTGTGCTTGGGAGCACTCCATGAGGTGTTAGTAAGTATACTTATCTATCCTGCGAAGGAGAAGTTCCAGCCCCGTCCGCGCCGCCTCAGCGCGTATCCGCCTGTGCAGACGGAAGGGGGGTGTCACTGCGCCGAACCGTATCCTGATGAAGCTCCAGGGCGCTAGTCACAAGGGCGAAGTGGCTGAATGCCTGCGGTGTGTTGCCCAGTTGGCGCCCGGCTTTCACCGCCCATTCCTCGCTCAGCAGCCCCACGTCGTTGCGCAGTTCCAGCAGGCGTTCGAAGAGTTCGCGCGATTCCTCATGGCGCCCGGCTCCCAGGAGCGCCTCCACCATCCAGAATGAGCACGCCAGGAAGACGCCCTCGTCGCCCGGCAGGCCGTCGTCGCTCTCTTCCGGCTTGTATCGCAGCACAAAACCGTCCTGGGTCAGCTCCCGCTGAATGGCGTCGATGGTTCCTATGACCTTGGGGTCGTCGTTCGGCAGGAAACCCACCCTGGGAATCAGCAGCAGGCTGGCATCGAGCTCCGGCCGTCCGTAGGACTGCACAAAAGTATTGCGCCTGGCATCGAAACCGTTGGCCATGATGTCCCCGCGGATCTGCTCCCGCAGCGCCTCCCAGCGCTCCACCGGCCCCGGCAGCCCGGACTCCCGCACGCCCTTCACCATCCGGTCCGCGGCCACCCACGCCATCACCTTGGAGTGGGTGAAATGCCGGCGCGGCCCGCGCATCTCCCAGAGCCCGTTGTCCGGCTGGTCCCAGATGGTTTCCAGGTGCTCCATCAGGGCAATCTGCACGTCCCAGGCCTCATCAGTGTGCTTCAGCAGCGAGTTCCGGGTCAGCGCGAGGCAGTCAAGGACCTCGCCCCACACGTCCAGCTGGAACTGCTCCGCCGCCGCGTTTCCGATCCGGACGGGCGCCGAGTTCTCGTAGCCCTTCAGCCAGGGCAGCTCCATCTCGGGCAGCCGCCGCTCGCCATGGATTCCGTACATGATCTGCAGGTCGGCGGGGTCGCCGGTCACGGCCCGGAGCAGCCAGTCCCGCCAGGCGGCCGCCTCGGCGGTGTATCCGGCGGCCAGCAGGGCCTGCAGGGTCATGGCGGCATCCCGCAGCCAGCAGTAGCGGTAATCCCAGTTCCGCTGGCCGCCCGGCTGCTCCGGAAGGGATGTGGTGACGGCGGCGACGATTCCCCCGGTGGGGGCATAGGTGAGCGCCTTGAGCGTCACCAGGGAGCGGACCACCGCGTCCTGGTACTTCCCCTTGACGGTGCACTGCGAGGACCAGCCCCGCCAGAATGCGTAGGTGCTCTCAAGGACGTCCTCGGCATCAACGCTGACCGGCCGTCCCACGTGGCTTGGTGCCCAGGTCAGCACGAACGGCACCTTCTCGCCGGCGCTCACGGTGAAATCGCTGACGGTGTGCATGTTCTCGCCGTGCAGGGGCGCAGGGGTGACCAGGTAGACGGCGTCCGGGCCGGCAATGGCGTGCAGCCCGCGCTTGTCCTTGCGGACCCACGGCACGATGTGGCCGTAGTCGAACCTCAGGACCAACTCCCCGCGCATCTTGACGGTGCCGCTGATGCCCTCCACGATGCGGACAATGTCAGCAACCGAATCCCTGGGCGGCATGAAGTCTGTGACCCGCACGGTTCCGTCCGGCGTCTCCCACTCCGTATCCAGCACCAGGCTGCCGTCGCGGTAGCTCCGCCGGGTGCACGCTCCGCCGCCCTCCGGCGCCAGCAGCCAGCGACCCGAGTCAGGGGTATCCAGCAGCGCGTTGAAGCACGCCGGGGAATCGAACCGCGGGAGGCAGAGCCAGTCAATCGAGCCTTCCTTGCTGACCAGCGCCCCTGTTTGAAGGTCGCCAACTACCGCATAGTCTTCGATTCGCGCCATGACATTACCCTGCCACACAGGGCTCCGAAGGGAAGGGCAATGTGCAGGTGTAGCCTGAGGCAAATGGCAATCCATATCGGCACCTCCGGCTGGAGCTACGACCACTGGGAAAACGTCCTGTACCCGCCCGGGTTGCCCGTCCGGGACAGGCTCCAGTGCTACGTCGCCAGGTTCAGCACGGTGGAACTGAACGCCAGCTTCTACCGGTGGCCCCGGGACACCACCTTCGCAGGCTGGAACAGGCGCCTCCCGCCCGGATTCAGCATGTCCGTCAAGGCACCCCGCGGGCTGACCCATGCACGCAAGCTCTATTCACCGGAAGTGTGGATTGAACGCATCACCAGGTGCTGGCATGAGCTGGGGGACAAACGGGCCGTGCTCCTGGTCCAGATGCCGCCGCAGCTGGAGCGCGACGACGCCCGGCTGGACTATTTCCTGGCTGCCCTCCCCTCCTGGATCAGGGTGGCCGTGGAGTTCAGGCACCCCAGTTGGGACTGCCCCGAAGTGTTCACCCTGCTGGAGCGGCACCAGGCGGCCTACTGCATCATGAGCGGCGCCAACCTCCCGTGCATCCTGCGGACCACGGCGCCGTTCGCCTACGTCCGGCTTCACGGGCCGGACCACGAACACCTGTATGGCGGCTCCTACTCGGACGCAGACATGCACTGGTGGGCAGACCGCATCCGCGAGTGGGACGGCGCGGGCATCGACGTGTACGCCTACTTCAACAACGACGGCGGCGGGAACGCTGTGCGGAACGCCGAGACCCTGCGGGCTTTCCTGGGCGTCAGCTGATGCCTGCTGCCGCCCTGTGGCAGAGTTAGGGCATGGACACGGCTCCGCAGAACCCAGCCCAGGACGCGGCACACGCACCGCGGCAGAACAAAAAAGGCCAGTACGCGCTGTCGGGAAGCCAGTTCTTCCGGCTGGCGCACCGGCTCTCTGATGCGGTCAACGATGTCCGGATCACCCTCGCCAAACGGTGGGACTTCGTGCCGCAGACCATCGCCTACCAGGGCTACGGTTCCACCACCCGGGTACGGGTACTGGGGCGCGTGCTGCTGACCCAGAAGCCGCTGCCGGGGAGCAAAGCCGAGCACGAAGCGAAAAACGGGAACCAGAACATCCGGGGCTGGCGCGCCTTCACGGGGGTGCCGCTGCAGTTTACCGACGTCGAAATCACCATCGGTGACGTCGTCACCCACGTTACGGCGGACCGGGGCGGACTCATCGACACCGAGGTGGATGTCCAGCTGTCTCCTGGCTGGCACACGGCAGTCCTGCGCGCGGAGGGAACCGAGCCGGCGGAAGCACTGATCCAGGTCATCGCGCCCGGCGTGCAATTCGGCATCGTCTCCGACATTGACGACACCGTCATGGTGACCGCCCTGCCGCGGCCGTTCCTTGCACTGTGGAACACCTTCGTGCTCAGCGAACGGGCGCGCATGGCCACGCCGGGAATGGCCGTGCTGCTGGACCGGCTGACCATTGAGCACCCTGAAGCTCCTGTCATCTACCTGTCCACCGGCCCCTGGAACGCCGCCCCCACGCTGGGGCGCTTCCTGACCCGCAACATGTACCCCAAGGGCGCGCTGCTGTTGACGGACTGGGGCCTTACCCAGGACCGCTGGTTCCGCAGCGGCCAGGACCACAAGCACCGCAACCTGGAGCGGCTCGCCGAGGAATTCCCGGACATGCGGTGGCTCCTGATCGGCGACAACGGCCAGCATGATGAGGCCATCTACTCCGCCTTCGCCGCGGGGAACCCGGAAAAGGTTGCGGCCATCGCCATCCGGCAGCTGTCCGTCAGCGAATCGGTCTTCGCCGGCGGCCACTCCGAGGACGGCGACCACACCACCTCCCGGGTGCCGTGGATCTACTCCCCGGACGGCGCCGGCATCGCCAAGCAGCTCGCCTTGCTGGACCTGCTCCGGGGCTGACCATTCCGGTGCCGGCCCCGTTGCGTCCTACGCGCCGGCACCCAGGGGTGCGCCGTCGTCGGGCGCTTCATTGCCCAACAGCTCCCCGCTGTCGAGCAAATCCCCGCTGTCCAGCAAATCCCCATTGTCCAGCGAATCCCCGCCGCCCAGCAGATCCGGAACCACTGCCTGGGCGATCGTGGCGTCGGCAGCGGCAGCCAGGTCACGTTCCTCGATGAGCTCCTGGTACCAGAAGTAGGATGCCTTGGGCGTGCGGTCCAGTGTTTCGAAGTCCACGTGCAGCAGGCCAAAGGGCTGCTTGTAGCCGGCGGACCACTCGAAGTTGTCCAGGAAGGACCACACGTAGTAGCCACGCAGGTCAACGGACTCCGCCACGCCGCCGGGCGCCGTGGCGCGCAGTGCGGTTTCAAGGTGGTCGGAGATGTACTTCAGCCGCCGCTCATCCGGGATGAACCGGGTGTTGGTGGACTTGTCCCGGACGATGATGTCCTCGAAGCTGGCACCGCCTTCGGTGATGATCACGGGAGGCAGGTTGGGGTACCGCTCGGCCATCTCCTTCAGTGCCACGGCCATGTACTCCGGCTTGACCGGCCACCCGTAGGCGGTGATGTCCGCTTCCGGCCAGGCTTCCACGTGGAATGGCGTTGCGCCGCTGCCCGTGGCGTTGAGGTCGCTGCCCATGGCTTCCGCCATGCTTGACGGGACCGTGCCGCCGCCGGGTCCCGCCGCCACCTTGGTGGGCATGTAGTAGTTAAGCCCGTAGAAGTCCAGGGGTTGGGAAATGATCTCCATGTCCTCTTCGGGGTGGTCGAAGGAGCTGAAGAACTTCGCGGCGCGGATCAGGTCGGGGTATTTGCCCGTCAGGACCGGGTCCGCGTAGAGCCGGTTCTGGCCCAGGTCCATGGCCCCGGCGCTGATCTTGTCCAGCGGGTTGATCGAGTTCGGCACCATGGGCGAGTAGACGTTGGTCATCCCGATTTCGCCAGGCACCTTGGCAGCGCGCAGGGCCTGGACGGCGAGCCCGTGGCCCAGCAGCTGGTGGTGGACGGTGGGGAAGGCGCCCAGGGCAAGCTCCTTGCCGGGTGAGTGCAGGCCGAATGCGTAGCCATTCGCGCTCACGGTTGCCGGTTCGTTGATGGTGACCCAGCGGGCCACCCGGTCCCCGAACGCCTCAGCCACGATGGCTGCGTACTCCCCCAGCCGGTAGGCGGTGTCCCGGTTCATCCAGCCGCCTGCTTCATCCAGTTCCAGGGGCGTGTCCCAGTGGTAGATGGTGGCCATGGGCGAGATCCCGTTGGCCAGGAGCTCATCCAGGAGCCGGTCATAAAACGCCAGCCCTGCCCGGTTGGCGGGGCCGGTCCCGCCGGGCTGGATGCGCGGCCAGGAGAAGGAGAACCGGTAGGAATCGACGCCCAACTGCTTCAGAAGGGCCACGTCCTGCGGCATCCGGTGGTAATGGTCCGTGGCCACCACGGGGCTGTGGTCCTCCACGATGGCGCCGGGCCTGGC
Source organism: Arthrobacter sp. DNA4 (assembly GCF_024362385.1). NCBI lineage: Bacteria > Bacillati > Actinomycetota > Actinomycetes > Micrococcales > Micrococcaceae > Arthrobacter > Arthrobacter sp. DNA4. The sequence continues at coordinate 3,881,855 of NZ_CP101466.1, forward strand.
CGCGAACCTGTCCCAGCCCGAGGGCCCGCGGCCATCCTCTTCCAGCGCCCCTTCAATCTGGAATGCTGCGGTTGCGACGCCAAGGGTGAACCCCGGGGGGATGAGTGCTGCGAGGTCCTTGGCGGTGATGTGCATTGGGGTCCAGCCTTTTGGTCACGGTGGTTTGGGTACGTCCCAGAATGTCACAGCGAAGGACGACTGACGAGCAGCAACTCCGCGCGGGCACCGGCGGCTACTGTGAGCCGAAAAGGAACTCCTTGGCGTGCGCCACGGCCTTGCGGAAGGCGTCATTGCGCAGGGTCACCAGGTGCTCCGAATCGCCGTCCGACGGTTCCAGGTAGCCGGTGTACCCGGGCCGCAGGACCCAGATGTCCCCCGCCGGGGGCAGGTAGAACACGCCGAATGAACGCTGCTGCCTCTCGTCGGCCGTCCAGACCGGGACCACCGCCAAGGCTGCACCGGTGGCCGGATTGATCCACTGCGCGCGCGGCAGCGGCTGTTCGTGCGCCTCGGGGTCAAGGAAGGGCGCGGTCCCCGGACCCCAGCGCTGCTCAAAGCGCTCATGGAATGCGGGAATGAGGTGTGAATCGTAGCGCCGCCAGTCGCTCATGCAGCTTTCCGCCTCCTTGGATAAATGGCACTGCGTTGGTTGGTTTCCTGGTTCAGGGCCGGATTCAGGACCTGGCCCGCTTTCAGGCCCAGGGCCCGCTTTCCCACCGCACCGGCGTGACACGGATGGCAGGCCCGGACGGGGCGCCGGTGCTGCGGACTTTCCGGACCGGGACGACGGTGGGCGCCCCTGCCGCCAGCCGCCGGTCGTAATCGGCCCGGCGTCCGGGGTCACGCAGCACGTTGAACGCCTGCATGATCCCCAGGAGCTCGTCACGCTGCCCGGGGGTGCCCGCCACCGCCGGCTGGCTCCCCCTTGCCTGGTTGTTCCCGTCCGCCTGCGCGCCGTCCATGTCCGGATGGTGGCTGCGCATGAGGGCCCGGTACGCATGGGAGATTTCCTGCCGGGTGGCATCCCGGCCCACGCCGAGGATGGTGTAGTAATCGGGAATGTCGTTCATGCCGGCCTCCTGCTCCGCCGGTGCCCCTGCCTGGCCGGCAGGGGCACGCGAAGGAAAACCCTACGTGTTGATCTGCTGCATCCCGCCCTGCCCGGTCTGGATTTCGATCCTGCGCGGCTTGGCCCGTTCAGCAACCGGTATCCGCAGGGTCAGGACGCCCTGGTCGTAGCTGGCCTTGATCTTGTCGGTGTCCAGGGTGTCGCCCAGGATCAGTTGGCGGCTGAACACGCCGCGGGGGCGCTCAGAGGCCACCAGCTCCACATTGGGCTGCGTGGGGTCCTGGCGCTCGGCCCGCACCGTCAGGACGTTCCGCTCGACGTTCAGGTCCAGCGAATCCACCTTCACGCCGGGAAGGTCGAACGCCACCACGAATTCGCCGTCCTCCTGCCAGGCATCCATGGGCATGGCTGCCGGACGGGCGGCGGTCCCAAAGACCTGCTGCGTGAGCCGGTCCAGCTCACGGAACGGGTCAGTACGCATCAACATCATTTCCCACTCCTTCGGCTTCCAAGTGTTGATCCGCGTCTGCTCCACCATCACCGAATCTATGGTGGTGGATATAGATTTTTTATAGCACTCGTGGGAAACTGAAGCAAGGCACGGGCCGCAACGATTTTTGGGAGTACACATGGCAGAACCTGACGCGGGACGGCCTGCGCGCTCCGCCGGCTTACGGGCGCTGTACGCCATCTCGGTGGCCGCAGAGCTCACGGGAACCGGGCAGCAGAACATCAGGCTGTACGAAACCAAGGGGCTGCTGACCCCGTCGAGGACGGCAGGCGGCACCCGGCAGTACAGCGATGACGACATCGCCGTACTGCAGCGGATCGGCGAGCTCCTCGAGGAGGGGCTGAACCTGGCAGGCGTTGCCAAGGTCCTGGAGCTGGAGGCGGCGAACGTGAAACTGCACAGGGCCCTGAAGCGCGCCAAATCGCGGCCGCAGTGAAGCAGCCTGCGTGAATGGACCGGGTGACGCAACCGGAATCAAGTAGGTGCAGTGAATCAGCCGCAGTGAATTACCTTGCCGGGGAGGGCGTTACTCCCGGGCGGAATCTTCCTTCGACAGCTCTCCCGTGACCGGCTCCCCAGGGATTCGCGCAGTCCGCCAGGTGTCCAGCGCGATGACTCCGCCCAGGATGAGCAACGACAGTGAAAACGATGCAAGGGTGTCCGTGGGCCAGTGGTAGCCCAGGTAGAGCCGGCTGGCGATGGCGAGGATGATTCCGATCCCGGCCCCGATGAAACCGAAGACCGCTGACCGCGGGTTCCGGCGCCGGGAGAAGATCAGGTAGGCGCCCACCAACAGGAAGTCGCAGGCTCCCAGGACGTGCCCGGACGGGTAGGAGAAGGTCTGGTCCGCACCGAACAGCATTTGGTCCACGGGAGGCCGCGAGCGCTGGACGATGTGCAGGATGATCTGGGAGATGATCACCCCGGTCAGCATCGCGGACGCCAGCAGGATGGGGCGCCAAGCGTGTTTGGCCGCGAAGCCCCAGACGAGGATCACCACCAGCACGATGATGGGCAGGGCGATGGGGCCGAAGAACACGGCCAGGAAGATCATGAAGGCGGTAAGTGCCGCTGAGCGGGTTGTCAGCAGCCAGTCGTGCACCGGCTGGTCTGCAACGGTAAGGCCGCCGGCCTGCACCACGCTGACCAGCGTGGCGATAAAGAGTGCCAGCCCCACCACGGCCAGGATGACCGATGCACGGTAAAGGCGCCGCCGGTCGGCAGGGTCGATGTAGCGCTCCTCCACCACGAACTTCTCATGGAAGGTGTGCCACCTGCCGGAGTTTCTCTCGGTGACTGCGGAACCTGCTGATTTCTGTGCCAATGTGCTGCCCGTCCCTGCGCCCTGTTGAATGCACGCCATACACGCGTGTTGTTGAATGCCTAGGCTGAAGATTATCCCCATGAAAGGCCATCCACTCCATCACCGGGTCGCTGGCCATGGCGCCGGCCCCGGCCAGGAAGGGCACCAGGGCGGCCGCCATGGCTGGCGGCAGGCCGATCCGGGCGATCAATACGACCCGGTGGTGAACTGCCAGCTCCGGCTCGCCAGCGGATTGCCGGCGAGGTCGCGGATACCGGAGGCCCCTCCAACCAGGGTCACCGTATACCGGGCCTTGGCGGCCAGGGGTTCCAGGGGATCGAGGATCCACTGGTTGGTGGTGCCGTTGCGGTAGACGGAGGCTGCCACCAAGGCGCCGGTTGAAGCGTCCTTCAGCGTGAAGGTGGTGGTGCCGGTGCCCTGGACGGCTTCGCTGAAGGTGGCGCTGACGTTGCTGTTCCTGCGGACCAGGAGCGCGTTGCTGCCCGGGGTGTAGCTGGTGAGGGTGGGCGCCGGGCCGGTAGTGAAACTCCAGCTGGTGGTGGCCAGTGGTGTGCCTGCGGCGTCCCGGATGGCAGAGGTTCCGCCGGTCAGGGTGGCCGTGTAGGTGGTGTCCGCGGCGAGGTTTGCGGCCGGGTCAAGGGTGGCGGTCCTGGTGGTTGCGTTGTATGTGACGGTGCCGGCGATGCTGGCCCCTGCGGCGTTTTTGAGCACGAAGGTCGTGGCGGACACGCCCTGGACGGCGGCGCTGAACGTGGCCGCCACATTCGTGCCCGCGGCCACAGCAGTGGCCTTGGCGGCCGGCGAAACCGAGGTGACGGTCGGGGCAGGAGCCGCGGCGTCCGCGCCCGTAAACAGCAGGCGGTTCGGGGTCCCCGCGGTGGCACCGGTGACCACCCCGGCGGTGGCATTGGCTGCCAGTGCCGCGGCCACGTCGGCCGGTGCCAGGGCAGGGTTCTGCGAGAGCAGCAGGGCTGCGGCGCCGGCGGTATGGGGAGCCGCCATGGACGTCCCGGACATGGAGGCCGTGGCCGTGGTGGAGGTGTAGTAGTCGGAGGTGATGCCGACGCCGGGAGCATACAGGTCGACGCAGGACCCAAAGTTGGAGAACGATGCCTGCTTGTCGGTGGAATCGCTGGCCGCCACGGTGACGGCCCCGGGGACGCGGGCAGGTGAGCCTGTGCAGGCGTCCACAGCGGAGTTGCCTGCGGCCACCACAGTAGTGACGCCGTCAGCCAGGACGGCCTGGACGGCGTTGTCCACCGTGCTGCTGGCCGCTCCGCCGAGGCTGAGGTTGGCCGCGGCCGGTGTTCCGGCGGCATGGTTTGCGGCGATCCAGTCCAGGCCGGTCACCACGTCCGAGTTGTAGCCCGACCCGCTGCAGTCCAGCACCCTGACCGGCACCAGGGTGGCGCTCTTGGCGACGCCGTACGTGGACCCGGCCACAGTTCCGGCCACGTGGGTGCCGTGGCCGTTGCAGTCTGTGGTGCCGTTGCCGTCCGCCACGGCGGTCCAGCCCGCCGCCACGCGGCCGCCAAAGTCGGTGTGCGAGGCCAGGATGCCGGTGTCCACCACGTAGGCCGTCACACCGGCGCCGGACCCGGTCCACGAGTAGCTGCCGGAGAGCGGCAGTGCCCGCTGGTCGGCACGGTCCAGGCCCCAGGGGGCCGGCTGCTCGGTTCCGGAAAGCTTGACGGGGGCGTCCGGTTCCACGGACAGCACCTTCCCCGACCTGGCAAGGGCTGCTGCCTGGGCGGGAGTTGCGGTGACAACGGCACCATGGATTGCGTGCTCAAAAGTGCGGCCGACGGCGAGGCCCTGGCCGCGCAGTCCGGCCGCCTCGGCGGTGACGTCTGCAGAGGGGGCGTACTGGACGATGTAGCGGCCGGTTGCGGCGGCGGGCTGGACAGTGACAGCAGCCGCGACAGGAGCAGCGGCAGCGGGAAGGGCCGCCGTGGAAAGGGCGGCGGCGGAAAGCAGCGCCGTGAGGGCAGGCAGCACGAAGAGGGGGCTACGAATTTTGGGGTCCTTGTGGTGGCGGAGCGGGCCCGCCCCGGGTCGCGGAATCTGCCCGGGAACAGGTAAAGGATGGCTGTACCAAAAGGATAGGAGCCGGAAGCGCACGGCTTCCGGCTCCTTGGATGATCCTGTGCCAACCTTTGGCGTTTCCTGCGGACCTGTTACTGCAGGCCCGGCTTTAGCCTTGGCCTCCTCCAGCGCCGGAGCCGGCTGCTGCATGGTTCCGCCAGCTGTGCTCGGGCTCGAAGCCCAGCAGCCGCCGCGCCTTGTCGATGGAAAGCATCGTTTCGTGCTCGCCCAGTTCCTTGGTGACCTTGACGCCCGGGAACACCTCAGCTGCGAGACCGGCGCTTGACCGGCTCATGACGGTATCGGCATTGGCGATGATGAAGGCCTCGAATCCTGGCTTGGCGTTCTCCAGCGCCCGCGCCACGGCCTGGGCGCCGTCCCTGCCGTCGATGTAGCCCCACAGGTTCCACTTCCGCAGCGTCGCGTCCCCATCGAAGGAGGGGAACTTTTCGTAGTCGGCCTCGTCCATCACGTTGGAGAACCGCAGGCCCGTGATGCTCAACTCCGGGTCCCACCGCGTCATCTCCACGGCCATCTGCTCCTCCAGCGTCTTCACCAGGGAGTAGGTGCTTTCCGGCCGCGGCGGGTATTCCTCGTCCACCGGGATGTAGGGCGGGTCGACGTCGAACGGCAGACCCAGCACGGTCTCGCTGGACGCGTACACCACCTTCTTGATGCCGGCGCGCCGCGCGGCCTGGAAGACGTTGTAAGTGGACAGCATGTTGTTCTCGAACGTGGCCGCGTCCGGAAGGATGCCCGGGGCGGGAATGGCTCCCAGGTGCACCACGGCGTCGAACCCGTCATGCCGGTCATCAACCCCCAGCAGCGCGTCCACTACCTGCCCGTAGTTGCGCAGGTCCACCACCAGGAGCCCCGGGCTGCGCTCGCCTGCGCGGTCCAGGGAGAGGACCTGGTGGCCGTCGTCGGTGAGCCGGCGCACCACGTGCCGCCCCAGTTTTCCGTTTCCGCCTGTAACGGCAATTCTCATCAGTGTTTCCTTCTGTTGGAGTGCGTTCACCGTGCGGTGTTCGGTCAGGACGGGGGCCGCGGGGCTGCGAGGAACTGTTCGACGGCGGCGATTGCCACTGCGGTGATCCCGCCTTGGTCGCCGCTGCCGTTAACGGACACCAGGATGCCCCGGCCCGCGTACACCGAGACTACTTCATGGGTCTGCCGGTGGTAGAGGTCCAGCCGGCGCCGGAAGACATCGATGGTGTCATCCGTGCGGCCCTGTTCGGCAGCGCGGCGCTGCATCCGCTCCTCCAGTTCGGCGTCCGGCGCCTGCAGTTCGATGACGGCGTCCAGCGCATGGCCCTGGGCCGCGAGCATGGCATCCAGTTCCGTTGCCTGCGGCGCCGTGCGGGGGTAGCCGTCCAGCAGGAACCCGTGTCTCGCATCGCCTTCAAGGAGCCGGTCTTTGACCAGTGCGTTGGTGAGGTGGTCCGGTACGAAGTGGCCGCCGTCCAGGTACTGCGCAGCCTGGTTCCCCAGGTCTGTCTTCCGGCTGACGTTGCTCCGGAAAATGTCGCCGGTGGACACTGCAGGGACCTGGAAGTGGCGTGCCAGGTGTTCGGCCTGGGTCCCCTTGCCGGAGCCCGGTGGGCCGATGATGAGAAGCCTGGTCATGTTCCTGTCCTTCCGCAGCGGGACCACAGTCAACGGGCCGGCAGAGGCAGCACCGGCTCCCGCTTCATTGTGCCGGTTGGTCCTTGCCCGGCGCCAGCAAGCGCTGTTGCGGCCCGGAGCATATGGGCTTCGCCCCGCCCGGGATGTATATACTCTGGTTATCGGTTTAGCAGCAGGCCGTTGGAAAGTTCGTCGATCCAGCGACCATCACCGGCTCCCCGCCCCGTTGCGGGGTGCTTGTGTGTTGCAGGCTCGTTTTGACCTGAACGAATGGCACCAGAAAACCGTGGTAAGCGAGTCAACAGCAAAAACCGATACATCCATCACCGAGCACCTGCATGAATTGGTCCTCAACAGCTCCGATGTTGAGGACTTCCTCAATGAACTGGCACAGGTGTCCGCGCGCAACCTCTCGGAGCCAGGCGATGAGATGCTGTGCGCCATCACCCTGCTCCGGCAGCGGAAAACCGCCACCGTAGCCAGCAGCAGCCAGCAAGCAAAGTCCATCGGACGTCTTGAGCACAGCTTCACCGAGACCCCCAGCCTCACGGCATTCACCGTCCAGGAGACTGTCCACGCTCCGGACCTCGAAGGGGACAGCCGCTGGCCCGAATACTCCACGGCAGTTGTGGCACAGGGAGTCAGGTCGGTTGCGGCTCTTCCCTTCCGGCTTGAAGGCGAAACCAAGGCAGCGCTGCTGCTGTACTCCGGCCGCGCCCACCGCTTCGAAGGCCGCGTGCTCGAATTCGCCGAAGATTTCGTCAGCCAAACCTCGCTGGCACTCCGCCTTGCAGTGCGTTTTGCGCATTACAGCGAAACGGCGGCGAACCTCCGCGCCACGCTGGAGTCCCGAACGGTCATCGATATGGCGGTGGGCATCATCATGGCCCAGAACAGGTGCAGCCAGGAGGATGCTTTTGCGATCCTGAAGACCGCGTCGAGCACCCGCAACACCAAGCTGCACGAGGTGGCTGCCGCCGTGGTGAACGCCCTGGGCCAGGGACCTGCCCGTACGCATTACGACGGCTAGGGCAGTGGTCTGCCCCAACGCGTTCCGCCACCAGTAGACTGGTGCCAACTTTTCGCCGGGGGGCTCAAATGGAACAGCAGCGTGTTTGCCTTGTCGTGGAGGATGACGACGACATCCGGGGCCTGATCTCAGTGGTCCTGTCCCGCGCGGGGTTCAAGGTCACCGCGGTGGGAACAGGGGCGGAGGCCATCGCCGCAGCGGCTGATCCCGCCATCGCCCTGGTCACCCTGGACCTTGGGCTTCCCGATATGGACGGGCACGTGGTGGCCCGCGCCATCCGCGCCCTCACCACCGCGCCCTTGCTCTTCCTGACAGCCCGCTCGGAAGAAGACGACGTGCTGGCCGGCATGGCGTCAGGGGCTGCGGGCTACCTCACCAAACCTTTCCATCCGAAGGAACTGAAGGCCCTTGCCGGACAGTTGTGCCCGGCGGCGGCTCCAGCACAGGAGCCACAGGTACCGGGCAAATCCCACTGCTGATCTGTCCGCCGGGAAGTGAGCCGCAACTCCCGGCAGCGTGGGCTCGTCCGACGACGGCCCGTGCCGCCGTCGGACGCGCACTTGTGCTACTTCGAAAGGAAGTTCAGCAGGGCCTCGTTGACCTCTGCGGCGTGCGTCCACAGCAGGCCGTGCGGGGCACCCTCGATCTCCACGTACTCGGCGCTGGGCAACGCTTTGGCGAACAGGCGGCCGGTGGAGTCGATGGGCAGGATGTTGTCCGCGGTGCCGTGCACGATCAGGGCCGGGACATCGATCCTGGGGATGTCCTGGCGGAAGTCCGTGAGCCAGGTGGGCTGGGCGGCAACGGAGGCCGTTGCCCCGGACCCGGTGGCAAGGTTCCAGCCCGCGCTCATGACTTCCTGGCTCAGGCGGGGTGTGCCCAGGAAGGTGTCGGAGTTGTAGAAATTCTTGAAGAATTCGGTGAAGAAGGCGTAGCGGTCGGCCGTGACTGCTCCCAGGAGGCCGTCGAACACCTCTTGGGGGACGCCGTCGGGATTGTCGTCGGTCTTGAGCAGGTAGGGCTCCAGGGATCCGAGGAACGCTGCCCGGGACACGCGTGCGGAGCCGTAGGTGCCCAGGTAGCGGCCGACTTCGCCGGTGCCCATGGAGAAGCCCACCAGCACCACGTCGTTCAGGTCCAGGGTGGTCAGAAGGGTGTTGAGGTCCGCCGCGAAGGTGTCATAGTCGTAGCCCTCGGCGGGCTTGCTGGATTTGCCGAAACCGCGGCGGTCATAGGTGATGACCCGGTAGCCGGCACCCAGCAGGGCAGCGGTCTGCTTTTCCCAGGATGACCCGTCCAGGGGGTAGCCATGGATCAGCACCACGGGCTGTCCGGAGCCGTGGTCCTCGTAGTAGAGCTCGATATCAGTGCTGTTCTCAGTACCAACGGTGATTAAAGCCATCGGGGATGAATTCCTTTCGAGACTGACCAGGCGGCAGGCAGAGTGCCGTGCCGCGCATCTCCCACTCTAGGGCGGCAGGCTCCTGCCGAGGAGTGTTTTGCGGCGACGGCGGACATGCCGAGTGCGTAGCGACGGCAGCTGTGGCAATATATGCGCATGAATGCAGATAAGAATGCTTGCTCGCTGGGCGCGGACAGCCAATACGTGGAGTTGGCGGTGGAGGTCTTCGCCATGCTGGCCGACGCCACCAGGGTGCGGATTATTTTGGCGCTCCGGGACGGCGAGATGGCGGTGGGCGCCCTGGCGGACGTTGTGGGCAAGTCACCCGCCGCCGTGTCCCAGCACCTGGCGAAAATGCGCCTGGCCCGGATGGTGTCCACGCGGCAGGACGGGACGCGTGTGCTCTACCGGCTGGAAAACGAGCATGCACGGCAGCTGGTGGCGGATGCGATTTTCCAGGCCGAACACGCCCTTGGCGGAGAGCCCGCACACCACCGCATCACCAACCATTCTGCGCAAAGGAGTGCCTCATGAGCGGGCCGCACCAGGAGTCAACGCATACCCACAGCCACGCCCATGCGGAGGGGCACGGCGGGCACGACCACGGTCATGAGCACCACCACGACCACCCGCACGACCACGGTCATGAGCACCACCACGACCACGACCACGGCGGGCACGGCCACCATCACCACTCCGGTTTCAAGGGCTGGCTGTTCGAACTGTTCGTTCCGCACACGCACGATGCCGCTGATTCCATTGACGACGCCATGGAGGCCAGCAGCGAGGGCATCCGGGCGCTGAAGATCAGCATGTTCGTCCTGCTGGCCACTACGGTCCTGCAGTTCCTGGTGGTCCTGTTCAGCAGCTCGGTGGCCCTCCTGGCGGACACCATCCACAACTTTTCCGACGCCCTGACCGCGGTACCCCTGTGGGTTGCCTTCATCCTGGGGCGCAGGGCCGCCAACCGCCGGTACACCTACGGCTACGGCAGGGCGGAGGACCTGGCAGGCCTGTTCATCGTGGCCGTGGTGGCCCTTTCCGCCGTCGTTGCCGGCTGGCAGTCAGTGGACCGGCTGATCCATCCCCAGCCGCTGCAGAACCTGGGCTGGGTGATGGCCGCAGGCCTGATCGGCTTTGCAGGAAACGAAGCCGTGGCGATCTACCGCATCCGGGTGGGCCGCAGGATCGGTTCCGCCGCGCTGGTGGCGGACGGTGTGCACGCCCGGACGGACGGTTTCACCTCGCTGGCCGTGGTGATCGGCGCCGTCGGCGTCATGCTCGGTTTTCCGCTGGCGGACCCGATCGTTGGGCTGATCATCTCCGCAGCCATCATGGTGCTGCTGTGGGGCACCGTTCGGAGTATCGGACGGCGGCTTATGGATGGCATCGAACCGGAGCTGGTGTCGCGTGCCCAGTCCGCGCTGGAGGGGACGCCGGGCGTCCTCGGCGTCCAGCACCTGCAGCTGCGGTGGTCGGGCCACCGGCTGCAGGGCTCGGCACGCATAGAACTGGCAGACACGGAGTTATCGCAGGCTGAGGAGGTCCTTGACCGCGCCGACCACCGGCTTCGGCAGGCACTGCCCAAGCTGGACCACATGCTGCTGGCCCCCGCCACCGCCGCCCGCCGCTGAAAGGCCTTAACGCAGAAGTGACCCGGCCGAGGCCGGGTCACTTCTGCGTTGTGGGGATTCCGGGCCTAGGCCCGGGCAGCCTTTCCAGGCAGGGCCAGCTTGAAGACCTTGGCCCACGAGGAACCTACCTGCTTCAGCAGCGGCCCCGTGGTGTACTTCAGGCCGTAGCGCTGGCAGATCTCGCGGACCCTGGGTGCCACCTCTGCGTACCGGTTGGAGGGCAGGTCCGGGAAGAGGTGGTGCTCAATCTGGTGGGAGAGGTTGCCGGTCATCAGGTGCATGAACTTGGAGCCTGAGATGTTGGCGGACCCGATCATCTGGCGCACGTACCAGTCGCCGCGGGTCTCGCCGTCCACCATTTCCTCCGTGAAGGTGTCCGTTCCTTCGGGGAAATGGCCGCAGAAGATGACCGCGTGGGCCCAGACGTTGCGGATGGCGTTTGCTGCGATGGTGCCGAACAGGGCCTGCTTGGCGGAGCCGGTCAGCATGGCCAGGGCGGGGGTGGCGGCGTAGTCCTTGGTGAACTGGGTGACAACCTTCTTGCCCAGGGCCTTGAGGTCCTTGAGCAGGGCCTCCTTGGACTTGGTGCCTTCCTTGTACTCGGTCAGCTCGAGGTCGTAGATTGCAATGCCCCATTCGAAGACCGGAGCCAGGATGGCGTTGAACAGCGGGTTGGCCAGGTTGATGGGCTTCCACGGCTGGTTTTCGTCCATCCGGAGGAGGTTGTATCCGACGTCGTTGTCCTTGCCGACAACATTGGTCCAGCGGTGGTGCAGGTCGTTGTGCGTGTGCTGCCAGGACCGCGACGGGGTGACAAAGTCCCATTCCCACGTGGTGGAGTGGATATCCGGATCGCGCATCCAGTCCCACTGGCCGTGCAGGATGTTGTGGCCCAGTTCCATGTTTTCCAGGATCTTGGCCAGGCTCAGCAGCGTAGTGCCCGTGACCCAGGCGGCTTTGTTCTTTCCCACCAGCAGGGCCGCGCGGCCGGAAAGTTCCAGGCCGCGCTGGATCTTGATCATGCGGCGGATGTAGGCGGCGTCTTCCGCGCCGCGCTTGCCCAGGATCTCATCACGGATGGCGTCGAGCTCGCGGCCCAGCTCCGCTACCTGCTCGTCGCTGAGGTGCGCGGCGGCCGGCGGCCGGACGGTGGGGCTGCCCGATTCGGCGAGCTTCCCGGGGCGCGTTCTCGAGCTTCCCGCGGGGGTGACCTTGGTAGGTGTGATTACAGACATTCCGTGGTGCTCCTCAGATTTCGAGGTTGACGGGTCCGGCGGCTGCCGAGACACACGTTTGGATCAGTTGGCCGGGTTCGCCATGGATTTCCCCTGTACGCAGGTCCCGGACCTGCCCTGCGAGCAGCGGTGTGAGGCAGCTGTGGCAGATGCCCATGCGGCAGCCGCTCGGCATCAGCACCCCGGCGTCCTCGCCAACGTCCAGGATGGGGGTGTCGCCGTCGGCCTGCACCTCGCGGTCGGAGGCTTCGAAGGTGACCAGGCCGCCGTCGTGCCCTACGCCGGCGTTGAAGGTGGTGTTGAAGCGCTCAATCATCAGGTTGCCGGGGTCGCCGGTCACGGCGACGTCGGATCCGGGACTTTTGGCGGTCAGTGCCCGCTTCCAGAGTGCCTCGGCGTCGTCCAGGAAACTGTCCGGACCGCAGGCGTAGGCCGCCCGTTCCTTCCAGTCGGGGCAGATCGCGTCCAGTTCCTTGGTGCTGGAGAAGTCCAGACGGCCCTGCTCGCCGGTGTACCAGTGCGCCAGCCGGAAGTTGGGGAATTGGTCCGCAAGCTCGGCCAGTTCCTCGCGGAACAGGCTGTCACCCGGGGTGCGGGCCGAGTGGACCAGGACGACGTCGGCATCCGGGCGGCGGGGAACGAGGGTACGGATCATGGACATCACCGGGGTGATGCCGCTGCCCGCGGTGATCATGAGCAGGGGACGCGGGTGTTCAGGGAGCACAAAATCGCCCTGGGGCGGGGCCAGGAACAGCACGTCCCCGGGCTTCGTGGTGCGCACCAGCGTGCCGGACACGGCACCGACATCGGTGACGGTGATGGCCGGGTCCTTGCCTGCGGGAGCGCTGAGGGAGTAGGAGCGCCAGTGGCGGACGCCGTCGAGTTCGACGCCGATGCGGGCCCACTGGCCTGCCAGGTGCGCCTTCCAGCCACGGCCGGGGCGGAAGAAGATCGTGGCCGACTGGGCGGTCTCCTGGACCACCCGGGTGACCACGCCGCGCAACTGCCGGGCCGAGTAGACAGGGTTGAACAGCGCCAGGATATCTTCGGGCGCCAAAGGGGTAGTGAGCACTGAGGCCGCCTGGGCCAGCTGTCGTAGCCGGATCATACGGGTAAGCCTAGAGCGGTGCGAGCCATATTTCTCTCTCTCCGTCATATGACCGTTCCGCAGTCACACGCTAGTTGGTGGGCGCGAAGCCTCCACGCCGCACTCTTAAGAGTAACGGTTGGGTCTCACAAAAGGTTCCCAGCGTCCTTTCGGCTCCATCCCAGGGCAGGGGCCACGTATTTTGCGATGGTGCCCAGGAGCTTGGCGTTGAAGTCCACGCCCAGCTGGTTGGGAACGGTCAGCAGCAGGGTATCCGCTGCCTGCACCGCGGTATCGGCGGCGAGCTGCTCCACCAGGAGGTCCGGCGCTCCCACGTAGCTCTTGCCGAAACGGGACGTGAGGCCGTCGATGACTCCTACCTGGTCGCGGCCGTCCCGGAGCGCACTTCCGGCGAAGTAGTAGTTGTCCTCCTCATCCACGATGGGAAGGACGCTGCGGCTGACCGAAACCCTTGGCTGATGGGGGTGGCCTGCGGCCGCCCATGCGTCCCTGAACAGTTGGATCTGCTCGGCCTGGAGTTCATGGAACGGGACCCCGGTGTCCTCCGTGAGCAGGGTGGAGCTCATCAGGTTCATTCCGAGTTCCGCGGCCCATATGGCGGTCTTCCGGCTGCCGGCACCCCACCAGATCCGTTCCGCCAGCCCCGGGGACTGGGGCTGGACCGGGAGGAGGCCCGTGGCGCCGCCCGCATAGCGGGGATCGGCCTGGGCCACGCCGGCACCCGTAATGGCTTTGCGGAAGGCGTCGGTGTGTCGGCGGGCCATATCGGCATCGGTCTCCCCCGGCTGCGGCCGGTAGCCAAACGCCGACGCGCCCTGCAGGGCGGGCTCGGGTGAACCACGACTGATGCCAAGCTGCAGCCTGCCGCCGCTGATCAGGTCTGCCGCAGCGGCCTCCTCTGCCATGTACAGCGGGTTTTCATAGCGCATGTCGATGACGCCGGTGCCAATCTCGATGCGGCTGGTGCGGGCCGCGATGGCTGACAGGAGGGGGAAGGGCGATGCCTGCTGCCGGGCGAAGTGGTGGACACGGAAGAACGCCCCGTCCACTCCGAGTTCTTCGGCGGCGACCGCCAGTTCGATGCCCTGGAGAAGGGCGTCCGCCGCCGTCCTGGTCCGGGAACCCTGGCCGGGACCCCAGTGGCCGAATGAAAGGAATCCGATGCGCTCCATACCTCCCCCAACTGTGCTGGCGGCAGCTGCATTCCCGGCTGGGATGATGGCTGGGTGGGTACTCCGGGTGAAGCTGTCGCTGTTTTCAAGACCATCGTGCTGTTCGTACTGGCCGCTGCCGCTGAAATCGGGGGCGCCTGGCTGGTGTGGCAGGCCGTGCGCGAGGGCAGGGACTGGTGGTGGGCGGGGCTCGGCGTGATCGCGCTGGGCGTCTATGGCTTCGTGGCCACGCTCCAGCCCGACGCTCATTTCGGGCGGATCCTGGCGGCCTACGGCGGAGTGTTCGTTGCCGGCTCGCTGGCGTGGGGCATGGCATTTGACGGCTTCCGCCCGGACCGGTGGGACGTCGCAGGATCCCTGGTCTGCCTGTTGGGCGTCGGCGTGATCATGTTTGCACCCCGCAGCGGCGGCTAAAGCAGCGGTTACGTGGCTAAAATCTAGCCACGACGAAAGGCGGGTCCTGTGGAGCGGGTGGACTACTGCGTTATTGGCGGCGGCATCGTGGGCCTTGCAACGGCCTACCAGCTGCTGCAGAGGCAACCGGGAGCCTCCCTGGTCCTGCTCGAGGCCGCGGGGTCCCTGGCTTCGCACCAGACCGGGCACAACAGCGGCGTCATCCACTCCGGGATCTACTACGCCCCGGACAGCCTCAAAGCCCGGTTCAGCAAGGCCGGAGCGCAACAAACCAAGGAGTTCTGCCGGGAGCACGGGATCAGGTTCGCCGAGCCGGGGAAGCTGCTGGTGGCTACCTCGGCCGTGGAACTGGGCCGGCTGGACCGCCTGGAGGAACGCGCGGCCGTCCATGGGCTGGACTGCGAGCGCCTCGACCAGGCGGAACTCAACCGGCGCGAGCCCAATGTTTCAGGCCTGGGCGCGCTGTTCATTCCAAGCACCGGCATCGTGGACTACGGGGAAGTGGCGCGGAAGCTGGCCGACCTCATCTCCGCTGCCGGGGGGCGGGTCATCACCGGAGCCACCGTGGGCTCGATCGTGGAGCATTCGGACCGCGTGGAGGTTGCCACGGGCCAAGCCGTCTACTCGTGCCGGCGCCTGGTGGCATGTGCTGGCCTGCAGTCGGACCGCGTGGCGGAAATGGCCGGCATGAAGATCGATGTCCAGATCATTCCTTTCCGCGGGGAGTACTTCGAGCTCCCGGAATCCAAGTGGGACTATGTGACCCACCTGATCTACCCCGTACCGGATCCGGAACTGCCCTTCCTGGGGGTGCACCTCACTCCCACCATCAACGGCAGCATCACCGTGGGACCCAATGCGGTCCTGGGCCTGGCCCGGGAGGGCTACCCCAAATACTCCGTGGACCTCAAGGACGTGGGCCGCTACCTGCGCTTTCCCGGGCTGTGGCACGTGGCAAGGTCCAATGCCGGCACCGCAGTGCGCGAAGTCCGGAACTCGCTGTTCAAGGGCAGCTACCTCCAGGAATGCCGCAAATACGCCCCCGGCCTGTCCAAGGCGGACCTGCTGCCGTACGAGGCAGGCATCCGGGCCCAGGCTGTGCGCCGGGACGGAACGCTCCTGCACGATTTCCTGCTGGCGGAGACGGACAGGATGATCCATGTCTTGAACGCCCCCTCCCCGGCCGCAACTGCTGCCCTGCCCATCGGGGAACACCTGGTAAGCAAAGCCGTGCTGCACCCCGCGTCCTGACCGGCAGGCAGGCATCAGCCACGGCTAAACTGGCCCGGTGATCAACAGTGAGCAGCCGCCCCGGCCAACGGTCCCGCCGTCGCGCGGGAGGATGGCGGAACGACTGTTGCCTGGCGGAGAGGAACCGGACCCGCGCTTCACGCTTGCGAACGAACGCACCTTCCTGGCCTGGATCCGGACGTCGCTTGCGCTGCTGGCAGGTGGCATTGCCATCGAGGCGTTCACTTCAGGCCTCTTCATTGAGCCTGTCCGGAAAGGCCTGGCGGTCCTGCTGCTTCTGCTGGGCATGATGCTCAGTGGCGGGGCCGCCGTACGGTGGCTTCGGGTGGAGCGCAGCATGCGCAACAAGGCGCCGTTACCGCTGCCGCTCTTTGTGCCCCTGTTGGCCGGGGCAGGCGCGCTGGCTGCCGCCGTCGTACTGGTCTTCATTCTCTGGCGCTGATTCGATGGCACCCAGCGGCCCCAGCCCGCACGGCGATCCCGGCCTCCAGCCGGAGCGGACGGCCCTCGCCTGGGGCCGGACCATGCTGGCGCTCGTGACGGCGAGCGCCTTCTTCCTGCGCTGGCTTCCCACCTATGGGCCACCGATCCTGATGCTGCCGGTGGTTTCCGGCGGCGCCGCCCTGGCGATCTATCTCACGCAGCGCCGCCGCTACCAGGCGAGGTCGCACGGGCTGGCAGGCGAAAGCATCGAAGCCGACCTGCCAGCTGTGCTCTGGACCGCCTTTGCCGGGCTCGCCCTGGGGTGCCTGGGCATTGTGGTGGTGCTGGTCAGCTAGAACGGCCCCTGTCAGCTAGAACATGGGCAGGACGAAGCCGGCCAGCAGGGCCACGACGCCGATCGCCGTCAGGCACCGGCCCAGGACCGAGGCCGTCCTCCCGGGCTCCTCCGGCCTGGTGGTCTGCCACTGCGTTGGACGCTTGGGGTGGTAATAGATGGGCAGTGTGTCTCCCGCCGCCATGTCCTTGATGTCGTACGGGGACATCGGGGCGTTGTGCACCTGGTGCTTCCGGTCAAACCAGCGGAAGCCAACACCGGTGGAATCCGAGTACACCACGGCCTCGGCCATGTCCCACGGGTGCACGAAGCGGCGGAGGAACCCGGTGTAGAAGAGGAGTCCCAGACCGGCGGGCAGGCACAACCAGGTGAGCACTTCCAGGATGGGACCTGCCATATCGAGCGCAGTGGGCATGAAGTTGATGGTACAGCTCAGGGGCTGGCTCCTTCAGCACCTGATACGTACGCTGAAGGAGACCGGACCGGAGTAAGGGGAAGCCATGAATGATCAGGACATTTTGACGCACATCCAGGCCCTCGTGGAGGAGGAGCACTCACTGCGTGAGGGCTCGGGGGACGGGCAGGCCCCGGACCAGGCACGGCTCAAGTACGTGGAAGAAAGCCTGGACCAGTGCTGGGACCTGCTGCGCCAACGGCGGGCCAAGAAGGATTCGGGCGAGAACCCGAACGACGCCGAAGCCCGCCCCATCAGCGAGGTGGAGGGCTACCGGCAGTAACCCCGCCGCATCCCACCATCCTGGGTGTCCGGGCCGGCGTGGCCCGGGAACCTGTTTCCGCCACCAACAGATTGAGCTCTTCCATGCGTATTGCAGTAGCGCAGATCATCAGCAGTGCCGACACCGCCGCCAACCTGGAACTCATCTGGGACTATGCCGCCCAGGCCAGGAACGCCGGAGCGCAGCTGGTGGTCTTTCCCGAGGCGTCCATGCGCGCCTTCGGCCATTCCCTGAAGGACATTGCCGAGCCCGTTGACGGCCCGTGGGCCAGCGAAGTCCGCAGGATGGCGAAGGAGCTGGACCTCACGATCGTGGCCGTCATGTTCACTCCGGGAAAGGACGGCCGGGTCCGCAACACGCTGCTGGTCACCGGGCCCGGAGTGGAGGCGTCCTACGACAAAGTCCACCTTTTTGACGCCTTCGGTTTCACGGAGTCCAAGACAGTGGACGCCGGGGAAGCGCCGGTGACGTTCGAGCTGGACGGGACGGTGTTCGGCCTGGCGACCTGCTACGACGTCCGCTTCCCGGGCCTCTTCACCGCCAATGCCAACGCGGGTGCCCAAGTAAATATCGTGTGTGCCTCCTGGGGTGCCGGTGAGGGCAAGGCGGAGCAGTGGGACCTGCTGGTGCGGGCCCGGGCGCTGGACAGCACCACTTTTGTGGTCGCCTGCGGCCAGGGCGACCCCGAAACAGTGGGCGCCGGCCGGGCGGGCACGGCACCCACCGGCATCGGGCACAGCGCCGTGATCACCCCCCTGGGCAAGGCGGTGGTGGCATTGGGCGGTAAGCCGGAACTTGCCGTCGTCGACATTGATCCCTCAACGGTGGATGACGTCCGGACCAAGCTGCCCGTCCTGGCCAACGCCCGCACATTCTGATCGCGTGAGGCGCCGTTCATGGCTTCGAAACAGACGGCAAAAGAGAGGACGACGCCGGGTCTCACCTGGGGCGTGCCGCCTGCGCCCGTGATGGCAGGCATCCGGCGGGGCCGGGGCGTACGGAGGCCGGCGGCGGAACAGACGCCGTTTACATGCCCGAAACATAGCCGATACGTGAACTTCACGCACGGGCTATTTGTGTAACGTGGCCGCAACTTTAAGCGGCATTGGCTGAAACACACACCGCCAAAAATGGATCCCGGGGGAAATGCCACGGGGCCAATCGGGCCCCTGCACCACGTTCACGTTGCGAAGGGACCCACCGGTGGAAATCACTGCCCAACACGTCTGGCTGATGATCTCGGCAGCCATGGTCCTGCTGATGACCCCGGGGCTTGGCCTCTTCTACGGCGGCATGACCCGCGCCAAGGCCGCCCTCAACATGATCATGATGAGCTTTATCTCGGCGGGGATTGTTGGCGTGGTCTGGGTCCTGTGGGGCTACTCAATGACCACCGGCGACGGCGTCCTGGGCCTCTTCGGCAATCCCTTCACCAGCTTCGGCCTGCAGAACCTCATGGGTTCACCGGACCTCCTCAAGGCCGGGTACAGCGCGACGTTCGCCATCATCACGGTTGCCCTGATCAGCGGCGCCATCGCCGACCGCGCCAAGTTCGGGGCCTGGGCCCTGTTCGTGCCGGTGTGGATTACGGTGATCTACTGCCCGCTCGCCTACATGATCTGGGGTGGCGGGCTGATGAGCGCAGGGGGCGCCGTCACGCAAATCTTCGGCCAGGTCATCGATTTTGCCGGCGGTGCCGTGGTGGAAATCAGTTCGGGAACGGCCGCCCTGGTGCTGGCCGTGATTGTTGGCCAGCGGCACGGGTTCGCGAAGGACCCCAACCACCGCCCCCACAACCTGCCTTTCATCATGCTGGGTGCCGCGATTCTGTGGTTCGGCTGGTTTGGCTTCAACGGCGGGGCCGCCACCAGCGTCGAACAGGCCGGCCTCATTTGGATCAACACCCTGGTGGCACCCGCGGCCGCCATGCTCAGCTGGCTGGTCACGGAGAAGGTCCGCCACGGACACCCCACATCCCTGGGCGCAGCCTCCGGCGTGGTTGCCGGCCTGGTAGCCATCACCCCTTCATGCGCCAACATCAGCCCGGTGGCCGCTATCGGCCTGGGCCTGGTGGCGCGGCCTGCTGCGTATTCGTGGACCTCAAATACCGCTTTGGCCTCGACGACTCCCTGGACGTTGTGGGTGTCCACCTGGGTGCCCTCATCGGCACCCTGTCCCTTGGCTTCATCGCCCTTCCCGTGAACGGCCAGGGCGGCGGCCTCTTCTACGGCGGCGGAGTCCAGCAGCTCATTGCCCAGACAGCCGCCGTCGTCATCACCCTGCTGTTGTCCGGTGT
Source organism: Arthrobacter sp. DNA4 (assembly GCF_024362385.1). NCBI lineage: Bacteria > Bacillati > Actinomycetota > Actinomycetes > Micrococcales > Micrococcaceae > Arthrobacter > Arthrobacter sp. DNA4. The sequence continues at coordinate 3,901,527 of NZ_CP101466.1, forward strand.
TGGCACCGCGGTCATTGCCCGGACCATCAACAAGACGGTGGGCTTCCGGGTCAGCCACGAGGCCGAGACCGCCGGCGTGGACCTGGCCGAGCACGCCGAGACTGCCTACGCATTCGGTGAGATCGGAGCAGGATTCAATCCCCTGCGCCACGCCGCGGCCCACATCCCGACCGCACCTGCCCCGGCTGAACGGCATGCCAAGGAAGACTCCTTCGCGTAGGTTTCCGTTCTAGTCCGCAAGGATCTTGTAGAGCGCCCGGCGCAATTCGTCCATCTTTTCGACGGCGGCAGCCCGCTGTTCCCCGGTCACTCCGGCGCGGAACTGGTGGATGGCACCCATGAGCTTGGCGATGCTCTGATGGAAGTCCCTGTCCGCACTGTCCGGTTCAGCGTTCCATGCGTTATCCATTTCCTCAGCGTGTTCCGCCACGTAGGCCCTCCCTGCATCGGTGAGGGCAAACTCAGTCCCGCGGCCTTCACTGAGCGCCTCAATCAAGCCCTCGTCCACCAGCTGCTGGAGCGTGGGATAGATGGATCCCGGGCTGGGCCGCCACACGCCGCCGGTCTTGGCGGCAATGGTCTTGATCAGTCCGTAACCATTGGACGGCGTCTCTGCCAGGAGTGACAGGATGGCCGCGCGCACGTCGCCACGACTGGCCCTCCGTCCGCCGCGGCCGAAGCCGGGGCCGAACCCGGGACCAAAACCCGGCCCGAATCCGGGGCCAAAACCGGGGCCAAACCCCGGCCCAAAGCCTGGACCGCGGTGCCCATGGGGCCCGCGATGGCCCCTCCCCCGCTCGAAGCGGCCCTTGCCGAACTCCGGGCCCGGATGTTTCTCGTCGAATATGCCTTTCATGGTGGCATCGTCCTTTCATATTGACCTGTTCGCTGTCACTTCAGCGATAGTTAACGATATGTCGTTAACTATCGCTGGTCAACAGTTGGATGTGACCAAATCCTGATCCTTCCGCCTCTGGTTCGCCCTTCCCCGTGAGCGTATTCTGTTCCCACTTCCGAGGACGAGGGCTGAAAAATGGTGAAGAGGCGGAAGCGCGGGCGCAGTTTTGGCGCGGCCCTGGGAAGGATCCTGGGGTTCATTGCAGCGAGCGTCATGTGTGGCGTACTGGTGGCCAGCCTCGTGGTCCCGGCGGTGGCAGCAGCGGGGATGGGGGTCAGTTCCTCCATTGGTTTCTTCGAAAGCCTGCCGGCAGAGCTGACGGTGCAGCCGCCGTCGCAGGCCACCAAAGTCCTGAGCTCAGACGGGCAGTCGATTGCAACCTTTTATGCGGAGAACCGTGTGCGGGTGCCGCTGGACCAGATGTCGCCCTTCATCAAGGACGGCATTATCGCCATCGAGGACAGCAGGTTCTACGAGCACGCGGGCGTGGACCCGCAGGGGATACTGCGGGCGGTGGTGTCCAACCTGACCAAAGGCGGCGAGCAGGGCGCATCGACCATCACGCAGCAGTACGTCACCAACGTCCTGAACGAGGCGCAGCTTTCGCAGGACAGGCCGGACGCGGTGGTGCTGAACGGGCAGAAGAACCTGGGCGACAAACTGCGCGAAATGAAGCTGGCCGTCACGTTGGAGAAGAAGTACACCAAGGACCAAATCCTTGAGGGGTACCTCAATATCGTGTTCTTCAGCAGCAACGCGTACGGGATTGAAGCGGCGGCACGCTACTTCTTCAGCACCACCGCGAAGGACCTTACCCTCCCCCAGGCCGCCTTGCTGGCCGGGGTGGTCAACAGCCCCACCCTCTACAACCCGGCCACCAATCCTGATAAGTCGATCGTGCGCAGGAACCAGGTCCTGTCCGAGATGCTGCGCCTGCGCAAGATCACGCAGGCCCGATACGATGCCGCCGTGGCCACCCCGATCCAGCTGAAGATCACGCCGCAGCAGCAGGGGTGCGCCAACGCTGCCATGGCGCCGTACTTCTGCGACTACATCTCCCATTTGATCCTGAACAATCCCGCCTACGGGCCCACCGAGGCTGACCGCGAACGGAGGCTTTACCGCGGCGGCCTCACCATCACCACCACCCTGGACAGCAGGCTCCAGGCAGCCGCCCAGGCCCAGGTGGATGGAACCGCGGGCGCAAATCCGGACCGGTGGGCGGCCTCGCTGCTGACCCTGCAGCCAGGCAGCGGCAAGATCCTGGCCATGGCCCAAAACACGGTCTTCCTCCCGCAACCAGGCAAGTTCGACACCAACCTGAACTTCAACGTGGATGCCAAGGACGCCCAGGGCAACGACCTGAACGGCGCCGGCGGGTTCCAGCCCGGTTCCACCATGAAGCCCTTTACCTTTGCGGAGTGGCTGAACGAGGGAAAGTCGCTCACCGCCGAAGTGGACGCCTCACGCCGTGTCTATCCGCTGGGGTTCCCGTGGAAGGACAGCTGCGGGAAGGTGCTGGGAGCGTACAGCACGGCGCAGGCCAACCCTGCCCTCGGCGCTGCCGATGACCTGCAGAATGCGGAGGACGGCTTCTACCGCCCGATGCCCGTGAATTACGGCCTGTACAACTCGATCAACACGGCCACTTTCGCTTCGGCATCCCAGCTCGACTTTTGCGGCATCCAGAAGATGGTGGACGCCGTAGGGCTGCACAGCGGCTTGGACAGCACCCCGGTCAACATGCATCAGCTGGGCAACCTCCTCGGCGGCACCGGCGTGGCGCCCCTCACCCTGGCAAACGCATTTGCCACCTTCGCCACGGAGGGCCGCTACTGTGCTCCCATCGCCCTGGTTGATGTCACTGATGCCGCCGGGGCAAAACTGCCCGCCCAGGCCCCGGACTGCCACGACGCCGTCAAACCCGACGTGGCCCGAGGCGTCAACTCGGTACTGCAGGACGTGCTGAAGAAGGGTTCCGGCGTCTGGATCAACCCGAAGGTGCAGGACAAAGTTCCTACCGCCGCCAAGACCGGAACCTCGAACAACAACGGGTCCACCTGGGTGGTTGGCTACACCACCGGCCTGGTCACGGCGTCCTTCTTCGGCGATGCCCTGGAAGGCCAAAAGCGGGCAGGGCAGAACGTTACCATCAACGGCACGTTCTACCCCCGCCTTGACGGGTACATGATTGCCGGGCCGCAGTGGGCCAACTACATGCTTAAGGTGGCACCGCTCTACCCCGCGGGTCCGTTCGCGCCGCCTCCCGCTTCGATGATTGGACCCAATCCCAACTACAAGCCGTAGCCCGGGGATGGTCATCAACGCAGCCCGGTAAGGACCGCACCGCTCTGGCACGATGGGAACGTGCGGGCCCTTGAGACTGAGCGGCTCATCCTGCGCCCCTGGGAGCCGGTCAGGCGGTTCTCAACTACGCGTTTGAAAGCGGCCTGCCGGAGGTGGTGGCAGTGACCCACCCGGCCAACGCCGCGTCGCAGCGGGTGTCCAGAAGGATTGGCCTTGCCCACCGGGGCCAGACCGGCAAGTACTACAACGCCTTGTGCGAGCTGTTCGGGAGCGCAATCCCTTCCGCCTAGCCCGTACCCTTCCAGAGGCGTTTCCACCAGGACCGCTCCAGTTCGGGCTCAGCAGGAGCCTCCACCGCGCGCGCGGTCCGGCGGCTGCGCCAGCGCTCCACTTCCTCCTCCACGTCACGGGTCCTGGTGACCACCGGCGGCCCGCCCTGGAGCTGGCGGCGCGCGTCGATCACGCGCCGGTTGAAATCCTGCAGGATCTCCCGGACCTGCTGCTCGGTGTACTGGACGTCCAGCCTGGTGTCGAGTTCGGCGTCCTCAGTTCGGAGCAGGATGGCCGCCGGACCCAGGCCGCTGATGTTCTCCCGCTGGATCAGCCCCTTCACCCACCAGTCGGGATCGTACGATTCGCCCAGGCCGGGGATCGGCTTGCCCGCGTACTTCAGGTTGTCGAACTTCCCTTGCGCCATGGCGTCGCGGACCAGGTACTCGGCACGGGCGGCATCACTGACTTTCCTGCGCTTCTCCCGCTCCTGCGCGTCGAGGGCATCCAGCGCGGCTTCCTCCTCGGCGCTGATGCCGGCGCCACGGTATGACCGGACTTCGGCCGCACGCTCGAGGCGCTTGCGGAAATCCCCTGCCCCGCCGCTCATTGCCGCCACCGCCTTTCCTTGCCTGGCCCCCATCTTCCAGTATTCAGCGGTGGGCTTGTGCGTTCAACGCCCAAGGTGGACGGACGACGGCGGCGCGTCCCGCCGTCGTCCGCCCACGTGGCGCTGTGGCAAAGGGTGGTTGGTGCGCTGTCAGGCGTTGGCGTGCTCGGCGAGGATGCCGTCCATCTGGCCGACCGCTTCCTTGAGGCCTTCCTCCATGCCCATCTGGATCATCTGCTCGAGTTGTTCCTCGGACTCGAAGGTGGACAGCATGGTCATCCGGGTCCGCTCCCCCAGCGGCTCCAGGGTCACCGTGGCGTGGCTGATGCCGAACTCCCCGGTGGGGTTGCCGTCGCTGTCTGCGAACCCGTCGTCGAACTGCAGCTCCCGCGGGGACGCGATGCTGGTGAACTCCCACCAGCCGTGCGCCTTGTCCCCGTCAGGTCCTGTCATGTAGTAGCTGGCCCGGCCGCCCGGAACGAAGTCGTGCTTGTAGAAAGTGGCGGGATAGGTGGGCGGTCCCCACCAGCGCTCCAGCCGGCGCGGGTCTTCGAAGAGCTGCCAGACGCGCTCCACGCCGGCGTCGAACTCGGCGACCAGGGTGAGGCTGAGGGCCTCTGGGTTCTTATCCGTACTGATGACTGTCATGGCAATGCCTTCCTAACCTTCAGCGAGAATGTCGGCCATCCGGGCGGCCCGCTGCCGCCAGATCTGTTCATAGTCGTCGAGCAGCCGCCGGGCGTTTTGCAGTCCTTCGTGGTTGCCCCGCACGATCTGCTCCCTTCCACGCTTTTCCTTGGTGACCAGTGAAGCGCGTTCCAACACCGCCACATGTTTTTGGACGGCGGCGAAACTCATGGCGTACAGGGCGGCCAGGCCGGACACGGAGTACTCGCCCACGGTGACCCGGCGGACGATGTCCCGCCGGGTGGAGTCGGCGAATGCCTGGAAGAGGCGGTCCAGTTCGGTCTCGCGCAGCTTTTCTACAACCATTTGGTTGTACGTTAGTCCCGCAGTGACTGCAGGTCAAGGATTTTTTCCTGTCTCCGGCAGCCCGGCGGCGCCTGCCGGTACCTTAAAGCCCATGAGTATTTTCCTTGCCGGGGCCGGCCCGGATCCGCTGGGTTTTCCGGACGTCTTTGACCGGTTTGCGGAGGACATCCGGCGGCATGCCGCGCCGGGCCGGACTGCCCGGATCGCCGTTGCCGTGCATCATCATGGCGGAAGCCTGCAGGAGCTGGTGGAAATCTGCGCAGGGCCCCTCCGGCCCAGGCTTGACTGTGAGGTGGTGCCGGTGCCGCTGGCAGAAGGCAGGACAGCGGATCCCGCTGATTTCAGCGGTGTGGACGGCGTGGTGGTGGGCGGCGGATTGACGCCGGCGTACTGGAAGGGCCTCCGCCCCGCGGGCACCGCGATTTCCGGGCTGGTTGCCGGCGGCGCCCCCTATCTGGGGTTCTCCGCCGGAGCCATGGTGGCACCAGGCCCCGCGCTGATTGGCGGCTGCCGGATCAACGGGGTGGACGTGTGCGGGGAGGAGTGCTCGGAGGGCCTGGATGCAGTCGACGTCCGGGAGGGCCTGGGGATGGTCCCGTTCGCGGTGGACGTCCACGCCGCCCAGGCCGGGACACTGAGCCGCGCGGTGGGCGCCGTGGCGGCAGGCCTGGTGGAATGGGCGGTTGCCATCGACGAGGGCACGGCAGTGGTGCTGGAATCAGTCGGAGACCGGGACTACAAGGTCATTGGCAGCGGGAACTGCTGGGACATCCGCGGAGCAGCCGGCGAGGCGAGAGTGTCCGTGCGGACCGCCGGTTGACCGGACGGGGACCGCTGGTGGACTGCAGGGAGCCGGGGCGCCGGCCTAGGCGTCGAAGTGGGTCTGGATGCTGCTTCCGGACAGCTGTTCAATCAGTTCCTTGGCCACGTCCCGCAGCTTCCGGTTGCGGTTGCTGGAGACCTTGGTGAGGATCTCCACCGCCTCCTCCTGGGAACACCGGTTCTGCGCCATGATGACGCCGCAGGCCAGGTTGATGGCGGTCCTGCTCTCCAGGGCAGCTTCGAGGTCATCCGCCCGGTTCTGCGCAGTGTGGATGCGGACTGAAAGATGCAAGGTGTTGTGGGCAGCGGCGGCGAAACCCGCCGCCTTGTCGTAAACGTCAGCCGTGAACACGCCCGGCCTGGAGGCGAAGAAGTTCAGGGCAGCACTGGCCTCGCTGCTGATTTCCAGTGGCACACCCAGGCTGCTCTGCACGCCCCGGCGCGCCAGTTCCTGGTTGTATTTTGTCCAGCGGGGGTCCCGTGCGACGTCGTCGATCAACACAGGCGCCATCTCCCGCAACGCACGGATACAGGGACCGTCCCCCAGCGCCTGCTCAATGACGTCAAGTTCCAGCGCCCGGGCACTGCTGCCCGCCGCAGTGGTGGGCCGCCGCCGGAGCTTCAGGGTCACCGCGCACTCAATGTCGTCACCGGCAGCTGCGGATACTGCCGCTGCCGCCATTCCCGAGAGACCCGACAGGAACTCCACGGCATTTTCAGCCCCCACCAGGACCTCTTGGAGGTGTTGGACAGTCACATCGTCGGCAGGATTCAGCATGGGGTTCATCTTACGGTCGCCGGGGACCCGCAGGGCAGCGGAGCGGGCATTTACGGGGGCTTAAGCTGAAGTCTCAGGGATCCGCCTGGACTTACCCGCGGTCCGCTGCTGGACGACGACACCCGGCCCGCAGGCGGCCGGGCCGCGCGAATGCAACCGGCCGCCATACCAGAAACACCTCCAAGGGCGTAGTGTCAAACGTAGGAGATTTCGGGATGGCTATAGGATCCGGAGGTTGAATGCACGGGCCGAACGCGCCAAGAGCGGGCGGCCGCCAGCCAGGAAAAGCAATTCTGGCGCAACTATGGATCGAGGCCCGATGGCCGGGAACAATGCGCTGACCACCGCCGGGCCCATGGGACCGCAAGGATGAACGCCGACTGGACCGGGGACCCCGACCAACTACTGGAAGCCGACGAGCGGCGAAGGGACGTTGCCCGGCGTTTCCGCGAGACGCAGATACCGATGCTGAAACTGTGGACGTACTACTACGGCCTCGGTGGCGACGCTGACGAAATGTCATTCGACGCCTACCTCAACGAAGCGCTCCACCTTCCGGCCTCCCAGGTGGGGTTGATCGCCACGGCCATGAGGGAACTGACCGCGGGTGAGGACCAATGACCGGCAGCGAGGAGCAGCCGTTCCGGGAATCCGAGGGATGGCCGCTGGAGGCAGCAGAGCTGTCGCTGCAGCAACTCGTGCTGGAAAGCCCGGACATCAAGGCCTTCCTCACCGAACTGGCGATGCTTGCCAGTACCCGGTTGTCCGTCCCCGGGAACACGATCCACAGCGGCGTCACGGTGCTGCGGCACAAGCGGCCCCAGGCTGTGGCAGCAAGCGACCCTGCGGCATGGGCCCTTGACGAGCTGCAGAACGGATTCGGCCATGGCCCGTGCCTTACCGCGCTCCGGCAGGGATCCACCCTCCTTGTGCCAGACCTGGCCGTCGAAGACCGCTGGCGCCCCTATGTCAGGACGGCTGCAGAGCACGGCGTGTCCTCGATCCTTGCCGTCCCGCTGGACTTGGCGGGGGAAGCAGAAGCGGTACTGAATCTCTACTCGGGCCGCAGCAACGGGTTCTCCGGGGAGGACGTCGCCACCGTGGAATCGTTCACGGCCCAAGCCGCCAGTTCACTGCGGTTGATCCTGCGGATCTCGCAGCTCCGGGAAGCCAGGAATGACCTCACCGCCGCAATGCAGTCACGCACCGTGATCGACATGGCGGTGGGTGCGACCATGGCCCAAAACCGCTGCGACCGGGATACCGCCTTCAGCATCCTCTCGCACGCCTCAAGCACCAGGAACGTCAAGCTGAGGGAAGTGGCAGCCACCGTCATCACCTCAATCTCCGGAGAACAGAGGATCACCGCCCACTTCGACGAGTAGCTGTAACCCGGATCACACGTGATGAGATTCACTCGCAACAAATGCGTGATTTGGTTGAGTGCGCCCATCCGCCATGGGCACTATGGATAGGCAGGGCCGGAAACATCCGCCCTTGACATCCTGGTGACGCAACGAGGCCCACCGGTGAGCGCAGGCCACCGACCCTCCGAGCGCGGACAGGCCATTGCCGGGGACAAAGCCGGCTTGACACAGGAAAGTACTGAACAATGACGTTTAACACTGCCGAATCCGTGACGCTGAAGATCTGGGACCGGACCTCCCTCCACGAGACCCTCGATTCCGCGGTCTCCGACCTCTCCGCGCGCCACAACACCACCACCTGCCGCATCGCCGTCACCTGCAGCGGGCCCAACACCTTCACCTTGAGCGTGCGCGGGAACGAGCCGGCGCTGGCCCTCTAAGCGGCCCACCCGCATAGGGCGTTGACGACGGCGGGCCCCACCCGCCGTCGTCAGCGCCCTTTTCCGTCCACGAAACGGGTGACACGACCGCAGATATTTCGGGCGTGAACTGTCCACCCGGACCGGCGTAGCATTCGTCAGGTACACCCAAACGACGGGAAGGGCACATGGCTACCCACCAGAAGGGCACCAAATTCAGGTTCGAGTCGCTGGCACTGCCCGTCATCCAGGCACCCATGGCCGGGGGACCCTCCACCCCACGGCTGGCAGCGGCCGTCAGCGGGGCCGGCGGACTGGGCTTCGTCGCTGCAGGCTACAAGACCGCCGCAACCATGCGCGCCGAGATCGAGGCCGTCAGGGGACAAACGGACAAGCCGTTCGGCGTGAACCTCTTCGTACCCCAGGCGTCCGTCATCAGCCAAGCGTCCCTGCAGCAATACGTAGACTCGCTGGCCCCGGACGCCGAGCGCTTCGGCGTGAGCCTCGGCGAGCCGCGGCATGACGATGACGACTGGGACCAAAAGCTCGAGGCCTTGCTGGACCTGGCACCGGAGGTCGTTTCATTCACCTTCGACATCCCGGAAACCAGCGTGGTGGAAGCACTGCAGCACCGCGGAATATACGTCATCGCCACAGTCACGGACCGCGAAGAAGCCCTGCGGGCGCTGGCGGCAGGCGCCGATGCGCTGTGCGTCCAGGGCCCGGAAGCCGGAGGCCACCGCGGAACGTTCAAGCCGGATATGCCTGCTCCCCTGGTGCCCCTCCACGGGATCCTGGGCGCGCTGTCTGATCTGGAGGTGCCCCTTATCGCGGCGGGTGGCATTGCCTCGTCGGAGCACACCCGGGCTGCGCTCGCCGTCGGAGCCGTTGCGGTCCAGGCCGGCACCGCATTCCTCCGCGCTGATGAAGCGGGAACCAAGCCCGCGCACCGGGCTGCCTTGTCGTCGCCGGACCATTTCACCACCACCGCCCTCACCCGTGCCTTCTCCGGCCGCAACGCGCGCGGCCTCTACAACGAGTTCATGCGCCGCCATGACGGCGACGCCCCGTACGGCTACCCGGAGATCCACCACCTCACCACTCCCCTGCGTGCCGCAGCCGCCGCAGCAGGGGAGCCGGAGTGGCTGAACCTGTGGGCCGGCATCAACTACCGGGACACGAAGGAAGGCCCGGCCGTTTCCATCCTGGCGGCCCTTCGTCCGTAAGGCCTGTACCGCCGTCGTCCCCTACCTTAAAGCCCGACGGCGGGCCGGCCCCTTGTGGGAGCCGCCGCGCGCGCCGTGAAAGCGGGGGTAGTGCTTTAGAAGGTGGCGGTGTCGATCACGAAGCGGTACCGGACATCCGATGCCAGCACGCGCTCGTAGGCGTCGTTGATCTTCCCAGCCGGGATGACCTCGATCTCGGCGCCCAGGCCGTGCTCGGCGCAGAAGTTGAGCATCTCCTGGGTCTCGCGGATGCCGCCGATCATGGAACCGGCGAAGGAACGGCGTCCGCCGATCAGCGCGAAGGCGTTGACGGGAAGCGGTTCCGCAGGGGCACCCACGTTGACCAGGGCGCCGTCGAGCTTCAGCAGGCCCAGGTAGGAGCTGATGTCGATCGAGGCGCTGACCGTGTTGATGATCAGGTCGAAGGAGCCGGCGAGCTCAGAGAAGGTGTTCTCGTCGCTCGTGGCGAAGTAGTGGTCGGCGCCAAGCTTCAGGCCGTCCTCCTGCTTCTTCAACGACTGCGACAGGACAGTCACCTCGGCACCCATGGCGTGGGCGAGCTTGACGGCCATGTGGCCCAGGCCGCCGAGACCGACGACGGCAACGTTCTTGCCGGGGCCGGCACCCCAGTGCCGCAGCGGTGAGTAGGTGGTGATGCCGGCGCACAGCAGCGGTGCGGCGACGTCGAGGTCGATGCCCTCGGGGATGGTGACGACGAAGTCTTCAGTGACCACAACGTGGGTGGAGTAGCCACCCTGCGTAATGGTGCCGTCGCGGTCAACGGCGCCATAGGTGCCGGTGTTGCCCTTGAGGCAGTACTGCTCCTCGCCCTTCTGGCAGTTGACGCATTCCCGGCAGGAGTTGACCATGCAGCCAACACCAACGCGGTCGCCCACTTTGTGCTTGGTCACCTCGGCCCCCACCTCGGTGACGATGCCGGCAATCTCGTGGCCGGGCACCAGCGGGTACTGCTGCGGGCCCCAGTCACCGCGGACGGTGTGGATGTCCGAGTGGCAGATGCCGGCGAACTTAATGTCGATCAGGACGTCATGAGGGCCCACTTCGCGGCGCTCAATGGTGGTAGCCACCAGGTCCTCCGTGGCGGACGGGGATGCATAAGCCTTGACGGTAGTCATGGTTCTCCTGTGATCTGTTGGGGGGACATATAAATGCTACCGGGGTTGTTCGGAGCAAACCCGGGAAAAGGTGGCACCAAGGTGGCCCTGTTGTGACTGGTCTTCTGAGTCCTACCCTTGGGCCCTTGGGAAAAGGATGCGCTAGGGGCGCAGGAGCACCTTGATGGCGCGGCGTTCGTCCATGGCCTTGTACGCGTCCGCGGCCTGCTCGAGCGGGAGTTCCAGGTCAAACACTTTTCCAGGATTGATCGTGCCGCTGAGGATCAGGTCGATCAGCTCCGGCAGGTATTGCCGGACCGGAGCCGGGCCGCCGTGCAGGTGCACATGCGAATAGAACAGGTCCCGCCCTGGCAACGCCACATCGTGGGAGACTCCCACAAAGCCCACATGGCCGCCTGCCCTGGTGGCGTGGATGGCCTGCAGCATCGATTCCTGCGTGCCCACGGCTTCGAGGACGGAATGCGCGCCAAGGCCGCCGGTGAGTTCCTTGATCTTCTTCACGCCCCCGTCCCCGCGCTCCGCCACGATGTCCGTGGCGCCAAACTCGCGTGCCAGCGCCTGCCGGTCCGCGTGGCGGGACATGGCGATGATCCGTTCAGCACCCATCTGCTGCGCTGCGAGGACCCCCAAAAGTCCCACGGCGCCGTCGCCCACTACTGCCACTGTCTTGCCCGGGCCCACCTCGGCCGCCTTGGCGGCAAACCATCCTGTCCCCAGGACATCGGAGGCCGCAAGCAGCGACGGAATTTTGCCGGCGTCAGGCATGCCGGGCGTGGCCACCAGGGTGCCGTCCGCCAGCGGGACGCGCATGTATTCTGCCTGTGCACCGCCCACGCCCTGGCGGTGGACACACGCGCTCTGGTAGCCGGAGCGGCAGATTTCGCAGGTGTTGTCGGAGGCAAAGAATGACCCGACGACGAACTGGCCCGGCCGGACATTCCTGACCGCGGCACCGACCTCCTCGACGATTCCCACGTACTCGTGGCCCATCGGCGCGGGCTTGGAAATTTTGTCGGCGCCGCGGTAGGGCCACAGGTCCGACCCGCAGACGCAGGCGGCAACGAGTTTGATGACCGCATCCGTTGGCTGCCGGACGGCTGGTTTGGCACGATCCTCGACCCGGACGTCTCCGGGCGCGTGCATGATGGTTGCGCGCATGCTGGGTCCTCCACATGGTGAACGGCTGAAAGGGACATTCCCATCAAACCCGGCCCCGGCACCGTTGGCGAGGGCCCTGCTGTAACTGGTTCCGGCAGAAGCTCCTTAGGGTCCTGCCATCCGTCGTAACGTGTTCCCTATGGATAACCGGGCCGAGGTACGGCAGTTCCTGTCTTCACGCCGTGGGCGGATTACCCCCGAGCAGGCAGGCATCGAACCCTATGGCGGCCGCCGCCGCGTACCGGGGCTCCGGCGCGAGGAAGTGGCGCGGCTGGCCGGCGTCAGCGTGGACTACTACACGCGGCTGGAACGGGGAAACCTGCACGGTGTTTCTGACAGCGTCCTGGATGCCATCGCCGGTGCCCTGGAACTGGACCGCGCCGAGCATGACCACCTCTATGACCTGGCCCGGGCAGCCAACACCTCGGGCCGCAAGCGGGCTGCGGGCGCCGGCGGCTCCGCCCCGTCCAAGGTCCGGCCGGAGCTGCAGTACCTGCTGGACGCCATCACGGAGGCGCCGGCCTTCATCGGCAACAACCGCCTGGACATCGTGGCCGCCAACACCCTGGGCTATGCCCTGTATTCGGACATGTACCGCACTCCGTCACGGCCGGTCAACCACTCCCGGTTCATCTTCCTGGACCCCCGCGCCCACAACTTCTACACTGACTGGGACCGGGCGGCCAACACCAACGTGGCCATCCTGCGGCGGGAAGCCGGTCGCAATCCCCATGACAAGGGCATTGCCGAACTCATCGGTGAACTCTCGATGCGCAGCGACGAATTCCGCACGCTATGGGCAGCGCACAACGTCCGCCGCCATTACGCGGGCACCAAGTTCTTCCAGCATCCCGTGGTGGGACTCCTCGAGCTGAACTACCAGGTGCTGGGCCTGGAAGAGGACCCGGGGCATACCCTCACTGTCTATCCCGCCACCCCCGGCAGCCCGTCCGAGGAAGCCCTCAAGCTCCTGGCGTCCTGGGCCGTCACCGAGAACATTGTGGAAACGGCGCAGGCGACGGTGGGCGGCTAGGAACAACGCCGGCTATTGAACGTTCGACGGCGGCCCGGGCGGCGCAGCGTCCGCCCGCCGCCGGCCTGCGAGTTCGCCGAAGCGTTCGACGGCGTCCTGGGCAGTGCGGTACAGGGCCGGGTCGGACCAGGGTGCCCGCGCCCAGGCGTTCACGGCGGCGAGGGCCTCGGCCAGCAGCTTGGCGGGATGTTCCCTTGGGAATCCTTGCGCCAGGATGGACCTCCGGTCTGCTTCCAAGGTGTCCGCCATGGTCCGCGTGCTGACCCGCTGCCAAACATCAGGGATGGCGTCGACGTCGAGCAGCCGCTCACGGAGCGGCCAGTTACCGATGAAACGGGCCACCCAGGCCTGGTGCCGCTGCTTATAGTCCTTGATGAACTTCCGCCTCTTCCACTTCGGGTAGGCGCCCAGCACGACGAGGCACGGGACGAGGACTGCCAGCGCTGTCAACACCCAGCCGGCTTGTCCGGCGTCCCCGTCCTGGACCGCATCCTTGTAGAGTCCCAGCATCACTCCCGCAGTGATGCACCCCAGGATCCAAGTGGCGTGCAGGACGATGGTCCGGCGTTCCTGTTTCCTGGAGGGCTGGGGTGCCGGTGCCGGCTCCGCGGCAAGGGCCGACTCAGCCTCGGTCAGGCCGGTGTTCAGGAGTCTGCTGGTACCTGCACCCGGCATTCCTGATTTATCCGGCACGTCCACATAGACAGGCGGCAGGCCCGTCCGATCCTGCGCAGCCTGATTGGCAAGCTCACCCATGTTCCCCCATCAACCCACTCATGACCCGCCTTCAGAGTCTACGGTTAGGCGGGCTCCGGGCGGGTAGTCCTTAGACTGGCCAATAAACGTTGAATGCAGGACTATACGAAGGAGCGAACGAATGGCGAATATAGTTGTAGTAGGTGTGGATGCCAGCCCGTCCGCACGGAAGGCCGCAGAAGTGGCGCTGGACCTGGCGGAGTCACTGGGAGCGTCCCTCCATGTAGTGACCGCCTTTGAGATCGAGAACGCCGAAACCTTTGGGGTGGGCTCGGACAAGGTACGGATCTCCAACGCGGACAGCTCGGAGATGGTGGCAAAGTCCTTGGGCGCATCGCGGCCGGGAGTGGAGATCACCCACTTCGCCGCCCGGGGCAAGCCGGCTGATTCGCTGATCAAGGAAGCCATCCGCCTGGACGCCCGGGTGATCGTGGTGGGCAACCGCAGGATGCGCGGCATCGGCCGGTTCCTGGGCAGCGTTGCCAACAGCGTGGCGCACAACGCCCCGTGCGACGTCTACATCGCGAACACCTACGAGGACTAAGCTGCCACGAAAGAAGGTGGGCGGACGACGGCGGGACCTCCCGCCGTCGTCCGCCCACCGTCGTTAGGGGTGCTCAGGCCCCGTATTCCTCATCGGTGACGTGCTGGAGCCAGGTGACCACCTGCCCGTTTTCGTCCGCTTCCTGCATGGCGACGTGGGCCATGAACCGCTCCGGTGTTGCCCCGTGCCAGTGCTCCTCCCCCGGCTCGATGTAGACCACGTCGCCGGGACGGATTTCCTGGACCTGCCCGCCGCGCCGCGCCACCAGTCCAATGCCGTCCGTGACGTACAGGGTCTGGCCCTTGGGATGGTGGTGCCAGGCGGTGCGGGCACCGGGGGCGAAGCGGACGTGGGCGCACCCGACCGCCGACTGTTCATCGGGGTTGCGGATGCCGTCAATCTGCACGGTGCCGGTGAACCATTCCTTCGGTCCGGCTCCTGTCTGGCCGCCGCTCTTGGTGTACTTCATGTTCTCCTCCTGTTATTTCGGCTAATTGGAAAATCTGTTGGTCGGTCAGGCGGTCCGGCTTGTGATCCGTGCCGTCACGAACGCCAGGACCGACGAGACCGCGAGGACAGCGGCGGCCACCATGAAGGCGCCGCGGTGGCCGGCTGAGTCGAACAGGACGCCGCCCAGCGTTGATCCGACAGCGATCGAGGTCTGGACGACGGCCACCATCAGGCCCCCACCTCCCTCGGCGTCGTGGGGCATGGCCTCTGCGATCCAGCTCCACCAGCCCACCGGGGCGGCCGTGGACAGCAGCCCCCAAACACCCAGGAGGACCATCACGACGGCGAGCCAGCCGCCGGTGGGGACCAGGGCGGCGGCGATGACCGCCATAAGCGCCGGGATGGTGACCAGCGTCCGGTACAGGCCCTTCCCCAGGAACCGGCCAATCAGCATGGTGCCCGCAAACCCTGCCACACCCATCACCAGCAATACGAGCGACACCGTGGCCACCTCCACGCCGGTCACCCGCTCCAGGAACGGACGGACGTAAGTGAACAGGACGAACTGGCCCATGAAGAAGGTGCCGCAGGCGGCCATCCCCCAGGCGACAGCCGGGCTCTTGAATGCGGCGAAAATTCCGAGGACGTTTCCGGACGCCCGCTTTTCCACTGGCATGGAAGGAAGGCTGATCCACTGCCAGACCAGGGCGAGCAACGCCACCGGAACCAGGCAGAAGAACGCTCCACGCCACCCGATGAATGAGCCCAGGTAGCTGCCCAGCGGCGCAGCCAGCACGGTGGCCAGGGCGTTGCCGCCATTAAAGACCGCCAGGGCGCGCGGCACCTGGTGGGCCGGCACCAGCCGCATGGCGGTGGCCGCGGACATGGACCAGAAACCGCCGATGACCACGCCAATGAGGGCACGGCCGACCATGAAGAGCAGGTATCCCGGGGCCATCGCGACCAGGGCACCGGAAACAGCCATCACCGTGGTCAGGCCCAGCAGCAGGGTCTTGCGGTTCATGCTGCTTACCAGCGTGGACACCGACAGGCTGGTGGCGACGGCGAAAAGGCCGGAGATCGCGATGCCCTGCCCCACCATCCCCTCGGAAACCCGGAGTTCGGCGGCCATCGGGGTGAGCAGGCTGACCGGCATGAATTCGGAGGCGATCAGGGCGAAGACGCACAGGGACATCGCGAAGACGCCTCCCCAGTGCGCGTGGTGCTGCACGCCGGGTTTTTGGGGCGCACGGGTGCTGGTGACAGTTGTTTCGGGGGCCATGCCTTCCATCAAACCGTGCTCACCGAGCCCTGGCGAGGGCCCTGCTGAAACCGGTTTTGGCAGACCCCCTTTAAGGCAAGACTGCCATGGAACTACGCAGTGGTTCCTTGCCGCTGCGTAGTTTGCGGGCTCTTTCGCAGGTCTTTTTCAAGTTCCGCCAGGCAGTAATCCTTGAACCAGTGCCTGATGCGCACCGGCAGCATGGGGTAAGCCACCGCAAGGATGCGCCATGTCAGGTCGAAGCGTCGCTGGTGGCGGTCGCTCCACACGAGGCCGAAGTCCTTCCGCAACTGCTCCGGGAGGAGCCCGGCGGTGAGGAACCTCGCAGAAGGCATGATGGCGCGGTACCAGAGTGCGGTGTGCTTGGGGAACAGCAGGCCGCGCCCCACGCGCACGCCTTCTTTCTCGGCACGGAGGGTGGAAAGCTGCTCATCCCAGTAGCGGCTGAACGCCGCCCGGTCCTTCGGCCACATGTCCGGTGGAAGCTGCAGGGCGGTGCCGATCCGTGCGTAGTCCCGGTACATTGCGTCGGCCGCCTCGTCACCGAGCGGGCCGCGGATCTTCTCGACGATGGTCAGCGCCGTGTCATAGAGCGTCGCTGCCACCCAGAGCTGCAGCGCCGGATCGAAGGCGTTGTAACCGGCGGACGGTTCGCCCGCCGTGCGGCGTACCGGAACGTGCGCGCGGTTCACCCGGCGCCGGACTTCCTTGACCTGCTCCTCAGTTCCGTACACGATGCCGTAGACGTACGTGAGAGTGCCCTTGAGGCGGTTTACCGGGCGTTGGGTGAACGTGCTGTGCGCCGCCACGCCGCGGCCGATCGCAGGGTTGGCAAGCTGCAGCAGAATGGCCCGTCCTGCCCCGGCGAGCAGGATGCCTTCAGCCCGGAAATCGGCCTCTCCCTGCACCATGTGAACAGGGTACCCGAGCGGCCGAACCACAGGACGGGCCCTTTGGCCCGTTGTGCCCGGGCGGAGGAGTGCCGCAGGACCTGTCCTGCCTCCTCCCCCGCCCGGGTGTGGGCGTTAGCGCTCCAGGAGGGACACGTCCCGGACGGCACCCTTGTCCGCGGAGGTGGCCATGGCGGCGTAGGCGCGCAGGGCAGCGGACACCTGGCGGTCCCGGTCCTTGGGCTTGTACCCGCCGTTGACCAACAGTTTCTCGCGGCGCTCGGCGAGGATCTCGTCGGAAACTTCCAACTCCATGGAGCGCTGCGAGATGTTGATGCTGATGACGTCACCGTCCTCCACCAGCGCGATGGTTCCCCCTGACGCAGCCTCCGGGGAGATGTGGCCGATCGACAGGCCGGAGGTACCGCCGGAGAAGCGGCCGTCCGTGATGAGCGCGCACTTCTTGCCCAGGCCGCGGCCCTTGAGGAAGGACGTGGGGTAGAGCATCTCCTGCATGCCCGGACCGCCCTTGGGGCCTTCGTAGCGGATCACCACCACGTCACCCTCCTTGACCTGCTTGTTCAGGATCTTCTCCACGGCTTCGTCCTGGGATTCGCACACCACAGCCGGGCCGGAGAAGGTCCAGATGGATTCGTCCACGCCGGCGGTCTTCACCACGGCGCCGTCCACGGCAATGTTGCCGCGCAGCACGGCCAGGCCGCCGTCCTTGGAGTAGGCGTGCTCCACGGAGCGGATGCAGCCCTCTGCGGCGTCGGTGTCCAGGGAGGTCCATTCGTTCGACTGCGAGAACGCGGTGGAAGAGCGGACGCCGCCGGGGGCCGCGTGCCACAGGGCTTTGGCTTCCTCGGTGGCCTTGCCGCCGCGGATGTCCCAGTCGTCCAGCCAGCCGTCCAGGTCGGCGGAGTGCACGGAGTGGACGTCCTTGTGCAGCAGACCGCCGCGGTTCAGCTCGCCCAGCAGGGCGGGGATGCCGCCGGCGCGGTGCACGTCCTCCATGTAGTAGGTCTTGTCCTTGGCAACGTTCGGGGCCACCTTGGCCAGGCAGGGCACCTGGCGTGATTTGGCGTCCATCTCTGCCAGGCCGTAGTCCACGCCCGCCTCCTGGGCAGCGGCGAGCAGGTGCAGGATGGTGTTGGTGGAGCCGCCCATGGAGATGTCCAGGGCCATGGCGTTGTCGAAGGCCTTGGCGGTGGCGATGGAGCGCGGCAGCACGGAGTCGTCGTCGCCGTCGTAATAGCGCTTCACCAGCTCGACGACGGTGGCGCCCGCTTTCTCGTACAGCGCCTTGCGTGCGGTGTGGGTGGCCAGCACGGAGCCGTTGCCGGGCAGGGAAAGGCCGATGGCCTCGGTGAGGCAGTTCATGGAATTGGCGGTGAACATGCCGGAGCAGGAACCGCAGGTGGGGCAGGCGTTCTCTTCGATGAGGTTGATGTCCGCGTCGGAGATGGACTCGTCCACGGCGTCGGCGATCGCGTTGACCAGGTCCAGGGAGCGCACGGAGCCGTCGGTCAGGGTCACGCGGCCGGCCTCCATGGGGCCGCCGGAGACAAAGACTACGGGGATGTTCAGGCGCAGCGCCGCCATGAGCATGCCCGGGGTGATCTTGTCGCAGTTGGAAATGCACACCAATGCGTCGGCGCAGTGGGCGTTGACCATGTACTCCACGGAGTCAGCGATCAGGTCGCGGGACGGCAGCGAGTAGAGCATGCCGGAGTGGCCCATGGCGATGCCGTCATCCACTGCGATGGTGTTGAACTCGCGCGGCACGGCGCCGGCGGCGAGGATCGCGTCGGAGACGATCCGGCCCACGGGGGCAAGGTGGGTGTGGCCGGGGACGAATTCGGTGAAGGAGTTGGCCACGGCAATGATCGGCTTGCCGATGTCTGAATTGGCGACGCCGGAGGCGCGCAGCAGTGCGCGGGCGCCGGTCATGTTGCGGCCATGGGTGACTGTTTTAGAGCGGAGTGCAGGCATGCTTACCATCCTCTTGCCTGGGCGACGCGGACGGAAGACAGCGCTGCTACTAGTAGTGAAAGTACCAGAGTAATAGTATTTCCCGGTGAGTGATCCCGGGCGCCGAAAAGAACTTGGCCTGTTCCTGAGGGCACGGCGCGACCAGGCGCTGCGGGCCGACTACGGCCTGCCGCCCGTCGGCCGCACCCGTGAACGGGGGCTCCGCCGCGAGGAGGTGGCGTTCCTTTCCGGCGTCAGCGTCACCTGGTACACGTGGCTGGAGCAGGGCCGGGATATCAGCCCGTCCCGGCAGGTCCTCGAGGCCATCAGCCGCGCACTGCATCTGTCCAGCACCGGCCTGGGCTACGTTCTGTCACTGGGCGGATACGCCTCCGCAGCTCCCGCCGGGCCGGCAGCCGATACCGCCCCGCCCCACATCCAGCGCCTGCTGGATGCCTTGGACCCCAACCCGTCCTTCGCCCTGTTCCCGGACTGGGGCGTGGCCGGGTGGAACAAGGCCTACGCGGCGCTGTATCCCAATATCGCCACCGTGCCGGCGGCAGACCGGAACCTGCTGTGGTTGGTGTTCACCGACCCCTACGTCCGGAACCTGCTTCCGGACTGGGACACCACCAGCAAGCGCTTCCTTGCAGAGTTCCGGGCCGAAACCGGGCAGCGGCTGGGCGATCCGGACATTCAGTACCAGGTGGAGCGGCTCAAGGAAGCGAGCCCGGAGTTCCGGCAGGGCTGGGACCTGTACGACATCCTGGGTTTCGAGTCCCGCGAGCGCCTTTTCCACCATCCCGCCGTCGGGGTGCTCCAGCTGGAACACCACCAGGTGTCCCCGTCGGACCGGCCGGACCTGCACATCGTGGTGTACACACCGGCCCCGGGCAGCGACGCCGCAGCGCAGATGAAGTCCCTGCTGTCCGTGGCCGGCTAGGCTTCGTCCGCACCGAGGTAGGCGAGCGCGGCCGCCGCCTGGGCCCGGGTGGCCATGCGGAGGGTAGGGTCAACGGCGGGCAGGAACGACGGCGAGTGGTTGGCAGGGATATCGGCGTCCACCGTGCCATTCGCCACGGCCCGCCGGTAGGTTTCCGGGGGCACGGACCCGACGATCCAGTAGACGTACGGGATGCCGAATGCGTCAGGGATGCGGCTGAAGTCCTCTGACGCCGTCTGCGGGGCGGTGCGGTAGACAGCGTCCGCTCCGAAGGTCCTGGTGAAGGCTGCAGTGACCCGGGCGTTGGCCTCCGCATCGTTGCTGGTCAGCGGGTACTGGTCGTAATACTCGAACTCCGGTTCCTGCGGCGAACCGGCGGCTGCGCACTCGCCCCGTACTATCCGCTCGATGGCGGCCATCATGGCGGCCCGGACGGCAAGGTCGTATGTGCGGAGGTTGAGCAGCAGCTCCGCCCGGTCCGGGATGATGTTGGCCGTGGCTCCGGCGCTCACCGAGCCAACAGTCAGCACTGCGAACTCCCCCGGAATCGTTTCGCGGGACACCACAGTCTGCAGGCGGAGGACGATCGAGGCGGCCAGCACCACCGGATCCACGGACTTGTGCGGCATGGAGCCGTGGGCGCCGCGGCCGTGGACGGTAATCCGTACAGAGTCGCCGGTCGAGAGCACCGGACCCGGCGTGGTGCCGATGGTTCCCGCCTCGGTGGGCATGACGTGCTGGGCCAGTGCGACGTCCGGCCGCGGGATTCCGCCGGTCAGGCCGTCGTCGAGCATTGCCTGCGAGCCTGCCGCCGTCTCCTCTGCCTGCTGGAACAGGGCGGTGTAGGTTCCCCGCCAGGCATCCCGGTGGTCTGCCAGGTACTTCGCCGCGCCGAGCAGGGCCACCACGTGCATGTCGTGCGCGCACGCGTGCATCACCCCTGGGACGGCGGAGGAGTAGCTTGCCCCGGTTGCCTCGGTGACCGGGAGGGCGTCCATGTCGGCCCGGGCCAGGACGCCCGGGCCGGGTCCGTTGGCAAGGACGCCCACCACACCGGTGCCGCCAAAGTGCCGGACGTCGAAACCCCAGGCCGCCAGCTTCGCCGCAACGGCTTCCGAGGTCTGGTGTTCGGCGAGGCCGAGTTCCGGATTCCGGTGGAGCTGTTCGTAGAGCGGAACCTGCCAGTCGAGCTCCTGCTCGATTCCGTCCGTTGCGTTGTTCATAAGTCCCATCGAAGCTCCTCCCGGCCGGTGGCGCCGGCCTTTCCGGCCACCATAGGCGGCACCGCGGATGGTGTCCATGGGCAACCAAAGCGGCCGCGGCGGGAAATCCGCCGCCGCCGCTAATTGCCCACGGACGCTAGGCCAGCACCCCCTGCCGCACGACGGGCTTGAACTGTGCACCCGCGCCCGGGAATACCGGCACCTCGATCCGCGCGTGGGTGTGGACCTCGGGGACCGTGGCCTGGGTGTGCCGGGCAATGTTCTCCATGGTGGTCACCCACATGCCGTCCATTGCCTTCACCCGCTCCATCAGCTGCTCCAGCGCTACAGCCTTGGACGGCCGGTCGGAAATGAACGGGTGGTTGGTGAGGACGAAGCAGCTGCCCTGGGAGTGGTGAGCCTGGGCTTCGAGGGTCCACATTTCCAGGACCTTGGCCGGGCTCTCGATCACGCCGCTGCCTGTAACGCCGGGGTAGAAGGCGTACTGCTCCCAATCGTCAAGGGTCCAGTCCACGGGAATCTCCACGATGTCCCGGGGATCGTCCGCGGCGACAGCGAAGCGGTAGGGTGCGTCGCCGTCGAGCAGGCTCGAATCGTAGAGGAACCCGCGGTCCGCCAGGAGGCCCGGCGAGTGCCAGTTGAGCTCCCACCACGGAGCCCGGTACCCCACGGGCCGGACACCTGCGACTTTGGCCAGTGCCTCCAGGCCACGGTCGATGTAGCTGGCCTCGGTGGCGGCGTCGATGCCCTGCATGGGTTCGTGCAGGTAGCCGTGGTGGGCCACCTCGTGGCCGCCGTCCACGATCTGCCGGACCACGTCGGGGTAGGACTCGGCGGTGAAGCCGGGGATGAAGAAGGTGGCCTGGATGTCCTGGCGGGCCAGGATGGCCAGGAGCCGCGGGACCGCGATCTTGGGGCCATAGGACTGGTGGCTCATCAACGACATGCGCCGGGTGCCGGCGGGATCGTGGGCGATGGTGCAGGACTCGGCGTCCACGTCGAAGGTGAAGGACGCTGCGGCCTTGAAGCCCTCGGGCCAGGTGATGGGGTGCAGGGCGTCCGCGATGGCGGGCTTGTTCACGGGAAATCCTTTCGGCGGGCGCAGGGCGCCCGCCAGGTTCTTCGGGGTGGTGAGCTTAGAGGGCGGGAAGAGCGGGCGTGCTCTCCGGGCTCCCTGCTTCGGGAGCGGTCGCGCCAGGGGTGGCGTCCACCTTCTGCGTGGTGCGCGGCTCCAGGGCGAGGTAGCGGATGTGCTGCCGCGGGCCGAGGATGGCGTACACCCCGGCGCTGGTCAGGCCGCCGGCCAGCCAGGACAGGTCCCAGCCGCCCAGGGCCACGGCGATGGGGCCCTGCATGATGGGGATCAGGCCGTACATGAACAGCCACGTAGCGAAGATCCCGGCCACGAGGGAGATGACCCCGGCAAAGTTGACCACCGGCAGCCGCTTGGTGCCCACGCCGTCGAACAGACGGTCGGTGCCGCCCGGCCAGCGCTTCTCCAGCCAGAAGTAGTGCACCAGCATGATGCCGCCCCAGGCGGCCACCCATGCCACCAGGCCGATCAGCCAGGCGTCGAGTACCGCTGCGAAGTCCTCCTGGAAGATGAAGAAGACGACGGCGCCGAGCGAGAAGACGCCCACGAACAGGTTGAGTTTGCGGCGGCTGATGGAGATGTCCAGGGCCTGGGTGGCCACGGAGAAGGTGTAGATGTTCAGGATGTTGGTGGCGATGGGGCCGTGGAGCACCATGAGCAGTACGGGCAGCGCCATGGCGCCGAAGTTCATGACAATCAGCTTGCCGGGATCGATCTCGCCGCTGTTGGTGGCCAGGCTGGCGCCCAGGACGCCGAGCCACACCACGGGGATGAACTGGCCCAGTACCGAAGCGAGGTAGACCTTCTTCTTGGGGACGCTGGTGCTGACGAACCGGGAGTAGTCCGCGGCGTAGGTGAACCAGGTGATGCCCCAGCCAATGCCGATGGCGGTCATCACGGCGCTCATGGCCGCGATGCGCTCGGAACCTTCCAGGACGGCGCCGGCAGGACCGGCGTAGCTCCAGTTGATGTCCATGCCGAACCATGCCACCGCGGACATCACGGCCAGGATGAGGATGGTGGGCGGTACGGTCCATTTTTCGAAGGCGGCGATGGCCTTGTAGCCGAACCAGGCAATGGCAACCTGGAGGGCCATGATGAAGGTCGCAACGCCGATCTTCCAGGCGTAGTTGGGGGCTTCCGGGTCAACCCAGCCAAGGGTCCCGAAGAGCGCCATGACCAGGTCCAAGATGATCCAGGTGTTCACCGCGCACCAGCCGATGACCAGCAGGGCCTGGATGGCGGCCGGCAGGTAGTTGCCGCGCCGTCCGAATGCGGCCCGGGCCAGGACCATGCCGGTGGCTCCGGTCTTCTGGCCCAGGAGGACGAAGCAGCCAAAGAGCAGCATGCCGATCAGGTTGCCCAGCACCAGGACGGTAATGGTGTCCGCGAGTCCGAGTCCCAGCTGGATACCGAGTGCCCCCAGCACCCAGTTGATGGGTGCCAGGTTGGCGCCCGCCCAGATCCAGAACTGGCCGGATACCTTGCGTGTGCGTGCTGATTCGGGGATGGGCTGCAGCCAGGCTTCATGGTCCACGGCGCTGTGGTCCTGTGTGGCCTGGTCAGGTTGGCCGTGCGTGGCTGTTGAAAGCTTTTCTTGCATGGGGGCCTCCGTGAGGTGGATAAGTACATACAAGGCTATGTGGCCCTCATCACAAGCAACAAGATACAATCTGTCGAACAAATCCCTCTTCTACGTTACGGACTGTCGTGTCAGTGTTTCTTGGCGAAATACTCGCCCACCCCGCCCTTGCCGCCGCAGATCCCGTGGTCCACCCGGAAGGGGCTATGGCGGCCGCCCAGCCGGTCCGTTGGGTCCACTCCAGCGAGGTGCTGGACATCGCTCCCCTGCTCCGAGGTGGGGAACTGCTGCTCTGCGGCGGGATCACGCTGGCCACCGCCACTCCGGCCAAACGCGGGGACTACGTCCGTGAGCTGGCTCAGCGCGGCGTCGCTGCCCTGGCCATCGAGACCGGCGGTGCACTGCCGGAAATCCCTGCAGACATGCTTCAGAAGGCTGAGGAATACGGCCTCCCCGTGGTGGAACTGCGCAAGGTGGTGCCGTTCGTCGGCGTCATGCAGGCCATCAACTCCATGCTTGTCAGCGAATCGGTGGGGCACCTGCAGCAGGCCGATGCCGCCACGCGCGCCATGGCTGCCGAGCTGGCCCATGGCGCTTCACTGGACAAGATCCTGGGCGTGCTGGCAGGCATCACCGCCTCAGCCGTAAAGCTCACCTCCCCGTGGGGAGTAACCATGGGCAGCGCGGCGCCGGAGGGCTGGAGTAACGGGGTAGACGCGGAAGCGGGAGAAGGAACAGCGGACGACGACGGCACCGGGCCAGGTGGGCACGGCGGCTTTTACCCGGTGGCCGGCGGAACGGTCATCACCGTGGACATCCCCGTGCGCGGGGTCCTCATGGGACGGCTCGAGGTGCACGTGCCGGATGTCGCGGATACGGCGCTGGCCCAGGTGGCCGGGGAGCGCGCCGTGGACATCCTGGGCCTGGCGCTGCTGCAGCACACGCCTCCGGGACTGCATGCCCTGGCTGGTGCTGAACTGATGCGCGCCGTGCTGAATTCCGCACCGGAGTGGCGTCTCGAGCAGCTGGCCCCCGGCGCCGGCTTCCCCACGGACTCCCCTGCCGTGGTGGCCGCCATCCACGCGGCTGCGCCGCAGGAGCTGCGTGGTGCCATCGAGAACTGCCTCAGCTCACAGCGGATCCCCTGCGCCGCCTACCTTGACGACACCGAGCTGGTGGTGATGATCGGCCTGCCGTGCACCGAGACTGCCGGGGAGCGGCGGCTGCTCCTGGAGTCCCTGCAGGGACTGGAAGGGGATCACGACGCCGTGATCGCTGTGGGGCCGCTGGCAGAGGGGGTGGCGGAGGCAGCCTGGTCACTGGCGGAGGCCCGCCGCGCCCTGGAGGTGCGGCAGATCCGCCGGCGGAACGCGTCGGCGCGCAGGCGGTATCCGTCCCGGGGCCTGGTTGTGGTTGATGCCCAGGACGCTGCCGTGGAAAGCCTCGCGCTGACCTGCCTGGATGCCTCGTCCCGGGAAGCGTTCGTGAGCCGACAGTTGCGGGCAGTCCTGGAGCATGATGCACAGCGGCAGTCCCAGCTGCTGGAGACCCTGCAGGTGTGGCTGGACTCCGGTTGCAACACAGCCCAGTCGGCACGCGAACTGCATCTGGAGCGGCAGTCGATGCATCACCGGCTGCAACGGATATTTGAACTCTGCGGCGGTGATCCCCGCGGTACGGGGCGGCTCGCGGCGCTGCATCTGGCGGCGAGGATGGCCGGGCTGCCCTGATCTCCTCCGGGCCTCCGCTTCCGGGCGTATGCTTGCCGGGCATTGCCTTGTGGCCGGGCCCCCAGGTCCGGGCCACTCGGATGGAAAGGGCTTGGTGGATGGCAAAGCGGAATACTTCCTCAGTGGGTGCGCCGTGCTGGGTCGACACCTGGCAACCGGACCCCCAGGGGGCCAAAGAGTTCTATGGCGGACTGTTCGGCTGGACGTTCGACGAGGCGTTACCGATGCCGGGGTTCGAGGGTGGGTACTGGCTGGCACGCCTTGACGGCCGCTCTGTGGGCGGCGTGGGGCAGGCCCCGCCGGGGTCGCCCGCGGGTTGGCTGACCCATGTCCGTGTGCGTGATATCGGGCAGGCCTCAGCTCTCGCTGAGCAGGCGGGAGGCCGGCAACTCGGGACCATCGATGCCCGGGCCCATTCGCAACTGGTTGCCGATTCCTCCGGCGTGCTGTTCTGCCTGCGGCAGGCGGGCGTCAACGACGGCGTTGAGCTGGCAGACCAGCCCAATAGCTGGGCCATGAGTTCGCTGCACACCCCGGAGCTTGGAAAGGCCCAGGAGTTTTACAAGGCAATGTTCAACTGGGAGCTGAAGTCACCGCTGGACGCGCCCTTTTCACTGTGGCTTCTCGAAGACCAGCTGGTGGCCGTCGCCACCGCCACCGACGGCGTGGCTGTTCCTCCGCATTGGAGTGTGAACTTCGGGGTCACCGATGCAGACAGGACCGCTGACCGGGCCGTTGCCCTGGGCGGCGGCATTGTCATGGCGCCGATGGATACGCCGGGGTTCCGGAGCGCCGTGATCAGCGACCCCTGGGGCGGTGTGGTCGCCGTCAGCGCGGTCGGGACTCAGACCGGCACCCCGGCGGCACTGCCCTGACCTGGCAGCGTCAGATTCCCGTGCGGCCACCCAGCCGGCCGGTCACTTTGGCGGCGGCGGCCATGCAGGCCTCCCCCAGACTCTCGAACTGTTCCTTGGACACCCTGAACCGCGGAGCCGGAATCAGGACGGCCGCCACAACGTCGCCGCGGTGGTCGCGGACGGGCGCGGCCACGCCCACCTCGTCCATGGACGATTCGCCGTAGTTCCCCGCCCATCCCCGCTGCGCAACATCCTGGAGCCTTGCTTCGTAGGCCGCCAGTCCGTCGTCGTCCAGTCCCGGGAAGGTGATGGTTCCGCTGCGCAACAGTTCACGCACCCGCTCGGCCGGCAGCGTGGACAGGAACACCTGGACCGAGGCACTCATCGCATCCCGGTAGCGGGCGCCCAGGGGCGTGGTGTGCTTGATCTGGTGGTGGCTGGCGATTTGCTCCACGCAGATGGCCTCGTCACCGTTCCACAGCATGAGGGCACTGGTTTCGCCGGTCTGTTCGGTCAGCTGCCGAAGGACGGGGTAGGCAACGCGGCGTTCCTCCATCTCGGCCAGCAGCGGTCCGGCGACGGCGATGAGCCCCAGGCCCAGCCGGAACCGTTTGGTTTCCGGGTCGCGTTCCACCAGGTTTTCCTGCTCGAAGGTGGCCAGGATCCGGGACACGCTGCTTTTGTGCATGCCCACGCGGTTGGCGATTTCCGTGACGCCCAGCAGCGGTTCGTCCGCCGTGAAGGTCCGCAGGACGGCTATGGCATTGACGACGACGGAGGCTCCTTTGGCGTCCGTCCCGCCGTTGGTGCCGGCTCCGTTGCCAGTGCTGTCAGAAGTTATTGCAGGAGTCATGGTGGACACCATCTTTCCCTATCGTCTGCGATAGACGCCGAAGGCGGCGCCGTGGGTTCACGGCGCCGCCTTGGCTGTTCAGTTACCTATGCCCCGACGATGTTGTGTTCCGGGCCGAAGGGGAACTTGGTGATGTTCTCCACCGAGTTGTCCTCGCCGATCACCAGGATGTCGTGCTCGCGGTAGCCGCCGGCGCCCGGCAGGCCGTCCGCCACCGTGATCATCGGCTCCATGGAAACCACCATGCCCGGTTCCAGGACGGTGTCGATGTCCTCGCGCAGCTCCAGCCCGGCTTCGCGGCCGTAGTAGTGGCTCAGGACGCCGAAGGAGTGGCCGTAGCCGAAGGTGCGGTTGGCCAGCAGGCCGTGGCTGATGTAGATCTCGTTGAGCTCTGCGGCGATGTCCTTGCAGACGGCGCCGGGCTTGATCAGTTCCAGGCCGCGCTCGTGCACCTCGACGTTGATGTTCCACAGCTCCAGCGAGCGCTCGTCCGGCTGGCCCAGGAAGAGGGTCCGCTCCAGGGCGGTGTAGTAGCCGGAGGTCATGGGGAAGCAGTTGAGCGAGAGGATGTCGCCCTGCTGCAGCTTGCGGGTGGTGGCCCAGTTGTGGGCGCCGTCGGTGTTGATGCCGGACTGGAACCACACCCAGGTGTCGCGGACCTCGCGGTCCGGGAAGGTCCTGGCAATCTCGTGCACCATGGCCTCGGTGCCGATGAGGGCCACCTCGTACTCGGAGATTCCTTCGCGGATGGCGTTGCGGATGGCCTCGCCGCCCAGGTCGCCGATGCGGGCGCCATGCTTGATGACTTCGATTTCCTCGGCGGACTTGATCATGCGCTGGCGCATGGCGTCCTGGGAGACGTCCAGGAGCTGGGCGCCCGGGAAGGCGGCGGCGATCTTTTCGCGGGTCAGGCCCGGGAGGAAGTCGTCCTCGACTCCCAGCCGGCTGGCCTTGACGCCGCGCTGGCGCAGGGCTTCCTGGAGGCCGAAGTAGAAGTTGTCGCGGCGCCAGTCGGTGTAGACGATGTTCTCGCCGTAGGAGGTGCGCCACGGCATGCCGGCGTCGATGTTGGCGGTGACGGTGACGGAGTCGTCTGAGGTGACCACCAGGGCGTAGTTGCGGCCGAACGTGGTGTACAGGAAGTCGGAGTAGTACTTGATGCCGTGGTAGCTGGTGAGGATGACCGCGTCCAGCTCCTTGGCGGCCATGATCTTGCGGAGGCCGCCAAGGCGGCGCTCGAACTCCGCGTCGGAGAACGTGAGCTTGCCCTTGGTGCCGTTGTGCAGGACCTTGAGGCGATCGAGTTCGGCGATGGAGGAGGCGTTGTCGGCAGTGATAGTCACGGGTGGTGCCTTTCTAGTGGGTGCCAGCTGCTGTTGGTGCAGTTGGTGTTGTTTGCGTAGTGAGGTTGGTCTGTGTACCCGGAAGGGTTAGGGGCCGTCTGGTTGGTCAGAGGTGTTTGAGGGGCTTGCGCGACGTTTCGGCGGCGAACAGCACGGCCATGAGGGACACGGCGGATGCGGCCACGAGGTACCAGCCCGGCGCCAGCTTGCTCTGGGTCATGCCGATCAGCAGGGTGGCCATGAAGGGCGCGGTGCCGCCGAACAGCGCGTTGGAGAGGTTGAAGCTGACGGCGAAGCCGCTGTACCGGACTTTGGTGGGGAACAGTTCGGCCAGGAAGCTGGGCAGCGTTCCGTCATTCAGGGTGAGCATGCCGCCCAGCAGGATCTGGACCAGGACGATCACCAGGAAGTTGCCCGTGTCCAGCAGCATGAAAGCGGGAACGGTCAGCAGCATGAACAGCACGGACGCGGTGATCAGCATGCGCTTGCGGCCGAACCGGTCCGAGGCGAGGCCGGTCAGGAAGATGAAGCCGATGTAGCTGGCCAGGGCAATGGTGGTGGCCAGGAACGACTCAGTGGGACCGAAGCCCAGTTCCTCGGACAGGTAGGTGGGCATGTAGCTGAGGATGACGTAGAAACCGACGGCGTTGAGCAGCACGGCACCGCAGGCGATCAGCAGCTGTTTGCGATAGGTCCGGAACATGTCCAGCGCAGGGGCTTTGGGAGCGGATTCCTCCTGGTCGGCCAGGGCCCGGAAGGCAGGCGTTTCCTCGAGCTTGGTGCGGATGTAGCGGCCGATCAGGCCCATGGGGGCGGCCAGCAGGAACGGCAGCCGCCATCCCCACTCGTGCAGTTGGTCAGTGCTGAGTACCGAGCTGAGGAGCGCCGCGATCAGTGAGCCCAGGAGCAGGCCGGCGGCGGTACTGGCGGGCACGACGGCGGCATAAAGTCCGCGGCGGTTGGCCGTCGCGTATTCCACCAGGAAGGCTGATGCTCCGGCGTATTCACCGGCCGCCGAGAAGCCCTGGACCACGCGGACCAGGAGCAGCAGGAGCGGGGCCAGCATGCCGATGGTTCCGTAGCCGGGGATGAGGGCGATGCAGAAGGTGGAGACGGACATGATGACGATTGAGAGGGACAGTGCCTTGCGCCTGCCCAGCTTGTCGCCGATATGCCCCCAGAAGAAGCCGCCCAGGGGACGGACGAAGAAGGAGATCGCGAAGACGGCGAAGGTAGCCAGCAGCGCGGTCTGCCGGTCTGCTTCAGGGAAGAACACCGACGAGATGACGGCCGCGAGGTAGCCGTATACGGCGTAGTCGAACCACTCGACAAAGTTGCCGATGAAGCTCGCGGTGACCACCCGGCGTCGAACGTCCCTGCTGGCAACGGCGTTGTCCGTGCCGCCACCGGCCCGGGCGGGACCGTTGGCGTCAGCGGCAACCATCCCTGCCTCGGGTGAGTTTTGTTGGGTGCTCATGAAACCACCAATGAAAGTTGGAGTTGCATTACTTGCAACATGGTTGTTTCAAGATAGGCCGTGACGCGCAACACAGTCAAGAGTTTTCAGAAGCATTAATAGAGAGAGTCTTCCGCTGTCCCTGACCTAACCCAAGTGACTGGAACACTCGCAGTTGCCTCGATTACGTTGCACGACAAACAACATAGTTGCCCCAAAAGGGCATCTGCCTGTGGTCCTTGAGTAAGCTGCACCCACTGTCTCCGTGGCATTTTGCCCAGGCACGGCAAAGACGGGCCAAAAGACACGCGTGGATCGCATCCCCCTGCCCCATACTGGCGCCATGGACGAGACTGCCGCCAGGGAGCGCACTGCGCGAAGACCGGACCGGATCCTGCTCGCGCTGGTGGGGGTGGTGGTTCTGCTGGTGGTGGTTGCCCTCGCAGTGGTCTTCACCCGCGGCGAGCCGGCTCCCCTCGATGAGGCGAGCCCGGCCGGGGTGGTCCAGCGGTACAGCAAGGCAGTGATCGACGGCGACAACACCACTGCCCAGTCGTACCTCACCGAGGGTGCCAAGAGCCGTTGCCGGGGCGCCTACGCCAGCGAGCCGGCACCCGCCCGGGTTGTCTTGGTTTCGACGACGGAACGCACCGATTCAGCCACGGTGAAAGTTTCGATTGTCCGGTCATCCCAAGGTGGACCGTTCGGCCCGTCGGAGTACGAAATGGAGGACGCCTTCTCGCTCCTGAAGGTGAACGGCAAATGGCTGATCGACCAGCCGCCTTACCCACTGGTGGACTGCACCGTTGTGCCGGTGAAGCCATGACGGCGCCGGCAGCAACCACGGCCCCTGCCCCGGCGGGCGGGCTGGCAACCCTGCGCCGGCTGATCCTGTACGTCCTGCTGTTTGCCCTGGTGGTGATCTCGGCCTCAGGGCTCCAGGGACTGCTGGAGCGGCTTTTCCGGACGGCATCCACCCTGGTCTCCGGCGATGTGGCCGGCCTGGCGCTGTCCCTGGCCTTCACCCTGATCGGCGGCCCGCTGGCGCTGCTGCTGTGGTGGTTCGTGTGGAGACGCCTTGATGACGAGTCGGAACGCCGGGCGCCCGGGTGGGGCCTCTACCTGACCGGGATGTACGCGGTTTCGCTGATCATCGCCACCACCTCACTGTTGAATTTGGCCACCTCCTTCATTGATACGCAGGAAAGCCAATGGCCGTCCCCGCTGGCCAACGGGATGGTGTGGTCGGCTATTTGGTGGTGGCACAGGTGGATGTGGAAGCACCCCCGCAAACCCTCGTCACACCTTGAGGACGTGCGGGCCGTCGTCGGCTCTGTTTTTGGGCTGCTGCTGGGCGCAGGCGCCGCCATTGCCGCGCTGGGCACCCTCCTGGACGTGGCGATCCGCGGTTTCACGGCAGCGGCCGCCTTTGAGCCATGGTGGTTCCCTGTCCTGCGGTCCCTGGTATGGGCTGCCGGTGGGGCTGCGGTCTGGTGGTGGCACTGGTTCCGGGACGGCGGCCGGCGTTTCCAGACAGGGCTGGTGGACGTCACCATCATCGCCGTGGGCATCTTCGTCGCCGGCATCACCGCCCTGGGCGGGCTGGGGGTCATCCTGTTTGTCCTCCTGCGGCTGGCGTTCGACCGGAGCGACCCCACGAACGACCTGCTCGAGCCCCTCGCCCCGGCCATCGCGGCCGCTGTCATCGGGGCCCTGGTCTGGCGCTACCACCGCACCACGTCCGTCACCCGTTCCACCAGGACCCGCCGCGCCAGCCTCCTGGTGACGTCCGCCGTAGCCCTCGCCGCGGCAGCCTCCGGCGTCGGCGTTGTGGTCAACGCACTGCTGGCCGCAGCCGTCTCACCTTTGGCCGGCGGCGCCACACGCACGCTGCTTCTTGGCGGCATCAGTTCGCTGGTGGTGGGGG
Organism: Arthrobacter sp. DNA4; assembly: GCF_024362385.1. Classification (NCBI taxonomy): domain Bacteria; kingdom Bacillati; phylum Actinomycetota; class Actinomycetes; order Micrococcales; family Micrococcaceae; genus Arthrobacter; species Arthrobacter sp. DNA4. Next base: position 3,933,447 of record NZ_CP101466.1, read on the forward strand.
CACCGGTCTGGTGGCTGGCCTGGAAGCCGAGGCACCAGCCGCGCACCGCTGAGGACATTCCGCCCGGCCGTCGCGTCTACCTGGTGGCATTTTTCGGCGTCAGTGCCGTGGTGGCCCTCATTACGCTGCTGGTCATCGGCTACCGGCTCTTTGAATTCCTGCTCGGCGACGTCACGGGCGGAAGCCTCCTGGACCGGGTCCGTGCACCCCTTGGCCTCCTCGTGGCGGCGGGCCTCGTTGCGGGCTACCACTTCGCGCTGTGGCGGCATGACCGGGCACTGCTTGCCGCCGCGGCACCCGCGCACAAGCGCATCGTCGAGCGGGTCACCCTGGTCAGCGGATATCCATCAGGTTCCGTGGATCCCGAGGCATTGGCCCGCGGCATCGCTGACGCCACCGGCGCCAAGGTGACCACCTGGCTGCGGGCGGACGACGGCGGCCCCGGACTTCCGCCGTCGCCTGAGCCTTCGCCCGGGGTCGGGGATGTCATCCGGCAGGTGACGGCGGCACTGGAAGGCGCCACAACGCAGCAGATCCTGGTCATTGCAGGCCCGGGGAACCGGTTGGAGGTCATGCCGCTGGTCGGCGTTGGTGGCGCTGCCGTCCCTGGTGGCCCTGCCGCCCTCGGTGCCCCTGCGCCTGGCCGGGTCCTACGGCCCTAGCTGGCGCCGGACGCCGGAGCCTAGCGTGGTGGCAAAGGAGGCCGGGGATGGCTGTTCGTGGACCCGTGAAGCATGATGTTGCCACCTCGGGAAGAAACAGCAGGCGCCGACTCGGATGCCTGGCGGCCGTCCTCCTCGCCTTGGCCGCGTGCTCACCCGGCGGCACACCGCCGGGAACCAGCCCATCCGGCAGTTCGGCGCCTCCCGCCCCGGCTTCCCCTTCCATCCCGGGGTCGGCAGTGTCACCGTCCAAGCCGTTCTCGGACGCGGAACTTGCAGCCATCATCAACGGAGTGGGCCAGACCCGCAAACTGCCATTTCCCGCGGCCCAGGATTCAACGCGCCTGCGCAGCGGTGCCGCCAGCGGCTCCTTCCCTCAGACCGACACGAAAACCACGCCCGCCGACTGCATCGCCTTCGTCCCCCAGGACCCGTTTACCCGATGGGCGGACAAGGACATCAATTTTGCCGAGGGCGCCATGCCGCCGGCCGGCGGGCAGTCCGGTCCCACCAGCACCATCATGATCGTGCTGCGGAGCGCGGACCAGGACGCCATCGCCAGGGCCGATTTCGGTTATGCCGATGACCTCCCGTCGCGCTGCAGCCAGTTCGACCTGGCCTACACCGAGTCGGGCCGGACCTCCACCTACGCTGTCCAGTTGCTGGCCGCTCCCCCAATCGCCGACAAGCAGTATGCGGTCACGCAGGTCACCAAGCCGAAGGGCCCGGGAGACTTCACCTCAGTTGGGTTGCGCGTCCTGCACGGCACCCTGTCCCTCACGCTCAACCTCGCTGTGGCAAACCTCAACTCGGAGGCCGACGCCAAGCCCGCCCTTGAGGCCATGTCGGAACTGGCGAAAGAGCTCATCAGCCAGTCGGGTAAAGCTTCCGCACCAACGGCGGCAACAGCTCCAAACTCAATGACGCCTGAACAGATGGTGGCGCTTTTCAAGGGCATGACCGGCCCCGGCGGGGAGCCGGTAAACCTGCCGCAGGCGACAGTACTCGGTCAGTCTCCCGGCTTCACCCCCAGCGCCACGTTGCCGGCGTCCGGCTCCCCATGCACCTTTGACGAAGAGTCTTACGCCGCATCCTTGTCTGGTTCCGTCTACGGCCAGGGGCAGATCCAGGGGGCCACCAAGAGCGGATATGCAGACTTCACCGCCGTCAACATGCCTTCCACCATGGGCCCGCCGTTCCCGCTCGACTCGCGGGCGGAGCAGCTTCGCGGGTGCACCACCGTGCAGGAAGTCCTGTTCGAGGGAAGCAGCCGGTCGTGGTCTTCGGTTTCCGCGCCCGCAATCGACGTTATGGCTGATGCACGTTACGCCGTCACCTACCAACTCAGCGACGGCACCGGTGAATGGCACGGCCGGAGCGGAGCACGCAAGGGGACACTGTCCGTCGAGGCAAGCTGCGTGGCGGCCACTGAACCGGAAGTCCGGGCAAAGACAGAGGCCCTGGCCGTATTTTTTACCTCTGTTTTTGCCCGAGCCGGACTATGACCGGCGCGCACTGCTACACCGGGAGAGAGGGCTTGCTCAAGATTTGCGCAGTTTATCCGGCTGGTGGATTAACCCTCTTTCCCTTGGCATTCGGTGGTGCCTAGTGTGGGCACACACGCTTGCAAGGGGGATAAGTGAAAAGCTCAGTCGAAGGTCTTCAGGACGCCACGGACCAGGATGCGCAGCAGGTCGCTGTGGCGGATTCACTGGACGTACAGCAGAAACTGGCGGAATGGACGTCTGATTGTCTCCTGACGTTGCGCAGCCCCGTCAGGTTCACCCGGGCAGACTGGCCCTAGCTTCGCTTGCCGGACCGACGGGACGGGCCACCTGGACCACCGGTATGACTCCTCAGAGCCATGCGCCCAACACGGCCAGCGCACTGGTCCAGGTCGTTACCCGCCGTTTCAGGCCCACCCGGCGGATGTTCAGCTGGACGCGTCCCGCTCGATTTCCTCGGCGAGGTCATCCACTTCTTCGGGGCGCGCCTCAATGCCCGCTTCCTCGAACCGTTCTTCAAGGACGTGGGCTACGTCGTCCTGGACCTGGCCCAGCTGGATGTCGTGGCGGACATCCTCGGCGATGCTCTCAGGCGTCTCGAGGTGCCCGCTTTCGGCCACAATCCCGTCGTTGCCGTCAAAGGGATCGTTGGCGCCGCCCGCTCCGGAATCAGTCATACTCCATGGTTACCCTTCTCCTTCCGGCAGTAAACGTGCGGAAGGATCCAGGGAAGGGACGACGACGGATGGGCCCGCCGTCGTCCGCTCCCCTGAAGCGTCAGGCTGCTTCGGCGAGAAGCCCGTCGATGCGGGTCAGCAGCCCCGGCCAGCCGTTGCCCATCCCTTCGATGGCGTGGCGGCCCATGGGGGTGTCCAGCTGGAAACCGGCGTGTTCGAAGTGGAGGACAGTGCCGTCCTCGACCGGCTCAAGGCGCCAGGTGATGGTGGTATCGAGCTGGCCTTCGGAGAAGAGGAAGCTGATGGACTTTCCGGGATCCACGGCAAGGACCTCGCACTGCTGCTGGCCCCAGGCGTCCATGTCCATGGTGAAGCGGTGGCCCACGACGGGTGCGATGCCGCCAGGCGCCCACCAGCGGGCCAGCAGTTCCGGCGTGGTCAGCGCCGCCCACACGGCCGCGGCGGGGTGCGGGTAGCGGCGTTCCAGCCTGATCGCATTTTCGGTCATGTCGGTTTCTCCTCGTCCAGAAGGTCTGCCAGCGCATCCAGCCGCTGGTTCCAGTAGTGCTCGAAGTGCTTCACCCAGCCGCCAACCTCGGCGAGGCGCGCCGGCTGGAGGTGGTACACCCTGTTCCGCCCCTGCCGCTCCTCCCGCACCAGCCCCGCCTCCCGGAGCACGGCCAGGTGCTCGGACGCGGCGGGGCGGCTGAGGTCCAGCAGGCCGGTGAGTTCACCGGCCGCCCTGGGACCTTGGCGCAGCTCGTCCAGGATTACCCGCCGCGCCGGGTTGGATACGGCGGCGAAGACATCGGGAAGCACGCCTACAGTATACGTCGGAAATATCCGACGCATTTCCAAATGGGCAGAAGACGGCCATGTTCCCCGCATCACACCAGGGCTACGCTGGGCCGAAACAGGCGTACGCTGTAATTGCATGCAAATGCATGAACTTAAGCAACGGACCGAAGGAGAATGACCCATGAAGGCATGGCAGTTCACCGGCACCAACAACCCGCTCACCCTCAACGAAGTGGCTGAACCCAGTGCCGGTCCGGGCCAGGTAGTGGTCAGCGTCAAGGCCGCCGGGGTGTGCCACTCGGACGTGACCGCCCTCGACGACGCCGGATGGATGCCGCTGTTCCCGGAACTCCCCCGCACCATGGGCCACGAGAATGCCGGCGTCATCACCGAGGTTGGCCCCGGCATGGAGCACTGGAAGGTTGGCGACCGGGTTGGCCTCTCCCCCGTCCTGAAGGACGGCGACGCGTTGGGTTACGGCAAGTGGGACGGCGGTTTCGGCCCCAAACTGCTCGCCACCGACGACAACCTGGTGAAGCTGCCCGATGAGGTCTCCTTCGAGCTGGGTGCGATGGCCACCGACGCCGGACTTACCGCCTACCACGCCATCATGGCCGTGGGCGGGGCCAAGGCGGGCATGAAGGTTGGCGTGATTGGCCTGGGTGGACTGGGCTACATCGGCGCCCGCGTCGCAGCGCTCTCAGGTGCAGAAGTCTATGGCGCCGAGGTGAACCCCGAGACGCAGAAGCTCGCGGACGAGATCGGCCTGGCCGGAGTGGCTGACTCCATCACCGAATCCAAGGACAAGAACCTGGACCTGATCGTTGATTACGCCGGGTTCGGCACCACCACCTCCGCGGCACTTGAGACCCTCGCCGAGTTCGGCACATTGGTCCAGGTGGGCATGGGACGCCTCGAGGCGACCATCAACACCTACCCGCTGATCATCAACCAGCTGTCCATCAAGGGATCCAAGTCGGGCACCAAGGAGGACCTCGAGAACCTCTATGCCCTCATGAAGACCGGCGAACTGAACCCGCCGATGAACCTCATCAAGCAGGCGGATATCCCCGGCGCCATCGACAAGCTGCGCAAGGGCGGAGTGGTGGGCCGTTTCATCGCGGTTTACGAGGACTAAATCAGCCACGCACTTTCCTGAGCGGACGACGGCGCACACGTCCCGCCGTCGTCCGCTTGCCTTTTTAACGGCTGCTGCGGCGCGCTCACGGTTCATCCACTAGGCTCGCTCTTGGTCCGTGTGGGCCTTGACCCGGCTGCGCCGGACTTATTGGGGGGCATATCCATGGTGGGAACTGGCAGTACATCAAAGACGCCGTCCAAGCGCAGGGCCTGGCCGCATGCCGCGGCGATTGTCCTGCTGCTGGGCGGGTTGGCGGGATGTTCCTACTCCGATCACGCGGCAGAGCCGGCGGCCGCCGTCCAGTCCACACCCGCCCCCACTGCGTCCTCCGCCGCGAAGCCTGCGCTGAGTGGAGAAACCGTGCGGGACTCGTTTGGCAACGTGGACTTCTACACGACGGCGGCGGGTGACACGCTCGAAGCAGTAGCGAAGGCACACAAGCTTTCCGAGGCGAAGGTCGCTGGGTTCAACGGACTCCAGCCCGGAACACCCCTCACTCCCGGCACACGGCTCCGGCTGATTCCGGCCGGTCCCGTGCCGGGCGCCAAGGGCGCTGCCACGGTGGACGCAAACGGCATTCCAACGGGTTACACCATAGAGCCCGAAGACAGCCTGGCCGGCATCACCTACCGGTTCAACCTGACCGAGGCGCAGTTGGCGGAAGCGAACAAGGTCCCGTTCACCTACGAAAAGGGGAACGTCTTCTTCATCCAGGCAGGAAAGGTCATCCAGCTGCAGAAGAAGCCGGTGGACAGCCGCTCCGGGTCCGGCACAGAGGTCAACAATTCGTTCGGCCAGACGGTCTTCTACACCACGGTGGACGGCGACTCGTTCGACAGCCTCGGCTACAAGTTCCGGTCCACCACGGCACAGATCCTGCTGTACAACCCTTCCTTGGCGGCAGACCAGCCCCTTCCTGCCGGCACGAAGGTTCGCCTGATTCCGGGCGCACTGAAAATTGAGGGCGCACAGGGAACGTTCACCGCAGACGCCAACGGGATTCCGCTGACCTACACCACGGCGCCCGGGGACAGCGAACGGCAGGTTTCGTTCCGCTTCGGAGTGACTGACCTGCGCGCAGCCAATCGCCCCAGCAAGGGCACAGGCGGGGCGTGGTACGAATTCACCGACCTGCTTACCGGTGAACTGGCACCCGGGCAGACCATCAGTGTGGCGCTGGACAAGCCCATCAATAATCCCGAACGCTAACGTCAGCACTCAGCGACCCGGCCCATTCACTGCGGGCAGAGACCTGGGGTGCCCTACTCTGGAGTAACCCTAGAGAGGACCCGACATTGGCGTGTGACGTCTGCACCACATCTTCACGGCTGGACTTTGACTTCAGCATGGCCTTCCAGCCGATCTATGACGCCGGGGCTGAACGGGTGTGGGGCTATGAGGCCCTGGTCAGGGGCTTGTCCGGCGAGGGTGCCTATGAGGTCCTGGGAAAGGTGCTACCGGAGCAGCGGTACCGCTTCGACCAGGACTGCCGGGTTAAGGCCATCGAGCTGGCATCACGGCTGTTCCCGGCGGATGAGGAGCTGATGCTGTCCATCAACTTCATGCCCAATGCGGTCTATGAGCCGGCAGCCTGCCTCCGCGCCACCCTCCTTGCCGCGAGGCGCTGCGGCTTCCCGACATCCTCGATCATGTTCGAGTTCACGGAGAACGAAGAAGTCACCGACACCGCCCACCTGACCAGCATCATCACTGAGTACCGTAAACAGGGCTTCACCACAGCCATCGACGATTTCGGTGCCGGCCATGCGGGGCTGGGTCTGTTGGTGGACTTCCAGCCGGACTTGCTGAAGATCGACATGAAGCTGATCCGTGGCATTGACACCAGCCATGCACGGCAGGCAGTGGTGGCCGGCATCGGCGGCATCGCAAAGGAGCTGGGGATCACGGTGCTTGCGGAGGGCGTGGAAACCGAGGAAGAGTTCCGGGTCCTGAAAGTCGGCGGAGTCCGCTTGTTCCAGGGCTACTGGTTCGCCAAACCGGAATTCGAGGCCCTGCCGGGAATCCGGGCGCTGGGCATCCCCGCCGCCTAGCCCCGATCCCTCACTCCTGGGCGGATCTTCCCTTGCGGCCCAGCCTGTACCCCGCCCAGAACGCGAGCACCAGCAGCCCGGCCACCATGATTCCCAAGCCGATCTGCGTGCCTTGCGTGACGAAGGCGGCCCCGTTGGCAACGAACGGCTTATTGCTGAGCGGCGCGTAGGCGAACCAGCCAGTGAAATCGCGGTTCAGGTAGGCGATCAGGACGCCCGCCAGCACTGCCGCAATCCCCAGCAAAGGCACCGCGGCGGCGGGAACTTTGGTGTGTTTTGACGGCCGATGTTCTTCAGGTGTGTTGTCTTCCCCCATGCCCGCGAGTCTAGCCGCGCCCCGCGTCGCGGTACCTACCGGGCCCGGCATATCGGGTCTAGGCTGGCCGGATGTTGACTATCGGAACCATTGTCCTCGGCGTCAACGACGTCGCCGCCGCCACCAAGTTCTGGAACGAGGCCATCGGCTATGTCCCGCGGGAGGCCGGCGACGAGACGTGGGTGACCCTTGTGCCGTCGTCGGGCCCCGGCGCGGAACTGTCCCTCATGCTCAGCGAAACCCCGGTCCAGGACCACCCGCGGATCCACCTGGACCTGTATGCGGACGACCAGTCCGCGGAGGTGGAGCGCCTGGTCTCGCTCGGCGCCCGGCGCGTGGACTGGGACTCGTATCCGGACGACCCCGACTTCGTGGTCCTGGAGGATCCGGACGGGAACCGGTTCTGCGTCATCGACAAGAGTCAAGGCTAGGGCCCGCCCCCGGCATCCCGGGAACAAGCCCGCAGCGCGGCCCGTTGGCATCCGTACACGTACCGCAGCACGATGCGGTGGAAGCGACGGAAGGGATCTCATGGTCAGGGCTGTCTGGAACGGAAAAGTCATCGCCGAATCCGCGGACACGGTGGTGGTGGAGGGGAACCACTATTTCCCGCGCGACGCCGTCAATGCCGAGTATTTGCGGGATAGCGACAAGAACACCTTCTGCCCGTGGAAGGGCACGGCCAGCTACCACACGCTGGACGTTGACGGCGAGCTGAACGAGGCCGCGGCCTGGTACTACCCGGAGCCCAAGCCGCGCGCGAAGCATATTGAGGATCGGGTCGCGTTCTGGCGCGGCGTCACCATCGAGGCCTGAGAGGCCGAATGACGCGGACGACGGCGGATACGGGTCCGCCGCCGTCCGCTCCCCCCCCACAATGTGGCCCGGCACGCGCCATTGAGCGCCGGGCCGGCTAAGCGGCGAGCGGCAGGTCGAACAGCTGCTCAGCAAGCCTGATGAGGTGGCGGGGAGCGTCACACTCTCCGTCCAACGGGCCGCGGCCCAGGAACAGGGCCGTCCCCTGGATGGTTCCGTCGAGATCGATTCCGGCCTCGCGGATGAGCACCTCAGCGCGGGGATTCGTGGCCAGCGTATGGGTGGGGCTGTCCAGATAGACGCGCCAATCCATGCCGGCGATGAGGCCGATGCCGCCGGAGGCGATCTTCTGGAAGGCCGTCTCATCGAGGTCGATTGGCCTGAGGTGCACTGGCTGGGTGAGGCGGGTGGGGACGACTAAAGCATTGTGGGAGGTCATCACGGTGGTGTCCTTCGGCTGATCGCCCGGCGTTGGGCGCTGTGGAGCTTGCCGGGTTGGCGCGGGCGGCCGCGGGCCAGGAGTCCCGTGCGGCCGCCCGCTGGCATGGTCAGCGCTGGTTTTTGCGCGGTTTTACAAAATTCAGTTCGTTATTTTCATTTTTCGCTCTTTTGTCGGCCCGTTTTTCCAGGATGGACTTGCCGGCTTTTTTCGCGGCGCCGCTTTTGGGGGATTTTCCGGACATCGGAATCACGCCTTTCTTTGCTTTGCGTTACCCGATACCATACCTACTTTTATTTTTTTATCCAGTCCTGCGGAGGCACATAAGGACCCGTTCCGACGCCGCCCAGTTTCCGGTATGCAGGATGGGGTGAGAGCCGGGTGGGTTTTTTCAAAATTTGCTGCACCGTGAGGATTTGCGTTTCTTTTGCTTTGCCTCAAGAAAGCAGCCGGAAGCTCTGCCCGCACCACGAAAACAAGCTCAAATTCGCTTAATTCATTGCCGCCAGAATTCTGTGAGCATCGCGGCGCGGGTTTTTCCTTCGTTGTATCCGGACTGGGCTGCTGCGGGACGGAGTGACAAATCCATGGCGTTGGCGCCGAACATCTGCCCGGCCCCGCTGTCCGGGAAGATGACTTCGACCCTGCTGCCGCCTGCCCGCAGCTCTTCCACCTGCGCCGCCAGCTGCATGCCCCATTCGAGTGGCATCCGCGTTCTGCCACCGAAAGGCGACAGAACCAGGACGCCCTCACACCCGGCCGCCAGGTCGGCGTTCTCGTTGCGCCGGTAACCGCCGTCGATATAGCTCCTGTCCCCAATCCGGTACGCCGAGCCGCTGGAGCAACTGGCGGCGACGGCGTCAACCAAATCGATGCCGCTGTTGCGGTCGAACACTGCCGGTTCCCCGGTAGCCGCATCGACGGCCGTGATCAGCAGTTCATGCTCTGGCCATTCCTTCCTGGGCAGCCGAGCCGCGACCGTTGCCCGCCACCGCTCCGAGGCGTCGTAGGCCGCCGCCAGGTCGAGTGCCGCTGCGCCCATCCGGCGGCGCATGTCCGGCGCATTCACGGAGGCGGCGATGATCCTGCCGGTCCGCTCCAGGTGGTCGGGCACCGGACTGCCGGAGGTTCCCGCGGGACGCGTCCGCTGCGGAAGCGGAGCGCCAAGGACGGCGGCATAGAGTTCGGCGGGCCCGGCGCCCGCAATCTGCGAGGCTGCCGTGGACCCCGCCGATGTTCCGATGACCCGGTCGGCGCCGGTCACGTCCAGCCCTGCGTCTGCCAGCCCGGCGAGGACGCCGATCAGCCAGGCGTTGCCGGTGGAGCCACCGCCACCAAGGACCAAGGCGCGTTTGCATCTTCCCGCCGGAGCGGCATGCGGGGCGGAAGAAGGTGTTGTGTTCACGGGAGTCGCCTTTCGCGAATGTGCCTGTGCGGCGCTCCCGGTGGCGGCTGGTTCAGCCGCTGATCGTCGACTGCGGGGGAGCACCCATTACGGATACAGCATTCATGGGTCTCACCTCCCGGAGCCGGGTCACGATCAGGGGAATCTTGGCACACGGCCGCTGATGTCCGCAACGGGTAAATTTGAAGCGATGATTTCGATTGACCGGGACAGCCCCACGCGCGATGACGTCCACCTGCTCCTGACCGAACACCTGGCGGATATGTTCGCCACCTCGCCCGCCGAAAGCGTGCACGCCCTGGACCATTCCGCCCTGTCCGCCCCGTCCATCACGTTCTGGACGGCCCGCGAGGACGGCAACCTTTTGGGGTGCGGCGCACTTAAGCTGCTGGACTCCCCCGCCGGCCCGGGGAGGCATGGCGAGATCAAGTCCATGCGCACCACAGCAACCGCCCGGGGCCGGGGCGTGGCCACCCTCATGCTCGGGCACATACTTGATGACGCCCGTACGCGGAACCTTGAGCGCGTCTACCTGGAGACCGGAACCGAGGACTACTTTGCCCCCGCGCGGCGGCTATACGCCCGCAACGGGTTCACGGAGTGCCCGCCGTTTGCCGACTACGTGCTGGACCCCAACAGCGTGTTCATGGAACTCCGCCTGTAGCTCCCACACAAGGAAAAGCGGACGACGGCGGGTGGGCTCCCGCCGTCGTCCGCTCCTGTTTGTTCGTCAAGAACCCTGCCCCTGTCCTAGACCTCGCCGCGCCAGCCGCCGGTTTCGCTCCCGCGCGATTCGACGAAGTCCTTGAACTTCCGCATGTCGGCCTTGACCTGCATGTTGTCGATCTTCAGTGCTGCGCCAGCCTTTTCAGTTGCAGTTTCCGGCGCCCATTCGAAATGGACTTTGACCTTGGTGTGGGTGGCATCCAGGGGCGTGAACCTGATGATGCCCGCGTGCGACTTGCCGTCGGTGCTGCGCCAGGCGATCCGGTCATCAGGCGCCTGGTCAACGATTTCCGTGTCGAATTCCCTTTGGACGCCACCTACTTTGGTAACCCAGTGATTGGTGGTGTCGGTCAGTTGGGTCACCGACTCGACGCCGGACATGAACTGCGGAAAGGATTCGAACTGGGTCCACTGGTTGTACGCGGTCCGCACCGGAACAGCGACTTCCACCGTCTCTTCAACCTCTTCAACGTGTGCCATCTGCTTCCTCCTCATGATGGACGGCCGCAATGGCGGACTGGCAGCATGGGCCAGCCTGCCAGTCGGGCAGCCGCCACCTTTGCACGATAAATCCGGCAACTACCCGTGTCCAGACCCTAAAACGAAAGCGGACGACGACGGGTGGGCGCCCGCCGTCGTCCAGGACGTTCGGCTCTAGGGCCATGCCCCGCGGCTTGAAAGACTGGCCTAACCGCCTGCCCGAAGAACGCAAGGAACAGGATCATGGCCAGTCATATCCGCCCCGCCACGCAGCCTCTTCGGCCGTGAAGTTTCTCGATAACCCGCCGCGGTTCCTGTTTTTCACCGGCAAGGGCGGGGTGGGCAAGACCTCGGTGGCCTGTGCCGCTTCACTCTCCCTGGCCAGGGAGGGCCGGAAGGTACTGCTGGTCAGCACGGACCCCGCCTCGAATATCGGCCAGGTCTTCGGCCTGGCCATTGGAAATACCATCACCGCCATTCCTCAAGTGCCCGGCCTCTCTGCACTGGAGATTGACCCGGAACAGGCGGCCGACGCATACCGGGAGCGGATCCTTGCCCCTGTCCGGGGAGTCCTGCCCGAGCAGGAACTGGCCGGTATCACGGAGAGCCTGTCCGGTTCCTGCACCACAGAGGTGGCGTCCTTCGATGAGTTCACCAGCCTGCTTGGAGACGACGCCTCGTTTGCGCAGTACCACCACATCGTCTTTGATACCGCGCCTACCGGCCACACCATCAGACTGCTGCAGCTTCCCGGGTCATGGACCGATTTCCTCGCTACCGGCGCGGGCGAACCGTCCTGCCTGGGACCTCTGTCTGGACTGGACAAGCACAAAGAGGTGTATGCAAAGGCGGTCCAGGCGCTCACGGATCCCCTGCGCACCCGGCTTGTCCTGGTGACCCGTGCGCAGGCGTCGTCCCTGAAGGAGGTTGAACGGACTTACCTCGAGCTCCACCGGATCGGAATCAGCGGAGGGTACCTGGTGGTTAACGGCGTCTTTCCCCTGGCCGGCGGCGAGGAGGAACTTGCGCAAGCCGTCCGTGCCCGGGAAGCAGCGGCCCTGGCGGTGATTCCCGAGCCAATCGCCGCTCTCCCCCGCGACGTTCTCGACCTCAAACGCGTAAATATGGTGGGTATTACAGCGCTCGAATCCCTGTTCAGCACCGCTGACGGTGCTGGGGAGGACCCGGCGTCAATCCCGGAGATCGAGGATGCTCCGCTAGCTGCCTTGGTGGACGGCATCGAGCGCGACGGCCACGGGCTGGTGATTTGCATGGGCAAAGGCGGCGTGGGAAAGACCACGGTTGCCGCCGCCATCGCGGTCTCCCTGGCCAAAAGGGGACATGCCGTCCACCTCACCACCACCGATCCGGCAGTACACCTTGCCGAGACACTCCATGGGCCTGTTGCAGGGCTGAAGGTGTCCCGGATCGACCCCGCAGCGGCCATCGAGGAGTACCGCGCCCACGTGATGGATACCAAGGGCCGCAGACTGGATGCTGAAGGACGCGCAGCCTTGGCCGAGGATTTGATGTCTCCCTGCACGGATGAGGTGGCGGTGTTCCGGCAGTTTTCCCGGGTGGTCCAGGAGTCCCGCCGGAACTTCGTGGTGATGGACACCGCTCCCACTGGACACACACTGCTGCTCCTGGATGCCACAGGCTCGTACCATCGGGAGATTTCCCGCCAGGTGGGGAGCTCGATGGGGTTCGTGACCCCGCTCATGCGCCTGCAGGACCCGGCGATGACGAAGGTCATCCTGGTCACCCTGGCTGAAACAACGCCGGTGCTGGAGGCCAAGGAACTAAAAGACGATCTGGAACGGGCCGGGATCGAGCCGTGGGCCTGGGTCATCAACAACTCGATCGCCGCTGCCCACCCTCACACCCCACTGCTTCAGGCCCGCGCCGCACACGAGATCGAACAGATCGCCAAGGTGCGGTCCATGACGGACAGGGTTGCCCTGATTCCCCTGTTGCCGGAAGAGCCCGTGGGGGAAGCGAGATTGACCACGCTGACCGCGTTCACCAGCCAGCGGGTGTAAGGAAAGCCAGAAAGCGGACGACGGCGGGTGGGCGCCCGCCGTCGTCCGCTTCTTTTGGCTGCTACTGGCTGAAGGGGACCTTTTCCCAGTTCAGCACGTCGGCGCCTTTGGCACTGTTGCTTACCACCGTGAAGCGGACGTAGTCCACGGCGTTGTTGGCGCCGTCCACGGTGATGCGTTGGAGGTTGTCCGCGGCGGGTGCGCCGTAAATGTCCAGCCAGGGCGAGCCCGCGGCGAGGGGCTGGTTTTCGGCGAAGACGTGGCTGTCACCGTTGATGAGGTAGACCGGGGCGTCGAAGTTGTTGGTTTCTTTGATAATCGCCTGCACACTCTTCCGGAAGCCGGAGACGGTGTCAGGGTTGGCGGTGGCGTCGGCCAGGAGTGACGGATCGAACATGTCCGCCTGCTGCATGAGCACCACGGCGCGGTCGTTGCTGCGCCTGGCGTCGGCGAAGGTCTGGTGGATCTGGGCGATGACCGCGTCCGTGCGGTGTTCCACCTCGGCGAGCTGCTCGGGCGTGGCGGCCGTCTTGCCCAGCCCGGTCCACGGCAGGAGGGAGTTGTTGCTGCCTTGGACGTTCAGCACGGAGAAGGCCACCCGGTTCTTCTCGAAGCGGACGTCTTCCGGGAGGCCCAGGTTCTCCTGCGACTTCACCGGCATGGTGGCGCCCAGGGTCTTGCCGGGCTGGTTGAAGAACACCTCCCGGATCTTGTCCAGGCGCTCCAGCGGGTTGTAGGCGCCATTGTTGGTCCGGTGGCAGTCCACCCACTCGTTGTCGCCGGGCGTGTAGACCAGCGGGTGGGCAAAGGTGTCGAACTGGGTGCGGATGGAGGAGAAGTACTCGTTGGAGCAGACGGACGATCCGTTCTTGATGTCGCCCACGTGTGCTACAAACTTCAGTTCCTTGTCTGCGTTGAGATCCTGGATGCGGGACGGAAACTTGGCGATCTCGGCGGCGCCGTAGGGAATGTCGCCGATGGCGGCGAAGGTGAACACCTGGTTGTCGTTGCTGGTGCTGTCCGCTTGTGCTGTTTGGGCGAAAGTGGGTTGCGACGCAAGGAGGCCGAGCGCCAGGGCGAGCGCCGCCGTCGTGGTTTTCACGATCTTAGAGGACATGGGATTGCTCCTGGTTCTGCTGGTTGCCTAGGCTGCGCGGGCGGTGAGGAACTGCTGGAGGCCGGCGAGGTCGTCGGTATTGATGTGGTCCACGCCTGCATTGGCAAGCTCGGTCCAGACGGCATCGCGGGCGGCACCGGGCTGGTCCGGGGTGGCCCAGAAGCGGACGCGGTAACCGTTAGCGTGTGCGGTGGCCACGAAGGCGCGCAGCTTGGCGCGCTCGGCCTCCGGCATGGGGCCGACGCCCTGCCAGGTGAAGAGCTTGGTCCAGTTGTCGCTGACCAGCGGCATCAGGGCGGCGGGCAAGCCGGATGTGAGGTCGGTGGAGCGGCCGTCGTAGAAGCTGAAGCGCTTGTCCTGGGCCTGCATGGTGGCCAGCGGTCGGTTGCCGCTGATGACGGCGGTGACCGGGCCGGTCTTGACGTTGCCGTTGGTGTAGCGGCTCATGATGTCGCGGTGTTCGGCCAGTTCCTGCTCCAGGGCGGCGTAGGTGGCCTCGCCCTCGCTCTTGATATCGATCAGGAGTTGCAGGCTGCCGTCCCACGTGGGGTAGACGCTGTGGCCTGGCTGGCTGCGGACCAGGTCCTGGAGTGGGTCGAGGTAGAGGCTCTCGAGCGTGACTCCCTGTTTGGCGTCAGCGAGGTCGTGGGCCACGCGCAGCTCACCGTCGACCAGCCACACGTCCGCCTCGACGCTGGTGAAACCGTGCTCCAGTGCGTCGAACAGAGGGCGGTCATGCTCGTAGTCGTTGTGGGCATGGGTGCCGGCAAGGGGCTGGCCGACGACGGGCGCTGGATTGTGTGCCTCCGCCCCGGCCTGGGCGGGGGCTACGTCTGTCCCGGCCAGGGAGGCAAGGATGGCGACGGCGGCGAGGGTGCTTTTCACGAACACGGGAGTACTCCTGGTACCTCGGGGATGTCCGCCCGGTGATGGGGTGTTCCGGGCGTGAGGGTGCGTGAAAAGACTGCTGTGCTTGGCGAAACGGTTCAGGGCGTCTTGGTTGCATCATGGTGAACGGCCGGGAACATCAATGTCGAGGAGGGCATGAGTTTCCCAGCCGTGATGCAGGTGCGGGTGTGTCCTCCGGGCAGCCCAACTAACCGCTCGCTAGGAGACCGCGAGATAATCCACAACCAATACCTCCAGCACGCTCGCCTCTTCCGGAAGCCAGCCCGGCGGCCAGAGTGTCGGTGCCCGGTCCGGCTGCTCGGCGTTGTACTGACGGCCACTTGGAGAAGTCCAGCCCGGCGGCTCATTCCTGGAAGCCGGCCCCGGACTCCAGCCGGTTCGATGCTTGAGCTGGTGATGCTTTGGGCACAACTGTCCCAGGTTGCTGATTCCGGTGGTGCCTCCGCGCTCCCAGGCCCTGAGATGGTCCGCCTCATTGTCTTGGCTGTGGTTGCTGCAGCCGGGGAAGGTGCATTTTCCATCCCGCATCCTCAGCCACCGCTTGAGCGACTCGGTGAGCCGGTAGTTGGTGCGGCCAAGTTCAAGCGGAGCTCCGTCGCGGGGGTCCACCAAAATCCGGTAGAACGAGTTGGCCCCTTCCGCGACCAGTTTGCGCGCCATCGATGCCGGGATGGGTCCGTAGTTGTCGAGTTCGGCGGGTTCGTCCGTGGCACCGAGGAGGGAAAAGACCGGCACTGTGACCAGCACATCAGCCTTGAGGGATGACCCAGGCCCGGCGAGGTCCCCGGTGTCACCGAGCAGCAATTTTGCGGCCACGTCTGCCCTGAGCTGGGTAAGGGTTCTCGGCTCGTCCGGTCCCTGCAACCCACGGGCCAGGGCAGACGTCCTGTTCCAGGCGGCACAGGCCTTGTCCGCAGCCATGTACAGCGAAACCCAGGCCATACCGTCCCGGTCCGGCGAGTACTCCATCCGCCGATCCGCAACGGACTTCACATGCCTGATCGTCAGGGACTCGGGGTGATGGCGTTCCCTCCAGGCACGTACTTTCCGACGGAAACGGCCCGGGACCAGCTCTCCGGCAGATGCACCCCGGGCCGCGTTAGGCGCCTCGGGGTCCAGGAAGTGGGTTTCCAAGGCAGTTGCAGCTACGGCGTCCAGGCTGCTGGTTTCGTCGATCATGATCTGGGCATGCCGCCAGGAGACGGCGCCAGCCTCCATGGCGTTGAGCGTCGCCGGAAGAGTGGTGGTGAGCGCATGGGCGTCCTGCAACAGCGCGGATGCGGCTCCTTCGCCGATGGTGAGCGTGCAGGCGACTTCGGCGACGACACTCATGTCCCGCGCCGATGATTCAGAGGCGCTTTCCGCCGGCGCTTCCATGGCGGCTGCGGCCTCCGAATACTCTGCGAGCAGCCGCACTTTCACGGCCGCAGTAGCAGCTTCGATTCGGGCCACGATGCCCAGGCCGTCCAGGCAGGACTCGGCAAGTTCCCGAAGCGGATCAAGACTGTCGACGCCGTGAACATTATCCGCGGCTTCCGAAGAACCGCTCAGGGCTCCTGTTAGTTCGTCCACCAGCCCGGTCAGGGATGCGACGGCACCGGCGAGTCCGGCCGCGCCCTTCGCATCCATAACCGTTTCGGTTTCCATAACCAAAGACTGTCACTCGGGTCTGACATTTTGAGTCCGTCGCCGCAACCCATCCGCATCGGCCATTGGCCGCCGCTTCTGCGTCCCGCCGATGGCAATCGCATCTTCGTTCCTGCTGTCCACGGGGGCGGCGGAGTTCTCGCAGACTTCCGGCACTGGCACTGAATTAGTAGCAGGAGGCCTGTTGGGCGGCCTGCGGCGGACCGGGCGACGGCGGGCGGTTCCCGCCGTCGAGAGGGCCCAAAGTACGGGTGAACGGTAGGGCACACGTCGGCACCGACGGCGCCATACCGTTACTCCTGGCGAAACGCAGAGATGCCCGTGATCCGCTGCCCCAGGATAAGTGTGTGGACCTCGTCCGTACCTTCGTAGGTTCGCACTGATTCAAGGTTGTTAGCATGCCGCAGCGGCGAGTAGTCCAAGGTGATTCCGTTTCCCCCCAGAATGGTGCGCGCTTCGCGGCAGATGGCAATAGCCTCCCGTACATTGTTCAGCTTGCCCACGGAGATCTGCACAGGCTCCAGCGTCCCGGCGTCCTTCAGTCGACCGGTATGAAGTGCCAGCAAGGTCCCCTTTTGAATTTCCAGCAGCATATTCACCAGCTTTTCCTGCGTGAGCTGGTACCCGGCCAGGGGCGTGCCGAACTGGAGCCGGTCCCCGGCATAGGCGAGCGCTGCTTCGTATGAGTCCCGGGCCGCGCCCATGGCGCCCCAGATGATCCCGTAGCGGGCTTCATTAAGGCACGAGAACGGGCCGCTAAGCCCGCGGGCGCCGGGCAGGAGTGCAGTGGACGGCAGCCGTACTTCATCGAGGCTGATGTCACATTGGATTGACGCGCGCATGGAAAGCTTCGAGTCGATGGGCGTTGCGGTGAAGCCTGGGGTGTCCGTCGGGACGATGAACCCGCGGATGCCCTCGGCGGTGTTCGCCCAGATGACCGCAATCTGGGCCACTGAGGCAAGGCCGATCCAACGTTTCGCCCCGTTGATGACCCAGCCGCCGTCCCCGTCGGGTGCGGCAAAAGTCGCCATGCTGGATGGGTCGGAGCCTGCCGTCGGCTCGGTAAGCCCGAAGCAGCCGATCTTCTCACCCCGCGCCATCGCCGGCAGGTGCTCGTTCCGTTGCTCCTCGGACCCCCACTTGTGGATGGCACTCATGGCCAGGGAGCCCTGGACGCTAACGAAGGTCCGAAGCCCTGAGTCGCCGGCTTCCAGCTCCATGGCGGCGATTCCGTACTCGACGGCGCTGCGGCCTGGGCATCCGTAGCCCTTCAGGTGCATCCCGAGGACCCCCAACTTCCCAAGCTCGGGAACAATCTCGAGCGGGAAACGGGCATCCTCGTACCAGCCGGCAATGTTGGGCCGGATCCGTTCATCCACAAAGTCACGGACCGTGCTGCGCAGCTCCAGTTCCCTGGGCGTCAGGAGGCTGTCGAGGTTGAGCACGTCGTCGAAGACCAGGGCGGGTGCGGGTGCGGTTACGGTCACGGTGGTTCTCCTGGCGGGTCAAGGGGCGGGTCGATGTCCGTGCGGGCGTGATTTGCACCACCCGGTGACCTGAACCACTGTGCCAGTCCGATTGCCGTCAGATCCAATACCTAATAAGGATTCCGCTTATGCCCCATCGGCATAAATAGACAGCTCAGTCCGGTGACGGAAGGACCTCTTCCGAGAGCCGGAGTACCTCGCGCAGCGCGGGGCTGGCATTGTCCTTCCGCCAGACCAGCCGCAGCTGGATGACGTCAGCCGGGTCGTCGAGGGGAAGAAACACGACACCCGGGTGGCTGAAGTTCTCGGGCACGGAGGACACTGTCAGGGCTACACCGATTTCGGCTGCCACGAGCGCCATCAGCGTCTGCGAATCCGGCGCCACTTGGGCGATTTCCACGACATACCCCGCGGCACTGGAAAGCCTCCGAAGGTGGTCGTGGAGGATCGCGCCCGGATGCTCCGGCAACGTAACGAAAGGCTGCTCCGCAAGGTCTGCCATGCAGAGCGAAGCCTGTCCGCTCAAGGGGTGGCTTTCATACAGGGCCACCACGAGCCGTTCGTTGGCCACGATCCGCGAGTCGAGGACAGCGGGAATGAAATTCCAACGGCCCAGGCCCACTTCCATGGCCCCGCTCATCACCTTGTCCATGGCCGGTAGCGCGAAGTTGGAGCTGGACAGCTCAAAGTCGATTCCGGGGTGTACTTCCCGGACACGCTTGGCGAGCCTGCCGACCATCACATGCGAGGAGACCCCGGCAAAGGCGACCCGAACCCGCCCGGTTTCGCCCCGGCCCACCGAAGCGACCGCCAGGCGGCCCCGCCGGCAACCTTCGAGTATGTCGCGAGCCGGGCCGACAAGCGCCTGGCCCTCGGCAGTCAACTGCACAGTCCGCGTGCTGCGGATAAACAGGGGCGCCTTCAGTTCATGCTCAAGCCGCTGGATGGATCGGCTCAATGGCGGCTGGGCCATATGGAGCCGACGCGCCGCCCTGCCGAAATGTAGTTCCTCGGCCACGGCGAGGAAGGCCCGGATCTGATGTATTTCCACTCCCGCGCTCAGCTCCTGCCCAGGTAAACGTCATTGTCCATACGCCCAAGATACCCAAATGAGTTCGCCCACATTAGTGACAGCCAGGTATCAGTCCAGCACCAAATACGTATTGGACGTGAATCAGTCCACTTGCAAGGGTTAGTGATGCAGACCACATTGCGGAGGATTTAGATGACACACCCGATCGACGAATCGGTCTCCAGAAGCCAGGACCATTCCGCTGGAGGCGACGATAAGCATGACTTTGATGCCTTGGGCCGGGCAAGCGCAGGGCCCCTCGCAGGCGTTGTGGTCGCAGATTTCAGCAGAGTGCTGGCTGGCCCGTACGCCACCATGCTCCTAGCTGACATGGGCGCCACAGTGATCAAGGTGGAGGGACCAGAAGGAGACGACACCCGTACGTATATGCCCCCGGTCCGGGATGGCGAGGCCACATTCTTCCTCGCGGTTAACCGCAACAAACACTCCATTGCCCTGGACCTGAAGGATCCGGAGGACCTCGACGTAGCGCGTTCACTGATCAGCACCGCCGACGTCATGATCGAGAATTTCAAGCCCGGCAACATGGCGCGGCTGGGCTTGGATTATGCCGCTGCGGCCGAATTGAACCCGGACATTATCTACGCTTCCATTACTGGATTCGGCACCGGAGCCGTCGCACATATTCCGGGATATGACCTGTTGGTGCAGGCTGCCTCGGGAATGATGAGCCTGACCGGGGACCAGGACACCCAACCGTACCGGGCAGGCGTCGCCCTGTTCGATGTCATCACAGGCCTGCACGCTGCCATCGGCATCCTGGGGGCGCTGCACCATAAGGACCGGACCGGCGAGGGTCAGCTGGTGGAGCTGAATCTGCTGACCTCGGCCCTGTCCGGCATGGTGAACCAGTCTGCGGCCTACGTAACGGGCGGTGTGGTACCCACCAGGATGGGCAACGAACACCCCAGCATGTATCCATATGCCCCAATGCAGACCGGGGACGGCACCATCATCATCGCGACGGGAAATGACGCCCAGTTCGTCCGGCTCTGCGGGGCTCTGGGGATTCCCGGAGTCGCCCGGGATCCGAAATTCGCCACGACACTGCAGCGCAACGCCAACCGCAACGAACTGCGGGGCATCCTCCACGCCCAGTTGGCCGCCCAATCAGCCGACGAATGGTTCCGTGAGCTCTCCTCGGCAGGGCTGCCCTGCGCTCCCATCCAGGATGTCCGCGGCGGTGTCGAGCTGGCCGAACAGCTGGGGCTCAACCCGGTAGTGATGGCGGGCGAAGGGCCACGGAAGATACCCACCGTGCGCCACCCCGTCGAATATTCCCTTACGCCGGTGGACTATTCACTTGCGCCGCCCGGATTGAACGAAAGCTCCGGGCTGGTGCGGGACTGGCTGCTGCACCGGAAAGCACTGGTCCATGCCTGAAACCTACCGGACCCGCGTCTCCCCAAGGTGGTCCGACCAGGACCTCAACGGGCATGTCAACCACGCCGCCGTCGTCACGCTCCTGGAGGAGTCAAGAATCAAATGGCGGTCTTCAATGCCGGGTATACGTCAAGGTGACGCGACCCCCACGGTGGTAGCCAGCCTCGAAGTGAACTATCGGCGGCCCGTCCACCACGGCGAAGACCTGGAGGTTGAACTGACCGTGACCAGGATCGGCACGAGTTCATTCAGCCTGGAATTCAGGGGTAGCCAGCGCGGGGCAGTCGCCGTAGACGGCCGGACCGTGCTGGTTTCAGTCAATCCGGGCACCGGCAAGTCCCGGCACTTGGCGAAACACGAGCGCCACTGGCTCGCCCTTTTCCAGCCTTCACAAGGAAACACGGACCCGCAGCGTAAGCAGGTTCCCGATCACACACCATTGGAGCTCACTCGATGACACCGGAAACCGCCGGGAACGGCGCCGATTTTTACCTCATGGACGATTTCCTCAGCGCTGAGGACCGGGCGCTCCGGCTCAAAGTCCGCGCCTTCGTGGACAAAGACCTGCTGCCCGTCATCAATGGCTACTGGGAACGCGCCGAGTTTCCTTTCGAACTTGTTCCCAAGCTTGCCGGGCTCGGAATTGTCGGAACAACCATTCAGGGTTACGGATGTCCTGCGCTAAGCCGGCTTGCCGCCGGGATTGTTGCCGCGGAAATCTCCCGCGGCGATGGTTCCGTCAATACTTTCCTCGGCGTCCAGTCAGGACTGGCGATGGGAACCATCAACATGCTCGGCAGCGAGGAGCAAAAGCAACGCTGGCTCCCTGAAATGGCTGCCCTGGCCAAGATCGGCGCCTTCGCCCTGACCGAGCCCGAGCACGGATCCGATTCGGTGGCACTCGAAACCAGCGCGCGCCGGGACGGGGACAGCTACATCATCAATGGACGCAAGCGCTGGATCGGCAACGCCAGCATGGCCGACGTCGTCATCATCTTCGCCCGCGACGAGGCGGACGCCAAGGTCAAGGCCTTCGTGATGGAGCGTAACGAAGACGGCAGCTTTCCGGACGGCTACTCCGCCGAAGTCATCACCGGCAAGATCGGCAAGCGGGCGATCCTCCAGCCGGACATCACCCTCGAAAACCTGCGGGTCCCGGCCGCCAACCGGCTCACGGAATGCCACTCATTCAAGGACGTCACCCGTGTGCTCACCTCCACGCGCAGCGGCGCGTCCTGGGAGTCCTACGGCCATGCAATGGCCGCATACGAGATCGCCTTGGACTACGCGAAGACCCGGCAGCAGTTCGGCAAACCGATCGGCAGTTTCCAGCTGGTGCAGAACAAGCTGGCCAACATGCTCGCCGAACTGACGGCGATGCAGCTGATGTGCTTCCGGCTGGCCGTGCTCGCCGAGGACGGCCGAATGACCGGGCCCATGGCCTCGCTGGCCAAGATGCAGACTGCCCGGAAAGCACGCTGGATCTGTTCCGAAGCGCGGGACATGCTCGGCGGCAACGGTGTGCTGCTGGAGAACCACGTGGCCAGGCACATGACCGACATGGAGGTCGTCTCCACTTACGAGGGCACGGACTCCATCCAGTCACTTCTCGTTGGCCGGGAGATCACCGGCCTCTCCGCCTTCAGTTAGCGCCCCGCCGGGCTGCCCCGGCTTCCACAGGCACGAAACCAACAGATCCACACATGCAAAGGAAAAGTCATGAGCAATTTCACCAACCGGGTGGCCGTGGTCACCGGCGGGGCGCAAGGAATAGGCGCGGCCACCGCGCTGAAACTCGCCACCGGGGGTGCCACCGTCGTCGTCCTTGACCTCAACGAGGGCGGTGCCAAGGCCACCGCGCAGCGGATCTCGGACCACCCGGACGTCTTGGCAGCCGGCAGAAAGGCCGTTGCCGCCTGCTGCGATGTCACGGATGAGGCAGCCGTGGACGGCGTATTCGGTGACATTCACCGGGAGTTCGGCCGCCTCGACATCCTGGTAAACAATGCCGGCATCACCCGTGACAACATGTTTTTCAAGATGGAGCGGCCGGACTGGGA
The DNA here is from genome assembly GCF_024362385.1 of Arthrobacter sp. DNA4. Classification (NCBI taxonomy): domain Bacteria; kingdom Bacillati; phylum Actinomycetota; class Actinomycetes; order Micrococcales; family Micrococcaceae; genus Arthrobacter; species Arthrobacter sp. DNA4. The sequence goes on from NZ_CP101466.1 coordinate 3,956,201, forward strand.
TTCGGTCCTGGCCACCAATCTCACGAGTGCCTACCTCTGCACGCGCGCTGCCCAGCGCTACATGGTTCCGGCCAAGTACGGCAAGATCGTCTCGCTCAGCAGCCGCAGCGCGCTGGGCAACCGCGGGCAAGCCAACTACGCAGCCGCAAAGGCAGGCATCCAAGGCCTGACGGCGACGCTTGCCATCGAACTCGGCCCGTTCAACATCACGGTCAATGCCGTGGCACCGGGTTACATCGCCACTTCGATGACCGCCGCAACGGCCCAGCGTGTTGGCGCCAGCCCGGCCGAGCACCAGCAGGCGGTGGCGGAACGCACCCCGTTGGGACGTGTAGGCCAGCCCGAGGAAGTAGCCGCGGCCGTCGCGTTCTTCGCCGGCGACGACTCCTCTTACATCTCGGGACAAACCCTTTACATCAATGGCGGAGCCCGCTGATGCCCGAGGCATTCCTCGTCGGGGGCGTCCGCACCCCGGTGGGTCGACACGGCGGCGTGCTGGCCACCGCCCGCCCCGACGACTTGGCCGCGCTGGTGCTGGAGGCCGCAGTGGACCGGGTCGGTGTCGATCCTGCCACCATCGACGAGGTGATCCTGGGCTGTGTGAACCAGGCCGGGGAGGACAACCGTAACGTTGCCCGGATGGCCTCGCTGCTGGCCGGGTTCCCGCACGCCATTCCGGCGGTGACGGTCAACCGGCTTTGCGCCTCCGGCCTAACCGCCATCAGCATGGCGGCGCAGTCGATACGCAACGGTGACGCCGACCTTGTGGTCGCGGGCGGTGTGGAGTCGATGACCCGCGCGCCCTGGGTGATGGCCAAGCCGGACAAGCCATACGCCAAACCGGGTGAACTCGCGGACACCTCAATCGGTGCGCGGTTCGTCAACCCGCGGATGGAGCCGGGGGCGCTGTTTTCCATGCCGGAGACGGCAGAAGAGGTAGCCAAGCGGGAAAACATCTCCCGTGCCGACGCGGACAGCTTTGCACTGCGCTCGCACCATCTGGCTGTGGCGGCGATCGACGCCGGTCGCTTCAGTGATGAGATAGTCCCGGTTCCGGTCAAAGACAGACGGGGGGAAGTCTCGCTGGTGGACACAGATGAGGGACCCAGGCGCGGCTCAACCGCCGACGCTTTGGCCGCCCTCCGGCCGATCGTGGCGCCCGGAGGGGTGGTCACCGCCGGCAATTCCAGTTCCCTTAACGACGGCGCATCTGCCGTAGTGGTGGCCAGCGGCGAAGCCGTGGAACGCTACGGGCTCACCCCACGGGCCCGCATCGTCGCCAGCCAGGCGGCCGGTGTAGCGCCGCAGGTAATGGGCATCGGCCCGGTGCCTGCTACACAAAAGGCACTGGCCAAGGCCAACTGGGACCTGGACGGCGTGGGGGCCGTCGAACTCAACGAGGCGTTCGCTGCGCAGGCGCTGGCCTGCATGCGGCTGCTCGGAATGGATGCGGGAACCGTCAACAACGACGGCGGTGCGATTGCTTTGGGCCACCCCCTGGGCTCCTCCGGAGCACGGATCGTCGTCACGCTGCTGGGCCGGATGGAACGCGAAAACGCCGACCGCGGCCTGGCCACCATGTGCGTGGGCCTGGGCCAAGGCGTCGCCATGCTGCTGGAGAGGGTTTAAATGAAACTGTTCAAGGACGCTGCCGAGCTGGCCAGCATGGTTGGTCAGGAAATCGGGGTGAGCGGGTGGCATACCCTGGACCAATCCCAGATCCAGGCGTTCGCCGACGCTACCCTGGACCAACAGTGGATACACACGGACCCGGAGCGGGCAGCAGGCGGACCCTTCGGTGCCACGGTTGCCCATGGATACCTCAGCTTGTCGCTGCTGCCATACCTGGCCGGTCAGGTGTACCGGGTCGACGGGGCCGCAATGATCATCAACTATGGGCTGAACAAGGTCCGGTTCCCTGCGCCCGCCAGGGTCAACTCGCGCATCAGGGACCGGCTGACACTGGCCTCGGTGAGCGAGACAGCCAATGGGCGGCAGCTGCAGTTCCATCACCTGATCGAACTGGAAGGCTCGCAAAAGCCTGCCTGCATAGCGGAGACTGTCTCCCTGCTCCCGAGCTGAGCTGCTCCTGAAGACCTTGCACCACCATCCGAACAACGACGTTACGGCCGAGCCTGCCTGCAGGCTCTTTCCGAGGGAGAAACCCCATGAGCACAGAAAACTCAAACCTGAAATACGTCGACGCTGACCTCCAGGGGCCGGCGTCGGAACTGAAGGTGTCGCCTGCTGAACTGCGCCGCACCTCCGTGTCGTCCTTCCTTGGTTCCGCTTTGGAATACATGGACTTCACGCTTTATACCCTGGCGGCGGCGCTCGTTTTCGGGCCGCTGTTCTTCCCCAACACAGACCCGGCCATGGCATTGCTCGCCAGCTTTGCCGCGTTTGGTTCCGGATTCCTCGTCCGGCCCCTTGGCGGGGTCTATTTCGGCTACCTTGGGGATAAATACGGGCGGAAATCCGTCCTGGTCATAACCGTGGGAATGATGGGGATCGCCACTCTGGGAATGGGTCTTTTGCCCACGTTTGCCCAGATCGGGGTCATGGCCCCCATCCTCCTGGTGCTCCTGCGGCTTATCCAGGGCTTCGGCGCCGGCGCCGAGCTGTCCGGGGCCTCGCTGCTGCTGGTGGAATCCGCCCCGTCGAATAAGCGCGGCTTTTACGGCGCCGTGGTGGCACTGGGAACGGCAACGGGTGTGCTGTTGGCCAGCGGACTGTGGCTGCTGCTCTCGCAAATGCCCAAAGACGAGTTCCTCGCCTGGGGGTGGCGTCTTCCCTTCCTACTGAGCGTCGGTACCACCCTTGTGGCCCTGTATTTGCGGCGCAGTGTGAGCGAATCACCGGTCTTCGAGGCGGTGAAGGCGCGGCGGGCAGCGGCGCGCCTGGAGGCCAAGCAACAAAGCGTCTGGCGTGACGTTGCCGATTCCAAGAAGGCCTTCCTCGTCTCACTGGGCATCAAACTCGGCGAAAACGGCTCCGTGTACCTCGTCAAGGGATTCCTTATCGGATGGACGGTGTCTGTGGTGAAGATGGATCCCAATCTGGTCACTACGGGCGTGACGCTCGGCTCCGTTTTGGGCGTGCTCACGGTCCTGCTGACCGGTAAGCTCACTGACCGGTTCGGCCGACGCAAAGTTTGGCTCTGGCTCTCCGGGTTCCAGTTCGCCTTCACCATTCCCGCGATGCTGATGATCGAAACACGGAACCCCGTATTGGTGGCCCTGGTCTTCGTTGTCTATGTAGGCGGTCCGCTGCCGAACCTGTATGGCGTGGAGTCCACTTGGCTGGTGGAGATGTTCGGCTCCAAACGCCGCTTCTCCTTTATGACGACGGTCAAGGAAATCGGCGCGGTCCTGTCCGGCGGTCTCGGCCCCATCATTGCAGCCAGCGTCGTTGCTATGACCGGGCCGGGCTGGATCCCAGTTGCCGGAATCCTCATGGCCTACGCGGCGATCGGCCTTGCGGCCGGGTTCTTCGCGCCGGAGACCAAGGGCCGGGACCTCAATGCGGAGGCAGACGCGTTCTAAGTCCACAAAAGCGGGCGACGGCGGGAGCAATGCCCTGCGTGGCGGCGAGCGGACGACGGCGGGTGGGCACCCGCCGTCGTCCGCTTTGGTTGAAGAGGCCGGACGTTCAAATCCCCGGTTGGTCGCGGCGGGCTGGCGGGTGCACATGACGGTTCCGAGCGACCAATGCGCGTAAATGTCGCCCTTGGAGGTCGTCCCTGAATTCATCGCTGATGTTGGGCTCAAGAAGGGCGAGAAGATTGACTATGCAATCGTCAAGGACGGCGAAGTCCAAATTCTGATCGAGTGCAAGAAGTCGACCGAACCCGTGAAGATCGAGCATGCCTCGCAGCTCTTCCGGTACTTCGCGGTTACCAACGCTCGTATAGCCATCTTGACCAACGGCGAGGTCTATCAGTTCTTCACTGACTTGGATGCACCCAACCGCATGGATGCGAAGCCCTTCCTCGTGCTCGATTTGAACGACATCGACCAGTCCCTGATTCCCGAGCTCCAGAAACTCTCAAAAGACGTCTTCGACCTGGACTCAATCATCAGCGCAGCCGGTGAATTGAAATACATTGGCGAACTCAAACGAACCCTGGCCGCACAGTTCAAGGATCCAGAGGATGAATGGGTAAAGTTCCTGACGGCACGGGTCTACTCGGGACCCTATACACAAAGGGTCCGAGAGCAGTTCACCACGTTGGTTGGAAAAGCCACCAAACAATTCCTCAATGACCAGGTCAACGAACGGCTGAAAAAAGCCCTTGGAAACCCCGGATTCCCGCAGACTGATGAAGCGGCAGTACCTGCTGCTGTCACTAGCGCTCCGGTTGCAGAGGCGGACCTCGCCGAGGCTGATGGTTTGGAGACGACTCTTGAGGAGATTGAGGGCTACCAGATCGTACGCGCTATTGTCTGCAGTGAGGTGAAGCCAGTTCGGGTCGCTCAGCGGGACGCGAAGTCCTACTTTGCGGTTCTTCTGGACGATAACAACCGGAAGCCCATAGCCCGTCTTCACTTCAACCGGACCCAGAAGTACATCGGCATCTTCAATGACAGCAAAGAAGAAACCCGGGTCCCCATTAATTCCCTCGAGGAAATCTATGAGCACACCGAAGCACTTCGAGCGACCGTCAAGAGCTACCTGTGACCGCGGCGAGGCTGCCAAGGCCCTTGCCATTAGTGGTGGGTGAGAGATACCGGGATTTTGGGATTCAGGCCAGTCGCTCCTGAGACACCCCGTAAATGATTGCACTGAAGCGGACCTTCAAATATGAATTCGCACCATCGGCAATGAATCCCGCCCCAAGCGCCCGGGATGAGTCTTTCGGCTCTACCAGCAACTTTGCTGATCAAAGTAAATTTCGGCAGATGGTCCAGGACTCTGGCCACCTCAGAATTCCGAATTGAAAGCAGGAAGCAATGATGATTTCGGCTAGGACCCTCCCCCGCGCGGCCGCTGCCCTTGGTATCACTGGAGCCCTTGCGTTAATCGCAACACCGGTCATGGCAGCCAGCGGAGGTGCCTCCGGCGGGGGCGCGCAGGTGGTAAACGAATCAGGCTGCCAGACCACATCAGATGGGACCCAATGCTCAAAAACCCATAGCGTAGTCAAGGCTGTGACCACTCCAAGCGGAGTTGAAAACAGCGTGGACATTGGCCGTGTCTACTCCACGACCTCACACCCGGACGGCACCACCGATTGGTATGCAAATACTTACAGGGACCATTCCATGACACGAGGAGGCGAACTGCAGGAAAGAAGCACCCACGTGAACTTTTCAGCAGCCAACTGCACTTACTTGGCCGACATTCACTACGCGAACGGCGCGTACCAGTTCCACAGAATCAACCTTGACTGCCCGCACTGACCCGGATCTCTTAACGGGCTCTTTAGACCTCCGCGACAGGAGCCGCGAACTGCGCCTCGTACAGCCGCGCGTAGGCCCCGCCCGCAGCCAGCAGTGAAGCGTGCGTCCCCTGCTCCACGATCTGCCCAGCCTCCATCACCAGGATGAGATCGGCGTCGCGGATCGTGGAGAGGCGGTGCGCGATCACAAAGGACGTCCGGTCCGACCGCAGCGCGCTCATGGCCTTCTGCACCAGCACCTCCGTCCGGGTATCCACCGAAGATGTCGCCTCATCGAGAATCAGGACAGACGGCTGCGCCAGGAACGCCCGGGCAATCGTCAGCAACTGTTTCTCGCCGGCGGACACGTTGGACCCTTCGTCGTCCAGCACGGTGTCGTATCCCTCGGGCAGGGACTTCACAAAGCGATCAACATAGGTCGCCCGGGCAGCTTCCAACACGTCTGAAGAGGAAGCAGCAGGGCGCCCGTACGCAATGTTGTCGCGGATGGTCCCGCCGAACAGCCACGTATCCTGCAGCACCATCCCCATCCGCGAGCGCAGGTCGTGCCGGCTTATGGTGGTGATGTCCACACCATCCAGAGTGATCCGCCCGCCGTCCAGCTCGTAGAACCGCATCATCAGGTTCACCAAGGTGGTCTTGCCCGCACCCGTTGGCCCCACAATCGCCACAGTCTGCCCCGGCTCGGCCACCAAAGACAGCCCGCTAATCAGCGGCTTGTCCGGCGAATACGAGAAGGACACATCCTCAAACACCAGCCGCCCCCGGGCAGCACCGTCAGGGCTCTGCAGCGAAGCCCCAACAGGATCCGGCGACTGCTCCTCCGTGTCCAACAGCTCGAACACCCGCTCGGCAGAGGCCACCCCGGACTGCAGCAGGTTCGCCATGGACCCCAGCTGCGCCAGCGGCTGGGTGAACTGCCGCGAATACTGGATGAACGCCTGCACATCGCCCAGCTGCATCGCCCCGGACGCCACCTGCAGGCCACCCACCACCGCGATGCCCACGTACACCAGGTTCCCGATGAACGTCATGGTAAGCATGATCAGCCCGGAAATGAACTGCGCCCCAAAGCTCGCCTCATACAGCTCTGCGTTCTTTTGCCGGAACCGCTCCCCCACCTCGCGCTGCTTACCGAACACTTTCACCAGTGCATGCCCGGTGTAGGTCTCCTCGATCTGCCCGTTCAGCTCGCCGGTGTTCTTCCACTGCTGCACGAACAGCTTCTGCGAGCGCTTGGCGATCAGCGTGGTGATCCCCAGCGTCAGCGGAATGGTCACCAAAGCGATCAGCGCCAGTGTGGGCGAAAGAATGAACATCATCACCAGCACACCCAGCACCGTCAGGACGGACGTCACCGCCTGGCTGATGGACTGCTGCAGGCTCTGCGAAATATTGTCCACATCGTTGGTCACGCGGCTGAGCAGCTCGCCGCGCTGGATCGAATCGAAATACCGCAGCGGCAGCCGGTTGATCTTCGCCTCAATCTGTTCGCGCAGCCCGTACACAGTCCGCTGCACCACGCCGTTCAGCACATACGCCTGCCCCCACATGAAGGCCGAGCCCAGCACGTACAGCACCAGCGCCCACGTCAGCACACTGGCCAGCGCGCCGAAGTCGATCCCCGCGCCCGGCGTCAGCGTCATGGCGCTGAGCATGTCCGCCTTCTGGTTCTCCCCCGACGCCCGCAGCATCGCAATCAACTGCGCCTGCGTCATCCCCGGCGGCAGCTGCTTGGACACCACACCGGAAAAAATCAGGTTGGTGCCCTCGCCCAGCAGCCGCGGCCCAATCACCTGCAGCACCACGCCCGCCACAGCCATGGCCAGCACCAGCATCAGCCAGAACCGCTCCGGCCGCAGCGTGCCCAGCAGGCGCTTGGCAGAGCCACTGAAGTTCATTGCCTTCTCCGCCGGGACATTCATCCCGGCGAACGGTCCGCCGTGCCCGGGGCCGCCGCGCGGCCTGGGAATGCGTACGACGTCGGCCTGGCCGCTTCCGGAGGCGGGCGCACCTTTGGTGCCGCGTGCGGGAGTGGGCCCGTGGCTCATACCGTCTCCTCCGCTGCCAGCTGGGACGACACAATCTCACGGTACGTCTCTGATGTCTCCAGCAACTCGTGGTGCGTGCCCTGCGCCACGATCCTGCCGTCGTCGAGCACCAGGATCTCATCCGCGTCGACAATGCTGGACACGCGCTGGGCGATGATCACCATGGTGGCACCGGCGATGTTCCGCTTGAGTGCCTGGCGCAGCCGCGCATCAGTGCCGGTGTCCAGGGAGGAGAACGAATCGTCAAAAATGTAGAGTTCGGGCCGCTTCACCAAAGCCCGGGCAATGGCCAGCCGCTGCCGCTGCCCGCCGGAGACATTGGTGCCGCCCTGGGAGATGGGCGCATCCAGCCCTTCCTCCATCTGCTCCACAAAGTCCCGGGCCTGGGCGATTTCCAGCGCGGTCCACAGCTCCTCCTCGGTGGCATCCGGGTTGCCGTACAGCAGGTTGCTGCGAACAGTGCCGGAAAACAGGTAGGGCCGCTGCGGCACCAGGCCGATGTGCCCCCAGAGCAGGTCCGGATCCAGGTCGCGGATGTCCACGCCGTCCATCAGCACCGCCCCCGAGGTGACGTCGAAGAGCCGCGGCATCAGGTTCACCAGGGTGGTCTTGCCCGAGCCGGTGCTGCCGATGATCGCCGTGGTCTGCCCCGCGCGGGCGGTGAAGCTGATCCCGGACAGGACGGGCTGGTCGGCACCCGGGTAGGCGAATCCGACGTCGCGCATTTCCAGCTCACCGCGGCGAACCGCGCTGGTGACCGGCTGCTCCGGCGGCAGGACGCTGGAACGGGTGCCCAGCACCTCGCCGATCCGGTCCGCGGACACCGACGCCCGAGGAATCATCACCGCCATGAACGTGGCCATCATGACGGACATCAGGATCTGCATCAGGTAGCTGAGGAACGCGATCAGGGTTCCCACCTGCATGGACCCGTCCTCGATCCGGAACGCCCCGAACCAGATCACCGCCACGCTGGAGACGTTCAGGACCAGCATGACCGTGGGGAACATGAGGGCCATCAGCCGGCCGGCGCGGAGGGCAACATCGGTGACGTCGGTGTTGGCGCCCGCGAACCGTTCCGTCTCCATGTCTTCCCGGACGAACGCCCGCACCACCCGGATGCCGGTGAGCTGCTCGCGGAGCACCCGGTTGACGGTGTCGATCCGGGCCTGCATCTTGCGGAACAGCGGCACCATCCGCGTGACAATCAGGCCGACGGCGATCAGCAGCACCGGGACGCACACGGCAATGAGCCAGGACAGTTGGGCGTCCTGCCGGATGGCCATGATCACCCCGCCGATGCTGAGCATGGGCGCTGCCACCATGAGCGTGGCGGACATGAGCACCAACTGCTGGACCTGCTGGACGTCATTGGTGGAGCGGGTGATCAGGCTGGGGGCGCCGAAGCGGGTGACCTCCTGCTCGGAGAACTGCCCCACCCGCTCGAAGATGGCCCCCCGCAGGTCCCGGCCCAGCCCCATCGCGGCCTTGGCGCCGAAGTACACCGCCACCACGGCGCACGCGATCTGCGCCAGGGTGATGAGCAGCATGATGCTGCCGGTGGACATGATGTAGCCGGTATCGCCCCGGGCCACGCCCTGGTCAATGATGTCCGCGTTCAGCGTGGGCAGGTACAGCGACGCGATGGACTGTGCCAGCTGGAAAACCACGACGGCGACCAGCAGCGGCCGGTGCGGCCGGAGGTATTCAACGAGCAACTTCCAGAGCATGCGCAAAAGCCCTCATCTGACGGAATGTCCACAAACGTGGTGCGAAGGTCAGTGTACGTCCGGGAAGAGTCGATGATCCTTACAGATGGCTGGGAAAAACGGCAGGTTCTCCCTCGGCGTATTCGGGGGACGCGCCGGGGATCCAGCGGAGCCGTTGGGTACATGAGTGTGAGAGAACTGGATGGGCGTCAAGAACGCGCCACCCCACCGAAGGATGGAAGAAACAACGATGTTTGCCGTCACACGGAACCCCTCCCAGCACACTGCCAGGTTCGGAATCGCCTTTATCGGCGTCCTGCTCATCGCAGTCAACCTTCGGGTGTCCTTTGTCAGCGTCGGACCGGTCCTGGTCAACATCAGCAGCGACCTGGGGTTGTCCAGTGCCGCAGCGGGATTCCTCACCGGCCTCCCGCTCATCGCTTTCGCGGTCTTTTCGCCCCTGGCGCCCGGCTTCGCGGCCCGGCTGGGCCTGGACCGGGCACTCTGGACGTCATTGCTGATCCTCGCCTCCGGCATCGTGCTTCGCTCCCTGCCCGTGCCTGGATTCATCTGGGCCGGGACGGTATTGATCGGCGTGGCCATAGCGTTCCTCAACGTCCTGGTCCCTTCCCTCGTCAAGCGGGACTTTCCGTTGCGGGTCAGCCAGGTCACCGGCAGCTATACCGCGGCCCAGGCCGCGTTCGCAGCGGTGGGGGCCGCCGTCGTCGTTCCCGTGGCCCAAACCTCGCCGGCAGGATGGCGGCTCGCCCTCGGCGCCTGGGTGGGGCTGGCCCTCGTCGCCATGGCCGTGCTGCTGCCTTGGCTGCGCCGCCACGGGACAAGCGCCGTGCACGCCGCAAAGCAGGAACCGGCACACCGGTCGCCCTGGGGCTCGGCCCTGGGCTGGCAGGTGACGGCGTTCATGGGGCTGCAGTCGATCGCCTTCTACGTCCTGATGGCCTGGCTGCCCACCATTGAGCAAAGCCGCGGGATCCCCGCCACCACTGCCGGCGTGCACTTGTCCGTTTTCCTGCTGATCAGCGTGTTCGCCAGCCTGGGGGCGGGCGCGGTCCTGCACCGGGGACCGGACCAACGGCTGGTGTCCTTCGCCAGCGGGGCGTTGGTGTTCGTAACCTTCCTGGGCCTTGCACTCGCGCCGGACCTCATCCTCCTGTGGGTCCTGCTGGGCGCCGTCGGTTGCGGAAGCCTCATTGTCATTGCCCTGTCGCTGTTCAGCCTCCGGACCGTGAACCACCCGCAGGCAGCATCCTTATCCGGCATGGCACAGTCCGTGGGCTACGGGCTGGCCGCGGTGGGCCCGGTGGCCTTCGGTGCACTCCGGGATGCCAGCGGGGACTGGACGCTTCCGCTGCTCGGCACCGCCGGTGCCATGGCTATCCTGGCACTGACCGGGTTGTTCGCTTACCGTGACCGTGTGATCAGGGAACCAGGCGGTCGGCACGGTAACGGTCAAACAGCGAGGTAAATGCATCCAGCGTCCGCCGGTATCCCGTAAAGCCGGCATCCCGGCTCTTCCCCATGTCCGTCACCACCTCGATGCCGCGGCCCAGGTCGCCGTCCGTATGCCACCAGCTCGCCACCCGGCCCAGGTCCGGTTCGCTGAGGTTGTGTTCCGCGGCGATCCGCCGCCACTGGTCTTCCCTGCCCGCCATGGAGTGCTCGAGGGGACGGGGCTCCCCCTGGTATCCCTCCCACTCCACGCCGAAGTAGGCTGCGAGTTTCGGCCACATCCAGCGCCAGCGGAACACGTCGCCGTTGACGATGTTGAAGGCCTCGTCAGCAGCCCCGGGGGTGGTTGAAGCCCAGAGCATGTGCTCGGCAAGCAGTCCGGCATCCGTCATGTCCGTGAGCCCGTTCCACTGCGTTTCCGACCCCGGGAAGACGAACGGCTGCCCGCTGTCCCGGCACAGGGTGGCTTGCGCGGCGAGCGTGAGTCCCATGTTCATGGCGTTGCCCACCGCATGCCCAATGACGGTGTGGGCGCGGTGCACGGACCAGGTGAACCCCTGCCGGGCCGCGGCCGCCCAGAGCTCGTCCTCCTGGGCGTAATAGAAGTTCGGCACTGGAAGGCGCGGTTCCTCCTCATGGAAGGGGGTGTCCGGCATTTCTCCGGCGGCGTATGCCTCGAACGGTCCCAGGTAATGCTTGAGTCCGGTCATCAGGGCAACGTGGGCCACGTCCTTGCCCTGCAGTGCTGAGAGGAGATCACGAACCATGCCCGCGTTGACGGCGATGTTCTCTTCCTCGGTAGCACGGCGCGACCATGCGGTGAAGAAGACATGCGAGGGGTTCTCCGGACCCAGCACAGCGGCAAGGGATCCAGCCGAGGTCAGGTCCGCGGAGAGCCACCTGACGCCGGGGCGTCCGGGACCGGGCCGGCGGGACAAGGCAAGGACTGCCCAGCCTTCGCCCACCAGGGTATCCACCAGGGCGGACCCTGCGATGCCGGTGGCCCCTACCACCAGCGCTGTCCGTCCGTTGCCCGCTGCTGTTCCTGATGCTGTTCCTGATCCGGTGGTCATAGTGCTCCTCTTGGTAGGTGCTTGGTTGCATCCGCGCCTCAGCGCGGCCTCACGCGTGGGCGGAGGCCCGCGCGCTGCGTTACGCCGGGACAGTGGGCCACCCTGGACCCTCTGGCAACAAGTCGGAGCGTCAGTCAGATATTCCAGCGCCGGCAAGTGGCGGACAGGAGGTGCCGGACAAATTGCGAGGGACGGGGCAATGACAGGCCGGGTTTCACCCATGGCGTAGGAGGGTCTTCTGCTGTCACCTGTCCATGTTCAAATAGGAGGGTTGCACCGGCTGCCCGAGTCCAACCGCGGCCTCGGCCCAACGGAAGGAATAAGCACATGACCGATCCCCAAGACCATCCCCCGGTCCCCACTCCCGGGAGCGCACAGGGCCTGGACCAGAAGGTTGAGGGCGGGTGCCCGGTGGCCCATGGCAGTGCCACCGCCCAGGGCAGTGAAAGCGAAAACCCGGCGATCGATTCGCCGACCCCCAAGGGACACCGGCCACGGACCAACCAGGACTGGTGGCCCAACCAGCTGGACCTCTCCGTGCTGCACACGCACGGCCAGGCGAGCAACCCGCTTGGCCCGTCCTTCAGCTACCGCGAGGAATTCCAGAAGCTCGACGTCGAAGCCCTCAAGCAGGACATCAGCCAGGTCCTGACCACTTCCCAGGACTGGTGGCCGGCGGACTTCGGCCACTACGGCGGACTGATGATCCGCCTGAGCTGGCACGCTGCCGGAACCTACCGCGTCCACGACGGCCGCGGCGGAGCTGGCGACGGCAGCCAGCGGTTCGCCCCGCTGAACAGCTGGCCGGACAACGCCAACCTGGACAAGGCCCGCCGTCTGCTGTGGCCCGTCAAGCAGAAGTACGGCCAGAAGCTCTCCTGGGCCGACCTCCTGGTCCTCGCCGGCAACGTAGCCCTCGAATCCATGGGCTTCAAGACCTTCGGCTTCGCCTTTGGCCGCGAGGACGTCTGGGAGCCTGAACAGATCTTCTGGGGCCCGGAGGACGCCTGGCTCGGAGATGAGCGGTACACCGGTGAAGGCACCATGGCGGACAACGTCGGTTCCACCGAAATGGGCCTCATCTACGTCAACCCCGAAGGCCCCATGGGCAACCCGGATCCCGTGGCTGCTGCCGCGTTCATCCGTGAGACGTTCAAGCGCATGGCGATGAACGACGAAGAGACCTTCGCGCTGATCGCCGGCAGCCACACGTTCGGCAAGACCCACGGTGCCGGTCCCGCAGACGCACACGTGGGCCCCGAACCGGAGGGTGCAGACCTCGAGACGCAGGGCCTGGGCTGGCTCAGCACCTACGGCAGCGGCAAGGGCGGCGACACCATCACCTCCGGCCTGGAGGTCACGTGGACGGACAAGCCCACGCAGTGGAGCAACCGCTTCCTGGAAATCCTCTTCGAATACGAATGGGAACTGGTCAAGAGCCCCGGCGGCGCCCACCAGTGGGTTGCCAAGGACGCTCCCGAGATCATCCCGGACGCGCACGACCCCAACAAGAAGCACCGGCCCACCATGCTGACCACGGACCTGTCGCTGCGCTTCGACCCGGAGTACGAGAAGATCGGCCGGCGTTTCCTGGAGAACCCGGACCAGTTCGCCCTGGCCTTCGCCAAGGCCTGGTACAAGCTGCTGCACCGCGACATGGGACCGGTGGGCCCGCACATGCTGGGGCCCTGGGTTCCGGAGGCTCAGCTGTGGCAGGATCCTGTTCCCGCCGTCGACCATGAACTGATCGGCGAGCAGGACATCGCCCAACTCAAGGCCAAGCTCCTCGACTCCGGCCTGACCATCCCGCAACTGGCGGGCACGGCCTGGGCGTCGGCTGCAACGTACCGCAAGACGGACCGGCGCGGCGGGGCCAACGGCGCCCGGATCCGGCTGGAGCCGCAGCGCAGCTGGGAAGCCCACGAACCGGAGCAGCTGGATGCCGTGCTTCCCGTCCTTGAGCGCGTGCAGGAGGAGTTCAACTCGGCACAGTCCGGCGGCAAGAAGGTCTCGCTCGCGGACCTGATCGTCCTGGGCGGTGCCGCCGCGGTGGAAAAGGCAGCAGCCGACGCCGGGTTCCCCGTCACGGTGCCGTTCCGTCCGGGCCGCACGGACGCCACCCAGGAGCAGACCGACGTCGAATCCTTCCAGTACCTGGAACCGCGGGCCGACGGCTTCCGCAACTACCTGCGCCCCGGCGCGAAGGTCCAGCCGGAGACCCTCCTGCTCGACAAGGCGTACATGCTGGACCTTTCCGCCCCGGAGATGACGGCACTGGTGGGCGGCATGCGTGCCCTCGGCACCAATGTGGGCGGCTCCAGCCACGGTGTACTGACGGACAAGCCGCAGGTCCTGACGAACGACTTCTTCGTCAACCTGCTCTCGCCCGGCACCAAATGGAAGGCCTCCGAGTCCGAGGAGAACTCGTACGAGATCACCGACGTCACAACCGGCGAACTCAAGTGGACGGCCACCCCGGTGGACCTGGTCTTCGGCTCCAACTCCCAGCTGCGGGCACTGGCCGAGGTCTACGCCAGCGATGACGCCAAGGAGAAGTTCGTGAACGACTTCGTGGCCGCCTGGGCAAAGGTCATGGAACTGGACCGCTTCGACCTGGACTAGCCGGTAGAACCCAGTCTCGGCGGCTGCATTCCGCAGCCCCGGAGCTGTTTGGCGCTTTTTATTGGTCAGCCGGGAAGCTGATGACCGCCGTGGTCCCGCCGCCGGGTGACTCTTTCAGGCTCAATTCGCCGCCGTGCGCCTCGGCAATGCGGCGGCAGATGGCCAGCCCAAGGCCGGAACCGTGCCCGTCCCCCTGCCGGTGCAGCCGGACCAGTGGTTCCAGCACGCGCTGCCGGTCCGCCGGCGCAATGCCCTTGCCGTTGTCCGCCACCAGCACCGTGATCCCGTGGTAATTCGAAATGCCGCTGATCCGCACGTTGAGGTCCCGGTCCGGGCTCCGGTAGTTCATGGCATTGGCCACCAGGTTCTGCAGCAGGGTTCGCAACTGCCCCGGGTCCACGTGGAGCTTAATCTCCTCGCTGTCCAGGACGGCTCCGGGCCCGAAGGACAGGCCCAAATCCCTCGCCACCTCGGCCGCCACTTCCTGGAGGGATACGCGCTGCCGCTGGAGGACTCCGCCCATCCGTGAGTAGGTCAGGACGTCCTCGAGCATGGCCAGCATGCGGTGGCCACTGGCGCCGATGATCTGCAGGTACTCGGCCGCCGGGTGGTCCCCGTCCACTTCATCGTCTGCCAACTCCACGTAGCCCAGCATGGTGGTGAGTGGTCCGCGCAGGTCATGGCTGACGCGTCCGGCAAACTCCGCCAGCTTCGCATTGCTTTCACGCACCTCTTCGAGGGCACTGTTCAGCTGCAGCGTGCGCCGCTGGAGCTCGAGCAGCTGCACTGCCTGGCGGGCCAGGATCTCCAGCATGTCCAGCTGGTCCTTTTCGGGTGTGCCCGCTGAATTGGAAAAGACGCACAGGGACCCCAGCACGAACCCCGACGACGTCTCGAGCGGAACCGAAGCATAGAACCGGACGGCGGCGATTTCCCCTGTCACAAACGGATTCGATGCGAGACGGGGGTCCAGGGATGCGTCCGGGACAACCGTTGTCTTCCCCGAGAGGAAGACTTGTGCGCACATGGAGTCCTCCCGGGCGCAGACGGCGGCCTCAAAGCCGACGGCGGCCACCTGCTGTTGCTCATCGGAAGTGACAACGTTGATCACGCCGTAGGGGACGCCGCAGAGCTTTGCGGCCAACTGAACAAGGTTCTGGAGGGGTTCCATTGAAAGCGCCTCATCAACGCTCTGCTGCCGTCCCCCGCTGTTGGCGAAGGTGAACCCATACTCCTGCAGTAATTCGTCCCGTCCGAGTGGATCGCCGAGCGCTGCTGTCATCGAGTGCGTGCCAACCATGAACGTCCCTTCCCAGACCGCAAAGGGGTCCCCGGGGAGATAGTACAGGCCACCACCTGTGTCCCGGGAATACGTTTCCCCGCTCCTCTGCCGCGCGCCGGGATCCCGAGGCATCGCTCCGGCAGGCGGCATAGGATCCAGGTATGGCCCAACTCATCGTCCCGGACCCAGCCCTCCACTCTTCCTGGCTGGAGGGAACTGCGGAGTTCCAAGGTGCCCACCTGGACGGCGCAGGCGCGGAGGGCTGGTCCCTGGCCGATCTCCGGGACCCCGCCGTCTTTGGCCGCTTCGTCGATGTCCTCATCAAAGATGCGCTGCCGGACACGGTGCGGAAGCCAGGCTACGTGCCCTGCACCTACCTGTGGATTGCCGACGGCGGCACGTTCCTTGGGTCCCTGGCCATCAGGCACGGGTTGAACGACTACCTCCTCAACGAAGGTGGGCATATCGGCTACAGCGTCCGGCCCTCCGCCAGGCGCCGCGGCCATGCCGCGAAAGCACTTGCCGATGCGCTGCCTCTGGCAGGGGCGCTGGGAATCGCGCGGGTTCTCCTGACGTGCAACGAGGACAACGCCGGCTCGCGTGCAACCATCGAAAAGAACGGCGGCCAATACGAGGACACGCGCAACGGCAAACGCCGCTACTGGATCGACACCGAATAGCCGTCGAACGCGTGCCAGACTTACCGGGTGATCACAGAACACGCGCTGCTTCCGGTCATTCCCGGCCGGGAAGAGGACTTCGAGGCAGCTTTCGCCCAGGCCCGGCACATCATCGCTTCAATGCCGGGCTTCGTCGCCATGTCCCTGTCGCGCTCGATCGAATCTCCCCACACGTACCTGCTGCTCGTTGAATGGGAGTCGCTGGAGGACCATACCGTGGGCTTCAGGGGATCCCTTGGGTACCAGCAGTGGCGTTCTTTGCTGCACCGCTTCTATGAACCGTTTCCGGTGGTGGAGCACTTCGAAACCGTTAGCGCCACGCCGTAAGCCGCGCGGACGTTGGGGGGAAGCCCCCGCGCGAGTCTCGCTCCAGCGCAGGGGCTTCCAGTGCTTCCTGCCGGGGAACTGGCGTTGGAAACAGTTATAAATTACCGGCCGGTAGCTTGCGGGAATCACAGTTTGCAGCGGCTTTGGCCAATCTTGATGGAACTTTGAGGGTGGCCTGGGCCACTTTAGTCAGCCGGCCCCTTTAGTCTGCCGGGCCCGCCGAGGCGTCGGGGTCCTCCTCCGGCTCAAAAGTGTTGGGCTCGGCCCCATCGGAGATCCCGACGCCGTCTTTCCCGCCGGGGATCCCGCCGTCGGGGTTTCCTTTCCTGGCCGCCGTGTCCTCCTGCGGTTCGTCCTCAGGCAGTGAATCAGGTGAATTGATGGACATCGCTCCTCCTTCTGTGGCTGGGCCTCAACGCTAACAGCCGGTGCCGGAAAAGGCTCCGGAACAACTCGAGGTTTTCTGCCCCTCCCCCAAAAAACCCGACTGCTAGCTGCCGGATGCGGCTGCCCGCTGCTGCCTCAGGATGTAGCGCTGGAGCTTTCCCGACGGCGTCTTGGGCAGGTCCGCAACGAAGTGGATGCGGCGCGGATAGGCGTGGGCGGCGAACTGCGTCTTGACCATGGTCTGCAGTTCAACCACCAGGGCATCACTGGCGGCGGCGCCGTCCGCCAGGACAACATAGGCCTCCAGGACTTCACCGCGCAGTTCGTCGGGAGCGCCCACCACGGCACTTTCCAGGACCGCCGGATGGGTGGACAAGACGCTTTCCACGTCGAACGGGCCAATCCGGTATCCGGCCATGATGATCACGTCATCATCGCGGGAGGAGAAGAAGTAGTAGCCGTCCGCGTCCACCATGCCCGCGTCCCCGGTCAAGTACCACTTGCCGTCCGCACTGAACCTTTCGGCGGTCTTCTCCGGGGCATCCTGGTAGCCCTTGAACCACATCATGGGGCTCCCGGCCACGTTGACGGCTACGCGGCCCAGTTCACCCGGCGCAGCCGGTTCGTCAGCGTTGTCCTTGAGGACCGCGCAACTCCACCCCGGCAGGGGCCGCCCCATGGAACCCGGCCTCAGTTCCGTCCTCACGTCGTCATGCCAGGCGTTGATGATCATCATTCCGTGTTCGGTCTGCCCGTAGTGGTCCCGCACCGGAACGCCCAGCACCTCCCGCGCCCAGCTGATCACCTCAGGGGTCAGCGGTTCACCGGCGGACGAAGCGCGCCGAAGCTGGAAAGGACCCGTCCCGGCGTCGGCTTTCGCGCGCATGGTGCGGTAGACGGTGGGCGCTGCGGCGAAGTTGGTGACGGAAAATGCCTCCAGAACCCTAAAGCTGAGTTCCGGCGAGAACCCGGGGCGCAGCAGGATGTTTCGCCGTCCCGCCGCCATGGGACCAAGGATCCCGTAGTACAGGCCGTACGCCCAGCCGGGGTCTGCGGCATTCCAGAAGACATCCCCTTCATCGACGTCCAGGCCCAGTTCGACGTACTGGCGGAACGCTGCCAACGCCCGGACCGGCACCGGCACGCCCTTGGGGGCGCCCGTGGTGCCGGACGTAAAGATCAGTACCAGGGCACCGTCACCTCCCACAGCTTCGGCGGCGATACCCGGCCGCTGCCTGGCCAGGAGCGGCGTGAGCGCCAGGTCCGGCTGGGAGGCTTCTTCACCGGCAACCACCACGGCGGCGGCCGTTTCCTGGAGCTTCGTCCGCTGGTCGGGGTCGGTGATCACCACCTTCGCACGGGAAGCGGTAAGGCGAAGTTCAATGGCAGGCCACGCAAAGGCCGTGAACAGTGGCACATGGACGGCCCCGCGCCGCCAAATGGCCAGGAGCATGACCACCAGGTCTGCCGACTTTCCCATCAGGGTGGCCACCGCGTCCCCGGGGCCGACCCCCAGTTCTGCCAGGGCGGCGGCTCCCCGTTCCGAGCGCTCCCGAAGCCCGCCGTAGGTGATGTCCTCCGAGGAAAGATCAGCTGCCACCACTGTGAAGGCAACAGCGTTGGGATCGTGGCTGTCGCACAGGAGCTCGGCCGCGCAGGCGTCCGGCGCACCGTAGGTGGCGAGAAGGGCATCGACGGCTGGAACCGGACGGGACATTCATTCTCCTTTGAACAACAGCACTTTGAAACACCGGCATGTGTAACACCTGGAATCAACCTACTGCACTGAGATGGCCGTCACATGCCGCGCCCTGCTGTCATGCGACGACAGGTCACCCCTGGGCGCCGGGCGGCCGGATGATCCGCCGCTGCGTCGCAGCAGCGATTGCGGCCGTGCGGTTGTCCACGCCGAGCTTGCCGTAGATGTGCACCAAGTGGGTCTTTACCGTCGCCTCCGAAATGAAGACCTGCCTGGCAATGGCGCGGTTGGACAGGCCCGTGGCCAGCAGTTCCAGCAGCTGCACTTCCCGCGGGGTCAGCGACGTGCCGGGGTTGCTGATCCGGTTCATCAGCAGCGCGGCCGCACGAGGTGCCAGGACCGTGCCGCCGGCGGCAGCCTGCAGCACCGCCTGCCGCCGCTGTTCCGGCGGGGCGTCCTTCAGCATGTAGCCGCTGGCCCCTGCCTCCACGGCGGCGAGGATGTCCGCGTCGGTGTCATAGGTGGTGAGGATGAGCACCGGCGGCGGAGCGTCGAGCTTACGGATCTCGGCCGTGGCCGTGACGCCGTCCATGCCTTCCCCCATCTGCAGGTCCATGAGGACCACATCCAGCGCCTCGTCCAGGGCGGTCAACCGGGCCAGTTCTTTCAGAGCTGCCCTGCCGTCAGGGGCCTCCGCGGCGATCGAAATGCCTTCAAAGGCGGTGAGCATGGCACGCAGCCCGGCGCGGACCACGGGGTGGTCGTCCACCAGCAATACCCGTATGTCGCTCACGGTTCCTCCACCGGGAGCCTGATGGCCACCACTGTGCCCTCGCCCGGCGCCGACTCCACCGCCAGCGTGCCGTTCAAGGAGGCGACGCGTTCCCGCAGCGAGCGCAGGCCGAAACCGCTGCCGTCCGCTGCGCCCGCGGCACTTTCCGGAGCGGACGGGTCAAAGCCCGTGCCGTCGTCGTACACGTCCATGGTCACTTCACTGCCCAGGAAGGCAAGGCTGACGACGGCGGTGCTTGCCCGGGCGTGTTCGCGGACGTTGGCGAGACTCGCCTGCGCAGCCCGCAGCAGGGCAACGCGGACGGGCTGGGGCAGTTCCTGTGGCTCGCCGTCCACCTCCAGCCGGCAGCGCAGCGGCACCCCTGCGGCGTCGGCGTCTGTCCCGGCCCTGTCGCACAGCCGTCCCAGGGCCTCCACCAGGGTGGTGCCCTCCAGTTGCGGTGAGGAAAGGCCGCGGACAAAACTGCGGGCTTCGGCCAGGTTGTCCGCCGCGGTCTGCTGCACCAGCGCCAGCCGGCCTGAAGCCGTGGCGGCATCACCGTCGGCGAGCGACTGGCCGGCGGCCCGCCCCAGCAGCACGATGCTGGACAGGCCCTGCGCCAGTGTGTCGTGGATCTCCCGGGCCAGCCGCTCGCGCTCCGCCAGCACGCCCGCCTGGTGCTGGGACCGCGCCAGCTCCTCCCGCGTCCGCCGCAGCTCGTCCGCCGCGCGCCGTTGGTTTTCCGCCTCGCGGTACAGGGCCGCGTAGGCCAGGCCGGTGATGACGGAAAAGATCGCGCCCAGGACGGGCCCGACGACGGCCGCGGCGTGCGGGACAGGAGCACCGCTGGCGGCCCATTGGGAAGCGATGACCGCGACTGTCATCAGCGCGATGGTCAGGAGCGCGGCACGCCGTGGCAGCAAATGAAGGTGCAGGAAAAAGATGGGGAACGCCAGCCAGGCGAAATCGGCGCTGCCGGCGAGCAGGAAGACCCACAGTGCCGTGACCAGGCCCAGCCAGAGCAAACCGTAGCGGCGCGGATCCACCCCGGTCCGCCCCTCGGCATGGCGCTTCTCCAGGACCGTGCCGGCCAGGTAAACAGCAGCAAGGACGACGGCGGCGCCGGCGCACACCCAGCGCAGGGTACCTCCCGCTATCAGCATCCGGACCAGGCCGACGGCCAGCAGCAGCGCGAAGCCGGTGTGCAGCGTGACCCGCAGGATGCGGAGGATAGCTGCGGATGATGCGTTTTCCAGGGCGTTCAGCGGCCCCCGCGCGGAAACACCTGCGGCCTTCTCCGGTGGTTGCGGCAGGGGCGTGGCAGGCATTTCATCAGCTTATGCCGGGGACTGCGGGGAGGGGATCAACCGAAAGGTTGACTCCGGGCTCAACCGTTCCCTGCCCGTGGCTCAACCATCCCCGCGATGTCCGTGGAGGCGCCGGTCGGGAAGGTGGAACTACAGAACAATCCATCCCTGCTGAGAGAAGAAACAACGTGTTCCTGGCAATCCGCGATATCCGCTTCGCCAAAGGCCGGTTCGCCATGATGGGCGGCGTCGTAGCCCTGATCACCCTGCTGCTGGTCATGCTGTCCGGCCTGACGGCGGGCCTTGCCGAGCAGTCCACGTCCGCCATCGCCAGGCTCGGGGCAGCTGCGGCTACGCCGGTGGACACCATCGTCTTCGGCGCCCCCGGCTCCGGTTCCCCCAAGGCGTCCTTCACCGAAAGCTCGGTGACCGCCGCCCAGGTGGACAACTGGAAGGCCCGGCCCGGGGTCCGGTCCGCCGAACCGCTGGGCATCACCCAGACGCGGGCGCAGACGGCTGATGGTTCGGGGACGGCGAACGTGGCCGTCTTCGGCGTATCGCCGGGCAGCCCTCTGCCACCTGTGGAGGTGTCCGCCGGCACGGCCGCGGTGGGTGCCTCGGTGGCGGAGGCCTTGTCGGTGGGCCAGGGCGACAAGCTGTCTTTGGGCGGCGTGGAACTTTCGGTCGCGGCCGTGGTGCCGGACCAGTGGTACGCGCACACCAGCGTAGTGTGGACCGCGCTGCCCGCATGGGCCAAGGCGGCACACGTGTCCGACGGCGGACAGTTGGCTACCGTCGTGGCCGTCACTTACGCGGACGGGGCCACAGTGGATGAGGCCGCAGCGAACGCTGCAGCGCATACCGTCAGCGCGTCCCGAACCGGTTCCTTCCAGGCACTGGGCTCCTTCAAAAGCGAAAACGGGTCGCTGACCCTGATGCAGGCGTTCCTGTACGGAATTTCGGCGCTGGTGATCGTGGCCTTCCTGACCGTCTGGACCATCCAGCGCACCCGGGACATCGCCGTTCTCAAGGCCATCGGCGCGCCCAGTACCTACATCCTGCGCGACGCCATGACCCAGGCCGCCATTGTGCTGCTGGCGGGCGCCGGAGCGGGCGGGGCCGTGGGTGTTGCCGCCGGAGCATTCGCGGCCCAGGCGGCCCCCTTCCAGCTGGACCTGGGCACCACGGTGATTCCCGTCGTCGGGATCGTTGCCCTGGGCCTGGCCGGTGCCGCGCTGGCTGTCCGCCGCGTCACCAAGGTCGATGCGCTCCTGGCGCTCGGCGGCAACTAACCCCTCTTCCCTCCCCCGAAAGGAACGCTCCATGTCTTTTTCAGCAGCAACCGCTCCCCTGAGCCTGGTCAATGTCACCCTCGAATACCCGGACGGCGGCGGGACCACCACCGCCCTGGACCAGGTCAGCCTCACCGCCTGCGCAGGTCAGCTGGTCTCCCTCGTGGGCCCCTCAGGATCCGGTAAATCCAGCCTCCTGGCCACCGCCGCCACCCTGGTCCAGCCGACCCGCGGGCAGGTCATCATTGACGGCACCGATACGGCGGGACTCAAGGACAAGGAGCTCACCGCACTGCGGCGCGAAAAAGTGGGCATTATCTTCCAACAGCCCAACCTGCTGCCGTCACTCACCGCCCTTGAGCAGCTCGTCATCAGCGACCACCTTCGTGGCGGGAACGCCAAAGCGGCCCGGGTCAAGGCAGCCGAACTGCTGGACGTCGTCGGACTCGCCGCGGCCGCCGGCAAGCTGCCGCACCAGCTCTCCGGAGGTCAGCGCCAGCGCGTCAACATCGCCCGGGCGCTCATGGGGAGTCCCAAGGTACTGCTGGTGGATGAGCCGACGGCGGCGCTGGACCACGAACGGAGCGCGGCCATCGTGGGGCTGCTTCGGCAGGTGACCACGGAGTTTGGCGTGGCCACGGTGATGGTCACGCATGACACCGAGTTCGTGCCCCTGACGGACGCGGTGGCCACCATGCGGGACGGCAGGCTCACGGCTCCCGTCAGTGCCCTCAGCCCAAGTGGTGCACCGTAAACGCTGTCAGGAACCCCACGGACGCTGTCAGCCCGGTGAGGTTGTGATGCTCCTCGAAGGCCTCCGGGATCATGGTGTCCGCCAGCATGGCCAGGATGCCGCCGGCCGCCACGGACGTAATGAACGCGACCAGCTCGTCCGGCGCATCCTCCAGCGCCACGTACCCCAGAAGCGCGGCCACCCCGCTCAGGATCGCGATGCCGCCCCACAGTCCGAACACGTAGCCCCTGCTCCGGCCGGCTTTCTTCATGCCGGCTGTCCCGGAAAGCCCTTCGGGCACGTTGGAGATGAAGACGGCCGCCAGCATGGCAGGACTCACCGCTCCCCCGGCCAGCAGGCCGACGCCAAGGACCACGGATTCCGGGACGCCGTCCAGCAGCGCCCCGACGGCGATTGCCGTGCCGCTGCCGGGATCGTCTTTTTCGGAGGGCTGCTGGTCTCCGGACCGCTTGCGGTGCTTGGCGCCGGCCTTGGCCAGGAGCATATTGGCGCCGACGTACACCACAGCGCCGGCCAGGAAGCCTGCCACCGTGGGCCACAGGCCGCCACCTTTGACGGCCTCGTCCACCAACTCGAACGCCAGGGCGGAGATCAGCACGCCCGCACCGAACGACATAATGGTGGAGACCACCTTGGACGGTATGGACCACCGCCAGGACACGGCTGCTCCCAGGACCAGCGCCGCACCGGCACCGGTACCCCATACAAGTGACATCAACCAAGTAGGCATACGTGTTCTGTCCCCAGCTGCGCAGAACTGAAACACGGGGCCATCAAAGAAGTCCCGTCCGGTGGTAAGCGGGCCCTACCCGGCCCGTGAGGCGCCGCGCGCAGAATTGATGGGATCTTGAGCCAAACCTTACGATCCCCATACCTTGCGGGTCCACGCTGGAGAGATCAGACCAACCAGCTTGCGGGGAGCAGGAAGTCATGGGAAGCAGAACAGCGTTGGACAGCGACGTCACAACCGTGGGCGGCGTGCTGACAGACCGGCAGCCGCTGGATTTCCACACGTTGGGCCTCGCCGGCTGCATCGACCGGCTCACGGCGCCCATGCGGCAGCGCGGGACCGTGGTCCACTGGGATACTCCGCACTGGGGCATCGAGATCCCGGCGGACTCCGCGTCCCTCCTGTACCAGTCCGCCCGCGAGGCACTCAGCAACGCCTTCAAGTACTCCGCTGCGCACACGCTCACCATCCAGCTGGCAGCCGTTGACCACGGCATCCGCCTGGTGGTGGCCGACGACGGCACGGGCTTTGACAGCGACCTCGCCACCTGCGGGCGGCACCACGGCTATGGTTTGCGGCTCATGGCGGTCGCCGTGCAGGAAGCGGGTGGGGCCGTGGATATCAGTGCCACCCCGGGGATGGGCACCAGCGTGACGGTGACGCTGCCGCTGGACTGACCCACATCCCCGGATCCCAGGCGCCGGACACGCCTGCCCAAAGACTCGGATGCCCGCCGTTGCTGGGACGGCGGGCAGCCGTATGCCTGACGGAAAGCTCCCTGGTGGAGAACGGAACTAACGGGAAAGCTTGGCCGCATCCGGTTCCAGGTCGCCGATGTGGCCCGGTGCGTTGGCAGCCAGGACCCTCGCCACGAAGGCCGCATACTCGTCCATGTAGTGCCCCAGGAACTTGGCGGTGGACGCATCCTTGACCTCGCCGTCGTCCCCAAAAGCTTCTGCCTTGTAGGTGATGTACGCCTCCGGCGCGTTCAGCTGCGGGGCATCGAGGAAGCTCAGGATGCTGCGCATGGCGGACTGCATCACCGCCGTGCCGATGCTGCCCGGCGAGGCGCCGATGCTGCCGGTGGGCTTGCGGGCAAAAGAGATGGTTCCCCACGGGCGGGAGCCCCAGTCGATGGCGTTCTTCAGGGCGCCGGGGATGGAGCGGTTGTATTCGGGAGATACGAACAGGATCCCGTCGGCGGCCTCGGTGGCTTCCTTGAGGGCATGGCCCCCGGGCGGGAAGTCGGCGTCATAGTCGT
This sequence comes from Arthrobacter sp. DNA4, assembly GCF_024362385.1. NCBI lineage: Bacteria > Bacillati > Actinomycetota > Actinomycetes > Micrococcales > Micrococcaceae > Arthrobacter > Arthrobacter sp. DNA4. The sequence goes on from NZ_CP101466.1 coordinate 3,981,018, forward strand.
AGCTGTACAGCGGGAGGTCCTTGATGGGAATCTGGGCGTCCAGCACACAAGCACGGCTGCGGCCAGAGGTGTGGATGCTCCTTGACAGGGCGGGTAGCGGGGCGCTGAATGAGGGGTACCGCAGAACACCGGCCCCGTCCCGGGACATGACAGGAGCAGCCATGACTGAGAATGCAGCAATGGGCGACGACAACCGGGTCCACAACCAGGCACCTGCCGAAGGCGACCCGGACGCAGACCCGCAGGACCTGCGCATGCATTCGCAGGACCCTGCCGAAGGAGCGGACGACGCCGGCGACGCCGCCGATAAGTAGCCCCTTCGCCGGCGGTACGTCCCACGCCACACCTTCCACCTCACCCGGCAGGCTGTCCTGCCCCGCAGCAGGCCCTTGCCCGGAGGGCACTGGTCTACTACGTTGTAACTATAGTGAGAAAGCGCTTTCCCGTGGATGCGGGAGTCCTGCGCGCGGCAACCAGCGGAATTGGATGACATGGCGGACAGCACCCTCATCAGGTGGATCGACGGACAAGCTCCTGCGGAAATCAGCGGCGGAAGCACGTGGGGCATGCCGTTCCCACGCGGCACAGTGCCTGGGGTGGAGGCCCTGGCAGTTGCGGACGCCACCGGCGCCCGCGTCCCCAGCCAGGCGTGGCCACTGGCCACCTGGCCGGACGGATCCCTGAAGTGGGCCGGCGTCGCGCTCCCGGCGACCTGCTCGCCGTCGGACACCTACCACGTGACGGCCGACACCGGCACAGCCGCCCGGGCCGGCCGGCCGTCGTCGGGCATCGCCTCAGTCGTGGTCACCGAAAGCGCGGACGCCATCACCGTGGATACCGGCGTCCTGCAGATGGTCATCAACTGCGGCGGTTCAACCCTGTTCAGCAGCCTTTCCCGGGACGGCAGGACCGTTGCCCGGGACGCCCGGCTGGTCAGCCTGCTGCAGGATGGCATCCCCGAAGGGTCAGGGACGGCCAGGCGGGAGGCCTTTACCGGCGAGGTCACGGCCGTCGCCCTCGAACAAAACGGCCCGGTCCGGGCGGTGGTGCGGCTGGAAGGCCGGCACCGCCAGGATGGTCCCGGCAACGGGCGCTCCTGGCTGCCCTTTGTGGTGCGCTTCTACTTCCACGCCAACGCCCGCAGCGTGCGGATGGTGCACTCCTTCATCTGGGACGGCGACCCGGAGCGGGACTTCCTGGCCGGACTCGGCGTACGGTTCACCGTGCCACTGGAGGCCGAACTGCACAACCGGCACATCCGCATTGCAGGAGCCGACGGCGGTTTCCTCGCCGAGGCAGTCCGCGGCCTGACCGGGCTCCGCCGGGACCCGGGCGCGGAGGTGCGGGAGGCGCAGATCGCCGGACGCGCCACTCCCCCGGAACAGACCTGGAACCCGGAGGTCTCCGGCCGGCTGCACCTGATCCCCACATGGGGCGACTACATGCTCAGCCAGCTCAACGCGGACGGTTTCGAAGTGCGCAAGCGCACGGCTGCCGGTCGCGGCTGGGTGGGCATCTCCGGCGGAACCCGTGCCGCCGGTTTCTGTTCCCTGAGCGACAGCCGTGGCGGCCTGGGAGTCGGCATCAAGGACTTCTGGCAATCCCATCCGGGGCAGCTGGACATCCGCGGCGCGGCGGGCAGCGAAGCCGCCCTGACGGCCTGGCTGTACTCCCCCGAAGCGCAGCCCATGGATCTGCGGTTCTACCACGACGGCCTGGGCCAGGACACGTTCGAGGAACAGCTCGAAGGCTTGGAAATCACGTACGAGGACTACGAACCGGGGTTCGGCAACCCCACGGGCATTGCCCGCACCCACGAACTGACCCTGTTCGCCTACGAGGCCACCCCGCCAACCGAAAGCCTGGCCGCCGACGCCGCCGCTGCCTCCACGCCCGCCCTGCTCCAGGCCACTCCGGAGTACCTGCATTCCGCGGGCGTGTTCGGCGACTGGGCCCCGGTGGACCGGAGCACGCCGGAACGGGCACGGCTGGAAGACCGGCTGGACTTCCTCTTCGATTTCTATGCTTACCAGGTGGAGCAGCGGCGCTGGTACGGCTTCTGGAACTACGGCGACGTCATGCACACGTACGATTTCGACCGGCATGTGTGGCGCTATGACGTTGGCGGCTACGCGTGGGACAACTCGGAGCTCTCCCCGGACCTCTGGCTCTGGTACTCCTACCTGCGCTCCGGCAGGGCGGACATCTTCCGGTTCGCCGAGGCCATGACCCGGCATACCGGCGACGTGGACGTCTACCACCTGGGGCCATGGAAGGGCCTGGGATCGCGGCACAACGTCCAGCACTGGGGCTGCAGCGCCAAACAGCTGCGGATCAGCACCCCCGCCTACCGCCGCTTCTACTACTACCTGACGGCGGACGAGCGCACCGGCGACCTCCTGGCCGAACTGGTGGACAACGACCAAAACTTCCTGGGCCTGGACCCCGTCCGCAAAGTCCGCCCGGACGCCGCCACCTACCGGCCCAACCGGGGCGCCCTGGGCGTGGGTCTCGGGACAGACTGGGGCTCGCTCGCGGCAACCTGGCTCACCGACTGGGAAAGGACGGGCAACCCGCGCTCCCGCGACCGGCTGCTGGGCACCATGGCTGACATCGGCGCGCTCAAGTACGGCTTCCTCACCGGCGAGGCGCTGTATGACCTGGACAAGGGACGGTTCGACACCGGCCGGGAGCAGATCTCTGTGTCGCACCTCAGCGCGGTGTTCGGGCTGGTGGAGATCTGCAGTGAGCTGGTGGACCTGGCACCGGACCCGCAGTTCGAGCGGGCCTGGCTGCAGTACTGCCGGCTGTTCCTGGCCACGAAGGAGGAACAGGTGGAGGCGGTAGGACAGGCGCTGGAGGGCATCCACCTGACCCAGGCGCACAGCCGCCTGACGGCCTACGCGGCGGCAAGGTTGCAGGATCGTGACCTGGCAGCCCGGGCCTGGGAGAGTTTTGCCGAGGGCGGGGAACACCTGAACCATGGATCAGCGTTCTCGCTGCGGCGGATCGCGCCCCCGTTCGTGCTGCAGCCGGTGGATGAGGCGCCCACCGTCTCCACCAATGACACCGCGCAGTTTGGGCTTGCCGTCATCCAGAACCTTGCGTTGGTGGGCCAGTACCTGGACTGACGCAACCTGCCCGGCCAAAACCGCGGCGGCGGCACCCGGCCCGGTGCCGCCGTCGTCCGCTTATCCCTTCCAGGCAACGCTTAGGTAACGCCCGGAATTGCACCATTGCGGGAGGCAGGAGAAGTTACGCAGTCGACGCCTGCCATCTGTTTACACCCCCTTTAAGGCGGTCATAGGGTGCTCACCTAAACAAGGTTGAAAGCAGCCTTGGGAAGGGAAAGAGCACCATGAAAAGCAAGATTGCGGTCATGGCCCTGGCTGCCCTGAGCTTGATTCTGGCCTTAGTCGCCGGAGCCCCTGCATCAGCCCATGCCGCCGACAAGCCACTGATCGGCCTGACCTTTGACGACGGGCCATCCGCCGAGCGCACCGCTTTTGTCCTCGACGTCCTCAAGGAAAAGAACGTCAAGGCAACGTTCTTCATCCAGGGCTCCCACGCCCAGCAGTACCCGGACCTTGTCCGCCGGATCAAAGCCGAGGGGCACGTTATCGGCAACCACTCCTGGGACCACGCCAACTTCCCCGACCTCACCCAGGCGAACCAGAAGCAGGAAGTTGACCGCACCAACGCCACCCTCAAGGCCATCACCGGCACCACACCCGTGCTGATGCGCTTCCCGTTCGGCAACAGCACCCCCTACGCGCTCAAATACATCAGGAGCATCGGCATGAGCGGCGGCATCCAGTGGCACTGGGCGGTCGGCGAGCCCGGCGACTACGAGTGCCCCGGTGCAGCTGGAGTCGAGAAGTACGTGCTGGATGAGGTCACCCCGGGTGCAATCATCCTGCTCCACGACGGCAACGACGTCCTGTCCTGCCCCGCCTCCCAATGGGACTACCTGTCCAAGACCATCGACGCCATCCGGGCCAAGGGCTACGACTTCGGCGTGGTGGCTCCTTCCACCAAACCAAGCGCACTCAACGAGGGCTCCTACGGCGTCGTGGTGGCGCCCTGAGTAAGCCCGCCTTTCGGAGGTTTCGCGTTTTTGTCGCCCACCGCTCTGGAATCCGAAGCAGTCAGTAGGTATGTTGGTAAGCATGCTGATGATTTTTCCCTGGTCGTCAGTCCCCGGTAACAAAGCGAAGGAGACGTTATGAGCACGAAGGTGGAAAAACGCATTCTGGTGAACGTACCGGTGAGCACCGCTTACAACCAGTGGACCCAGTTCGAGGAGTTCCCGCACTTCATGGGCGGCGTCAAGAGCGTCACGCAGCTCAGTGACGACCGACTGGAATGGGTGGCCGAGATCGGCGGCGTCCGCAGGCAATGGGAAGCCAAAATCCTGGAGCAGGTCCCGGACCGGCGCGTTGCCTGGGCCGCCACCGAAGGTGCCACGAACGCCGGCGCCGTGGACTTCGAGGACGTCGGAGGCGGCCAGACCTCCCTCCGGCTGACCCTCGAATATGAACCCGAAGGCCTGGTCGAGAAGGTGGGCGACAAACTGAACGTCGTTGACCGGCAGGCGGAATCGGACCTGCAGAAGTTCAAGGAATTCATCGAGGATGAAGGCTACGCCAGCGGCGCCTGGCGCGGATCGGTGAACGCCGGCTCCGCGGTTGGCACCCCCGGCGTTGAACATGCGGGCGCGTCCCGTGGCGATTCCGGCAAAGCCGGCGTTTCCGGCAAGGTTGCCGCCGGCGTCGGCATTGCAGCGGCTGCCGGCGCAGCAGCGGCGATGGCAGCCAGCGGCAACAAGGACAAGACGGAGACCCGCGATGTGACGGTCACCGAGACCACTCCTGTGGTTCCGGCAGAACCGGTTGTTCCCGCGGAGCCCCTGACCACCGGCTCCACCACAGGCTCGGCGGACGCAGGCGTCGGGGTTCCGGCAGCCGGCACGACGGCGGCGGCGGGCTCCACCGGTTCAGTCGCCGACCTGGGCGATGACAGGATCGGGCACGCCTTCGACCAGACCAACGGCCTGGTGGACACCACCGGGGAGTCCGACGAGACGCTCGAAGGCGAGAACCTCAGCGCCGGCGAACGGCGCGGGGACGACCGCGGCACCGAGGGCGGCCTTCCGCCGGTGGGTGGCAACCTCGGCGGCCACTGACCCGCACTGACCCACAAGCAAGCGCCGCCCGCCTTCCCCCAAGGCGGGCGGCGCTGCGTCTCCGGTAGCCTACTTGGCCGTTCCGGCGTAGTAGACGGCCGGCATGGCCGGTGCCTGCATACCCTCGCCGATGAAGAAGCTGGGGTGCGGCGGCTGGTTGTAGCCCACCGCTTCACGGGCCACGCCGGTCCGGTACATCGGGTCGTGCATCAGGGTGCGCAGACGGACCTCCGTGGGTGAGGTGGTGGTGTAGATCCGCAGCTCAGTGCTGTCGGCGGAGGGGAACACGAGTTCCTCGCGCCAGTCGCCCAGCAGGTCCGCCTGCAGGGACGGGTTGCCCTTGGTGTGGTTGTTGGTCCGCGCGCCGGAAGCGGTCAGGAGCCGGTCGCTGGTTTCGGTTCCCCAGTTCCACTTGGAGATGGTGGGCACTCCCATACCGGCCACGGCGTCGAAGTCATGGTCCACGATCTCCCGCAGCAGGTCGCCGTCCCACCAAGCCATGAAGTTGGCTGCAGGGATCTTGTCCGAGATCCGCTCACCCTTGGCGGACATCAGGAACCCCACCGGGGAGTTCCACGCGGCATCGCCGCCTACAGCCCAGCTTTCAGAGCCCGGAAAACGGGGGTCAATGTCGCCCGTGGCGCCGCGGCCTGTGTCCTTGACGGCGGGGATGCTCCACAGCACTTCGCCGGTGGCGGCATCGCGGAACGTGGCGCCGCGGTTGCCGCTCTGGCTCATGCTTTCGTGCACTGCGAAGGTCTCGAGCCCCGGCTGGGAGGGATCAAGATCGCCCGTGTGGATGGCGTCGCCGTGGCCCAGCCCGGTGTTGTACAGCGGAGTGCCGTCGTCGTCGATCGTCATGGAGCCAAAAACAAACTCGTCCTTGCCGTCCTGGTCCACATCCGCCACGGAGAGGTTGTGGTTGCCCTGGCCCTTGTACTCGGCTCCAGCCACATCGGAATCGAACTTCCAGCGCTTCACCAGCTTGCCGTGCACAAGATCGTAGGTGACCAGCACAGTGCGGGTGTAGTAGCCGCGGCTGAACATCATCGACGGGTGTTCACCGTCCAGATACGCCACTCCGGCGAGGAACCTGTCTACGCGGTTGCCGTAATTGTCGCCCCACGCGGATACAGCGCCGCGCGGCGGATCGTAGGGAACGGTGTCCATGATGGTGCCGCTGGCGCCGTTGAACACCGTGAGGAATTCCGGCCCGGACAGGACATAGCCGGCACTGGTTCTGTAATCCGCCGCAGCATCACCAATGACGGTTCCCGCCGCATCGGTGGTTCCGTCCGCGGTCTTGAACGCCACCTCGGCCTTGCCGTCACCGTCAAAGTCATAGGCCAGCATCTGCGTATAGTGGGCGCCCGCCCGGATGTTGCGGCCCAGGTCGATGCGCCACAGCCTGGTGCCGTCCATCCTGTAGGCGTCCACGTAGACGTTCCCGGTGTAGCCGGACTTGGAGTTGTCCTGTGAATTGGACGGGTTCCACAGCTGGATGATCTCGTACGCGCCGTCACCGTCAAGGTCGGCAACGCTGGAATCGTTGGCGCTGTAGGTGTACGGCTTTCCATCCTTGCTGACGCCGTCCGCGGGCTTGTCCAGCTTGATGGGAGGTAATTCTGTGCCAGCGGACTGAACCCGGCGCTGAGCCTGTCCTGTCCGTTGCCGTTGCCCACGGTCTTGATCACGTACCTGGAGTCCGCCGTTCCCGCCGGGTCAAGGTATGTGGTGGTGTCCCGGATGGGCTCGGGGGTAATGAGGACGCCGTCGCGGATGACCTGGAAGCCAACGCTGTCCTGGTCCAGGCCCAGCATCCGCCAGCCCAAGCTGACGCCCTGGTCCGTCAGGACGGCAACCGGGGCGCGGTCCAGGTTTTCCACCTGGCGCGCGAGGCCTGAGTGTGCGCGGGGCGCCGGAGCGGCAGGGCCTCCCGGGCCCGGGTCAGCGGCAGCAAACGGGACGCCGGCCAAGGCCATCACTGCCGCAGCGAGCGTGGCCGCCGCGGCAGCGGGCACAGGCTTCCGCGCCCTGCCCGCCGGGGATTTCGGGGAACACATTGAGGGGTTTGCCAAAAGAACATCTCCTTTGATGCGGCGGCAGGTGAGGCTGCCACAGACGCATTTGGAACGTTTCATTCAAAGCAACTCCTATCCCCGGGAGTGATTGCGGGGAGGAGAGGACGACGAGGAAAACGCTTTCTGCCCTTTAGGTTTATCAGCGCTTTACAAGAACGGTCAAGGTCTTGACCGGTAGTAATTGGGAGAAAATGTTCTCCTGCGTTCGCCTGTCCGCCACCACCTCTTGCCCTCCCTGGCAGCGGGCGGGCCTCGCAAGGGCTGCTCGCTATTTGTGTGCGGCCGCCTGCAGCAGGGGCACTGTGCGGGTGGGCATCACTTCCACCAGGGACATGGCGGTGCTGGTGCGGACGACGCCGTCAATCGCCAGCATCGCGTTGGTAATCCGGTGCAGGTCGGCCGGGTCCCTCGCGGCCACCTTGGCCAGCAGGTCGGCATCGCCGGTCGTGGCATGCATTTCAATGATCTCCGGGATGGTCTGCAGCGCTGCCACGGCAATGTCGCTGGAGGACTGGCTGATGGAAATCGAGATGAAGGCGATCAGCGGCAGGCCAAGCGCCCCGGTCCGCACCCGCTGGCTGAAGGGTGCCAGACTGCCGTCATTGGCGAGGCGGCGGAGCCGGGCATGCACCGTATTGCGGGCCACGCCCAGCGTCCGGGAGAGGGACAGGACAGTAGCCTGCGGGTCACGGTCAAGTGTGAGGAGGATCTCTGCGTCAAGGGCGTCAATAAGATGCATAGTGAGCATTTTGCCACTGCTGGAGACAACATCTGCTGGATGTGTCCTGCTCAATCCTCCCCTGTTGCGCAGACGTCCTGAATTCACCGATCATGCTGTCCATGACCAGCACGCTTCCAGAAGCCGCCGCCCCAGAGGTCCGCGCCGCCGTCGCCCAGCTTCCCGCCTACGTGGTAAGCAAGAGCGCCCAGTCTGCCCTGACCGCGGCTCTTGCCTCGAACGAAAGCCACTTCACTCCCCTGCCGTCCGTCGTCGGCGCGATTGCCGCCGAGGCCGGCAGGATCCACCGGTACCCGAGCATGGGGGCGGTGGAAGCACGGGAGGCCATTGCCGCGCACTTCGGTGTCAGCGCTGATGAGGTTGCCGCCGGACCGGGAAGCTCCGGTGTGCTGCAGCAGATTATCTCCGCCGTCTGCTCGCACGGCGACGAGGTGGTGTACGCCTGGCGGTCCTTCGAGGCCTATCCCATCCTGGTGGCGGTGGCCGTCGCCGTTTCGGTCCCCGTGCCGCTGCTGGCAGATGAGCACCACGATCTCACGGCCATGGCTGCGGCCATTACGGAGCGCACCCGGCTGGTGATCCTGTGCTCGCCGAACAACCCCACCGGGGTGTCCATCAGCGCGGAGGCGCTGGAGGAGTTCCTCCAGTCCGTCCCCCCGCGGGTACTGGTAGTGCTGGACGAGGCGTATGTTGAGTTCCAGCGCGGCCCGGGCGTCGACTCCCTGCATTTCTACCGCCGCTACCCCAACCTCTGCATCCTGCGGACCTTCTCCAAGGCGTACGGGCTGGCTGGGCTGAGGATCGGCTACGCCATTGCCCGGCCGGAGATCGCCGAAGGCCTTCGGCGCACGGCCGTTCCTTTTGGCGTCAACAGGATGGCGCAGGCCGCCGCGGTCGCTTCGCTTGCTGCAGGGGACGAGATCCTTGAGCGCACCGAGGCGGTGGCGAAGGAACGGACCCGCGTGATCGGAGCACTTCGGGGCCTGGGCTGGGACGTCCCGGACAGCCAGGCGAACTTCTACTGGGTGCGGGCTTCGGACGACCTGCGCGTGCAACTCCTTGACGCGCTGGCCCAGGCCGACATCCTGGCACGCGGCTACGCGGTTGACGGCGTGCGCATCACCCTGGCCGATGCCGCCACCAATGACCGTGTGCTGGCTGTCCTGGCAGACCGCGGGCGGTTTGCAGCGCAGTGAGCACGTCCATAGAGGTCCATGCTGACGCAACCACTACTGCCCCGGCCACGCTCCTGGAAGAGCCGACGGCGGGACGTCCTGCGCCGCCGTCGGCCGTCCGCCATTCCGTGGTTGAGGACGTCCTGGGCATCCTGACCGGCACCTTTGCGGCGTCACTGGGCCTGTTCCTCCTCAAGTCCAGCGGCGCCGTCACCGGCGGCACCGCAGGCCTGGCGCTGTTGCTCAGCTACTCCGTTGCACTGCCGTTTGGTGTCATCTTCTTCACCGTGAACCTGCCGTTCTTCGCGCTGGCGGTCTGGAAGAAGGGGTGGAATTTCACCCTCCGCACCGGGGCGGCCATCGCCCTCGTTTCCGTGATGGCAAGCCTGCACCCTGCCGCGCTGGGGTCACTGAACCTCGACCCGGTGTACGGCGTGGTAGGCGGAAACCTGCTGGCCGGCGTCGGCCTCCTGATCCTGTTCCGGCACCAGTCCAGCCTGGGCGGCTTCAATATCCTTGCCCTGCTGCTGCAGGAGAAGCTGAACTGGCGCGCCGGATATGTGCAGATGGTGCTGGACGTTGCCATCGTGCTGGCATCGCTGGTCCTGGTGCCGCCGCTGCTGGTGGTGCTGTCCGCTGCCGGCGCCACGCTGCTGAACCTCATCCTTGCCCTGAACCACCGCCCGGGCCGCTACCTGGGTAAGTAGGTAGCCGGAACCCCGCCCTTTTATTCCCGGGAACCGGCTGAAATATCTGCAGGGGGACCGCTGTTGCCGCCACTATGACAACAATCGGAATCATTGGTGCAGGACATATTGGCAGCCAGGTCGCACGGAAGGCCGTGGAACTGGGCTACGACGTGGTCATCAGCAACTCGCGCGGGCCGGAGACGCTCCATGACCTGGTGGCTGAGCTTGGCCCGAAGGCCCGGGCTGCCACGGCAGCCGAAGCGGCAGCCGCGGGCGACTTCGCAGTGGTGACCGTCCCGCTGAAAAACTACAAGGACGTCCCGGTGGAGCCGCTGGCCGTCAAGGTTGTGATCGACACGAACAACTACTACTGGGAGCGGGACGGCAGGATCCCCGCCCTGGACAACGGCGAGGCCACCACCTCCGGGCTGCTGCAGGAGCACCTGCCGCAGTCCAAGGTGGCCAAGGGCTTCAACCACATCATGGCCGCGGACATCACCACCGACGGATCACCCGCCGGCACCCCCGACCGGCGCGCCCTGGCCACCGCCAGCGACTATCCGGAAGCAGCCGAGCTCGTGACCCGCCTCTACGACGAATTCGGTTTCGACACCGTCAATGTTGGCCCGCTCTCGGAGAGCTGGCGTGTGGAGCGGGACCGTCCGGCTTACGTGAAGCGGCAGACCGCCGCCCAGCTGAAGGACAACCTGGCCAAGGCTCCGCGCACCATCTGATCCGTCTTGCCGGATCCCCCCAGGCGATTCCGGATCCCCCAGGCCAAACTGGTAAGCAGTTCCTGCTGCTTACCAGTTTCGTTTAACGGCACTACTTCCGGGCCGGAACCAACACCACTTCGAACGGGCTGGGCGGCTGGTTGAACTGCGCATTCACGGCGGCCAGCGTATTTCCGAACAGGGCCACGGTAGTGGGGACATTGAACGAGTCGCTCTTGATCGTGCCTTCCACAACGCCGGAGGACAGGTCCCCGGACAGGTCAATGCGGGCTATCTGGTTCAGCTGGTTCTGGACCGCCCACAAGGTGCCGCCGCGCACCAGGATGCCGTCCACGAAGGGGACGCTGACGCCCTCAATGGCTGCGCTCTCCCCCGTTTCAGGGTTGACCGTGTATACCGCGCCGTCGGCTGTATGCGCCACCAGCAGGACGTTGCCGTCGTCAGCCGAGGCAATGCCGTTGAGGTTGAAGTCCGGTGTGAGGTCCGCAGCCGGGCCGCTTAGCTTCAGGGTCTTCACCGTGCCCAGTTCACCGTCTTCTCCCACCGGCAGGAAGTAGAGTTCCGCCGCGGCCGAATTGGTGAACCAGGCGCCCCCGCTGGTCAGGGTGACGTCGTTGATGAATCCCTTGGCCAGGTCAAAATCGGCCACAGGTTTGCCGGTGACGGTGTCGTAGACGAAAGCCTTGCCGGTGGTGGCGCCCGCCACGAACAACAGGTTGTGGCAGGGATCGGCCTTCATTCCGGCGGCTGCGCGCCCCTCGGGGGCGTGTATGAAGCGGGTGGCGGTGCTTTGGCGGAGGTTACCGCGGAAAATATCACCCGTGGTGAGTTCCCCTGCGTAAAAAGTCCTCCCCTCCCCCGCCGCGATGCCCTCCGCGGAGGTGGCGCCGTCGAGCACTATCTCCCCTGATCGGGGCGCGGCCGACGCCGGAACGGCTGTGGGGAGGAGCAGTGAAAGCAGGGCGACAAGTCCCGCGGCGGCACGGCGGCGTACTGTTCGGCGCATGCTGGTTCCTTAGTCTGGTTTGATGCGCGCGGGGCCCATCCGCGGAAGCTCCGCACGATTGGTACTGCCAGTTTAAGCGCCGGTATTGGGCTTGCGAAGGCATGGGGGTACCCAATCTGCTTACAATCGAAACCTCTGACCACTACCGAGGGACCCATGAAGAAATTCGCCACAGCCCTGTTTGCCGCCGGCCTCGTTGCTTCTGCTACGGCCTGCACCGCCACACACCAACTGACCACCGCTGAGACCTGCGAGCGGATCCAGGCCGTTGTGTCGAACCCCGCTAACAACGCCGACAAGACGGGCATGAACAACCTCGCCAACCAGATCCGTCCCATCCACGCCGTGGCCTCGGACGACCTCAAGCCTGCCCTGGCACAGATCCTGGCGTACACGGACGAACAGGCCAAGGAGAACCCGGACAAGGACAAGCTTGCCGATTTGCAGTCCGGCTACCAGGAGGCCGGCAGCACCTACAGCAAGTTCTGCGGCCAGGGCGCCCAGTAGTCAGCTGATCCAGCCCGGGCGTCCAATTCGCCCGGGCTGCGTCACAGCGTGGCCGGATCCGTGTTGGCACCGCAGAGGATGACGGCAACGCGCTCGTTCGTCCCCGGTACATACGCGCCGGAGGTCAACGCAGCGTAGGCTGCTGCAGCGCCGTGTTCCACCACGATCCGGTAGTCGTTCCAGAGTGCCGAGCGTGCGGCAATGATGTCAGCGTCGCTGACAAGGACGCTTTCGACGCCGCAGCGGACCGCCACTGAGAAGCCGATGTCGCCTGCGCGGCGGGCACCCAGGGAGTCGGCCGCGATACCCGATACGGCGACGTCCACCGGCTCACCGGCTGCCAGGGCGGCGTGCAGGGTCGGCGCTGTTTCCGGTTCGACGGCCACCACTTTGGCTGAGCCCTCGACGGCGGCGGCTACCCCCGCCATCAGCCCGCCGCCGCCCACTGCCACCAGGACGGTGTCCACGTCCGGCACCTGCTCCAGCAGCTCGGAGCCCACTGTTCCGGCACCGGCAGCGATTTCGGGCTGGTCATAGGCGTGGCAGTAAACCGCGCCGGTTTCCTCGGCGTGGGCCACGGCGGCCTGGTAGGCGGCCGCGTACTCCGCCCCGCCCTGCACCACGGTGGCACCGATGGCCCGCAGCTTGGCGACCTTGACGGCGGGCGCGGCTTCCGGGACAAAGACGGTGGCCGGAACCCCCAGCTGCTTCGCGGCATAGGCATTGGCCAGCCCCGCGTTTCCGCCGGATGCCACCACGACGCCGACGCCGCCCCTGAGTTCCCCGCGCTCCTTGGCGGTCAGGATGCGGTTGAGCGCGCCGCGGGCCTTGAATGTGCCCGTGTGCTGCATGAACTCGCATTTGAACCAGACCTGGCCGTCGGACAGGCCCAGGTCCGCCTCCATCACCGGCGTTCTGCGAATAAGGCCGGCTGTCCGGCGCGCGGCCTCGTCAATGTCGGTGCGGGAGATCATGCCTAGACTTCGTCGTCCCAGGTACCCGGCTCCCCCAGCGCCTCTTCCGGCTTGCTTTCCTCCGGTTTGTTGGCGCCGGCCGCGTCCCCGCCCCCAACATACGCCGCCGGAACGGTTCCGGCGGCGTGGACCTGCTGTTCCTCACGGATGTTCGCCGCGCCCGGCTGTTCGGGGTGCTGCCCGGACTGGGGTGCATTCTTGGCGGCCTCCCTGGCTTCGTCCGGATCGCCCGGGCCCCGGAGGTCTGCGGTGTTCTGGGGATCGTCGCTGGAAACGGTCATGGTCCTGCCTTTCACCTGGGAACTGCCTGTTCTGCAGTTGCCTGTTGTGGAACTGCCTGCCCGGCCGGGGAGACCCCTTCCGGGCCTCCAGCCTACGGTCTCGAGGCAGCCGACGGCGCCTTCCGGCGCGCAATTCCCAGGAGCCCGGCGCGCGATTCCCGGCAGCGTCGAATGGAATGTCATGATGCTTTCCATGGGCAAGCCGCACCCCGCGTGCTTGCCCCCGTGACCGGTGGCATGTTCAACCAGGCAGCCGCCACGAGACCGGAGCCTGCCATGACCGCTATCCAGATCATCCCGCTGGTGATCCTCGTGGCGATGTTCGTCATCGCCACCAAATGGCCGCTGAACATCGGGGTGATGGGGCTGGTGGCCTCCTTCGGCGTCGGCTATTTCATGCTGGGGATGTCGGACCGGGAGATCCTGGCGGAGTTTCCCGCCAGCATCGTCTTGACCATCATTGGCGTCACCTACTTCTTCAGCATGGCCCAGCGGAACGGCACCATCGACATCATCGTCAAGGGCTGCGTGCGGATGGTCCGGGGAAAGACCCTGCTGCTGCCGTGGGTGTTCTTCCTGATCGCCGCCGCGCTGACCTCGCTCGGCACCTTCTCCCCCGCCGCCATCGCGCTGCTCGCTCCAGCAGCGCTCGGATTCGCCTACGAATCGAGGATCCACCCCGTACTCATGGGCGCGTTCATCATCAACGGCGCCCACGCCGGCGGCTTCTCCCCGCTGTCCGTTGCCGGTGTGCTGGTGCATGACATCGCCCTGAAGAACCATTTCCCAATCGCCCAGGGCGGCCTGTTCACTGCCAGCTTCGCCGTGAACCTGATCCTCTCAGTGCTCACCATTGTCCTGTTCGCCCTGATCGGCAGGCTGCGTGACGGCACCGCGGGTCAGCACGCGGACATCGACACCTCCGCCACCGGACGCCCGCACGGACAGCAGGTCCTGACCCTGGTCCTGATCGCCGTGATGCTGGCAGCCACCCTCGGTTTCCACCTGCCCATCGGCTTTGTGGCCCTCTCCGCAGGCCTGCTCCTGGCATTCATCAACATCAAGGAGCACAAGACCTTCATCGGCGGCATTTCCTGGTCCACGGTCCTGCTGGTTGCCGGGATGATCACGTACGTCTCCCTGCTGGAGCACGTAGGGGTCATCGACACCCTTGCCGAGCAGGCCCTGGCCCTGGGTACGCCGCTGCTGATCGCGCTGGTCCTGTGTTATGTGATCGGTGTCGGCTCGGCCTTCGCTTCCTCCACCGCCCTGCTCACCGCGTTCATACCCCTGGCCGGACCCCTCCTGGCCACGAGCTCGCTCAGCGCCTCCGGAACTGTTGCCGCGCTGGCCATCGCAGCCACCGTCGTCGACGTCTCCCCCTTCTCCACTGACGGCGCACTGGTGGTGGCCAATGCCCGGGATCACGACCGGCAACGGGTCTACAAGCAGCTGACGTTCTATGCGGGCGGCGTGGTGCTGGTGGCGCCTGCCCTGGCCTGGGCGCTGCTGGTACCCACCAACATCATGTAGGTCCTGGTTCCATCCCGACCCTCCGGGCCAGCGGGCCGGGCTCGACCCGGTCCAGACCCTCTGAAGGGCCGTCATGCAGTTTCGCATCGTCCCTGCCTGTGAACTCCAGCTCATCCGGGACATTGCGCCCGCTCCCGCCGTTAAAGGATCGGCGGAGGAGGCCGGATGATCATTGTGCTGACAGGCATCGACGGATCGGGAAAGTCGACGGCGGCCCGCGCCCTGGTTTCGATGGTGCGGGCCCGCGGTGGACGGGCCTTGCTGGTGAGCAACCATGCGGGCCGGCGGGTCATGTCCCTGGCCGCGGCCAGGCTGGGAGTGCGGCTGCCGGACAGGGTGGCAGACCGAATCGAAACCCTTCTCCGGGTGGGCAACGTGCTGGTATCGCACCTGCGCGCCAGCCGCTTCGACGGCCTGGTGGTCATGGACCGCCACCTTCACTGCCAGCTGGCACTGCGGCACGCAAAAGGGCTGTCCCGGGGACGATTCCTCCCCTGGCTGTTGGCCCGGCTGCCGCAACCGGACGCCGTCTTCCATCTGGACATCGACCACGCCGAAGCGCACCGCCGCATCATTGCCCGCGGGAGGGATTCGGAGAGCCTCGCTGACCTTGCTGCCTTCCACCACGGGTACCGGGAACTGCCGGAGTACACGGGCTTTTTGCGGATAGACGCCTCCGCACCGGCCGACGAGGTCGCGGCGGAGCTGAATTCCCGGCTGGAGTTCGCGTAGACCTGAGGGCCACGCAGGACACGACGCGCAGACCGGCTCGGGCACGCAGGGAGCGGGCCCACGAAGCTGTGGCCCGGCACAGATGCGGGCCAGGACTTTGCAGTCCTGGCCCGCCTCCACGCTGCGGAGTTGCGGCTACCGCGAGGCAGTCGGGGAGGCCGACGACGAGGCGCCGCTGCCCGAGGACATCGTCGCCGAAGAGGTGGACGAGGCAGTCGACGAAGCCGAGCCACTCGGCGAGGACGTGCCCATTGAACCCGACGAACCGGTGGAGGACGGGCTGGAAGTTGCGCCCCCGCCGTCGGCCTTCTTCAACACGTCATTGATGAGGCCCTCAAGTTCCTTCTGGTCCTTGTCACCCAGGTCGGTGCCGCTCTTCGTGGCAACCACCAGCAGGCGCCCCTGCGCGGCGGAAACCTGCATCAGCTTCTGCTGGTTGTCACCGCTGCGGGTGCTGACGGTGGCGAAGGTCTTGTCCGCGTCGGTGTCCGCCTTCAGTTCCTTGCTGGACACGTCGTATTTCTGGCCCAGCGCGGAGACCGAGAACTTGGCGCACTGGTCCATCTTGCCGCTGATGTCGTTCAGTGTCTTTACGGCATCCGGGCCGTCGCTGCCGGACTGGGCCGACAGGCTGCGGGGCTGGTTACCGTCGGATAGCGCCACGGCAACGTCACCGTTTTCCACCTTGTCCAGCAGGCCCGCCGTGGCAATGTCCTTGCAGTCCTTGGGATCGACGGTTGCCGTGCTCATGAGCAGGTTGGCGATGTTTCCGCCCTGGTCAACCTGTTCCTTGGAGTACAGCTTGAGCTCGTTGCCGTCGGCGTCCTTCATCCCCGAGATGAGGTCGCGGAGCTGATCCTCCGAGTACACCTTGGCGTCAGCAGTCTGGCTGGCGGACGCCGACGCCGTCGCCGAACCCGACGGGCTGGCAGTACCACTGCCCCCTCCCGAACAGCCGGCCAACGCCAGCATCGCCGCAGCCATGACTCCAAGCGCAGAAACTTTTCGCATCAGGTTCACCCTCCGAAATAGACAGCATGCTTAGCACTTTCACTGTAAAGGTTCCCACTGGCACGGTGAAATAACGGCACGGAGGAAGTTTGCCTGATAGTGCCGCGTGCAGGATTTGTGCCGAATGCCCGCGGGGCCGTTGTGGAATAATCCGTGGCGGGAGGCGAGTGGACCGTGAACAGTGAGCTCATCCTCCGCGGGCACATTGTTTCGGCGACCCTGGATGTGCCGGACGGTGTTGTAGCGGTCGACGGCGGCGTGGTCACCTTCGCTGGGGCGGCGTCGGAATTTTCCGGGGTTCTTCCGGATCGGGCCGCGGCCCCGGGGTTTCTCCTGCCCGGCCTGGTCGACCTGCACTGTCACGGCGCACACGGCTCTGACTTCTCGGAAGGCAACCTTGACGGAGCCCGTCACGCCGCCCGCTACCTTCACAGCCGCGGCACCACTACTCTTCTGGCCAGCATCGTCACTGGGCGGCCCGGACACCTTGTCCGCAACCTTGCCGTTCTTCGGGGGCTGGCTGGTGAGGGGCTTATTGCCGGTTCGCATCTCGAGGGTCCATTCCTCTCAACGGAGCAGTGCGGTGCCCATGACACTGCGCTGCTGTTGGATCCCGATCCGGGTCTGGTGTCCGGATTCCTTGGTGCTGCCGGGGAATCAATGGTCTCCATGACCCTGGCGGCCGAGCTTTCCGGAGCGTTCGAACTTGTGGATCTCCTCGCGGCGCGCGGCATCATCCCGTCCTTGGGACACACGGCTGCGGATCATCCGACGGCGGCGGCTTTCCTTAAGGGCGCAGCGGGCGGTTTGGCCGCTGCCGGGCATTCCACGGGACGGCGGCGGCCGACGGTCACCCACCTGTTCAACGCCATGCCTCCACTGCACCATCGCTCCCCCGGACCAGTCGCGGCGGCCCTCAGCGCGGCACGGGCGGGAGAAGCCGTGGTGGAGCTGATAGCCGACGGAGTGCACCTGGCGCCTGAAACGGTGAAGCTGGTCTTCGATCTCGTAGGTGCGGCCAATATCGCCCTCGTTACCGACTCGATGGCTGCAACCGGCCTGGATGACGGCCGGTACCGGCTGGGCTCCCTTTCCGTCACGGTGGACCAAGGCGTGGCGCGGGTGGACGACACTGGTGCCATTGCGGGTGGTACCAGCACGCTGCTGGAGGTCGTCCGGACTACTGTGGCAGCGGGTGTTTCCCTGCGCGACGCCGTAACCTCGGCGTCAGCTGTTCCCGCGTCCGTGCTGGGGCTTTCGTCGCTGGCCGGGGACCTGCATCCCGGCATGCTGGCGGACGTCGTGGTGCTTGACCAGGATTTGAAGCTGGCCCGCGTGCTGCGCAAAGGCGCGTGGGTAACCCCCTCGGGCTAACCGCTAACGCCTGCTGTGCCGGCCTGGCTTCGGGTGCCCTTTGAATGTCGGACCCCCGTTGGATGATGTTCGTATGGGAATCGACGGTGGTGCTGGGGTGGCGTTGGAGGGTGTCCGTGCCTCTGTTGCTGCCCTGGACGCCCTGGACGCCCTGGAGAAAGAGGACGCTTTCCTGGCTTCCGGGGCTCATACTTGTGCCGGTGTGGATGCGTTGCAGCGGCGGTATGAGATCCGGCTGGAACGCCTGGAGCTTTTCGCTCGGCTGGAGGCGCAGCTCGGTGCGGTGAAGGCACGGGACGCCGTTGAGGCAGTGGAGTTCCAGCAGGCGATGACGCCGCCGGGCGCCTCGATCGAGGACCGCACGTACGCGGACATGTCGGTGGTGGAGGAGATCGCGGGAGTCCTGACCATCAGCTCCGCGGCGGCAGGGGCGTTGGTGGAGCAGTCACGGCGGATCTGTTCCCTGCCGTTGGCTTTCGAAGCCCTGGCCTCGGGCGTGATGTCGTGGCAGCACGCCCGCATCATTGCCGACGAAACCGAAGGCCTCACCTCCGAGGGTGCGCTGAAGCTGGTGGCGCACTTCTTCGACCCGGCTGCGCCGAACCCCGCCCGCGGCGCGGCCCCCGGAGAGCTCGTTCCGTCCCGGTTCCGGGCCAAGGTCCGTGGGTGGCGGGAACGCCACCATCCGGAATCGATCGAGAAACGGCACGCCAAGGGGGTGGCTGACCGGCGGATGGAATACACCCCGGACAAGGACGGCATGGCCTGGGTCTCCCTCTACCTCCCTGGCGATACCGCCTGCGCCATCTGGAACCGGACCACCGCGACCGCCCGCGGCCTGCAGGGACCGGACGAAGAGCGCACCCTCACCCAACTCCGCCCCGACATCGCCGCCTCCCTGCTCCTCGGCGCTGGAACTGCCATTGAACTCAGCGAAGTCCCCACCCCGCGGGCCGACGTCCTGGTCACCGTGCCCGTGCTCGCCCTCCTCGGCCAAACCGACGAACCCGCAGTGTTGGATGGTTTCGGCCCGATCCCGGCATCCATGGCACGGAAACTGGTCGCGGACGGGGCTGACTCGTTCTACCGGGTCCTCGTCGACCCCCGCAACGGGGCAGCACTGGAAATCGGCCGCACACGTTACCGGCTCACCGAAACCATCAAACGCTGGATCAGGATGCGCGATGCCAAGTGCACCTTTCCGGGCTGCACCAACCGCACCCCCGACAACGACACCGACCACCTCACCGCCTGGGAACACGGCGGCACCACCAACGTCAGCAACCTGGCCCAGCTCTGCCCCAAACACCACCGGCTCAAGCACCACAGCCCATGGACACCCGACCCCGCAACCGAAAACAATCCGCCCGGCTGGACCTCACCAACAGGCAGGCACTACAAACCCGAACACCAGGACGCAGAACCAACCCACTGGCCACCGGAAAGCTGGCCGGGATGGCCACAGTCGCCTATGCCAATGGAGCGAAGCCTCCTGGAGGAAGCCCTGTTGGAGCGCCTTGCCGTGTAGGAACTCTGCAGGAACTGCAGTGCGCCTTGCCGTGTAGGAACTGCCGGGTGGGAACTCTGCAGTTCCCGCATAGTAAGAACTGCAAGACGGGACTGCAGGGCAGGAACAGGGTTAGAAACCGCAGAGCGCCTGATGCTTGCTTGGCCCATCCCGGACAGCCCACGGGCCGGCTACGCAGCCTCGGGGGATCCCGCAGCGCGGCCGCGAAGCTTCATCCGTTGCGTGCGCTCCTTCATTGTGAGAGCCCGCAGCCGCGGAACGGCTCCAAGAGCAAGTGGCTGCCCATGGCCCGGTGCCAGCAACCGGGGGCCCAGTCCTGCGAGGCGTGTGATGGAGTCCATGGACTGTTCCCAGTTCCACGTGGTGTACCTGGGTGGCCCGGACAGGTCCGGTACGCCTGACAGGATGCCGCGGATGGAATTCAAACCCACCGTCACCACCGCATCCCCGGTAATCAGAACCCCATCGCCCGCGCGCCAATAGGCAACATGTCCGGGGGTATGGCCGGGTGTGGGGATGGCCGCCCATCCTTGCAGCCCTGGTATTCCTCCATCGCGGGGCAGGCTTTGGGCCACGTCGGTAATATCACCGGACGCCTCGATCCTGCGGCGGGCGCGGGCGGGCAAGGACCACAGGAGCGGGGCGATGATCCAGCGGTCCAGCGGCATTGAAAACTCGGGGATGTATTTTCCGGCGGCCATGGGCAGCTCTGCTTGGTGGACGTACACCGGCACCTCCCACCTCCGGGCCAGGGCACCGGCAGCGCCGGAGTGGTCCGGATGGATGTGCGTCAACAGGATGGCATCAGGCGTTTTGCCATTCCCCAACTCTTGCTCCACAGCGTGCCGGACCGGCTCCGCGCTGCCGGCCCAGCCACAGTCCACCATCGCCCAGGTGGTACCCGAGCGCACCAGGTAGAGGTTTGCGGCCATCGGACCTGCACCGGAGGTCATCAACAGCACGCCGGAAGCAATCTCCCGCGGTTCGGTGATGCGCGTCATCGGTCCTTCACACCACCGGGTGGCGAATCAGCGTGCGCAGCTTGTCAGGTGCGCTCCGGCGGGGGTCGCCAAGGTAGATTTCGTGGTGCCTGCCGCGGACCTTCAGCCCGGCCTCCACCACCGCCGCGTCGAGGAGGGCGATTGTGGCACCTTCGTCAGCGTAAGGACCGACATGGAGCGTTTGGGCGCAGCGGCCCTCTTTCCAGCGCTCGAACTGGAGCAGGTCAAGTGCCGGACGTTCCTTGGCCCGGGACTCCTCCCTGGCCCGCTCCAGCAGGGCTTTGTCGATTGGTTCGGGCTGAACCATCATGGCCTGCCATCGCCATGATTCGCGGTCGACTCCCGAGAGGCCGCCGAAGCCTGCTGTTACGGCCTCGTCGGGGTCAACGTGCCCAGCCTCGTCGAACCACCACAGTGCTTCCAGGGGCATTACTTTCGTAATCAAACCAACCTGCTTCTTGAGCCCGAAGTGCGCGGCGTAGCTGACCGTAAAGAGCGCCTGAACTGCCTCCGCGAATGCAGGCCCGTCTGGGTCCCCCTTGCCCCGGACCATGGCGAAGAGCAGCGGAGGAACGTCGATGAAATCGACGAATCCCTTCCGCCCTTTGTAGAGGACCGCGATGTCCTCGCGAAGATCGCTCACCGCGCCTGGACTCACCTCGCCTGGATTCCCCTTGACCTCGCCATGCACCCAGTTTTTCGCCGCCCCTGCCAACCCAAAAGGGCCGAACGGCCCTTCTAGCCATCAGCCCCCGGCAGGCGCACCTCCACGAGTTCACCGGTCACCCGCG
Source organism: Arthrobacter sp. DNA4 (assembly GCF_024362385.1). NCBI lineage: Bacteria > Bacillati > Actinomycetota > Actinomycetes > Micrococcales > Micrococcaceae > Arthrobacter > Arthrobacter sp. DNA4. Next base: position 4,002,359 of record NZ_CP101466.1, read on the forward strand.
TTTCGAAAAGTGGCTGCCGCGAAGTTGCCGGGCCGGCTTTCACTTCACCGGTGCGCAGTGAGAACGTGCTCCGGTGCCAGGGGCAGACGACGCACGGGTCGCCGTCGTTGTCCTTGATCTTGCCTTCGTGAAGCGGACCGGAGAGGTGGCTGCAGACGTCGGAGAGTACGTTAACCGTCCCGCCCTCACGGTGCACCAGCAAGGGGATGCCGGCCACTTCGCGCTTGTGCAGCCCGCCCTCGGGAAGGTCCGCCAACGGTGCCAGCGAATGCCAGCCGGACGGGAAGCGGTGCGGGATTTCCTCGCTGTGGTTCACGCCCGCAGCCTGGCGGTACGAAAGGTGGCCGCCCAGGAAGCCGCCGGCGCTGACGGTGGCCAGCCCAAGATACGCAAGCACCTTGCCGCTTCCCTGGCTGCCAGTTGACCTCTGCACCAGTGACGCGATGTAGAGGCCCGTGGCGGTGACGTTGGCCGCGGCGTGCACCAGGCCCACCCTCTGCTGCTGCGGATGCAGCTGGGACCAATCGGTGAACCCGGCCAGCGCAGACGGAATCACGCTGGCAGTACCCACACCAATAAGCAGCCGGGCAGCTTTTTCTCCGCCCGGGACCGCATCGAGTACTCCTGCGGAGAGCCAGGCACCGATGGGCACCTGGACAGCAAGGGGATGCACCGGGTGGCCGATGGGAACGCCGTGGAGGACATCACGGGCCCAGCGCGGTTTGATGACCTTCAGGACGGCTTTCCGGACGCTCTTGGCCAGTGGGTCAAGCCACTCGGCATCCTCGAAACGAGTGACAAGCTCAAGTGCGGGCAACGGTTTCATGTGTCCTCCCTTACCCCGATTACCGCAATCCACTCACTGCTAATTACCTGTCCTGGGAGGAGGTATTTCGCTTTGGCCGCAGCTCAGCGGAGGGGCGACCCCAGCACCGTGAACCGGTGGCCTCCCATTTCACCGGACAGCAGCGGCATCGCCTCGGCAATCGCGGCCCGCGTGCTGTCCAACTGCAGTGATGCCTGGTGCGCCTCGGCAGATTCCCACAGTTCCGAGACGAACACCGTGTCCGGCATGTCGGCATTGATTCCCACCTCATACAGCAGGCACCCGGATTCCTTCATCCCGGGTTTCGGCCGGAGCAGGATGGCTACCAGGGCCTCGCGCCGGCCGGGCTTGGTTCCCAACATTCCCACATTCGCAAAGGTCATAGGGACAGTCTGCAGCCTGCGGCGGACGCCGGAAAGGGGCTCAAACGGTAAGCACCGGCACAAGCGGCGCCCAGCTCCAATGGGAGGGCGGAACTCTTGAAGGAAACCCGTCAAGCAGGGTGCGGTTGCCCCTAGCGCAGTCAAACAAAGCGGAGGATATTTTAAAAACCGGGTTCAGCAAACATAAGGATCCGGAGTCGAAGCCACCCGCACTGCGGGGCGCGCTGTTTGAAACGGGACGGGCAGGCTCCTGCCACCAATTATTGAAATGTGCTCAATTCCGGCGGCTTAAGGCTGCCCGCAAAGGTGAATCGCATCCTTTGAGGAGCAACAAGATATGTCCAACACTCGAATTAAGAGGCCAACCCGGGCAAGGTTGGCCATGGTTCCGGTCCTCTCACTGGGTCTGTTCGGAGGCTTCCTCGCGCTGGCCGCACCCGCCAACGCGGAAACAAGCCGCAACGGCTGTACCGTCGACCCGAAGGATCCCAAGGATCTCCGAGGCAACAAGGTCGATTTCAGGATCAAAGTGGACTGCAACGGCGAAAAGACCGTCGAGATCCGCCAGCTGCGCTACGAAGACGACCCCGGTCCGCGCAGCAGCGACGACTTTCTCGGCCGCTCAGTATTCACCGAGCAGTTTGATCGCCACGACGGTGCAAGGACCATTTCCAGCATTGACCGTGTGCCCAACCTCGACCGCAGGGGCGAAGAAGAGGTCTACCAGCTGGTCTCATTCCGCGTGCAGAACCACGGCGGACACTGGTCCGACTGGACCCCATGGGAGAAGAGCGCCGTAGTGGAAGTTCACCGCGACGGGAAGTAGAACTCTTCCCCTCAGCGAGGAGCCAGGGGCAGTGCCCCTGGCTCCTTCCCGTTATAGCTCGTCGGTTTCAGTCTGCAGCGCCCAGGCTTCCGGCATGGACGACGGCGCCACTCGCCGTCGTATCTTCCTTCAGCATCCAGCCCACCCGCTTGACCGTCCGCAGCATCACCGCACTCTCCACAATGTCGATGCCGGGCACCTTCTGCTGCAGCGCCAATTCAGCCGACATGACGTCCGCCAGCGTGTGCAGCCACATGATGATCACGAAGTTGGTGGGTCCGGTGGTGGAGGCGCTCAGCCGCACGTTGCTGATGGTGCGGATCTCCGCCGCGGCTGCCTCGTGCTGGTAAGCCGGTACGTTCACGAACCACTGGCAGGTCACCGGGAACGATGAGTAGCGCTGCGCGATTTCGCAGCGGAACGACAGGATGCCGCTGGCCAGAACACGGTTCAGCTGGCGCTGCACGGTGGCGGGATGGCGGCCAAGGGCACGGGCAATCTGGGCAGCTGTGGCACGGCCATCCCGGGCCAGGAACGGCAGCAGGTCAAGGTGGCTTTGCGGAAGCTGCCCGGCCACCTGCGCCGGCTCCGGGCTTGCCTGCGGTGCGAGGGTCCGCAGGGTGGCCAGCTGGGAACGGCTCAGGACATTCAACCGCCAATCGTCGCCGCTGCTGTGCAGCCGGGTGCACAGGGCCACCTGGTACTTGGTCAGGCCGTCGATGGTTTTCAGGTGCGAAACCACCCGGTCACTGAATTCCTCCAGCGAGCGGGTGATCACAGTCAGCATCAGGTCGCGGTTGCTGGCCGCCTCCTCCACCGTAACGATCTCCGGTACAGCGGCCAGCTGCGCCGTGACGCTGTCCCTCCGGTTCATTTCGCAGTCAACGGCCACATACGCCAGGAGCATCTGCTTGGGGTCACCCGCCAGGTGCGCCGTCACCCACGCAGCGCCCTGTGAGGCCAGCCTGTCCCAGCGGGCCGCGAGGGTAGTTGCATGGACGTCCAGCACCTTGGCGGCGTCAGCCCAGCCAAGCCTCGGCGCAGCCTGCAGCACCTGGATCAGGGCAAGGTCATCCTCGCTGAGCTCCACCCACGCCTCCTTTGCCTTGCATGAATCCTGACATCATCACGCACTTCCAGAATAATTCGAGTGCTTTTCAAGAATGTGAACCACGCCACTTCAGAATAGTTCCCAAGCCCCGATACCCATTGCCAAGGAGTAACACGTGACCATAACCGCCGACGCCAAGGACCTGCAGGATGACCTGGTCCGCCTGCGCCATGACCTGCACCGGCAGCCGGAAATCGGGCTCCACCTTCCGCGTACCCAGGAGAAGGTTTTGGAGGCGCTGGACGGTCTCCCCTTCGAGATCACCCTTGGCAAAGAGACGACGTCCGTCACCGCCGTCCTGCGTGGTGCCAATCCTGGTCCCGCGGTGCAGCGTCCCGCGGTCCTCCTCCGCGCAGACATGGACGGGCTGCCCGTCCAGGAAAAGACCGGAGTCGACTTCACGTCGCAGGCCGACGGCGCCATGCACGCCTGCGGCCACGACCTGCACACCTCCATGCTCGCCGGAGCCGCCACCCTCCTGGCCGAGAAGCGGCACCAACTCCAGGGCGACGTCGTCCTCATGTTCCAGCCTGGCGAGGAAGGCTGTGACGGTGCCAGCTATATGCTCCGGGAGGGCGTGTTGGACGCTGCCGGCCCCCGCGTCCAGGCCGCCTACGGCATGCATGTGTTTTCCTCACTGGAGCCGCACGGCACCTTTTGCACCAAGCCCGGCGTCATGCTCAGCGCGTCGGACGGCCTGGAAGTAACGGTGCTCGGCGCCGACGGCCATGGTTCGGCACCGCACTCCGCGAAGGATCCGGTCACAGTGGCCGCAGAAATGGTGACAGCCCTGCAGGTCATGGTCACCCGCCAGTTCAACATGTTCGATCCCGTAGTCCTGTCCGTGGGTGTGCTGCATGCCGGGACCAAGCGGAACATCATTCCGGAGTCGGCCCGCATCGAGGCAACCATCCGGACGTTTTCCGAAGCGTCGCGCCTGAAGATGATGGACGCCGTGCCCCGCCTGCTCAAGGGGATCGCCGCCGCACACGGGGTGGAGGTCGCCGTCGACTACCTGCAGGAATACCCGCTCACCATCACCAACGAAGACGAAACACACACCGCCGAAAAAGTGATCACCGAGCTTTTCGGCGAGCGCCGCCTCTCGCGCTGGGCCACCCCGCTCAGCGGCTCGGAGGACTTCTCCCGCGTGCTGGCCGAGGTACCCGGCACGTTTGTGGGCCTCAGCGCCGTGTCCCCCGGGGGCGACCCCGATGCATCGCCGTTCAACCACTCCCCGTATGCCACGTTCGATGACGCCGTGCTGGCGGACGGGGCCGCACTCTACGCGGAACTCGCCATCTCGCGGTTGGCCACGCTGTCGCGGACCGCCTAAGTTCCCCATCCCGTCACCGGCAGCAGCGCCGCTGCCCTTTCCCGCAGACCAACCGACCAGGAAGAAGACCATGTCCGTTGCAGTAACCAAGCCCCAGACTGGACGCATGTCCACCGCAAAGACCATCATCGGCACCGGCATCGGCAACGCCGTTGAGTGGTACGACTGGGCCATCTACGCCACCTTCACCCCGTTCATTGCCAGCCAGCTGTTCAGCAAGGCGGACCCGGCGTCCGCGGTGTTGTCCACCCTGGCGATCTTTGCGGTCGGCTTCGTGGCCCGGCCTTTCGGCGGCTTCCTCTTCGGCTGGATCGGCGACCGGGTGGGCCGGAAGACCTCGATGACCTTCGCCGTCGGCCTCGCCTCGCTGGGCAGCCTGCTGATCGGCATCGCCCCCACGTTCGCCAGCGTCGGGGCTTTCGCCTCGCTCATGCTGCTGGTGGCCCGCCTGGTGCAGGGCCTGGCACACGGCGGCGAGCTGCCGTCGTCGCAGACGTACCTGTCCGAGATGGCACCCAAGGAACACCGCGGCTTCTGGGCCACCCTCATCTACACCTCAGGGACTGTGGGCATCCTCTTCGGAACACTGCTGGGCGCCGTCCTGAACATGGCGTTGAGCACCGAGGCGATGAATGCCTGGGGCTGGCGCATCCCCTTCCTGATCGGTGCCGCCATGGGCCTGTACGCGTTGATCATGCGGTCGCGCCTGCACGAGACCGAGGCATTCCAGGACGAGGCCGTCACCACCAAGCGCGCTCCCATCTGGCCGCAGATTGTCCGCTACCGCAAGCAGGCCATGCAGGTCATCGGACTGACCGTGGGCCTCACGGTGATCTACTACATCTGGGGCGTCGTGGCGCCAAGTTACGCCACCACCGCGCTGAAGATCGACCGTGGCGAGGCACTGTGGGCCGGCGTGATTGCCAACATCGTCTTCATCGCCGCACTGCCGGTATGGGGAAAGCTGTCCGACCGTATCGGCCGCAAGAAGGTCCTGTGGGCCGGCGCGATCAGCTCCGCGGTGCTGCACTTCCCCATGACCTGGCTGCTGAAAGACTCCGCCTGGCAGCTGGCCGTGAGCATGTCCGTGATGCTGGTCTTCGTGGCCGCGAGCGCCGCCATTGTTCCGGCCGTGTACGCCGAGCTGTTCCCCACCTCCATCCGCACCGTGGGCGTCGGCGTCCCCTACTCCATCTGCGTGGCTGTGTTCGGCGGCACCGCACCGTACCTGCAGCAGTGGCTGGGTTCCTCGCTCGGGGCGCCGCAGGTGTTCAACATCTACGCAGTGCTGCTCCTCGTGGTCAGCGCAGCCTTCGTGTTCACGATTCCCGAAACCAAGGGCAAGGACCTGACCCACTAGCCCTCCGGCAACACAAGGAAGGTCCCTGGCACACCGAGCCGTGCCGGAACCTTCCTGTGGTGCGTTAATGGGCGCCGGTCTTCAGTGCCTCACGCACGGCCGCTTCGGCGCCCGCTTTCCAGGGCTCACCGTGACCGGGCAGGAGCGTGGTGGCTCCTGTGGCGGCGACGGCGGCCAGCGATGCCAGCGCCTGCCCGGTGTCCTTGGTGGCCGCGGACGCGACGATCTGCGGCCCAGCCTTCCCCGTGTAGGGGTCCAGAGTCACCAGGGCATCTCCGGTCAGGAGGACACCGCGGTCCGGCAGGTGCAGGATGCAGTGCCCGTCGGTGTGGCCCGGAGTATGTACGACGTCGGGACGGCCCGTTAGCGCGTCCGCCACTCCAGTGCCCAGCGGCTGAGTGTCGGAGACACCTTTGACGGCCAGGGCACCCGCCGCCGCCATGCTGCCGAGGCGCGGCAGGGACCTGGGGTGGGTGAAGGGATAGAGGAAGCGGTTGCGCTGCGGCTTGTAGCGGTAGGGGTGGGCCGCGAGACGTGCGTCCCCCGCATGGACCAGCACGGGAATTCCCCACTGCCGGTGGGCACGGAGCGCGAAGCCGACGTGGTCAAAGTGGCCGTGGGTGAGGACCAGCGCTTTGACATCCTGGGGCCGCCGGTTCCGCTCCTCCAGGAGCTGCGTCAGCATCGGCCACATGCTCGGCAGGCCCGCGTCCACGAGGGTCACGCCGTGGTCGTCCTCAACCACGTAGCAGTTGACGTTGGCGTGGGTTATCAGGTGGACGCCGTCTGCGACGTTGGGGACGATCATGCCGGAACTCCGTTCGCGTGGGCAAAGAACTTTCGTTGCTGCACGAAAGGTGCTGCACCAAAGGAAAGTACCCAGCAATCCCGGACCTAAAGCTTCGACCGGCGATGCCCCTTAGGCAGCACGCGGCAACACCAGGAGGTAGCCGGCGGCCAGGCCGCTGCTCCAGCGCCGCGGCTCCCGCACCACGAACTGCGTGGCCAACTGCTCCGGCGTGAGCAGGGCATTGGGTGCCGGCGACGGGCCCCACTGGCCACTGCCGTAGGGGTAGAGCGGATCGAGGACGCGGATTCCGGTCACTGAAAAATCGGGGAACTGGCGTGGATCGCCCACCGATTCGAATCCGCTCATCACCCAGGCGTGGCGGCCGCTCCACATCACCAGGCCCACCGGCCTGCCCGTCTCCGTGATGGCACGCGCCGCCGTCCGCACCGCTTCCTCATAGCCGGGGATGCTCACCACGGCGTAGGGTCCCATTCCCGCCTCCGTCAGCACCTGCGCCCACCCGAAGGGGTTGGCGCCGTTGAACGAATCGGAGGAACGCGCCCTCGCCATCTCCCACAGTTCATTCTGCTGCGCGCGGTCAGCCCAGGTACCGCCCCCGGTGTCGTCAATCAGGTTGTGCGCCATCTGGATACTCGCGGCCACGCACCAGTCGAAGGTGTACTGCGGAACGAAGTCCCCCTCCCGGTACAGGTTGAGGGCAAAGGGCTCGGGCACCGGGGCGGGAGCGGGAGTACTGGCGGGAGCGGCCGCCGGGATCGGCGCCTGCGGAGGAGCGGGGGCGACGTCGGCCGCATCCGGCGCGGAGCTTGCCGAACCGGCCGCCGCGGTGGCCACCGTGGCGGTCGCCCCTGGCGAGGTGGCCGCGGATCGAGGCACGCCCTGCCCAGAGCCCATCCCGGACGTGCAGCCGGCAAGGAAGGCCATCACGGCAATGAGCCAGGCCAGAAGCCGGAGGCGGGCAGCGGTCATGATCGCTCCAGTCCATTTCACGTTGAGCGGGCGTACCTGCTACCAGTCTCCCGCCCGCGCCTCCCCTTGACTACCCCACCCCACCTTCCCTACACTTTTCATAAAGCAGAATCTAAATTCCACAAAGCGGAAACGGTGAAGATGCCGGCAGCAAGGGAAGATAGATCAAAGCCCCTCCTCGGAAGGACCTACGATGACGTACACAGTGAACTGCTCCATCCTCCTCACGGAGCTTCCCCTGCTCGAGCGCCCCGCCGCCGCCAAGGCAGCAGGCTTCGACGCCGTTGAGTTCTGGTGGCCCTTCGAAACCTCGGTCCCGGCGGACAGCGAGATCACCAGGTTCGAGAACGCCATCACGGACGCCGGGGTGCAGCTCACGGGGCTGAACTTCAACGCCGGCAACATGCCCGGGGGGGACCGCGGCCTGGTGTCCTGGAAGGGACGCTGCTCCGAGTTCAAGGACAACATCGACGTTGTTGCCGGCATCGGCGGGCGTCTGGGCTGCAAGGCCTTCAACGCCCTCTACGGCAACCGGCAGGACGAATTCACCCCCGAAGAGCAGGACGAGCTGGCCGTCAAGAACCTGGCGGCAGCAGCTGAAGGCGTTGCCCGCATCGGCGGCACCGTCCTCCTCGAACCGGTCAGCGGTGCACCCAAATACCCGCTCCTCACCGCCGACGACGCACTCAACGTCATCGCGCGCGTCAAGGAGGAAGCCGGCGTCGGGAACATCAAGCTCCTCGCCGACTTCTACCACCTGGCGGTCAACGGCGACGACGTCCAGGCAGTCATCGAGAACCACGCCAGGGACTTCGGCCACATCCAGATCGCCGACAACCCCGGCCGCGGCGCCCCCGGCACCGGCACCCTTCCGCTCGGCGAATGGATCGCCCGCAGCCGCGAACTCGGTTACGAGGGCTACATCGGCCTCGAATACAAGGAACCGAAGGAAACGGCCTTCAGCTGGGCCATCCGCGAGCACGCCAGCAACTGATTCCCACCGATTTACACAGACTTTCCAGAAAGAGAACCATCATGAGCAACGTTGCAGTCATCGGACTCGGAATCATGGGCCTGCCCATGGCCATCAACCTGGTCAAGGCCGGTCACGCCGTCACCGGCTTCAACCGCAGCCAGGACAAGATCGACAAACTCGTCTCCGAGGGCGGCAAGGGCGCCACCAGCATCGCCGACGCCGTCAAGGAAGCCGACGTCGTCATCACCATGGTGCCGGACTCCCCCGATGTCGAGGGCGTGGTCAGCGGCAAGGATGGCGTCTTCGCCAACGCCAGGCAGGGCACGCTGTGGATCGACGCCTCCAGCATCCGCCCCGACGTCGCCAAGCGCCTGTCCGACGAAGCCCGCGAAGCCGGCATCCGCCCCCTCGACGCCCCGGTCTCCGGCGGCGAACAGGGCGCCATCGACGCCGTCCTGTCCATCATGGTGGGCGGTGACAAGGCAGACTTCGACGACGCGCAGGACGTCCTGAACGCCGTCGGCAAGACCATCGTTCACGTGGGGCCCTCCGGCTCCGGCCAAACCGTCAAAGCGGCCAACCAGCTGATCGTTGCCGTCAACATTGAAGTCCTCGGTGAAGCCATTGCGTTCCTTGAGGCCTACGGCGTGGACACCGACGCCGCCCTCAAGGTCCTCGGCGGCGGCCTGGCCGGTTCCAAGGTCCTGGACCAGAAGGGCCAGAAGATGCTGGACCGCAACTTCGACCCCGGCTTCCGCCTGGCCCTGCACCACAAGGACCTGGGCATCGTCACCGCCGCCGCCCGCGAAGCCAACGTCGCCATCCCGCTCGGTGCCATGGCCGCCCAGCTCGTCGCCGCCACCGTCAACCAGGGTGACGGCGCACTGGACCACTCCGGACTCTTCAAGCAGGTCCTGCAGCTCTCCGGCAGGAAATAAGCACCCGCGCCAAAGGCGCCGAGGAAACACCAGCAGGGAACCCGCCGTCGTACACGAAACGACGGCGGTTCCCCCACCACACCCAAAAACAGACTTTCAAGCTTTCAAGGAGCACCCCATGAGCAAGATGCGTACCGTTGATGCAGCGGTGGCCATCCTGGAAAAGGAAGGCGCCATCGAGGCGTTCGGCCTGCCAGGCGCCGCCATCAACCCCTTCTATTCCGCAATGCGCGCCCACGGCGGCATCCGGCACACGCTGGCACGCCACGTTGAGGGCGCCAGCCACATGGCCGACGGTTTCTCGCGCGCCAAGGACGGCAACATCGGCATCTGCATCGGCACCTCCGGCCCCGCCGGCACCGACATGGTCACCGGCCTCTACGCAGCCTGGGCAGACTCCATCCCCATGCTCTGCATCACCGGCCAGGCCCCGGTGGCCAAGCTGCACAAGGAAGACTTCCAGGCCGTGGACATCGAGTCCATCGCCAAGCCCGTCACCAAGATGGCCATGACCATCCTGGAGCCCGGCCAGGTTCCCGGTGCCTTCCAGAAGGCCTTCCAGCTGATGCGCTCCGGCCGCCCCGGTCCGGTGCTGCTGGACCTGCCCATCGACGTGCAGTTGGCGGAAATCGAATTCGACATCGACACCTACGAGCCCCTCCCCGTTGAGAAGCCCAAGGCCTCCCGCAAGCAGCTGGAAAAGGCCCTGGACATGCTGCTCGCCGCCAAGCACCCGCTGATCGTGGCCGTCGGCGGCATCATCAACGCCGGCGCCTCCGCGGAACTGGTGGAACTGGCCGAGACCCTGAACGTTCCGGTCATCCCCACTCTGATGGGCTGGGGCACCATCCCGGACGACCACCAGCTGATGGCCGGCATGGTGGGCCTGCAGACCTCCCACCGTTACGGCAACGAGAACTACCTGCAGAGCGACTTCGTGATCGGCATCGGCAACCGCTGGGCCAACCGCCACACCGGCGGCCTGGAAACCTACACCGCCGGCCGGAAATTCGTGCACATCGACATCGAGCCCACGCAGATCGGCCGCGTGTTCTCGCCGGACCTGGGCATCGCGTCCGACGCCGGCGCGGCGCTGGCAGGGCTCGTTGAGCTCGCCAAGGAGCGCAAGGCGGCCGGGTCCCTGCCGGACTACAGCGCCTGGGTTGCCGAATGCCAGGACCGCAAAGCCTCCCTGCACCGCAAGACGCACTTCGAGAACATCCCCATCAAGCCGCAGCGCGTGTACGAGGAGATGAACAAGTCCTTCGGCCGCGACACCACCTACGTGTCCACCATCGGCCTGTCCCAGATTGCCGGCGCGCAGATGCTGCACGTCTTCGGCCCGCGCAAGTGGATCAACGCCGGCCAGGCAGGCCCCCTGGGCTGGACCGCCCCGGCAGCCCTCGGCGTCGCCCGTTCCAACCCGGACCAGACCGTGGTGGCCCTCTCCGGCGACTACGACTTCCAGTTCATGATCGAGGAACTGGCCGTGGGCGCACAGTTCAACCTGCCGTACATCCACGTGGTGGTGAACAACTCCTACCTGGGCCTGATCCGCCAGTCCCAGCGCGGCTTCAACATGGAACAGAACGTGTCCCTGGCGTTCGAGAACATCAACAGCTCGCACCTGTCCGAGGACACCCGCGGCTACGGCGTGGACCACCTGAAGGTGGCCGAGGGCCTGGGCTGCAAGGCCGTCCGCGTGGAGGACCCCAGCGACCTCGCCGCCGCATTCGACAAGGCCAAGGCCCTCATGGGTGAGTTCCAGGTTCCCGTGGTGGTGGAAGTGATCCTGGAGAAGGTCACCAACATCTCCATGGGCGTGGAAATCAACGCCGTGAACGAGTTCGAGGAACTGGCGGAATCCGCCGCCGACGCTCCCACCGCCATCCTGGCACTGCAGGCCTAACCATGCGCATCGTGATCGCCCCGGACAAGTTCAAGGGATCGCTGTCAGCCCCGGAGGTGTGCAGCCATCTGGAAAAGGGCCTGCAGCGCGGGGCCGGCGGCAACCTTGACGTGGTCCGGATTCCGGTGGCCGACGGCGGCGAGGGCACCCTCGATGCCGCCGTCGGCTCCGGTTTCACCCGCCGCACGGCAACGGTCGCCGGGCCAACCGGACAGCCAGTGGAAGCGGACTTCGCGGTCCGCGGGCACGAGGCCGTCATCGAAATGGCGACGGCGTCCGGGCTGGCCCTGGTGCCAAGCGTCCGGAATGGCGGCCGCCCGGACTCAACGTCTGCTGCCACGGCCAGCAGCCTGGGCACGGGCCAGCTCATCCGGGCTGCGCTGGACGCCGGTTGCCGGCGGATCATGCTGGGCGTGGGCGGCAGTGCCAATACCGACGGCGGCGCAGGGCTCCTGCAGGGGCTCGGCGCCAGGTTCCTGGACAACAGGAACAACGAACTTCCCCCGGGCGGGGCTACGCTGGCCAACCTGCACAGCATCGACTTCACCGATTTCGAGCCCCGCCTGGTGGACACCCGCTTTGTGCTGGCATCCGACGTGGACAACCCGCTGCTCGGCGCCCAGGGCGCCGCGGCGGTGTTTGGTCCGCAAAAGGGCGCCGCACCACAAGACGTCGGCATGCTCGACGCCGCCCTGGCCAGGTTTGTCGAAGTCCTGGCCAGGGAAATCGGATTCCGCGCCGTCAAGGCTGCCGAGGCTCCCGGAGCCGGAGCAGCCGGCGGCGTGGGCTACGCCGCCATCGCGGTCCTGGCCGCAACACGGCGGCCAGGCATCGACGTCGTCCTGGAATTCACCGGGCTGGCGGACCGCCTGGCGGGCGCCGACCTGGTGATCACCGGCGAAGGCAGCCTGGACGAACAAAGCCTGCTGGGCAAGACACCGATGGGCGTTGCCCGCGCCGCGGCGGCGCAGGGGGTCCCGGTCATCGCCGTCTGCGGCCGGACCACCCTGGACCAGGACCAGGCAACGGCTGCCGGGTTCGAGGATGTCTACGCTTTGACGGCGCTCGAAACCGATGTAAACAGGTGCATAGCAGAGGCAGGACCGCTGCTGGAGCAGCTGGGCACCCAGATCAGTGCGGGGTTGGCGGCCGACAGGACCGCCGCCGCAAGTACCAAGGAGGACCTCCGTGTCTGAAGAACGTTTTGACCTCGTCATCCGGGGCCGTCGCATCCTGACCACCGCAGGCATCGCCCCGCGTGAGGTGGGCGTGCGCAACGGGAAGATCGTGGCCATTGAGCCGCTGGGCAACGGTCTGGCGGGCACTGAGGTCATCGAACTGGCCGACGACGAAACCCTGCTGCCCGGCCTGGTGGACACCCACGTCCACGTCAACGAGCCCGGCCGCACCGAATGGGAAGGCTTCGCCTCCGCCACCCGCGCAGCTGCGGCCGGCGGCGTGACCACCATCATCGACATGCCGCTGAACTCCGTCCCGCCCACCACCACCGTGGAAAACCTCAAGCTCAAGCGCGAGGTGGCCGAGGACCAGGCGTTCATCGACGTCGGGTTCTGGGGCGGCGCCATCCCCGGCAACAAGGCGGACCTCCGTCCCCTGCATGACGAAGGGGTTTTCGGTTTCAAGTGCTTCCTCCTGCACTCCGGCGTGGACGAGTTCCCGCACCTGGACGCGGACGAGATGGAAGAGGACATGGCCGAGCTGAAGTCCTTCGACTCGCTCATGATCGTCCATGCCGAGGACTCGCACGCCATCGACCGTGCACCCCACCCCGGCGGCGACCACTACGAGACCTTCCTGGCCTCCCGCCCCCGCGGTGCCGAGAATAAGGCCATCGCCGAGGTCATCGAACGCGCCCGCTGGACCGGCGCCCGTGCGCACATCCTGCACCTGTCGTCGTCGGACGCCCTGCCCATGATCGCCAGCGCAAAGCGCGACGGCGTCAAGCTCACCGTGGAGACGTGCCCCCACTACCTGACGCTGATGGCGGAGGAAATCCCCGACGGCGCCACTGCCTACAAGTGCTGCCCGCCCATCCGGGAAGCCTCCAACCGCGAGCTGCTGTGGCAGGGCCTGCAGGACGGCACCATCGACTGCATCGTCTCGGACCACTCTCCGTCCACCCTGGATCTCAAGGACCTGGAGAACGGCGACTTCGCCGTGGCCTGGGGCGGAGTTTCCTCGCTGCAGCTGGGACTGTCCCTGATCTGGAGCGAGGCCCGGCACCGCGGGATCCCGCTGGAGCAGGTGGTGTCCTGGATGGCGGAGAAGCCTGCCAGCCTGGCCCGGCTCACCAACAAGGGGCAACTGGCTTTGGGCTACGACGCCGACTTCGCCGTGTTCGCCCCGGACGAGGCGTTCGTGGTGGACGTGTCCAAGCTCAAGCACAAGAACCCCATCACGCCATACGACGGCAAGGCCCTGTCCGGCGTGGTCCGCAAGACCTTCCTCCGCGGCGCCGTAGTGGACGGCCAGACCCCCACGGGCAAGCTGATCCGCCGCGGCGGCGTATAAGGGCCCGCCATGGCAGTGGAAGCCCACCATCCGCGGACGGCGGTCCCGCATCCGGTTCCGCACGGCGTTCCGCACGGGGTTCCGCCCAGGCGCGCCACCGCCCACGGGCTGGCCGTCTGGGTGGTCCCGGCCGAAGGGACCAGCCCGGATATCCTGCGCCACGCCGCCCAAATGGTCCTTGCCAGGGCCCTCGAAACTGCTCCGGAGGCGGAAGTCCATTGGCCTGCCGCCGGAGCCCCCACGTCCGGGGTCTCCGCCAATGCGGAAGGAGCCGCAGCCGACTCCTCTCGCGTTCCTTCCACGGCGGAGAACCCCCGCGCAACCGCGGCCGACGGCGGCACCCGCCTGCCGCCGTCGGCCGGCCCCGTGAGCAGGGTCGCCGTGGACCTCGCCGCCGACTCCGTCCTGCTGGACGGGAGGCCGGTGGCGCTGACCGGCGTCGAATACAAGGTGCTGCGCTACCTGGTGACGCACCTGTCCCGCACGGTAGGCCGCGAAGAACTGCAGGAATTCCTGGAATCGCTGGATTTTCCCGGTGCCACCGCACGTTCCATCGACGTCTACGTGGGCAGGATCCGCAAGAAGCTGGGCAATGCCCGCCATGCCGTGGCCACTGTCCGCGGCGGCGGCTACCAGTTTGTGCCGGGCCCGCACGCAGCCGTTCGGGGTCCGGCGGAATACTGCATATGACGCGCTGGTTTGTATCAGTAAGCGGTGACCCGCTTCACTTGATGTTTGGCCATCACTGACCGAGTCTTACAAAGGAACGCCATGAGCCCCACCCTGACCACCAAGCTTCAGCCCGGCACCCCGGCTCCTGATTTCACCCTCCGGGACGCCCAGGGCCGCGAGACCTCTCTGGCCGAATACCGTGGCAAGAACGTCATTGTCTACTTCTACCCGAAGGCCGCAACCCCCGGTTGCACCACCGAGGCCTGCGACTTCCGCGACAGCCTGGCCTCCCTGCAGGGCAAGGGCTATGAGGTAGTGGGCATCTCCCCCGACGCCCAGGAAGCCCTGTCCGGCTTCAGCGGCGACTTCTCCCTCACCTTCCCCCTCCTCTCCGACCCCGACCACGCCGTTGCTCTGGCCTACGGCGCCTGGGGCGAAAAGCTGGTCCACGGCGAAATCCACGAAGGCATCGTCCGCTCCACGGTTGTGGTGGACCCTGAAGGAAACGTCACCCTGGCCCAGTACCAGGTACAGGCCGACGGCCACGTCGCCCGCCTCAAGGAAGCCCTGGGACTCTAAGAACCCATCACTTCCTAAAGCATTTCCGCGGACGCCCCGGCACCTGGTGCCGGGGCGTCCGGTGTTTAATGCGCAGTTTCTGCCGCCACCTGCGCATAGGACGCCGACACCCGGCGGTAGACCGGGGTCAGGAAGGCCAGCAGTGCCGCCACGATCATGATGATCCCGGCCACCAGGAACACCAAGGCGATGCCGCGCGAGGTGCCCTCACCCAGCAGCGGTGCCAGGAACGCGGCGCCGTCCGCGGACCGCGCATACGGGATGATCCAGAACTGGGCGATGGGCGCGACGAGGAACGCCGTGACGGGGGCCGCGGCGGACTCAAAGGCCATGGCGAACCCGAAGACACGCCCCTGCCGTTCCAGCGGCACCACCCGTTGGATCACGGTTTGTTCTGCCGCTTCCACGAACGGGACCAGCACCAGGTACAGCCAGATCCCCAGGATGTAGAGCCACGCCCACTCCCGCAGCGTAAAGACCGCGCCGAGTACGCCCATGGCCGCCACTGCGATCAGGAGGGTGCGCAAGGGGTTGGCGCCAAGCCCGAACTTACCGATCACGGCACCGCCAAGGATGAATCCCGTGGAACCAACCGCAAAGACCGCACCCCACATCTCCACCGAAAACATTTCCAGCCCGTACGGGTCCATCAGCGCCATGTAGACACCGCCGATGAAGTTGTTGAACGTTGAAAACAGGATCAGCGCGAACAGGCCCGATATAGCCAGCACTGCCGTAAACGAGCCCCGGAGATCGAATCCACCGTGGGCGTCCGATGCCGCCGCACGCAGCTCCTCGGGCATCCGGAGGGTCAGCAGGTGTGCCGCAGCCAGCGCCGTGAGCACCAGTGCGACGGCGATGGTCCAGCCCATGCCCAGCAACCCGACGGACAGTCCGGACAGCAGGGAGGTGACGATGAACATCAGGCCCTGCACCATCCCCACCAGCCCGTTGGCATTCGCCCGCCGTTCCGGTTCGATGAGGATGGTCACTGTGGTGGATAGGGCGATGTTCCGCAGGTTCTCCACCACGGCGCCGACCAGGATGATCAGGGTAAAAATCCAGAACCATGGCTGCCCCAGGTCCAGCAGGGATGGGGCAGGCGTGAGCAGGAACATCACCCCGGACAGCACGAACATCACCAGGGTGAATCCGGCGGCGAAGCGCATCACTGCGAGCTTGCGGTAACGGTCCACGAACGTGCCGAAGCTGATGCTGGACAGCGCAATCAACAGCATGTAAGCGCCACCCACCACGCCCGTGGCGATGACGTTGCGCGTCTCCAGGTACAGCCAGAACGTCAGCGCGAACCACAGGTAGCTGGTGGTGATGTTGGCCAGTGCCGTGTTGACCAGGATTCCGGCGAAGGTGCGGGAGCGCTCAGCCGGCGTTCGCAGGGAGGCGGCAAGGGTATCCGGATCCGCGGCAGCACTGCCCGGTTCCTGCTGGGTCATGCGTCCCAGTGTAGTGAGGGGCACCAGGAGCCAACAGGGTGGAAACTGGGCTGATGGGGAGACACTCAGCTCCGCGGGATGAGGAAGGGATGGTTATGGACAGCGAAACGGACAAGGAAATACCTGCAGCCGGGACGGACCCCCGCTTGGCGCTGCTGCTGGCCTCGATCTTTGAGGCAGGCGATGACGCAACAGTGGAGCTCACCGTGGTGGTTGATGGAGCCGTGATCTCCGGATCGGTTGTGTCGGAGCACGCGTGGACGCAGCGGCAAAATGACCAGGTCCGGATCGGGAGCTGGGCCATCGCCGGAGTTCTCGACGCCTATGGGTCCCCGTCTGGCGAGGCCGGCACGGAAGCCCAGCCACGGTACCTCCACTTCCTGGCGCCGGTGCTGCTCTCAGGGGGAACCAGGGTTCCGCTGCAGGCCACCCGGGTTGACCTGCGCAGGGTCGCCGCCTGGAGCATTGGCCGGATTCCCGGCGACTAGGATCGCACCATGGCCATTGAGGTGCGCCCGGCAACCAGCTTCGAGGACGTCAAAATACTCGTCGGGCCCAAACGGCCCGACGCCACCGTCTGCTGGTGCCTGAGCTACCGGATTCCCTCGAAGCAGAACGTGTCATTGCGGGGCGAAGAGCGCGGGGAGCTGGTCAGGCAGTTGGTGGCGCAGGATCCGCCGCCAGGCGTGGTGGCGTACGACGGCGGCGAACCGGTCGGGTGGGCAGCGGTGCACCCGCGTGCGGACACCAGTTTTGCCCGGAACCGCAGAATCCCGCACGTGGATGACCGGGACGCCTGGTCTGTCTGGTGCTTGCGCGTCCGTCCCGGCCACCGGGGCAGGGGAATCTCGCACCATCTGCTGGCCGTCGCCGTCGCCCTGGCCCGCGATTATGGGGCTCCCGTGGTGGAGGGCTATCCCGTGGACAACGGCGGCCACAAGGTGGACCTCACCATGGCTTATGTGGGAACCCGCAGGCTGTTCGAGGATGCAGGCTTCACCAAGGCGGCAGACACAACCTCGGTGCTCAACGGCTTTCCCCGGGTGCTGATGAGGCTGGAGCTGGCATGACAGCTCTACTTCCGGCGCCAGTACTTGCCCCAGTCGACTTCCATGGCCCACAACGCAAGCAGCAGCGCGTCCATGGTCATGAGTCCCGCCATCAGGTACGACCAGCCCAGCAACAAACTCACAGCAATCTCCTGACTATCCCCCAGCCAATCGATTGCTGCTAAGTGTGGCACCTACAGGGCCGCTACGGAATGCCCTCCGCCCGCAGTCTTTAAAAGGGCCTCAAGCCTGTGGTGCGCCTCGGTCTCCAGCTTGAGCCGGTGGGTGAGCCTTTCCACCTGGCGGGACATGTCCTCCCCCACCTGCAGCCGGTCCCCCGGCCAACTGGATACTTCCCGTGATTCGGCGAGCGCATGCTCAAGTTCCCGGGCAGCGGCCCGCACTTTCCGGGAGTGGAAGAGGACGCGCAGCAGCGCCCTGGCTTTGTCCATCCCGCTCTTTTTGACGTATTCCATTGGCTTCCCCGCCTTCCGCAAGCCGTACAGCCCCCGCGCGGATCGTCGTCCCACCCTGCTGCCTGGAAGGCTGCTGCCGTTCTTCGAGTGTGACCGGCGTTCCTCAACGTCCCGGCAAGCAGGCACCAAGATTTCCGCAAGATCTGCTGGGTGCGGATCAATGCATCCGGACCTGTCAGCGACGCCACCGGAACCTGTGAAGCCTAAGACATGCCCTGTGCGCCTTAATACGGTAGAAGTAGAGCTATGGTCTCTCCCTCCGAATCCCGCCGTGCGGTTGTCATCGAAGATGACCCGGACATCCGCGGACTGCTGGTCCGTGTCCTGGTCAAGCAGGGCTTCGACGTCACCCAGGCGGGAGCCGGCCTGCCGGGTGTGGAGGAGGTCCGCCGCCGCAAGCCGGACCTGGTGACGCTGGACCTCAATCTCCCGGATCTCGACGGACTCGAGGTCTGCAAGCTGTTGAGGGACTTCTCGGACGCCTTCATCGTGATGCTCACCGCGCGGGCAGACGAACTGGACAAGCTGACGGGCCTGGACAACGGCGCCGACGAATACATCAGCAAGCCGTTCAGCCCCCGCGAGCTGCAGTCCCGGATCAATGCGCTGTTCCGCCGCCGGCCCTCCGCCGCCGCTGAATCCGCTGCCCGGGGCGAGCTGGAACGCGCCACCGAGGTGCAGCAAAGCCTCCTCCCCAAGGAGGACATCCGGGTGGACGGCTACGACGTGGCAGGCCTCTTCCGGCCCTCCCGCAGCGTGGGCGGCGACTTCTATGACTGGTACCAGACCCCTGGCGGGCTCCACCTGACCTTCGCCGACGCCATGGGCAAGGGCATGGGCGCGGCACTGATCGCAGCCACCGTCCGTGCCGTCATGCGCTCCACCGGCCTGCGCCAGGACCTCGACGCCGGGTTCGCCTCAGCCAGCAAGGCGATCGCTGCGGACCTGGACTCCTCCAACTCCTTCGTCACCCTGTTCCACGCCCGGCTGGACGCAGCGTCCGGCAAGGTCAGCTATGTCGACGCCGGACACGGCCTTGCGCTGCACGTCCAGCCCGTGGGCCCCGCGGACCGCCTCCCCTCGGGCGGGCCACCGGTGGGCGCCTGGCCGGGGACCCAGTGGCCGAAGGCAGAGCTGGAACTGGCCGAGGGCGATTCCCTGGTGGTGGTCAGCGACGGAGTCCTGGACGTCTTTGAATCGGTGGAGGACTTCACCGACGCCGTGCAGCAGGCTACGCAGGCGGCAGCCTCGGCGCAGGAAGCGACCAACTCCATCCTGGCCCTCGCCCCCGCAGAGACCGCCGAGGACGACGTCACGGTGGTCGTGGTCCGCCGGCTTCCCGAGGAGATGGCCGCGTGACCCGCTTCTGGACCCGCGTGGTGGTGGTACTCACTGTCCTGACCGGCCTGAACTACATCGCCTGGCGCTGGGCGGCGTCCCTCAACTGGGATGCCTGGTGGATCGCCCTCCCCCTGGTGGTGGCTGAAACCTACAGCCTCATCGACGTCATGCTCTTCGGCATGACGGTGTGGAAGCTGAAGATCCGCAAGGGTGCGCCGCAGCCGCCGCACGACGCCACGGTGGACGTCTTCATCACCACGTACAACGAGGACCTGGACATGGTCCTCACCACGGCGCTGGCGGCCCAGAAGATCCGGCACCCGCACAGCACCTGGATCCTGGACGACGGCGCACGGCCGGAACTCAAGGCGCTGTGCGAACAGCACGGCCTGGGCTACGTCACCCGGAGCGAGGACTGGACCAAGGACCTCCCCCGGCACGCGAAGGCGGGCAATCTCAACAATGCCCTCATGGTCACCCACGGCGAGTTCCTGCTGATCCTGGACGCGGACCAGATCCCCGAGCCGGACATCCTGGAAAAGACCCTGGGCTACTTCAACAACCGCCGCGTGGCCCTGGTCCAGACACCCCAGTACTTCAGCAACGTTCCTGACAGCGACCCGCTGGGCAGCCAGGCACCGCTGTTCTACGGCCCCATTCAGCAGGGCAAGGACGGCTGGAACGCCGCCTTCTTCTGTGGCTCCAACGCCATCCTGCGCCGGGAGGCCCTGATGCAGCTGGGCCTGGTGGGCTACGTCAAGGAGACCGAAAAGAGCATCCGCCGTGCGCTGGCCGCCTCCCGGGCAGCCATCAAGCAGGCCCGGAAGTCGGCGGACGTGGAGTCACCCCTGGTGGCGGAGGTCCTGGACGAGGTGGAGGCCGCCACCCGCGAAGCCCAGGAGGAAGTGGACGCGGCCCCTCAGCGAGGTCACCTACCGGGTCCGCCGCCGCGTGGACGCCGCGGTCCAGACCCTGGTCCAGGCCGACGTCGCAGCCCTGCAGGCGGACCTTGAGGAAATTGCCGCCATGGAACTGGCCCACGTGGGCGAGTCCGGCGTCCCGGTAGTGGCGGACGACGCAGTCCAGCGCATGTCCGCCCGTGACTGGTCGCCCCTGGGTGCCCTGGAATCCGTCCAGGCCGTGCTGGATGCGCTGACCGTGGAACGCAGCAACGAAGCCCAGCCCGTCATGCCCCTGGCCACCATCTCCGTCACCGAGGATATGGCCACCGCCATGCGCATGCACGCCATGGGCTGGGAAAGCGTCTACCACCACGAGATCCTGGCGTACGGCCTGGCGCCTGAGGACATAGCCACCATGCTGACGCAGCGGCTCCGCTGGGCGCAGGGCACCATCCAGGTGCTGCTCCGCGAGAACCCCCTGGTGCAGAAGGGCCTCAAGCTCGGCCAGCGGCTGATGTATTTCGCCACGATGTGGACGTACCTCAGCGGCTTCGCGGCGGTCATCTACTTCGCGGCGCCCATCATTTACCTGCTGCTGGGCATCCTGCCGGTCAGCAGCCTCAGCTGGGACTTCTTCATCCGGTTCATTCCGTTCATGGTGGTCAACCAGCTGCTGTTCGCAGTGGCCGGACGTGGCATCCCCACGTGGCGCGGGCAGCAGTACAGCCTTGCGCTGTTCCCCACCTGGATCAAGGCATGCACGACGGCGGCCCGCAACGTCTGGTTCGGCCGTCCCCTTGGGTTTGCCGTCACCCCCAAGGCACGCCAAAGCGGCGGACCCAGCTGGAGCCTCATCCGGCCCCAGATCGTGGTGTCCATCCTGCTGGCGCTGGCCGCCGTCGTCGGAATTGCCCGTCTGGTAACCGGCCTGGCGGAACCGCTGGGCACCCTGGTCAACGTCGTCTGGGTGGTCTTTGACCTGGTGGTCATGAGCATCCTGGTCCGCGCCGTCCTCTACAAGGGGTACGAACCGGCCGCAGAACCTGCAAACAGAGAGGAATCCTGATGGAGTTCAGTTATGAGGTCAAAGACTCGTACGCGGAGGTTAAGGCGGACGGGCGGCTGAACATGGTCTCCGCGCCCAAGCTGCGCGAGTTCGTGACGGACGTGATCGCGGGTGGGTCCAACCGGATCGTGGTCAACCTGGAAAACACCGCGTTCATGGACTCCTCGGGCCTCGGCGCGCTGATCGGTTGCCTGAAGGCTGCCCGGCAGGCCGGCGGGGACCTGCGGATCGCTGCCGTGCAGCCGCAGGTGAACATGGTCCTGAAGCTGACCAGCATGGACAAGGTCCTCACCGCCTACCCCACGGCCCAGGAGGCGTTCAGCAATGACTGAGGTCCTGGCTTCGCGCAGCTTCCGGGGACCCGCTGCCGAGGACGCCATCGAGGCGGTCCACAACGACCTCGACAGCCTTTGGCTCGACGTTCCGTTCGTCAATGACATGGACCAGATGACGTTCACGACGGCGGTCATCGAGTCCGCGTCCAACATCGTCCAGCACGCCCAGCCCGCCGGGGACCGGGAGGTGGAACTGGGTGTGGAGACCACCGTGCAGCCGGTCATGCTGCAGGCACGGGTCAGCGCCTACCATGCAAAGCCGCCGTTCGGCCCCATGGAGCCGGCCGTCCCGGGCGAGGACGCAGAGTCCGGCCGCGGCCTGGCACTGATCGAGGCACTGGTGACCACGGTGACCTTCGAACGCCAGGACGGCACCAACACTTGGGTCCTGTCACGGACGTCATCACAGGACTAGGGCTCCCAACGGCTTGACAGTGCACCGCACCTGCTCTTGAATATTACGTATGCTGAAATAACAGTTCCATGATGCGGAAGCCTTGCCCGAGGGTAGGCGCCGGACTATCCGGCATCCGCATAGCCGTCACCATGGATGCCAGCATGACCCCAAGGATTGCGACCAGCATGAAGCTTGCCGAATTCAACAGCGCGGATGCCGCCGCCGCCCAAGCCATCCTCCGGCCCTGCATCGACGTCAGCCGCTGGGTGGAGGCGGTGGCCGGAGCCCGGCCCTACGCGGACCGCGACGAGCTCCTGGCGTTTGCCACCGAGGCCGCCAGCCCCTTCACCCCGGCCGAGGTGGAAGCCGCCATGGCCCACCACCCCAGGATCGGGGAACGCCCGACGGCGGCCAGCACCGAGGCGTCCATGTCCCGTTCCGAGCAGGCCGGGGTGGACCCGGCGGATACTGCTGTCGCCGACTCCCTGGCACGCGGGAACCGGGAATACGAGGAGAAGTTCGGCCGCGTCTTCCTGATCCGGGCGGCCGGACGCAGCGCGCAGGACATCCTGGCAGCGCTGGACCAGCGGCTCACCAACTCTCCCGAAGAAGAAGACAGCATCGTGGCCCAGCAGTTGCGCGAAATCGCCGTACTGCGGCTCGAAGGAGTGATCAGCGAATGAGTGTTTCCCATGTGACCACCCACATCCTTGACACCGGCGCCGGGCGCCCGGCGGCGGGTGTCGCCGTCGTCCTTTCGAAGAACGACGCCGGCACCTGGCGTGAGCTGGCGACCTCCAGCACCGACGCTGATGGCCGGGCCAAGGACTTGGGGCCGGAGCAGCTGGAACCCGGCCACTACAAATTGAACTTCGCCACGGGCGCCTACTACGCGGGCTTGCAGACGCGGACGTTCTTCCCGGAAGTGGACCTGGTCTTCGAAGTCACCGGCCCCGAGCACTACCACGTGCCCCTGCTCCTGAGCCCGTTCGCGTACTCCACCTACCGCGGCAGCTAGCGGGCCCGCACGGGCTTCCGCGGCCCGGCTGGCCTGCCGCAATGTCACGGCCGTCACATTAACCGGCATAGGATCAGGAAGTATGGCTTCGAATAAGGAAACTGAATCCGATACCGATGCGGAAGGCGGACAGTCCGGCGGCGTGCAGTCCGTGGAGCGGGCCCTGACCGTCCTGGAGATCCTGGCACGGGAGGGACATGCGGGCGTGAGCGAAATAGCCGAGGAAATGGGGATCCACAAGTCCACCGTGTCCCGGCTGATGGGCTCGCTGGTCACCCGTGAGATGGTCCATCAAAACAGTGAACGCGGCAAGTACCAGCTCGGTTTCGGGATCCTTCGCCTGGCCAGCTCCATTCCGGGCCGCCTGAGCCTGGTCCGCGAGGCAAGGCCAGTCCTGGAGAGCCTGGCGGAAGAGTTCAAGGAAACCGTCAACCTGGCTGTCCTGCGCTCCAACTACGCCGTGAACGTGGACCAGGCGATGGGCCCCTCCACCCTGGCCACCTACGACTGGGTGGGAAGCCTGACCCCGCTGCACGCCACCTCCAGCGGCAAGGTCCTCCTGGCGGCGTTGGAGGCGGACGACCGGGACCGAATCCTGAAGGAGACGGGCCTGACTGCCCGCACCGCCCGCACCATTACCTCCCGCAAGGAGCTGGACGCACAGCTGCTTGAGGTAGTGGCCAAGGGGTACGCAGTGGTGCGGGAGGAGTTCGAGATCGGCCTGAATGCCGTGGCAGTGCCCGTCTACAACCACCAAGGCGTCGTGATCGGGGCCCTCAGCATTTCCGGGCCGGCATTCCGGTTCGACCCGGAGAAGATCCCGGGCCTGCTGGAAACCCTCAAGGACGCAGGACTCAAAGTCAGCGCCAACATGGGTTACACACGGCACTGAAAGCCCCAGAGTCAACACGTCAATGACCCCGGATCCGTTGGGACCTGGGGTCATTGCCCTTTTAACGGCGACGAGCCCCTCTTCTTAACGGCGGTAAGCCCCTCTCCGCCCGCCTGAAGAATCCCGTTTCGCCGCGCCTGGTGCCCTTGACTTTGAAAGTGACGTACAGCACTCTTGTTGCTTAGCGCGAACTCTGTTGATCTTTGCGGAACACCTCCCCCATGGGGCTTAAGGCCCTGACCCCGCTGGCGACCGGCCAGGCGGCAATCCCTCCGCGGATTGCGCTGCCCACAGCCAGCACTAAACGCAAGCCCATGGACTAGCCAAAGGACCCGCTTTCATGGCCATTAACAGTGACCTGAGCTCCGCCAAGCCAAAAGTGCCGCCTTCAGGGGACACTCCCCCCGAGCCGCTGGACACCTATCAGGAGGAAGCGGCAACGGCCCTTCCCACAGTCAACGAACATGAGCAGATCCTGGAGGAACTGCGGCAGAGCAACAGGGAACAGGCCGTCTCCCAGCGCCGCAACCGAAAGCTGACGCTGGACAAGGCGACGTTCGGCATCACCGGCGCCATCGCACTGGCGTTCGTGGCATGGGGATTCCTCGACAAGGACGGCCTGGCCACCACTTCCAAGGACGCCCTCGACCGGGTCATGGAGTACACGGGCTGGCTCTTCATGGTCCTCGCCTCCCTGTTCGTCGTCTTCGTCCTCTGGCTGGCCCTGGGCAAGTTCGGCAATATTCCGCTGGGCAAGGACGGCGAGAAACCCGAGTTCCGCACGGTGTCATGGATCGCCATGATGTTCGCCGCCGGAATGGGCATCGGCCTGATGTTCTATGGGGTGGCCGAGCCGCTGTACCACTTCGTCTCTCCCCCGCCCGGAACCGTTGACGGCCGGACCCCCGCAGCCATCCAGACGGCCATGGCCACCTCGATCTTCCACTGGACCCTGCACCCGTGGGCCATGTACGCCGTGGTGGGCATTGCCATGGCCTACGGCACCTACCGGCTGGGCCGCAGGCAACTGATTTCCGCCGCCTTCACCTCCCTGTTCGGCATCAGGACCGTAGAGGGGCCGGTGGGCAAGGTCATCAACATCCTGGCCATCTTCGCCACCCTGTTCGGCACCGCCGCCTCACTGGGCCTCGGCGCCCTGCAGATCGGCAGCGGCTTCACCTCCAACGGCTGGACAGGCGAGATCGGAACACCTGTGCTCGTGGGCATCGTGGCGATCCTGACAGCGTGCTTCATCGCGTCCGCCGTGTCCGGCATCAGCCGCGGAATACAGTGGCTGTCCAACGTCAACATGGTCCTTGCGGTGGTCCTCGCCCTCATCGTGTTCGTGGCGGGCCCCACTCTTTTCATCCTTAACCTCATTCCCTCGGCGGTCGGCGACTACTTGCGCGATCTGGCCGAAATGTCCTCCCGTACTGAGGCCGTAGGCGACGAGGCACTCCGGACCTGGATGTCCGGCTGGACCATCTTCTACTGGGCCTGGTGGATTTCCTGGACGCCGTTCGTTGGCATGTTCATCGCCCGGATCAGCCGGGGCCGGACCATCCGGCAGTTCGTCACCGGCGTACTGCTGGTCCCCAGCATTGTCAGTGTCATCTGGTTCGGCATCTTCGGCGGCGCCGCCTTCCATATCCAGCAGGAAGCGGACAAAGCCGGCACGCCTGGCCTGATGACCGTCACTGACGGCAAAGCAACCATCGATTTTGACGGCGCCCTGTTCAACCTTGTGAAGAACCTCCCCCTGCCCCCGTGGATGATTGCGGCCGTGATCGTCCTGGCCATGGTCCTGGTGGCAATCTTCTTCATCACCGGCGCCGACTCCGCCTCCCTGATCATGGCGTCGCTGAGCTCCAACGGCAGTTCCGACCCCAAGCGTGCGCTGGTAATTTTCTGGGGTGCCCTCACCGGTGCCGTGGCCGCCGTCATGCTGTTGGCGGGCGGTGACCAGCCCTCCGAAGCGTTGTCAGGCCTGCAGCGGATCACCATCGTCGCGGCCTTGCCCTTCGTCATCGTCATGCTGTTGCTCTGTTTCGCCATCACCAAGGACCTGCGCAGGGACCCCCTCTCCCTGCGCCGCCGGCTGGCGGACTCCGTGGTGGAACGGGCTATCCGGACCGGCGTCGAGCAGCACCGCGGTGTCCAGTTTGAGCTTGTGACCAAGCATGAATGTGCCGAAGGATGCGCCCAAGGCACAAACTGCACCGGCACGGGTCCGGACGTGGAAGAGCCGGAGCCGGAAAAGGCAGCCATGCGGTAAGCAGTGTGGAACGGATGGAGCCCCGGCGCGGGAAGCGCCGGGGCTCCATGGTTATTGCCTGCGTTGAGAGCTCCAGCTCCCAGCGCCGGGGGCTAAACCCAGATTTGGTAGCCGGATGACTTATCGAAGATGCGCCGGGTGCTGATGCCCTCGGCGGCTATCCAGAGCACTGAGCCGTCCTCCGAGGCCTGGTCCACCACCCCGCTGGCCACGTGCTCCCCATGCAGCCACACTTCTACGCTGCGGCCGGTCAGGCGCGCCCAGTCGGCCCGGAGGCCGAGAACCTTTTTCGACGCGCCGCCGCCCTGGCCATCTTGTTCGCGGTTAAGGTCGGTGGCATCACGGGGGGCTTCAAGGGTTGCTTGGGAATTCACTGGTTACTCCGATCGCCGGCGCCGTCGCCGCTCGAATCCATCGCTGATATTTGATTGATATATCAATCTGGATCCAGTGTATGGTCCACGTCACACTCCGTGTCAACAGGCGCCCGGGGGCGCAAGGCACTAGGCCTTGAAAAGCGCCTCCCGAACCGCACTTTCGAATCCGCTCACGTGGACGCGGGCAAGCTCCGCAGCCCGCTCCTCATCCCCGTCGATGACGGCGCGGAGCAGATCAAGGTGTTCACGAACGTGGTGGGACAGGTCCGGAAGCCGGTCGATGACCATGCACCAGATGCGCGTTGCCAGGTTGTCATAGCGGATCAGGATGTCTTCCAGGTGCGGGTTGGCGGCGGCGGCGTAAATGCCCTGGTGCACCCGGGCATCCAGCTGCAGCGTCTCGGTCACCGTCGCCGAGGACACATCGAACGCCTCAACCTTTTCGAGCGTGGCACGCAGCTCGTCCCGGACCGCGGGGGAAGCCACCCGTGCGGCACGGGCCGCCGCGAGGGGCTCGAGCTGGGCGCGGATCTCCGAAATGAAGGAAAGGTCGGTCACGTCCACCCTGGTAGCAAAGGTGCCCCGGCGCGGGTAGGTCTTCACCAACCGGTCCAGCTCCAGCCGCTTCAGGGCTTCGCGCACCGGAGTCCGGCCCACACCCAGATTCTTGGCCAAGAGCTCGTCATTCAGCAGCTCTCCGGGTTTGATTTCAAGGGTCAGCAACCAGTCGCGGATGCTTTCGTAGGCAACGTCAGCCAGGGACTTCTTCCCCACGATGTCCGCCACCGCTAAAGCTTCGAATGCCATGCTGAGCCCCTTCTTCCCAACCAGAAAAACTATTGACCTCGCCTGTGGACCAGTATACGCTGGCACCCAATCTAATATATCAGTTCGTCGCTTTTGAATATATCTAGAAGGAGCAGGGTATGACCCTCATCGAAGCAGTCCCCGCAACCACCACCCTGCCGGCGCTCAAGGAAGAGCAACCGCAGAAGTTCGTCCTGACCCTGTCCTGCAAGGAGCAGGCAGGAATTGTGCAGGCCGTCACCACGTTCCTGTTCGAGCGCGGCTTCAATATCGACGAGCACCAGCAGTTCGACGACAGCCTGCGCGAGACACTCCACCTGCGCACCGCGTTCTCCGGCTCCCCCAACTACACGCCTGCCATGCTCGAGGAAGAGTTCGCGGGCATCGCCAGCCGGTTCGACATGAAGTTCAGCTTCCACGACCAGACCCCCAAGCGCGTCCTGGTCATGGTGTCCAAGTTCGGCCACTGCCTGAACGACCTCATCTTCCGGTGGCGCGGCGGCAGCCTGGGCGGCGAACTGGTGGCAGTCGTTTCCAACCACGAGACCCACCGTGCGATGGCGGAAGCCGCCGGGCTCCCCTTCATCTACGTCCCCGTCACCCCGGACACCAAGGCCGATGCGGAGCGCCGGCTGCTGGAACTGGTGGATGAGTACGAGGCCGACCTCGTGGTTCTGGCCCGCTACATGCAGGTGCTCTCGGACGACCTTTGCCGGGCACTGGAAGGACGGGCCATCAACATCCACCACTCCTTCCTTCCCGGGTTCAAGGGCGCCCGCCCCTACCACCAGGCCTACGACCGCGGCGTCAAGCTGGTGGGCGCCACCGCCCACTACGTCACGGCAGACCTGGACGAGGGCCCGATCATCGAGCAGGAAGTCATCCGCGTGGACCACACCTATGGCCCGGCGCAACTGTCCACCGTGGGCCAGGACGCCGAGGCGCTGGCCCTCTCCCGCGCCGTCCGCTGGCACTGCCAGCACAGGGTGCTGAAGGACCAGACCAGCACCGTGGTGTTCCGGTAAGCACCCCTCGTCCGCAGACATAACCCGCAAAGCAGCAGGAGAGACCCCCTTGGAATCGTCACCACGCATTGTCATTATCGGAGCCGGCATCGTCGGCACCAACCTCGCGGATGAACTCGTCACCCGGGGCTGGAACAACATCACCGTCCTGGACCAGGGACCCCTCAACATGCCCGGCGGCTCCACCTCGCACGCCCCGGGACTGGTCTTCCAGACCAACCCCTCCAAGTCCATGGCCCTGTTCGCCAAGTACACCGTGGAGAAACTGCTGTCCCTGGCCGAGGACGGCACCAGCTGCTTCAACCAGGTGGGCGGCCTGGAAGTGGCCACCACCGAAACCCGCCTCGCGGACCTGAAGCGCAAACTCGGCTACGCCCAGGCGTGGGGCATCGAGGGCTCCATCCTCACCCCGGCTGAGTGCAAGGAGCTCTACCCGCTCATCAATGACGAGGACATCCTCGGCGGCCTCCACGTTCCCAGCGACGGCCTCGCTTTGGCCGCCCGCGCCGTACAGCTCCTGATCAAGCGCACCGAGGCCGCCGGCGTAAAGTACATCGGCAACACCGAAGTCACCGGTATCGAACAGTTCGGCCGCCGGGTCACCGGCGTCCAGACGCCCGACGGCGTGATCCCGGCAGACATCGTCGTCTCCTGCGCCGGATTCTGGGGCGCCAAGGTCGGCGAGCTGATCGGCATGTCCGTGCCGCTGCTGCCGCTGGCGCACCAGTACGTCAAAACCACCCCGGTCCCGGCGCAGCAGGGCAAGAACGAACTGCCCAACGGCGCTTCGCTGCCCATCCTCCGGCACCAGGACCAGGACCTCTACTACCGCGAGCACGGCGACCGCTACGGCATTGGCTCCTACGCCCACAAGCCCATGCCCGTGGACCTGGACGAACTCGGCAGCTTCAAGCCGAACGAGATCAGCGAGCACAACATGCCGTCCCGGCTGGACTTCACCCTCGAGGACTTCCTCCCCGCCTGGGAGGCCACCAAGCAGATCCTGCCGGCCCTGCGCGAAAGCGAGATCGAGGACGGCTTCAACGGCATCTTCTCCTTCACCCCCGACGGCGGCTCGCTGGTGGGAGAGTCCAAGGAACTCGATGGCTTCTTCGTCGCCGAAGCCGTCTGGGTCACCCACTCGGCGGGCATCGCCCGCGCCGTCGCCGAACTCCTGGTGGACGGCAAGTCCAGCATCGACCTGGGCGACTGCGACATCCACCGCTTCGAGGACGTCCAGCTGACCCCCGAGTACGTCAGCGAAACCTCGCAGCAGAACTTCGTGGAGATTTACGACGTCCTGCACCCGCTCCAGCCCAAGCTCTCCCCCCGCAACCTGCGCGTGTCCCCCTTCCATGCCCGGCACAGGGAACTCGGCGGCTACTTCCTCGAGGGCGCCGGCTGGGAACGGCCCTACTGGTTCGAGGCCAACGCCGACCTGCTCAAGGAAATGCCTGCCGAATGGCAGCCGCCGGCCCGCGACGCCTGGTCAGGCATGTTCAGCTCCCCCATCGCCGCCGCCGAGGCGTGGAAGACCCGTACCGCCGTCGCCATGTACGACATGACGCCCCTGAAGCGCCTCGAAATCTCCGGACCCGGCGCCCTGAAGCTGCTGCAGGAACTGACCACCGCGGAAATGAACAAGAAGCCCGGAGCCGTCACCTACACGCTCCTGCTGGACGAGCAGGGCGGGGTCCGAAGCGACATCACCGTCGCCCGACTGGACGAGCAGACCTTCCAGCTCGGCGCCAACGGCAACATCGACACCGCCTACTTTGATCGGGCAGCCCGGCACCAGACAGCGAGCGGCAGCGCCGAAGACTGGGTCCAGGTCCGCGACACGACCGGTGGCACCTGCTGCATCGGCCTCTGGGGCCCGCTGGCCCGGGAGGTTGTCGGCGCGGTCAGCAGCGATGACTTCTCCAACGACGGCCTGAAGTACTTCCGGTCCAAGAATGTCGTCATCGGTGGCGTCCCCGTTACTGCCATGCGCCTGTCCTACGTCGGTGAGCTGGGCTGGGAACTGTACACCAGCGCTGACAACGGCCAGCGCCTCTGGGATGCGCTCTGGAAGGCCGGCCGGCCGTTCGGCGTCATCGCCGCCGGGCGTGCCGCGTTCAGCTCCCTCCGCTTGGAAAAGGGCTACCGCTCCTGGGGCACGGACATGACCACCGAGCACGACCCTTTCGAGGCCGGCCTCGGCTTCGCAGTGAAGATGGCCAAGGAGAACTTCGTCGGAAAGGCGGCGCTGGAAGGCCGCACCGAGGAGAACTCCGCGCGGCGCCTGCGCTGCCTCACGGTCGACGACGGCCGCAGCCTGGTGCTGGGCAAGGAGCCTGTGTTCTACAAGGACCAGGCGGTTGGCTACGTCACCAGCGCCGCCTACGGCTACACAGTTAAAAAACCGATCGCCTACTCCTACCTGCCCGCAGAAGTCTCCATCGGCGACTCCGTGGAGATTGAGTACTTTGGACGCCGGATCGTCGCCACGGTCACCCAGGACCCGCTGTACGACCCCACCATGACCCGGCTCCGCGGCTAGCACCATGATCAGTTCAGAGACAGTCAGCAGCTACCTCACCCGGCTGGCCGCAAAGCAGCCCACACCAGGCGGTGGCGCTGCAGCGGCCCTGCACGCCGCCCAGGGTGCAGCCCTGGTGGCCATGGTGGCGCGCTACACCACCGGCGCCAAATACGGACAGCATGCACCGCTGGTCCAGCGCATCACGCAGGCCGCCGACGGCCTTGTCACCGAAGCACTGAGCTTGGCTGAAGCAGATGAAGAGGCCTTCCAGGCAGTCATCGACTCCTACAAGCTCCCGTCCGGCACTGATGACCTCAAGGCCGCCCGGGCGGCCGGGATCCAGTCCGCGCTCATCCAGGCGGCACAGACGCCTGCCCGGCTCATCAAGCTGTCGGGCGCAATCGTGGACCTTGCCACCGAACTGTTCGACGTCGCCAACACCAACGTCATCAGTGACGTTGCGGCGGCCGCTGACGCCGCCCGCGCAGCTGCCACCACGGCGCGCGTCAACATCGACATCAACGTCGTGGCGGTCAAAGATACGGAGGCACGCGCACTGCTTGCCCAACAGACAGACGGCATTGAAGAGAAAGTGGTCCTGGCGGCAGATGCCCTCTCGGCCCGCGTGAGGGAAAGGATCCTGGGTTGAGCACCGCAGTACTTTCCGGAAAGCCCTTGGCCGGTTTGATCCAGCAGGAGGTCCAGGACCAGGTCCGCTCGCTTGAACGGGACGGCGTCCGCCCGGTCGTGGCGGTGGTCATGGCGACCGCAGATGAGTCAACGCGCTGGTACGTCCGTTCCATCAAGCGGGCAGCTGAGCGCGCCGGAGTCGGCTGCCGGATCATCGACCTTGGCCATGACGCAACGGAACCGGCACTGGCCAGGGTCCTGCAGGACCTGAGCGCCGAACCGTCCGTGAACGGCATCATCCTGCAAACCCCGCTGCCGGCGGGGGTCCGGACCGACAACCTGGTGGGCCTGATCGCCCCGGAAAAGGACATTGACGGCGCCAATCCGCTGAGCCTGGGACGGCTGGCCGTCGGTCAGCCGGCCTTCGCTCCCGCCACCGCCCGCTCCGTCGTCGAAATCCTGGAACACTACCGGGTTCCCGTAGCGGGCAAGTCCGTGGTGGTGGTGGGCCGGTCCGCCGTTGTGGGCAAGCCGCTGTCCCTCCTCCTGCTGGCACGCGATGCCGCGGTGACGGTCTGCCATTCCAGATCGGGCCCGCTGGAGCGCTACACGAGGGATGCCGACGTCGTGGTGGTCGCAGCCGGGCGCGCCGGGCTGCTGACCGGCAGCCACGTCTCCTCCCGGACCGTCGTGGTCGACGTCGGCACGAACGTCCTTGCCGATGGCTCGCTGGTGGGTGATGTGGACGAAGCCAGCGTCACCGGGACCGCAGCGGGGCTCACCCCCGTTCCCGGCGGCGTCGGCTCCGTGACCACCGCGCTGCTGCTCCTGCACACCGTCGAGGCCGCACGCCGGCAATCGTCCTCCCTGCCGCTGCCTGCCGAAGCCGTGGAGGCCCAGGCCCTGGAAGCGGCGGGCTAGGAAAGGCACAGCGTCAGCAACGGGTGTCCCGTTTTTCGTAAAAGGTGCTTCGGTGGGCCTAAGACCTGGGGAGGTATTCCTCATCGAAGCACCGTTTTCGGAAAACGGGGCCCCGCAGCCGGCATTTGCCGCTGAATCAGCAAGGAGGAGGCCCGGATGCCTGCCAATGGACCGACAGCCACCGTTATTAGGAGTACCGCCGGGACGGGTCCCGCGCCGGGCCCCGCCCCGGAAAGGGGATGCATACCGTGGTCCGAAGCGCGCCATGTCGCCTTCGGCTCAGCCAATCCGCTCCCGCCCGTGGCCGTCCCCCTCACTGAAGCCATTGGGCGGACCCTGAGCCGGGACGTCACCGCACTCCAGGACCTGCCGCACTATGCCTCGTCCGCGATGGACGGCTGGGCCGTGAACGGGCCCGGTCCGTGGCTGCTGGGCGGGTCCGGCCAGCACGGATCCCTGCCCCGTGAAGGCAACAGATTTTTACCCGCAAACAGTGCCGCCGTGATTGCCACCGGCGGCCTCGTACCGCACGGTGCCGATGCCGTCCTGCGGAAGGAAAGCGGCCTGGCCGCACGGGACACCAACGGCAACCACATCCTGACACTCCGCCCCGAGGCAAAGGCCGGCGAGCCGCGCAGCGGCCAGCACATCCGTCCCGCTGGGCAGGAAGCCCGGTCAGGGGACGTACTCTTACCTGCCGGCACTGTCCTTAATCCCGCGCACGTGGCCCTGGCTGCGGCGGCAGGGCACGACGCCGTGCAGATCCGCGCCCGGCCCGCTGTCGCCGTCGTACTCACCGGGGCTGAAGTGGTGACGCAGGGTGTCCCCGCTCCCGGGCAGGTCCGGGACACCTTTGGCCCGCAACTGGGAAGCGTGGTGTCCCTCCTCGGCGGTGTTGCCGGCACCCCGCAGAGGATCGGTGACTCCTTTGGCAGCTGGCTGGATGCCCTGGACAGCCCCGTCCTGCCCGCCGGCGGCACAGATGTCATCATCACCACCGGCGGCACCGGTAAGTCCGGGACAGACCATTTCCGTGCCGCCATCCATGCCCTGGGCGGACAGCTGCTGGTGGACGGCATCGCGATGCGTCCCGGCCATCCGGCCGTGCTCGCCAGGCTTCCCGACGGGCGGTTCGTGATCGGCCTTCCGGGCAATCCCCTGGCAGCCGTGATGGCCCTGCTCACTGTCGGCGCACCCCTGATCGCCTCGCTTGGGGGCGCGCAACTGCCGCCGCTGCAGCTTGTAATGTCCGGCTGCGACCTCGAGGGCGATCCAGGAATGACACGGCTCCTCCCTTGCCGGTTCCTGTCCGGCCTTGCGTTCCCGGTCGGGCACACCGGCCCTGGCATGATGCGCGGGCTTGCCTGGGCCGACGCGGTCATGGCCGTTCCTCCCCAGGGCGCTGACTCGGGGGGACCCGTACCCGTGCTCCCGCTTCCGTGGGCAGCACAACCAAGAACCT
Organism: Arthrobacter sp. DNA4; assembly: GCF_024362385.1. Taxonomy (NCBI): domain Bacteria; kingdom Bacillati; phylum Actinomycetota; class Actinomycetes; order Micrococcales; family Micrococcaceae; genus Arthrobacter; species Arthrobacter sp. DNA4. The sequence goes on from NZ_CP101466.1 coordinate 4,036,538, forward strand.
CAAGGACACCCGGGGCGGAGGCCGCCATCCCAGCCTGACGCAATGGTTTGCCCTGGTTACCCCCTCACCAGCCGCTGGGTACAACAAACCGGGGCGGTCTCCCTATCCCCATGGGCAGGGCTTTCGGCATGCCCCTGAACACTTAGCAGAAGGGCTTACATACTGCGCCTCTCAAGGGTCACACTCTTGACATTGAGTGTGAGCTAGCGCACGATTTTGTTGCATAAAGCGAACGTTGTTGATCATCACGGAACGCAACTCGCCCGGATGTGCTCCTCCAGTCCCCCGGCTCCACCCGTGATGGCCTTGGGAAACAGACGAACGAATTTCACGATGGCCGATCCGAAAGGGGCCTGACCCCCCCGCATCGGCCGCACAACGTTGTCAGCATCCTTGCGGCAGCGCCAGATCACCAAAGGAAACTGTCTATGACTATCAAAGGTGGCAGCACCATCGATCAAAGCAGCGCGGAGCGCCGGAGCCTGGGGGCGGCGCCGAAATCAGTCTGTGCGTTCAGGAAACGGCGCTCCGGTGCCGTCAGCGGTTTGCGCTGAAGCCCGAAGGGAACGAATTTCAATGATCAATCCGACCAGGACGACGACCCCCGTCGACACCTCCACATCAACAGAGACCAGCTCCAAGTTCAAACGCCGCTTCATGGTGCGGCTTGTCGCGGTCTTCATCGGCGGGATGTTCCTCGACGGTTACATCCTCGGAATCATCGGCCCCGTCACCGGACCCATGCGGTCAGATCTCCAGCTCGACGCACTGTCGCTGGGCATGATCGCTGCAGGCCCCCTGGCGGGTATCTTCATCGGCTCCCCGCTGGCCGGCTGGGCTACTGACAAGTTCGGACGCAAGCCCATGTTCCTCGTGGACATGGGCCTGTTCCTGGTCGCCTCAGCTGCCCAGTTCTTCGTAACCTCCGGAGACGGCGCCGTAATCCAGCTGGCCATCATCCGATTCCTGATGGGCGTTGCGATCGGCGGCGAGTACTCAATCGGGGGGCCACTGCTGTCAGAGTTTTCCCCTCCCAAGCTCCGCGGACGGTTGCTCGGGCTGACCCTGATCGCCTGGTACGTCGGTTTCATGATGGCATTCATCATTGGCACGCTCCTGCACGACGCCGGCACCCCGTGGCGCCTTGTCATCGGCACGAGCACGGTACTGGCATTCGTTCTGTTCCTCGCCCGCATAGGCCTCCCCGAATCGCCGAGCTGGCTCATTACCAAGGGACGGCGTGAGGAAGCACTTGCGATCGCACGCAAGTACGTCGAATCGCCACAGATGCACGACAGCATCACCGAGGAGATCGATCTCAGGATGCTCCAGGAGGCCCAAGCCGCGCAGGGCAGGACCAAAATCAAAAACGCCTCCTTCGGAATGTTGTTCTCGAAGGAGCACTGGCGCACCACCCTCTTCACCGCGGGTTTTTGGTTCTGCGCGGTCACTCCGTACTTCGCGATCGCGACCTTCGCCGACGACGTGCTCAGCCAGTTCGGCTTCGGCGGCGGCTGGGCCGGTGGAGTCGGCCTGTCCGCACTTGCGGCCGCGGGTGTTGTCACCACCGTGCTTCTGATTGACAAGCTGGGCCGCCGAATCCTCACCGTGCCCGGACAGTGGCTCTGCGCAGGCATCCTGCTGGTCATCGGCGTGTGGGCGGACGCACCAGCGATCCTCGTGCTCGCCCTGTTCCTCGCGTTCTCCTTCTTCAATGCCGGCTACACCACATTGACCCAGGTCTATCCGGCCGAGGTATTCCCCGCCCCCCTGCGCGGCATCGGCATGGGCTTCGCCGCGGCTTTCAGCCGCATCGGAGCCGCACTCGGCACCTTCGCCCTGCCGTGGGCAATCAGCAACATCGGCTTGGGCCCAAGCATGGTCGTGGCCGCCATCGTTGCATTGCTCGGCGCGGTCCTTTCGCAATGGCTCGCGCCTGAGACGAAGGGGCGCACCCTCGCCGAGATCTCAGCAGACGTTTCCCACTGACGCCGGGACCGGACGGCCTCGCGCCGCCGGATAACCAGAGCTGCACCAAAGAGGCCTTCGCCGCACCAGCGGCGGGGGCCTCTTTGCTGCCTTTCGACTCTGCGCTGCCGTCCCCCGCAACAAAGCAGGAAACCCTTGACATCATGTGTGAGCTGCGACACCCTGTTGCATATAGTGATGCACGTTGCTCATGGCGAAGCAAACTCCATCACCCGGTCAGGCGGATTCCAGCACCAACCAGGAGAACCCAACATTATGAGCGCATCACCCCGTGTCGTCATCATCGGAGCCGGCATCGTCGGCACCAACCTCGCCGACGAGCTGGCAAGCCGCGGCTGGAGCGACATCACCGTCGTCGAGCAGGGTCCGCTGGAGCTCGCAGGCGGCTCCACGTCGCACGCCCCGGGTCTCGTGTTCCAAAACAATCCGTCCAGGACCATGACGGAATTCGCCACGTACACCGTCAACAAGCTCCTCGCCCTGGGCAAGGACGGGGAGTCCTGCTTCAACCAGGTGGGCGGCCTGGAACTGGCCACCACCCCCGAGCGCCTGGCCGACCTCAAGCGCAAGATGGGCCTGATGACCTCCTGGGGCGTCGAAAGCCGGATCGTGGACGCCGACGAATGCGAAAAGATCTACCCGCTGCTGAACACCGGCAAGCTTACGGGCGGCCGCGAGGTCCTGGGCGGCCTGCTTATCCCCACCGACGGTATCGCCCTGGCGGCCCGGGCCGTACAGCTGCTGATCGAGCGGACGCGCGAACTCGGTGTCACCTACCTCGGCTCCACCACCGTCACCGGCATCGCACGGGAGGGCAGCAAGGTCACCGGCGTCGAGACCTCCTCCGGTGTGATCCCAGCCGACATCGTGGTGTCCTGCGCAGGGTTCTGGGGCCGTGAGCTCGGCCGGATGGTGGGCCTGGAGGTGCCGCTGCTGCCGCTGGCCCACCAGTACGTGGTCACCACGCCCCTTGCCGAACTTGAGGGCGTCAACGAGCTTCCGAAGGGTGCCAGCAAGCCGATTCTGCGCTACCAGGACAAGGACCTGTACTACCGCGAATGGGGCGACCGCATCGGCATCGGCAGCTACGCCCACCGCCCGATGCCCGTGGACATGTCCGCACTCCCGAAGGTCTCAGCCGAGGACATGTCCCACCACCGGATGCCCTCCCGCCTGGACTTCACCCTCGAAGACTTCGTTCCCGCATGGGAGGACAGCCAGGACCTGCTGCCCGCGCTGCGCAGCACCGAAATCCAGGACGGTTTCAACGGCATCTTCTCCTTCACCCCGGACGGCGGCCCGCTCATGGGCGAAGCACCGGACCTGGAGGGCTTCTTCGTGGCCGAGGCCGTCTGGGTCACGCACTCGGCCGGCGTTGCCAAGGCCATGGCAGAGCTGATCATCGACGGCCAGCCGCAGACCGACCTGCACGGCTGCGAATTGACCCGTTTCGAGAAGGTGCAGACCTCTGACGCGTACGTCAGCGAGACCTCACAGCAGAACTTCGTGGAAATCTACGATGTCATGCACCCGCTGCAGCCCCGCGAATCACCGCGGGACCTGCGCGTCAGCCCGTTCAACGTCCGCCAGAAGGAACTCGGGGCTTTCTTCCTGGAGTCCGCCGCCTGGGAGCGCCCGCACTGGTTTGAAGCCAACCGCGGGCTCCTTGAGGAGCTTCCGGCCGAGTGGCAGGCCCCGGAGCGGGACGAATGGTCCGCCATGTTCCACTCCCCCATCTCCGCCGCCGAAGCGTGGAAGACGCGCACCGCCGTCGGACTTTTCGACATGACGCCGCTGAAGCGGCTCTCCGTGGTGGGCCCGGGCGCGCAGGCGCTGCTGCACCGGCTCAGCACGGGCAACATCGCCAAGAAGCCAGGTGCCGTGACGTACTGCCTGCTGCTGGCGGACGACGGCGGCATCCGCAGCGACGTGACCGTGGCCAGGCTCGCTGAGGAAGAGTTCCAGCTGGGCGTTAACAGCAACGTGGACTTGGATTACCTCCGGGTGGAGGCCCGCCGGCAGTCAGCGGCCAATCCCTCGCAGTGGGCGCACGTCACTGACATCACCGGCAGCACCTGCTGCATCGGTCTGTGGGGCCCGCTGGCACGCGAGGTCATCGGCAAGGTCAGCACGGACGACCTCACCAACGACGGCCTGAAGTACTTCCGGACCAAGGAGATTTCGGTGGGCGGCATCCCTGTCACCGCGATGCGGCTCTCCTACGTAGGCGAACTCGGCTGGGAGCTCTACACCACCGCCGAGTACGGGCTGAAGCTGTGGGACCTGCTGTTCGAGGCCGGCCGGGAGCACGGCATCATCGCTGCCGGTCGCGGCGCCTTCAACAGCATGCGCCTGGAGAAGGGCTATCGGCTGTGGGGCACGGACATGACGTCCGAGCACCACCCGTACCAGGCCGGCCTGGGCTTCTCCGTGGCCAAGGACAAGACCGGGTTCGTGGGTGCCGAGGCGCTGGCGGTCCGCAAGGAACAACCGGCAGCCAAGACGCTGCGCTGCCTGACGGTCGACGACGGCACGTCAGTGGTGCTGGGCAAGGAACCGGTGTACGTGGCAGGGGAAGCCGTTGGGTACGTCACCAGTGCCGCGTACGGCTACACCGTCCGCAAGCCCATCGCCTACGCCTGGCTGCCCTCCTCCGTGACCGAAGGCGACTCCGTGGAGATCGAGTACTTCGGCAGGCGTGTGGCGGCCACGGTCACAGCCGAGCCCCTCTTCGATCCGGCCATGGAGCGGCTCCGCGGCTGATCTGTCCCGGCGGTTGAGCCGTCGAAATCTGTGGTTGGGCCCGCTTGAGACCGGCAGGCCCAACCATCTTTTTTGTGCCCGCTGGATGGTGCCATCCGCCCTGGGTCAAGGCCGTAGAATCACCTCGACAACCAAAAATTGGGGGATTGATGGTGTTCGGCAACAAGCAAACGAGCGGGATACGCGGGAAAGCGATGGCGGCCCACGACAGGGAGTGCCCACGACATTCTCGCCTCCCTGCCGTGAATCAGCGGCCTGCCCGCCGCGCCTGGACGTTCGCCGCCGTCTGCGTCATGGTGGCCTCACTGACGCTCCTGATATTCGGCCCGGCCCGCGGGCCGATGATCCAGCTGCTGCCCTGGTATGTGGCGGCGTACCTGCTGATCGGGGCGTGCATCTTCGGCCCGCCCCGGAACGTGGTGGACCTCCGGCAGATTGCGGCGTTCCTGCTGCCCGGGGCCCTGCTGGTGCCCCTGGCACTGCTGAACGCCGGCGTCTGGGCAGGCGGCTGGCTGCTCGGGCTCCCCGCGTGGGGACTGCTGCTGAGCCGGTGGACGCCGGCCAACGCGCTCCGGGCCCTCGATGTGCTGATGTTCCTCGGCCTGCTGGTGCTGGGCATGCTGATCTTCACCTTCAACGTCATCTACCCGGTCTTCAGCCTCGGCTTGTTCCTCCTCCCGGTCATCCCCCTGGTCCGGCTGGCCTACCCTGAGTACCGGGCAAGGCCGCTGTAGGCGGCCATTGAGGTCCTTTTGGCCGTGGCCGCCGTCGTCATCGCTTTTGTCCTTCCCACCCCCGAAGGATCCTGGGCCTCACCGTGGACGTATGCGGGCGGGGCGGCGACGGCAGGACTCATGATCGCGTATTCGGCCCGGGGCCACCCCGCCGTTCACGGCCGGTGCGGCTCAATGACGGAGCCATCGTTTAGCGACCGCACCAGGCTCCTATGAATGTCGTACCCCCTTGTCATGATGGGTTTATGGGGAAGGCAGCGGTGGTGAGGGCTTTTGGGGAGATCCGTGCTGCCCTTGCCGTGCTGACTGCAGAGGTTGGTGCCGTGGTTGATGGGGCCGGTGCAGTGCCTTTTTCTGCGGCTGACCCTCTTGCTGGTTTGGCGGAGGGTTGCCTGGACATTCTGGCCGGGTCCCGGGAGGTGGAGGCCGGGATTGCTGCGGTGAAGGCCAGGGCCGCTGTGAAGTACGCGGAGAGCGCCGCGGCTGTTGCGGGCCCGGATGTTCCGGTGCAGGCACAGGAGATGGCGGTCGCGGCGGAGATCGGGTGTGTGCTGGCTCTGGGTCCGCGGGCGGCGGGTTCGTTCCTGGCCACCTCGCACGCTGTCACGGCGACGTTGCCGCGGACGTTGGAGGCTTTGCAGGCCGGGGTGATCTCCTGGCAGCACGCGGTGGTGATGGCGGACGAGACAGCGTGTCTGGATGCTGTTGGGGCGGCGGCGTTGGAAGCCCATTTCCTGGACCCGGACGCACCGGACCCGGCACGGGGGTGCCCGGTGGGGCAGCTCCCGGCGCACCGGTTCAAAGCCAAGGCCCGCACCTGGCAGGAACGCCACCAGGCCGGGTCCATCGAACAACGCCACGCCAAAGGGGTCGCGGACCGGCGGGTGGAGTTCCGGCCGGACCAGGACGGGATGGCCTGGCTCTCCGCGTACCTGCCCGCGGACCAGGCCCTGGCCGGGTGGAACCGGCTCACGGCGACCGCCCGTGGCATGCAGGGACCGGATGAAGGCCGCACCATGACCCAGCTGCGTGCGGACACCTTCGCCGACGCGATCCTTACCAACGGCACACCAAACGACAGCGACACCCCCGGCAGTGACAGCACCAGCGGCAGCTTTACCGAGGGTGTGAGTGCCGTGGGGGACCGGGTGCAGGCGCCGATCCGGGCGCAGGTGCTGGTCACGGTCCCGGTGTTCTCCCTGCTGGGCCTGACCGACGAGCCGGCGATGCTGGACGGGTACGGTCCCATCCCCCCGTCAATGGCCCGGGCACTCGTCGCCTCCGGTGCGGCGTCGTTCTACCGGGTGCTGGTGGACCCGAGGGACGGGGCACCGCTGGAAATCGGCCGGACAAGCTACCGAGTCACCGGCGCCATGCGGGCCTGGTTGAGGATGCGCGATGGGAAGTGTCCGTTCCCGGGGTGCAGCAACAACTCCCTGGACAACGACGCCGACCACATCCTCGCCTGGCACAAGGGCGGCACCACCGGAATCAGCAACCTGGGACAGCCCTGCCCCAAACACCACAAACTCCGCCACACCACCGGCTGGAAACCCACACCCGCCACGAAAATCGAACCACCCGGCTGGACCTCACCCACCGGCCGCCACTACCAAAGCGAACACCAGGACTGGGAACCACCACGCTGGCCGAATCTCCACAACCGCGTCCAGGCGCAGGAGGAAGGCAGTCCGCTTGGCGCTGTTCCGGATCTCGTGCACTTCCAGCTATCCCCGGCAGAAGATTGGCTGGACCGGGTCCTGCACCCCCCATCCGCCTGAGACGGCGAGGTCAGTGCGGCCCTGTCCAGGCCTTGCATGGTGTCTGGTGCCGGTGCTTGGCTGATGAAGAGGTATCCAAAGACATTCCAGACGACGAGCACCTGCTGGGAGGATGTGGCGCCGGGGTCTGAGGCGACACCGCAGGACACCCAGGATGACCAGTTCACGCCAGGCCAGACGAATGCCGGGCAGCAGGTAGCCGGGCTTGCCTCAGCGAGCGGCTATCGCAAGGACCTGGACCAGGAAGCGGGTCCCCGATGGAAACCACCCGGTGTAAAAGCCTGGTTGGGGGCAACAACGACGGCGACACCCGGCACCTGCCGGACTTGCCGCCGTCGTTATTTCGAGCTCTGGCGCAGCCAACCCACCGCGGTGGGGCTAAGCGTGTGTTCCGGCCAGCGCCCCCGCGGACTCTTCAGCCACGCCCACCCCGCCCTTGTGGGGTTCGAAGCGGACGAACATGGCCTTGAAGCCCGGGGTGTTGGATACGCGGGCGACGTTTTCCTTGTGGACCAGGGCGTTGGCCTCGGGGAAGTAGGCGGCGGCGCAGCCCCTGGCCGTGGGGTAGGCCACCAGGCGGAACTTGTCCGCGCGGCGGTCGACGCCCTGGAAGGTGCTGACCACGTCCACGAGGTCCCAGTCCTGGAAACCGGCTTCGGCGAGGTCATCCGGGTGGATCAGGATCACGCGGCGGCCGCCGGAGATGCCGCGGTAGCGGTCGTCCAGGCCGTAGAACGTGGTGTTGTACTGGTCGTGGCTGCGGATGGTCTGGAGAACCAGGTGCCCCGGCGGCGGGGTGAGGTATTCCAGCGGGCTGACGGTGAACCGGCCCCGGCCGATGTCGGTGGCGAAGGAGCGCGTGTCGCGCGGCGGGTTGGGCAGCACGAACCCGTTCTTCGTCCGCACCCGGGCGTTGAAGTCCTCGAACCCCGGCAGGACGCGGGCGATGTGGTCGCGGATCACGTCGTAATCCTCGGCCATGCCCCGCCAGTCCACCGAGTGGTCCGGGCCGAACGTCGCCTCCGCCATCCGGGCCACGATCACGGGCTCGGCGAGCAGGTGCTCGGAGACCGGGGTCAGCCGCCCCTGGGTGGAGTGGACCACGGACATGGAGTCTTCCACGGACAAGAACTGGGCGCCCTTGGGATGCTTGTCGTCCTTGTCCGTGCGGCCCAGCGTGGGCAGGATCAGCGAGGTGCGGCCGTGCACGATGTGCGAGCGGTTGGGCTTGGTGGAAATGTGCACGGTCAGCCCGATCCGCTGCATCCCCGCCTCCAACGCTTCCGTGTCCGAGCACGCCAGCGAGAAATTGCCGCCCATGGACACGAACACGTCCACCTCGTCGCGTTCGAAGGCCTCCATTGATTCCACGGCGTCGTAGCCATGGTGCCGCGGGGACGTGATCCCGAACTCGGCGTCGATGGCAGAGAGAAGTTTTTCGCTGGGCTTTTCCCAGATTCCCATGGTCCGGTCGCCCTGGACGTTGGAGTGCCCGCGGACGGGGCAGGCGCCGGCACCGGGTTTGCCGAAGTTGCCTTGGAGCAGCAGGACGTTGACCATCTCTTTGATGGTGTCCACCGAGTGCGGCTGCTGCGTCACGCCCAGCGCCCAGCAGAAGATCGAGGCCTTGGACGCCACCAGCATCCCTGCCACCTTCTCGATCTGTGCGCGGGACAGGCCCGTTGCCTTCTCGGTCTCCTCCCAGTCGAGGGTGCGGCGGGCGTCGCGGTAGGCGTCGAACCCGTCCGTCTGCGCGGCAATGAAGGAATGGTCGACGACGGTTCCCGGGTTTTGTTCCTCAGCCGCCAGGAGCAGGTGGCCCAGCGCCTGGAACAGCGCCAGGTCGCCGCCCACCTTGATCTGCAGGTATTCGTCGGCGAGCGGGGTGCCGCCGCCCACCACGCCCGAGATGGTCTGCGGGTCGCGGAAGTTGAACAGTCCGGCCTCGGGCAGCGGGTTCACGGCCACCACCTTCCCGCCCTTGTCCTTGCACTCCTTCAGTGCAGAGAGCATGCGCGGGTGGTTGGTGCCAGGGTTTTGACCGACGACAAAGATCAGTTCGGAGTCGTGGATGTCGTCGAGGGACACGGTGCCCTTGCCGATGCCGATGGTCGGGTTCAGCGCCGATCCGGAGGACTCGTGGCACATGTTGGAGCAGTCCGGCAGGTTGTTGGTGCCCAGTGACCGTGCGAACAGCTGGTACAGGAACGCGGTCTCGTTCGCGGTGCGCCCGGAGGTGTAGAAGACGCTGCGGTCCGGGGTGGTCGCCCGGAGGTGCTCCCCGATCAGCTCGAACGCATCGGCCCAGGAGATCGGTGAATAGTGCGTGTCACCCTGGCGGATTACCATCGGTTCACTGAGCCGTCCCTGGTTCCCCAGCCAGTACTCGGTCTTCCCTGAGAGTTCGGCAATGGAGTGCTTGGCCCAGAACTCCGCGCCCACGGTCCGCACGGTGTTCTCCTCGGCCACGGCCTTGGCACCGTTTTCGCAGAACTCGGCAGTCTTGCGCTTCTTGTCCGACTCCGGCCACGCGCAGCCCGGGCAGTCGAACCCGCCGCGCTGGTTCAGCCGGAGCAGGGAATGTGCCGTCCGGGTCACGCCTGCCTGCGCCACCGCCCGCTCCAGGGCCACTATGACGGCCTTGACGCCGGCGGCCTCGGTCTTGGGCTTGTGGACTTCGAGGTTGTCCTCATTGATGTCCGCGACGGGGGCAGGCTGCTTGCCGAACTTCATTGTCCCAACTTCCTCGCCGGCACCGGGGAACTCCCGGGTCGGCTCTCTTGTTCATTTGCAGTGGAGGCGCGCCGGAATCCCGGCGCGCCTCCAGGGCACTCGTTGCTGATTTCCGCTACTGGGAAACCTTCGCCAGCGTTTCCTGCTCCGCGGCGATGGTGGTGTTGTCGCCGTGGCCGGTGCGGACCACGGTCTGAGCCGGGAGCGTCAGCAGGCGTTCGCGGATGGACTTCAGGATGGTGGGGTAGTCGCTGTAGGACCGGCCAGTGGCACCCGGACCGCCGTTGAACAGCGTGTCCCCGGTGAACACGGTCCCTTCGCTTTCGAGGTAGAAGCAGGTGGACCCCGGGGAATGGCCGGGCGTGTGGATCGCCTTCAACGTTGCCCCGCCCACCTCGAACACGTCCCCGTCGGAGTGGTAGCGGTCCGGCTTAGCGTCAGGGTAGACCTGCTCCCACAGCACCAGGTCCTCCTGGTTCAGGAGGATCGGTGCTCCCAACGCGTCTGCAACCTCCCGGGCGGCACCGATGTGGTCGTTGTGCGCGTGGGTCAGCAGGATGGCCTTGACCTTGCGGCTGCGGACCTGGTTGATGATCGCGGCGGCGTCGTGGGGAGCGTCGATGATGACGCATTCCTCGTCGTTGCCCACGATCCAGACGTTGTTGTCCACATCCCAGGTGCCGCCGTCGAGCGAGAACGTGCCCGAGGTGACCAGGTTCTCAATGGTGACGGCCATCAGATCTGCACCGGGCTGACTTCAACTACGGAACGCAGGACCTTGCCTTCGTGCATTTTGCCGAAGGCTTCCTCCACCTGGTCGATGGTGATGCGTTCGGAGACGAACGCGTCCAGGTCCAGGTTGCCCTGCTTGTAGTGCGAGACGAGCATGGGGAAGTCCCGGGAGGGCAGGCAGTCGCCGTACCAGGAGGACTTCAGCGATCCGCCGCGGCCAAACACGTCCAGCAGCGGCAGTTCCAGCGTCATCTCCGGCGTCGGCACACCCACCAGAACCACGCGGTAAGCAAGATCGCGCGCGTAGAACGCCTGCTTGTACGTTTCCGGACGGCCGACGGCGTCAATCACCACATCCGCCCCGTGGCCCCCGGTCAGGGCACGGATGGCCTCCACCGCGTCCTCCTGCTTGGAGTTCACGCCATGGGTGGCGCCGAGGGACTTGGCCATCCCAATTTTGTTGTCGTCGATGTCAACGGCGATGATCGTCGTCGCACCCGCCAACTTCGCGCCGGCGACCGCGGCGATGCCCACGCCGCCGCAGCCGATCACTGCCACGGACTCGCCGCGCTTGACCTCGCCGGTGTTGATCGCGGCACCGATGCCGGCCATGATGCCGCATCCCAGCAGGCCCACCGCGGCCGCGTCGACGTCGGGGTCCACTTTGGTGCACTGCCCCGCGGCGACCAGCGTCTTTTCAGCGAAGGCACCGATGCCCAGGGCGGGAGAGAGGACCGTGCCGTCCTCAAGGGTCATTTTCTGGGTGGCGTTGTGGGTGTTGAAGCAGTACTGCGGCTGGCCCTTGGCGCACGCCCGGCACTCGCCGCACACGGCGCGCCAGTTCAGGATGACGCGGTCCCCGGGGGCCACGGACGTCACGTCCGGACCAACTGCAGAGACAACGCCGGTGGCCTCATGGCCCAGCAGGTACGGGAAATCATCGCCGATGCCGCCCTGCTTGTAGTGCAGGTCCGTGTGGCAGACACCGCAGGTCAGGATGTCCACCAGGGCCTCCCCCGGGCCCGGATCCGGCACCAGGATGGTCTCCAGCGACACCGGGGCGTTCTTCTCCCGGACAACGACGGCTTGAACTTTATGGACCATGGTTCTTGTGTTCCTTTCCTGGATCCGGCCGGATCCGGTGAGTCGGGGCACCAAGTGCCAATCTAGCCGACATGCCACCTCCGGGGACCATGTCATTGCCGCAAAGCTGTGCATCGGATTGCGCATTACACAACACGGCGCACATCGTGCCCACAGCAAAATATGACAGTGGCCACACTTTGTGTCAATAGATATATCAGTTACAGCCTGGTTGGCTATCAGCTGCCACCCCTTGGTAAGTCGCGCGTCTCCGCTCCGGGACGGCGGCGGACCCGTTACACCCACTGTTTAGTCCGGCAGTAGGCTGGATGCCATGGCTTTTCACGAAACCCCTGCCGAGCGGCGCGAAGTAACCGTCCGCCGCGCACCCAAGTACGTTCCCTTTTTGATTGTGGGTGCACTGGCAGGCATTATCGCCGCCGCAGTGGTGGCTTACGCGCTGCCTGGCGACGCCACCTTCGACCCCGGCGCCGTCTTCGGATTCTTCATGGTGATGTTCGCGGCCGTCGGCGCTCTCCTTGGCGCCCTGCTGGCGCTTGTCCTGGACCGCCGCAGCGTGAAGCGGCAGGAACGGGCCGTCGTGGAGGCCGTCCCGGACTCGGAACCTGACACCGATCCCCAAGGCTAGCCGGGTCACAAACTGAAGCGGGGGAAAGTCATACCCCATAACGTGCGATAATCGATCAGTGGCACGCGGCGATGGCAAACTTTCCCATGATCTTCTTCCCGGCGAAAAAGGACCCCAGGATGCCTGTGGCGTCTTTGGTGTTTGGGCGCCCGGTGAAGAAGTAGCAAAACTTACCTATTACGGGCTGTATGCACTGCAGCACCGCGGTCAGGAGTCGGCTGGTATAGCCACCAGCGACGGCAAGCGGATCAACGTCTACAAGGACATGGGCCTCGTATCCCAGGTCTTCGACGAGACCACGCTGAACACCCTGACCGGGCATCTGGCCGTGGGCCATTGCCGCTACTCCACCACCGGCGCCAGCCACTGGGCCAACGCGCAGCCCACCCTGGGCGCTACCTCCACCGGCACGGTTGCCCTGGCGCACAACGGCAACCTGACGAACACCGCCGAACTCAACGCCATGATCACGGAGCGCAACGGCGGGCAGCTCACCGGCGAGATGAAGCAGGGCAACACCTCGGACACCGCGCTGGTCACCGCCCTGCTGGAAGGCGAGCCGGGCAAAAGCCTGGAAGAGACCGCCACCGAGCTTCTGCCCAAGATCAAGGGCGGCTTCTGCTTCGTCTTCATGGACGAAGGAACCCTCTACGCAGCCCGCGACACCTTCGGCATCCGCCCGCTGGTCCTGGGCCGCCTGGAACGCGGCTGGGTTGTCGCCTCCGAACAGTCCGCACTGGCCACCGTGGGTGCCAGCTTCATCCGCGAGATCGAGCCCGGCGAGTTCATCGCCATTGACGAAGAAGGCGTGCGGTCCAAGAAGTTCGCAGAGCCGACGCCGGCCGGTTGCGTTTTCGAGTACGTCTACCTCGCCCGTCCGGACGCCGCGATCGCCGGCCGTTCCGTCTACGAGTCCCGCGTTGAAATGGGCCGCCAGCTGGCCCGCGAAAACACCCACGAAGCGGACATCGTCATCCCCGTCCCGGAGTCGGGCACCCCTGCAGCCGTGGGTTACGCCGAGGAATCCGGAATTCCGTTCGCGCACGGCTTCGTCAAGAACTCCTACGTGGGCCGTACCTTCATCCAGCCCTCGCAGACCCTCCGCCAGCTGGGCATCCGGCTCAAGCTGAACGCCCTTGAGTCCGTGATCCGCGGCAAGCGCGTCGTGGTGGTGGACGACTCGATCGTCCGCGGCAACACCCAGCGGGCCATCGTCCGGATGCTCCGGGAGGCCGGCGCCGCCGCCGTGCACGTCAAGATCTCCTCCCCGCCCGTGCAGTGGCCCTGCTTCTACGGCATCGACTTCGCCTCCCGCGCCGAGCTGATCGCCAACGGCGCCACCATCGAAGAGATCTCCCAGGCCATCGGCGCCGATTCGCTGGCCTACATCTCCGAGGACGGCATGATCGGCGCCACCCGGCAGCCGCGCGAACGCCTCTGCACCGCCTGCTTCACTGGCAAGTACCCCATCAAGCTTCCGGACGCGGACAAACTGGGCAAGAACCTCCTGGAGCGCACCGACCTGGGCGGCCTCAAGCCCTCCCCCGCGGCCCTTCCCGGCGAAACGGCCGCCCTGGCCGTCGACGCCACCGAGGACCCGGCGGAAAAGGCCGGCGCCACGGGCTGCGATCCCGGCCCCGACTCCGAATTCGAGAACCTGCTGACCGAAGCCGACCTCGTGCCCGACGTACACGCCGCCACCAGCGCCGACAAGAAGGACTCCGTATGACCTCCGCCAGCCCCGCCGCAGACAACGCCGGCATCACCTACGCGTCCGCGGGCGTGGACGTCGAAGCCGGGGACCGCGCCGTCGAGCTCATGAAGGATGCCGTGAAGGCAACCCACAACTCCTCGGTGATCGGCGGGGTGGGCGGCTTCGCCGGCCTCTACGATGTCTCCAAACTGCTGACCTACAAGAAGCCGCTGCTGGCCACCTCCACGGACGGCGTCGGCACCAAGGTAGCCATCGCCCAGGCCATGGACATCCACGACACCATCGGGTTCGACCTGGTGGGCATGGTGGTGGACGACATCGTGGTGGTGGGTGCCGAACCCCTGTACATGACCGATTACATCGCCTGCGGCAAAGTGGTCCCCGAGCGCATCGCCGGCATCGTCCGTGGCATCGCGGCAGCCTGCTCCGTGGCCGGCACCGCCCTGGTGGGCGGCGAGACCGCCGAACACCCCGGCCTGCTGGGTGAACACGAATACGACGTCGCCGGTGCAGCCACCGGCGTCGTGGAAGCCGATGCACTGCTGGGGCCGGACCGCGTCCGCGCCGGCGACGTCGTGATCGGCATGGCCTCCTCCGGCCTCCACTCCAACGGCTACTCCCTGGTCCGCCGCGTCATCAACCACGCCGGCTGGGCCCTGGACCGCCAGGTCTCCGAACTGGGCCGCACCCTGGGCGAGGAACTCCTGGAACCCACGCGCGTCTACGCCGCCGACTGCCTGGACCTGGCCCGCGCCTTCCCGGTCAGCGCCGGCGCGGCCGTCCACGGTTTCAGCCACGTCACCGGCGGTGGCCTTGCTGCCAACCTGGCCCGCGTCCTGCCGCAGGGCCTGGTGGCCACGGTTGACCGTGCCACGTGGGAACTGCCCGCCATCTTCAAACTGGTGTCCGAACTGGGCAACGTTCCGCTGGCCGACCTGGAACGCACGCTGAACCTTGGCGTGGGCATGGTGGCCATCGTGTCCCCCGAAGCCGCGGATGCCGCCGTCGCACGCCTGAACGAACGGGGCCTGCCGTCCTGGATCATGGGCACGGTCACCGAGGACTCAGACTCCATCCTCAAGTCCGGACCTGACTACGTCCAGGGCGCCAAGGGCGTGGACGGCGGCGCTGTCCGCCTGGTGAACGCCTACGCCTAAAGCCTTTTTTGAGTGCTCCCCACCACCGGCGGGGAGCACTCGGCGTTTAAGCGGGGGTTTGGATCAGGTTGAGGACGCCGCCCTGCGGGTCCCTGATGGTGGCCAGTGATCCGTCGGCGGGACGCTCGTCCGGCTCTACGAGGACCTGGCCCCCTGCTGCCTGGGCGGCTGCTGCCGCCACGGCAACGTCTGCCGTGCCGTAGTAGATCTGCCAGCCCGCTTCGCCGCCCTCATCGGCAGGAATGACCCCGGCCACCTCGTTGCCGTCGATGAGCAGCGTGCTGTAACTGCCGCCGTCGTCCTGGGGGTATTCGGTGACCTCATGCCCGAAAAGCTGCTGGAAGAAACCGACGGCGGCCTGGGGCTCGGGCGTGAAGAGTTCGGCCCAGGCCAGCGCGCCCGGCTCGTTGAAAAGTTGGCTGCCGTAGTGGCTTCCTGCCTGCCAGATTCCTGTGGTTCCGCCACCGGGAGGAGCGAGGAAGCCCAGAACACCGGTATCGCCTACCGCCTCCGGCCCGAATTCGGCCGCCCCTCCTGCGTGGGCCGCCTCCTCCAGTACGTCCGCAGCGTCTGCGGCGGCGAAGTAGACGTTCCACTTTGCGGAGGTGCCGGCCTTCAGCTGCAGGGGGCTTTGCGGTGCAAGGGTGGCCACCAACCGCCCACGGACAAAGGCCTGCGCGTAGCTGCGGCCGTCCGGGGTGGGAAAGTCCTGGAAAGTCCAGCCAAAGAGCCTGCCGTAGAAGTCCTTGGCGGCCGCAACATCGGGGGTCTGCAGATCTGCCCAGCAGGGCTCGCCGTGACGGTATCCCTCAACTAATGCCATGCAGGCAAGGCTACACGGACCCCTTGAGCGGCAAAGGGGCAAGAGGCACAATAACATCCACACGACTGGGCTCAGGGATCAGCGGCATCATCGGCAGAACGTCAATCCGGAACGGGAGAACACATGGCCGGCATCGTAGACATTGATGGACACCCGACCTGGTTGGAGGACCGCGGCGGCAATGGCGCTCCACTGCTCCTGCTGCACGGCGGCCTCAGCAACAGTGATGCCCTTCTTGGCACTATTGGCACCGGACTCGCGGAACACTACCGTCTCATCGCATTCGACCGCCGCGGCCATGGATACACCGCCGACACCGATGCCGACTTCCATTACAGCGATATGGCGCGGGAGGCAGTCAGCGTCCTCGAGAGGGTGGCCGCCGGCCCCGCCCACCTCGTCGGCTGGAGCGACGGCGGCATCATCGCCCTCCTCGTGGCACTGGCGCGGCCGGACCTGGTGGCAAAAATGGTCATCATCGGCACCAACTACCACGTGGACGGCATCCATCGAGTGGACATGGACCCGGACTCGCCAGTGTTACAGGAGCTCGCCGGGGCCTACGCCGAGCGTTCTCCTGACGGACCCGGGCATTTTGAGGCGGTGGCCCGGAAAGGGATGCAACTGATCAGCACCGAGCCTTCGCTCACTACGTCCCAGGTCT
Organism: Arthrobacter sp. DNA4; assembly: GCF_024362385.1. Lineage (NCBI taxonomy): Bacteria > Bacillati > Actinomycetota > Actinomycetes > Micrococcales > Micrococcaceae > Arthrobacter > Arthrobacter sp. DNA4. The sequence continues at coordinate 4,053,360 of NZ_CP101466.1, forward strand.
CGCGGATACAGCAGCAAGTACTGGTGGCAGTGGGGGACGACGACATTGTGACCCTGCCTCATACCGTCTCCTTGTATGAGGCATTGCCCAATGGGCAGCTGGCGGTGATTCCCGGGGCGTCCCACGGCCTGCCGTTTGAGCAGCCCGCAATACTCACCAGCCTTATGCTTCCGTTCCTGGCGGCCGATGGGCCTCCCATGACCCTCATGCCCGTCAGGCGCCGCGCACGTTAGCCGGGAACGGCAAAAGGTCCGTTGGGGGCACACCGGAAACAGGTGTGGTCCCAACGGACCTTTTTGACTGCGGTCAGCACCGATAGCGCTGCAGAAAAAGCAGCGAGGCGAAGATTATTGAGACTGGCGTGCAAACTGCCTAAAGGGGCAGTGGCTGCTTACGACAACTAGCCGATGCGACGGTTGTCTACCTCGTCGTCATCGTCATCCAAATCATCCGCGTACTTATCCACATAAGCCGAATAGTCCGGTTCAACCGGCTCATTCGAGTAACGGCTCGTCGAACGACTGCCCGGACCCGTCAGCTCACGCTGAAGTGCCGAGTAGTCAGTGTTCGGGGAGTAGTACTTAATGTCCCGAGCCTGCTTGGTAGCTTTTGCCTTTTGACGGCCGCGCCCCATGGCGTGACCCCCTTTTGTACTTGGACCGGAGGTGGTCACCTTGGCGATCGGTGAGGCCCCGGAATGTTTGGTCAATTTGTCGTACACCTAGATTACATGCTTTCGGCGGGCCCTGCTTGCCGCCTCATGGCCCGGGCGCCCGCGTGGGGTACCATCACGCACCTGCGCCCGCGGGATTCCGGGATTTTTCTTCGGTAGAGTCACTTAAGAACTGCCGATTTTGTGTGGCCTTTGGCGAGCCGCGGTACCAAACCCAGGAGGATGCGCACCCGTGAACCACCAGGACATCCCGCCGAAACCAGCCTTGCCACCCCGGACCGGGAGCCTGCCAACAGTCCAGGGCGGGGACGCCGGTTCAGCACCCGCTCCGGAGTCTGTGACCTGGTCCCAGCCGCGGCAGGATCCCGGGCCCGAAAAGCGGGCCAACAGGAGGCCGGCGTTCTGGAAAGCGTTCCTCATCGTCGTCATCCTCGCCGTTGCCGGCTCGCTGGTGTGGCTCGCCGTGTGGCTGAACTCTGCTCCCGGCACCGACACAGCGAAAAGTGCAGCGCCGGGCGTGCTGCAGACCGCTGTGACCCCGCTTACCACTCCCCAGCCGCTGCCCCGGGACGGCGTTGCGCCGGCAGACTACGCGGTAGGTGACTGCTTCAAGGACTTCGATCCCCAGGCCTTGGCGTCCACGGTGGTGCCATGCGACACGGGCCATTCCGCACAGCTGGTGGCCACCCTCCACTACCCGGACAGCGCCAAGTATCCGGGGGCAGACCCGCTCAAGGCCAAGGCCCTGGAAGTGTGCCAGGCAGCAAAACTCGGCCCGGCGGCCAAGCAGTTCCAGCTGAACTACCAGCGCAGCTATCCCAGCAACACCAGCTGGGAGTCCGGGGACCGCAGGGTGGACTGCTACGTCACTGCCGACGGCGGCAACGTGATCAACGCGAGCGTGCTGCCCTGACGGCTAAACCGCCAGGGCAGCACTCCCATATCCAATCGGCCGGCTAGTCCTTCCGCCGCACTGAGAGGCCGGAGCTCGGGGCACCCGTCAGCGCGTCGACGTTGCCCTCGGTGAGTTCGCCCAGGTCAGCGGCGGTATCAACCACCACGGTGTCGCCGTCGCTGATCCCACCGGCAAGGATGGCCTTGGCCAGCCGGTCGCCGATCTCACGCTGCACCAGGCGCCGCAGCGGCCGGGCGCCGTAGGCGGGGTCGTAGCCGGACAATGCCAGCCATGCCTTGGCGCCGTCGGTGACTTCCAGGGTGAGGCGCCGTTCGCGCAGCCGCCGCCCCAGCTCCTCCACGTGCAGCTCCACGATGTGGGCCAGCTCGTCCACCGTGAGGGCGTCGAACAGCACCACTTCGTCGAGCCGGTTGAGGAATTCCGGCTTGAAGGACGCGTTCACCGTGGCCATGACCGCGTTGCGCTTGGCCGTGGCGTCCAGGGACTGGTCCACCAGGAACTGGCTGCCCAGGTTGGAGGTCAGCACCAGGATCACGTTGCGGAAGTCCACGGTGCGGCCCTGCCCGTCGGTGAGGCGGCCGTCGTCGAGCACCTGCAGGAGGATGTCGAACACCTCCGGGTGCGCCTTCTCCACCTCGTCCAGCAGCACCACGGAGTACGGACGGCGGCGGACGGCCTCGGTCAGCTGGCCGCCTTCCTCGTAGCCCACGTATCCCGGAGGGGCCCCCACCAGGCGGGCGACGCTGTGCTTCTCGCCGTACTCGGACATGTCGATACGCACCATGGCGCGTTCGTCGTCGAACAGGAAGTCCGCCAGCGCCTTGGCCAGCTCGGTCTTGCCGACGCCCGTGGGGCCCAGGAACAAGAAGGAGCCGGTGGGGCGGTTGGGGTCGCTGATGCCGGCCCGCGCGCGTCGGACGGCGTCGGACACTGCGGTCACGGCCTTGGACTGGCCGATCAGGCGCCGGCCCAGCTCCTCTTCCATGTGGAGGAGCTTCTGGCTTTCACCCTGCAGCATGCGGCCGTCCGGGATACCAGTCCAGGCGGAGATGACCTCGGCGATATCCTCCGCGGTGACTTCCTCCGCCACCATCTGCGCGGACTTGTCCGTCACGGCGGCCTCGGCTTCGGCAGCGGCGTTCACCTCGCGCTCAAGGGCCGGGATTTCCCCGTAGAGGATCCGGGACGCAGCCTCCAGGTCGCCCTCGCGCTGGGCCTTGTCAGCGGCGGAGCGCAGTTCGTCCAGCTTGGCCTTCAGGTCACCCACCCGGTTAAGGCCGGCCTTCTCCGCTTCCCAGCGGGCGTTCAGGGCCGAGAGCTCCTCTTCCTTGTCCGCCTTGTCGGCGCGAAGTGCCGCGAGCCGCTCCACGGATGCGGGATCCGATTCTCCGGACAGTGCCAGTTCCTCCATGGTGAGGCGGTCCACCTGGCGCCGCAGCTGGTCGATCTCCTCCGGAGCGGAGTCGATTTCCATGCGGAGGCGTGACGCGGCCTCGTCCACGAGGTCGATGGCCTTGTCCGGCAGTTGACGGCCCGAGATGTAGCGGTTGGACAGGGTGGCGGCGGCCACCAGGGCGGAGTCGGCGATGGATACCTTGTGGTGTGCTTCGTACCGTTCCTTCAGGCCGCGAAGGATGCCGATGGTGTCCTCCACGCTGGGCTCGCCCACGTACACCTGCTGGAAGCGGCGTTCCAGGGCCGCGTCCTTCTCGATGTTTTCGCGGTACTCATCCAGGGTGGTGGCACCGATCAGGCGGAGCTCACCGCGGGCCAGCATGGGCTTGAGCATGTTGCCGGCGTCCATGGAGGAATCACCGGTGGCCCCGGCACCCACCACGGTGTGGATCTCGTCGATAAACGTGACCACCTGCCCCTCGGAGCCCTTGATCTCCTCAAGGACCGCCTTCAGCCGCTCCTCGAACTCGCCGCGGTACTTGGCGCCGGTCACCATCGACCCAAGGTCCAGGGAGATGAGCGTCTTGCCGCGCAGGCTTTCGGGGACGTCGCCGGCCACCATCCGCTGGGCCAGGCCCTCGACGACGGCGGTCTTGCCCACGCCCGGTTCGCCGATCAGCACCGGATTGTTCTTGGTGCGCCGGGACAGCACCTGCACCACGCGGCGGATCTCGGAGTCGCGCCCGATCACAGGGTCCAGTTTGCCGGCGCGGGCCATGGCAGTAAGGTCCGTGCCGTACTTCTCCAGGGCCTGGAAGGTGTTTTCGGGGTCGGGGCTGTCCACCTTGCGGTCGCCGCGAACGCCGGGGAGGGCCGCGAGCAGCGCCTCCCGTGAGGCACCGGCTTCACGCAGCAGGCGTGCAGCAGCATCATTGCCGGCGGAGAGGCCCACCAGGAGCACCTCGGTGGAAACGAAGGAATCGCCCAGCCGGTCCGCTTCCTCCTTGGCGTGCTGGATAGCCTGCAGGGCCGGGCGGGACAGCTGCGCCTGCTGGCTGGAGCCGCCGGAGGTGGCGGGCAGGGCCTTGATGGCGCTGCTGGCCTGGACGCTGACGGCGTCCGGGTCCGTGCCGGTGGCGCGGAGGAGCGCAACGGCGACGCCCTCACGCTGGTCCATCAGCGCTTTGAGGAGGTGGGCTTACTCAACCTGCGGGTTGCTTACCGTCGAGGCGTTCATTGCCGCCGCGGAAAGAGCCTCCTGGCTCTTGGTGGTGAATTTGACGTCCAAAGAGAGCTCCTTTCGGGGGCTTGTTGACTAAGTTGAGTGTACTACGCTCAACTTTGCACGGCGAGGTTCCCCTGCCATGTTTGCCCACGGCGAAACGGCTGTCCAGAGCCGGAAGTCCTTCCGGCCCACCGGCCGGTCCGCACCGGCCGGTCCTGGCGCTATGTGCCGTACACCGACACGGCGGCGGCCTTGACTACGAAGTGCACCGTCATCCCGGGAGCAAGGCCCAGGTCCGCAGAGGCAGCCGGCGTGATGTCGGCGGCCAGGCTGCCGGCGCGGACGCGGATCTGGTCTCCATGGGGCTCGAGGTCGGTGATGGTCACGGCAAAAGAGTTCCGCGGGCTTCCGTGGGCGTCGTCGAGGAACACGGACACGGCCGACGGCGGGAACACGGCCACGCCCGGACCGCCCGGCCCGGGCAGCCGGCCGGGTTCCCCGGAGTCGTCCAGTTCTTCGTCGCGCCCCGCGATCCGCAGGCCCTGGCTGGTGCGCACGCCAGCGCCGTCGAGGGCGCCGGGGATGAAGTTCAGTCCGGCAAGTCCGGCAGCAAAGGAGCTGCGCGGTCGTTCCAGCACGGCACGCGTGGGCCCCTCCTCTGCAACCTTCCCGTCTTCCAGGATGACCACGCGGTCCGCGAGCACCAGCGCATCCAGGACATCGTGCGTGACGATGATGGCTTGCCGCCCCGCAAGGACCCGTTTGAAGAGGCGACGCAGCAGCGGTGCGGAATGGATATCCAGGGCGGCCAGCGGTTCATCCAGCAGCAGGAGTGCGGGGTCGGCGGCGAGCGCGCGGGCCACGGCAACACGCTGGGCCTGGCCGCCGGAGAGTTCGGCGGGACGGCGCCCGGCGAGATGCTCCGCTTCCACATCCGCCAGCCAGCGCAGGGCACGCGCCTTCGCATCCCGCTGGGGGACGCCGGCGCTGCGCGGCCCGAACGAGACGTTGTCCACCGCGCTCAGGTGGGGAAAGAGCAGGGGTTCCTGGGCGAGCAGGGCGGTGCCGCGGTGATGGGGAGGCAGCCAGACGGGCTTTCCGCCGTCGAGGTCAAAGAGCGTCCTGCCGTTGAGTTCGGCCCGGCCGCTGTCCGGCCGCAGCAGGCCCGCGATGCTGGCCAGCAGGGTCGATTTGCCTGCGCCGTTGGGGCCCATGACGGCCACCGTTTCGCCCGGCCGGACGGCAAGGTCCACGTCGAAACCCCGCCCGGCCACGGCTGCGTGGAAGGACAGCGTCACCGGACGCCCCCTCCGGCCGGTGCGGCCGCCGTCGTCCGTTGTCCTGCTCCGGCACGTGCCGCTGCCGGCTGCCGGTACGCGAGCGCCACCACCGCGACGGCGACGGCCACCAGCACCAGGGACAGCGCGACGGCGGCGTCCGGGTCCGTTTCCCGCTGCAGGTAGATCTCCAGCGGCAGGGTCCGGGTGACCCCCTGGAGGCTGCCCGCGAAGGTCAGCGTGGCGCCGAACTCGCCCAGGCTGCGGGCGAAGGACAGGACCGCGCCGGAGGCCAGTCCTGGCAGGACCAGCGGGAGCGTGACGCGCCGGAAGACGGTGCCCGGGCGCGCGCCCAGCGTTGCGGCCACGGCCTCGTAGCGGGAGCCGGAGGTGCGAAGCGCCCCTTCCAGGCTGACTACCAGGAAAGGGAGCGCCACGAAGGTCTGTGCCAGGACCACCGCCGTCGTGGAGAAGGCGATGCGCAGCCCGAGCACCTCCAGGGTATGCCCCAGCAGCCCTTGGCGGCCGAACGTGTAGAGCAGGGCGATCCCGCCCACCACCGGGGGAAGCACCAGGGGCAGGAGCACCAGGGAGCGCAGCAGCCCCTGCAGCCGGAAGGAGTCCCTGGCGAGGACCAGGGCCAGGGGGACCCCCAGCAGGATGCACAGGAGGGTGCTCGCCGCCGAGGTCCGCAGGCTCAGCCCCAGCGCCGTCAGGGACGGCTCCGACGTCACCAGCGGGATGAACTGCGCCCAGTCAATGCGCAGCACCATCGCCAGCAGGGGAAGCACGACGACGACGGCCGCCAGGACTGCGAGCGCACGGACCCACGCGGGGATGCCGGAGTAGGCGGCGGCCTGGGTGCGCGGCCGCGCCCGGGGCGGCCTCCCTGGCGGCTGTATCACTTGCTGCCCGGGCTGGGATTGGCCGGGCCGGAACTGCCCGGGTCGGAATTGCCCGGGCCCGAGCCGCCCGGACCGAACCCCGCCGCGGCGAGGACCTTCTGGCCCTCGGGACCGGTGACCAGGTCCACGAACGCCTGGGCGGTGGCCCTGTTCCGGCCGTTGGCGACGCCCGCAATCGGGTAGGTGTTGACTGCACTCCCCGCCTCCGGGAACTGGACGCCCGCCACTTTGGTCCCGGCAGCCTTGATGTCCGTGCCGTAGACCAGCCCCGCATCCGCCTCCCCGGAGGTGACCTTGCCCAGGACGTCAGTGACAGCGTTTTCCTCGCTAACCGGGCTCAGCGCGACCCGCGCCGCTTCCGCCACTTTGGCTGTGGCAGCACCGCACGGGACCTGGCGGGCGCAGGTCACCAGCTTGATGCCCGGCCGGGCCAGGTCCTGCAGGGATGCGACTTTCGCCGGGTTGCCCGGCGGCACGGCGATGGCCAGGGTGTTGGTGGCGAAGTCCTCCGGCGTGCCGTCGGTGAGGCCGGCGCCCTGCACCTTTTGCATGTTGGCCGTGTCCGCGGAGGCGAAGACGTCAACGGGCGCGCCCTGGTTGATCTGGCTGGCAAGGTCCGAGGACCCGGCGAAGCTCAAGGTGACCGTGGTGCCCGGATGTTCCGCTTCGAAAGTGTGCGCCAGTTCGGTGAAGGTCTGTTTGAGTGAGGCGGCCGCGAAAATCGTGATGGCGCCTGCCGGTTTAGTGCCGGAACCGGTGGCGGTGCCGGAACGTGTTCCCGCGTCCGGGCTGCCCGCCGGGGCGCAGCCGGACAGGACGACCGGCAGCAGCACAGCCAGTGCGGGGACGGCGGCCCGGAGGGTGGAAGCCGCGGACCGGACGGGTCGCCGACTCATGCGGTGGCCCGGCCCTTCGGCGACTCGATGATGACGGTCGTTGCCTTGACCACGGCGGTGGCCACGGCACCAGGCTCCAGCCCCAGCTCACGCACGGCTTCGCTGCTCATCAGCGAGACCACCCGGAAGGGCCCGCATTGCAGTTCCACCTGCGCCATGACCTTGTCCGTGATGACATTGGTAACCAGGCCCACGAACCGGTTCCGCGCCGAACTGCTGCCGCTCTTCGGGTCATCGGGGAGCTGGGCGAGCTTCTGCGCGTGCGTTGCCAGTTCCAGCCCGTCCACCGCCAGGCGGCCGGAGGGGTCCCGGAGCGCGGTGAGGGTTCCCTGCTCCGTCCACCGGCGGACGGTATCGTCGCTTACCCCCAGGAAACGGGCGGCCTCTGAAACGCGGATAAGTGCCATTCGGCGATTCTAGTCCGCACATGAGGGGTGCGGGCACGTTTTAAGACGCAGCAGCGGTCATGAACGTGCCACGCGGCTGAACGGCGTCCGCCGGAAGGGCAGCACTAGACTCCTTCCATGGCCATCTACATCGACCCGCCGCTGTGGCCTGCACACGGAACACACTTTTCGCACCTGGTCTCGGACGCGTCCCTGGACGAGCTGCACGCCTTCGCTGCCGCCGCGGGGATTCCGGAGCGGGCGTTCGACGGCGACCACTACGACGTGCCGGAACGCCGCTTTGATGACCTGGTGGCGGCTGGCGCGGTGTCGGTAGAGGGCCGGGTGCTGGTCCGCAGGCTCATTGCCAGCGGACTGCGGATCCCGGCACGCCGGCGGAACAAGTCATTGAAGGTCCCCCTCCTGAACCGCTGGGAAGCCATCATGCCGGGCCACGACGCCCTGTTCCTGGACCTGCTGGACCGGTGGAGCGAACCGCACCGCCACTACCACGGCTGCACCCACCTGCTGTCCGTGCTGGAGGCGCTGGACCTGCTCACCGAACCGGCTGAAGCACCGCGGACCGTGCTGCTGGCTGCCTGGTTCCACGACGCCGTGTACCGCGGCGCAGCGGGCATGGATGAGGAGGAGTCGGCACGGCTGGCAGAGGAACGGCTTGCCGACGCCTGCCTTCCGGAGGCAGAGGTGGCTGAAGTGGCACGCCTGGTCCGGCTGACCTCGGACCACCGGCCGGAACCGGGTGACGACGACGGCGCCCTCCTTTGCGACGCCGACCTCTCAATTCTCGGCGGCGAACCGGAGGAGTACGCCCGCTATGTTGCTGCCGTGCGGAAAGACTACGCGCACATCGGCGACGCCGACTTCGCAGCCGGCAGGGCCGCCGTCGTCCGCCACCTGCTGGAACTGGACCCGCTCTTCCGCCACCAGCGGGCCAAAGAACTGTGGCAGGACGCCGCGCACCGCAACCTGAACGGCGAATTGAAGTGAACGCGCCCGGCAGCAGCGAACGGCACACGTACTCCGCCAACGCGGCGCACCGGCAGCTGCCCTTCACGGTCCGGCTGGACTGGGGTCTGGATGGGGCCAGGACGGTGGTCTCCGGGGCCGACATAGCCGTGGTGGTGGACGTCCTGTCCTTCGGCACCTGCGTCAGCGTGGCATTGGACCGGGGCGCCGACGTCTTCCCCTACCGCTGGCGGGACACCACTGCAGAGGACTTCGCCGCCCACCACCAGGCCCAGCTGGCAGGCCCCCGGAACGGCGGCGGACTGAGCCTGTCCCCCGCCAGCCTCCGCGCGGCCGCCTCGCTGGAGCGGGTGGTCCTGCCCTCCCCCAACGGTTCTGAACTCTGCCATGCCCTGGCGGCGGAGGTGCCACTGGTGGCCGCAGTATGCCTCCGGAACGCCGCGGCCACGGCAGACTGGGTGGCCGCCAACCTTCCCGGCGATGCAGTGGTGGCGGTGATCGCCGCGGGCGAACGCTGGCCGGACGGCACCCTCCGCCCTGCCGTGGAGGACCAGATCGGAGCCGGAGCTTTCATCGCAGGGCTGGTGGCCTCCGGCAAGGGCGGCTATGAGGCCGGGGACGGCAGGCACGGCTATGCTCCGGAGGCAGTGGCGGCCATGGCTGTCTTCGAAGCGGCCGAGCCGCGCCTGCGCGAAACGCTCCAGCAGTGCGCCAGCGGCCGGGAACTGTCCGGAGCTGGCTACGCGGAGGACGTGGACATCGCCGCTGAGTTGGACGACAGCGACTCGGCAGCCATCCTGCGGGACGGGACATTCCGCCCGCTGTGACGGGACGGCACCTTTGACGGGAAGCCACCGCCCGGCAGTAAGCGGCGGTCCTGCGGGATGGGAGTCCTGCCTGGCGGTACTTCCTACCTGACGCGGTACGTCCCGCCTAGCGGTAGGTCCTGAGGGGATAGGTGCTCGCAAAAGGCGTGGTGCTGGGCACGATCTGCTTCCCCAGCGGCATCAGGGACACCGGAATGAGCTTGAGGTTGGCGATGGCCAGCGGGATGCCAACGATGGTCACAGCCATGGCGAACGCGGTCACCACATGTCCAATGGCAATCCAGATCCCGGCCACCAGCAGCCAGATCACGTTGCCCAGCAGCGGGAAGACACCTGTGCCGCCGGGCTTGTCCACCACCATCCGGCCAAACGGCCACAGCGTGTAGGCAGCGATCCGGAATGAGGCAATGCCCCACGGGATGGTGACGATCAGCAGGCAGCAGACCACACCCGCCAGGAAGTAGCCCAGGGCCAGCCAGAAGCCGCCAAAAACCAGCCAGATGATGTTCAAAAGTGTCTTCATGCCCCCATTGTGCCCTTGACCCCCTGACAAAAAGGCCTTCGGCCCAAAAGATCGGGGACATCCCTGATCCTCCCCTGACCCTGATCCGCCCGGGCCACCAGAGGCTTGGGCGGCTAAACCGTGGCAGCCGCTTTCGCAGCCTGGACGAACGCCCGGACCTTGGCCAGGTCCTTCACGCCGCGGGTCGCTTCAACGCCGGAGGAAACGTCCACGCCCCAGGCGTGCGCGGCGGCTGCTGCCTGGCCGACGTTCGCCGCCTCAAGGCCGCCGGCGAGCAGCCAGTTCCGTCCCTGAAGCACGGGCAGGGCCGCCACGGAGGCGTAGTCCCAGGACTCACCGGAGCCCGGTACGGCGGCATCGATCAGGAGCAGGTCCTCACCCCAGTCTTCGAACTCGTCCTGGCCCGCACCCATGGTGATGGCCCTGACCAGCTTCATGCCGGCGTCGTGCACTGTTGCCACGTCTGCGCGTGACCGGCCGCCATGCAACTGGATCCATTCCAGGCCCGCGGCCCGGGCGATGGCAATGGCATCGGCGGTGGGCTCGTCGCGGAAGACTCCGATCGGGGTGACGCTCTCCGGAACCCCGGCCAGCAGGGAGGCTGCCTGCGACGGTGAGACAACGCGGGGGCTGGCGGTGAGGACAAACCCCACGGCGTCTGCGCCGGCGTCCACTGCTTCGCGGACAGATTCGGGCGTGCTGAGACCACACACTTTGACGAACATTCCCGGGCTCCTTCAGGCTGTTTTCGTGTTGACCCCCCGGAGGAGATTAGCAGGGACCGGACACAACTGCGATGAGCGGTCCTGGCGGGGAACTAGGCTGGGCTGATGCAGATCATCCGCTTCGCTGACCTCAAGGCCGAACCATGGCGCAACGGCGGCGGGGTGACCAGGGAAATTGCCCGCCAGGCTTCACCCGACGGCGGGTGGGACTGGAGGTTGAGTATCGCGGACGTGGCCAAGGCAGGCGACTTTTCGCCTTTTCCGGGCATGGAGCGCGTCCTGACGGTCATCGAGGGCGAACTGCTGCTCCTCACCGTGGACGGCGCGGAACAGCCCCTGGAGAAGTACCGTCCGTTCCGGTTCGACGGCGGCGCCGCCACCGGGGCCAAGCTGCCCACGGGTGACATCCGCGACCTCAACGTCATCACCCGGACCGGGGCGTTCAAGGGCTTTACCTCCATCATTGAGCTGTCCAAAAAGCGCGCCCACCCCGTGTTCGAGGGGCAGTTGGGGGTTCTGCTGCAGGGACAGGCGAAGGTCAGCGAAAGCGCTGGGGAACCACTGGAGCTTGGTCGATACGACACAGTCGTGGGGTCGGACAGCGATTCCCCGGAAATCCTGGGCCGCGGCTTCCTGGCCGTGGTGTCCATCGACCCGAACGGCCCCACGGTCTGACTCCCGGCGCAGCTGGTGGGATTGGGCACCAACGGTGGAACCCGCCGTCGTGCCTTGCTACCTTGGAATTCAAGGCTCCGCACCGGAGCCTCCGGACGACGGTTCAGTACCCGGCACGCGACAAGACTGGCCAAAGGAACTGTCATGTCGTGGATAATCCTCATCATTTCCGGGGCGCTGGAGGCCGTCTGGGCCGCCGCCCTGCACCGCGCTTCCCAGGTTTCCGGAACCCGGCGGGTTGCCCCCACCGCCCTGTTCCTGGTGGCCGTGGCCGCCAGCACCGGCGGGCTTGCCGTGGCCATGCAATCCATCCCCACAGGAACGGCCTACGCCGTGTGGGTGGGCGTGGGCGTGGTCCTGACATCCGCCTACGCGATGGCCAGCAAGGTTGAACGGCCGACGGCGGCGCGCCTGCTGCTGCTCTCCGGAATCGCCGCGTGCGTGGTCGGCCTCAAGGTGGTGGCGTGATGTTGAAACGCAGCCTTCCGTGGCTGGTGCTGCTGGCCTCCGCCGTCCTGGAGGCGGTCTGGGCCACCGCGCTCGGCCTGTCCGACGGGTTCACCCGGCCCGTGCCCACCATCGTCTTCGCCGTCACCGCAACGCTCAGCATGCTGGGCCTCGGCATGGCCATCCGGAACATCCCGCTGGGCACCGCCTACGCCATCTGGGTGGGCATCGGCGCCGCGCTGACGGTGGGCTGGGCGATGGCCACGGGCGTTGAGCCCTTCAGCGTGGTGAAGCTGCTGTTCATTGCGGGGATCGTGGGCTGCGCCGCTGGCCTGAAAGTGTTGCCGGCCCAAAAAGATGCGCCGCGGGTGCGCAGCGGTGACTAGGCTTTTGCCATGCACTCCCCCGAGATCGCCATGGCCGTGGATGCGCTGCGGCGCCGGCTGCTGCCCGGAACGCGCACCATCCTGGGCATCGCCGGGGCGCCGGGGTCCGGCAAGTCCACCTTTGCCGCCTGGCTGCAGGAGCAGTTCAGCCCCGGAACCTCGGAAGTGGTGCCGATGGACGGCTTCCACCTAGGCAACGCGATCATCGAAGGGACCCCGCTCCGGCAGCGCAAGGGAGCCATTGATACATTCGACGCCGCCGGCTACCTTTCGCTGCTGCGCCGCCTGGCGCAGCGGGACGAGGCAGTGGTGTACGCACCAGAGTTCCGCCGCACCCTGGACGAGCCGGTGGCCGCCTCCATCGCCGTCCCGGCCGAAGTCCCGCTGGTGATCACGGAGGGCAACTACCTGCTGGCGGACCAGGAGCCGTGGAAGGAGGTGCGGGCGCAGCTGGACGAAGTGTGGTTCCTCGAAACGCCGCCCCCGCTCCGGCTGCAGCGGCTGGTGGACCGGCACATCTCGTTCGGCATGGAACGGGACGCAGCGGTTGCCTGGGCCACCGGGCCCGATGAAGCCAATGCCCGGCTGATCCAGGCCACCCGCCCGGCGGCTGACCGTGTCCTCCCTTGGCTGTAATTTTCAAAAGCAGGAAACGAACAGGAGAACCATGGCAAACGCACCCACTGAACCCGGCACCCCTGAAGCCGCGGGAACTGTCCAGCTCGGCGACGGACTGACCGTCAGCCGCCTGGGCTTCGGCGGCATGGCCCTCACGCCGGTCTACGGCGAGGTGGACCCTGCTGAGGCACTGCAGACCCTGCACCACGCCGTCGACGCCGGGGTCAGCTTCATCGACACCGCTGACATCTACGGCGGCGGCACCAACGAGGAGCTCATTTCACAGCTGCTCAAGGACCGCCGGCACGAAGTGCAGCTGGCCACCAAGTTTGCGCTGGTGGGAACCCCCACTGACGGCTACACGGATATCCGCGGCGACGCCCGGTATGTGCGCGAGGCCGTGGACCGGAGCCTGCAGCGGCTGGGAACCGACGTCATCGACCTCTATTACATGCACCGCCGCGATGTCCGCGTCCCCATCGAGGAAACCGTTGGAGCCATGGCCGAGCTGGTCAACCAGGGAAAGGTCAAGCACCTGGGCCTCTCCGAAGTGACGGCACAGGAACTGCAGGACGCATCGGCGGTCCACCCGATCTCGGCGGTCCAAAGCGAATGGTCCATCTGGAGCCGGGACGTGGAACGCAACGTGGTTCCAGCCGCCGCCGCCCTGGGCGTCGGCTTCGTCCCGTACTCCCCGCTGGGCCGCGGCTTCCTCACCGGAACCGTGGACACGTCAAGCCTGGGCGCCAAGGACTTCCGGCGGAACATCCCCCGTTTCGCTCCGGACGCCGCAGGCGCCAACCAGGCCGTGGTGGACGCCGTCCGGTCCGTGGCCGACCAGCTGCAGGCCACCCCGGCACAGGTGGCCCTGGCCTGGCTGTTGGCCCAGGGCAAGCGGCTCGGCCTGCCGGTCGTTCCCATCCCCGGTACCCGCAAGGCCGCCCGGATCGACGAAAACCTCGGCGCACTTGCCCTGGAGCTCACCCCGGCGCACCTGGAGGCGCTGGACGCAGCGTCTGACGCCGTCGTCGGCTCCCGTTCCGCGGACCCGACGTGGGTGTCCGAAGGGCGGGAATAGGGCGCGTTTCCCAAAGCCATCACACTGTACCTTTTGACCGATACCCCAAGGAGACCCATGACTGCCATCGTCCACTTTGAAGTCCAAATCGATCCCGCCCGCCGGGAGGACGCCGCCAAGTACCTCTCCGAAACCCTGGCCGCCACCCGGGAGTGGCCCGGCAACCAGGGGATCGAGGCTCTCGTTGACGACGCGGACCCGTGCCACATCCTGGTGGTGGAAACCTGGGCCACCACGCAGGACCACGACGACTACGCCGCCTGGCGGAACACGCCGGAAGGCAAGAGCGAGCTGCACGAGATCCTGGCCGTCCCGCCGTCCAAGCAGGTCTACTCCACCACTATGCATCTTGACCTGCAGCCGTCCGCGGGCTGACGAGCATGGACTCACTTCGATATGACCTGCCGGCCCTGACCATCCGCAGCATCTCCGTCAGCGGGATGGACAACAACGTGTACCTGCTGACCGCCAAGGAGAGCGGCGCGCAGGTGCTGATTGATGCCGCTGACGACCTCCCGGCCATCCGGCAACTGCTGGCGGACGGGGCTGCGGACACCTCTGCAGCTCCGCGGCTTGCCCTGGTGGCCACCACGCACCAGCATTGGGACCATGTGCGGGCCCTGAAGGAACTGGTGAAAGCCACGGGGGCGCGTACGGCAGCAGGGGCGGACGACGCCGATGCGCTGCCAATTGCCGCCGACCGGCGGCTCGGGCACGGGGACACGGTGGCCGTGGATGGCTTCGAGCTCACGGCGGTGCACCTGCGCGGCCATACGCCCGGCTCCATCGCGTTTGTCTATGAGGACCCGGAAGGACCTGCGCATATCTTCTCCGGCGACTCGCTGTTCCCGGGCGGTGTGGGCAACACGGAGAAGGACCCAGAACGGTTCAACCAGCTCCTGTCCGACGTCACGGAACGGCTGTTCGGCGCCTACCCGGACACCGCCGTCGTCCATCCCGGGCACGGCAAGCCAACCACGCTGGGTGCCGAGCGGCCGCACCTCGATGAGTGGCGCGCCCGCGGCTGGTAAATCCCCTTAAATGGCTGAGCGGGCCCACCTAAAAGGCGGGCCCGCTCAAAAGGCACTTCTAGCGGCCGCGGCGCTCGTTCGACGCAGGGGCGGACGCGCGGCGGGGGCCGCTGCGGGCGGGACGGCCCGAGCCGCCGTTGCCTGAACTGCCGCTGCCGGAACCGTAGGAGCCTCCCGAGGTTCCGCCGGTGTTGGAGGACCAGACTGCCTTGCTTCCGCCGGTTGCGCCGGAGCGCTGGCCGGAGGCACCCGCTGCGGCGCGCTGGCCGGTTGCGGGGCGTCCGCTGCGCTGGCCACCGCCCGAGGCAGGGCGTCCGCCGGTGGGGCGTCCGGTGCCGCCACGGGGAGCGTCACTGCGGGTGATTCGCGAATCGCTGCGGCCCTCGGCTGCACGCCCGTCCGATCCGCGGCCGGCCGATGAGCGGCCACCTGCTGCGGGAACGTCGTTGCGGTGGGTCGAAGCGGTGCCGCGGCCGCGGGCGTTGCGGCGGGCAGCGGCTGCTGCCACTGCGCGGTCCTCGTTCTGCTCGGCATTGCGGTCGAACGCGGCACGGGCTTCCGTGCGGCCCTCGAAGGCGACAGCCCGGCGCTCGGCGCGGGTGGCGTCGCTGCGGGCGGGTTCGGCCGAAACCTTGCCGCGTCCACCACGTCCGCCACGCCCACCGGTGGTGGGAGCAGCCTGGCGGCGTGCACGCTTGCGCTCCGCGTTGGCGCCGGTGGAGGTGCCGCCGCCCTGCTTGGGTGCCTTGGCTGCCAGCAGCGCGGCACGGGTGCGGGGGTCGACCTTCTCCGCAAGATCGCCAACCAGTTCAGCCACGATGGGTGAGCTGGCCGTGACGCGCTCAAAGCTGACGTCCACGCCGGCGGCCTTCATCAGCTTCTTCACGTCGGCCTGCTGCTCGGGCAGGGTCAGCGTGACCACGGTGCCGTCGGAACCGGCACGCGCGGTGCGGCCTGAACGGTGCAGGTATGCCTTGTGCTCGGTGGGCGGGTCCACGTGGATGACCAGTTCGACGTCGTCGACGTGCACACCGCGGGCGGCGACGTCGGTGGCCACCAGGACGCGGACGTCACCGTTGGAGAACTCGGCCAGGTTGCGGTCACGCGCATTCTGGGAGAGGTTGCCGTGCAGGTCCACGGCGGGGATCCCGGCGTCGGTCAGGGTCTTGGCCAGCTTGCGGGCGTGGTGCTTGGTCCGCATGAACAGGACGCGGCGGCCGGCGCCGGAGGCGAGCTCCACGATCAGCTGCTTCTTGACGGTCTGGTCGTTGACCACCAGCACGTGGTGCTCCATGGTGGTCACCGCTGCCTGCGGATCGTCCACGGAGTGGGTGAGCGGGTTGGACAGGTAGCGCTGGACGATCTTGTCCACGCCGTTGTCCAGGGTGGCGGAGAAGAGCAGGCGCTGGCCCTGGCTGGGGGTCATGTCCATGAGCTTCTTGACCACCGGCAGGAAGCCGAGGTCGGCCATGTGGTCGGCCTCGTCCAGGACGGTGATCTCCACCGCTTCAAGGGTCAGGATGCGCTGGCGGATCAGGTCCTCCAGGCGGCCGGGGCAGGCGATGACGATGTCGACGCCGGCGCGCAGCGCCTTTTCCTGCCGGGCCTGGGAGATGCCGCCGTAGATCACGGTGGTGTTTAGGCCGGCGGCCTTGGCCAGCGGCTCGATGGTGGCGTTGATCTGGGTTGCCAGTTCACGGGTGGGTGCCAGGACCAGGCCCATGGGGCGTCCGGGCTTGCGGAAGTACTTGGCTTCCCGCTCAGCGAGTCTTGCTACAAGCGGGATAGCGAAAGCAATGGTTTTACCGGATCCGGTCCGGCCCCGGCCCAGGACGTCACGGCCGGACAGCGTGTCCGGAAGCGTCTTCACCTGAATGGGGAACGGTTCAACGATTCCCTGGGCGGTAAGGGTGTCTGCAAGGGCCTTGGGAGTACCGAGGGCAGCAAAAGTAGTCATGTAGTTTTTTACGGTCTTTCTGGCGGTATCCAGGCGGATATCGGCCCCCGATGCCGGTTGGACCAGGGGTTTCGCCGAAGAAAAGTCAGGTGATCAACCGGGCGCTGTAAATAAGGACAGCCGGTCGGGACCAAATGGAACGCGTTCATCGACGCAGGATGTGCCTCTCACATGAAGAAAGCCCACTCCCTGGAAAGGAACCTCCAGATCCGGAGCAGGCGGCATCACTGCACATCAAGTTCCCCCAGTCTATCATCCCCGCGCCGGGAACCCGTCGTCGGCGTTGCCTTCGGGGGCACGGCGGGGCAGTGTTGAGGCATGAGCGAGCACCAGGACACCCAGCACGAAGGGCACGCGCACGACGGCGGCACGTCGCCGGAAGGGGGCGGCGGCGGCAGTGACGCGGCTTCCGCCTGGGACGAGAGGTATCGCAGCAAAGCAAGGCTGTGGAGCGGGAAGCCGAACCCGCAGCTGGTCCGGGAGGCCGGTGGCCTGCGGCCCGGGAAGGCACTGGAACTGGGATGCGGCGAGGGCGCCGACGCCATCTGGCTGGCTCAGCAAGGCTGGTCCGTGACCGCGGTCGACGTCTCCGCCGTTGCCCTGGAACGGGCCCGCTCCCACGAACTGGCCGAACTGGCGCGGGAAAGCGTGCACGCCTCGAACGGCAATATGGAAAGCCGGATCACGTGGCAGCTGGCGGACCTGACGCAGTGGCAGGCGGAAGATTCCTATGACCTGGTGACGTCGCAGTTCCTGCATTCCCAGGAGCTGGACTGGCGGATCCCGCTGCGCACCGCGGCCTCGGCCGTCAAACCGGGCGGAACGCTGCTGGTGGTGGGCCACCACCCGGACCGGCTGCCGCCGTGGGGTCCGGGGCACCACCATGAAGGCATGTTCTACACCGGGAACCAGCTGGTGCGGGAACTGGGACTGGATCAGCCCGGATGGCAGCTGGAGGTCCTCACCAGCCGGGAGCGCCCAGTGACCGGGCCGGAAGGGCAGGAGGCCACCATCGCCGACGTCATCGTGCGCGCCACCCGCCTTTCCTAGCCGCCCACGCGCCCCCCGGCGGTGACGCGCGGTGCCACCAGGACCGCGGCGACCCCGATGGCGGCGGTGAAGGCGAAGACCCCTGCGAAGGACTGGACCGGCGTCGTGAATGCCGCGAACACAATCCCGGTGGTGGCCAGGGACAGCGCGCCGCCCAGCGAGTCTGAGATGGACATGGCGGAGCTGTTGAAGCCTTCGTTCTCCTTAGTGGACAGGGCCAGGGTCATCACGCTCAGGCGGGGGTAGAGCAGGCCCATGCCGCCCCCTGCCAGCACCCAGCCTGCGATGGCGGTGGCGGGCGGCCAGTGCAGCGCGGTGGTGGCCAGGGCCAGGGTTATTGCGGCCAGGACCATGAGCGAACCGGACTGGACGGCGCGGCGGTGCGGCAGCCGTGTGCCCATCCGGCCCTGCACAGCGGCGGCCCCCGCCCATGCCAGCGCGCCGCCGGTGAGGGTCAGGCCGGCCAGTGTGGGCGGGAACGAATACTGGTCGATCAGGAGATACGGAAGGTAGACCTCGGCGCCGAAGAACGAGGCCGATGCAAGCCCCCGGGCAAGGATGACGCTGGGCAGGCCGCGGCGGGCGGCGAGGGTGCCGGAGGGCACCAAAGGGCGCACAGCCACCAGGGCAAGGACGACGGCGGCGAGCGCCAGGAGTGCCGTGGCTGCCGGGAAGCCGGGGATGCTGGCGTCCGCGGAGAGATTGAGCCCCAGCACGGCGAGCGCGGCCAGTGCCGCCCATCCCAGCCGGCCCAGGGCCCACGGCTGTGCGGTTTCGTCGGGTTGGCCCGTCCCGGCCGGCCGCCCCTCCGCGTCGGGTCCGTCCAGTCCGCGCAGCACGGGCACGATCATCGCGAGCGCCGGAATGACCAGGCCCACCACCCCCAGGAACACCCAGTGCCAGCTGAAGACCTGCGCCACCACACCTGCGGCGAAGGGTCCCACCAGGGACGGGACCACCCAGGCGGCCGAAAACGCAGCGAAGATCCGAGGGTGGAGGGGGCCCGGGAAGAACCGCGCCACCAGCACGTACAGCGCGACCGTGAGGGCGCCGCCGCCCAGCCCCTGCACCAGGCGCCCCGCCACGAGCATGGGCATGGACGCCGAGCTGCCCGCGATGAGCAGGCCCAGCACGAACAGCGCCACCGAGGCATACAGCGGCGCGGCCGGCCCTCGGCGGTCTGACCAGTTTCCGGCTCCCACCATGCCGATCACGCCCGTGGCCATGGGCCCCGCAAAGGCCAGCGCGTAGAGGCTTCCGCCGTTCAACTCCCGGCTGACCAGGGGCATGATGGTGGTCACGGCAAGGGATTCGAAGGCGGCCAGGAACACCAGGGCGCAGGTTCCCACGGTCACCCAAAGGTATGGTGGCCGGAAGATCCCGGCGGCGTCGCGGGTTCCCGGGAGCGTGGAGTCCTGCACACCGGTTCCTACTCCACGAACCGGTTCCGGCCGGACCGGTAGCCAAAGACCGCCGCGAGCAGGCCCACCACCATGAACAGGACCCCGGCGGGAACGAAGGACCCCGTTGCCTGGTGGAGCTGGCCCACCATGAGGGTGCCCGTGGAGCCAACTCCGTAGCCCACACCCTGCATCATGCCGGAGAGGTGGGCGGCGGTGTGCCCGTCACGGGTGCGGAGCATGATCAGGGTCAATGCGGCGGCGGTGAGGCTTCCCTGCCCCAGTCCCAGCAGGCCGGCCCACACCCAGATGAGGTTGAGCGGGCCGAGGATGCTCAGCACGAATCCCCCGCCGGTCATCAGTGCCACCACCGTGTTGATGGCGCGCTGGTCGCGGAACCTCGCAGCAAGGGCCGGCGCGAACAGGGAGCCCAGCATCTGCAGCACGATACACACGGCAACGATCAGCCCTGCGGTGGCCCCGTCCACGCCCCTTTCGCGGAGGATCGGCGCCAGCCAGGCGAAGCCACTGAAGGACATCATGGCCTGCAGCACCATGAAAATAGTGACCTGCCAGGCGACCGGTGAGCGCCACACATTCACGCCGTCCTTGACGGCCTGGTGCCGGACACTTCCCTGCCGCACGGCAACGGGAAGGAACAACAAGAGGACGACGGCGGCGGGCAGCGCCCAGACCCACAGCGCCTTGGTCCACTCCCCCGTCGCCGTGTAGACCGGGTAGGTGAAGCCGGCCCCGAGGGCGGCTGATGCGCAGATCGCGGTGGTGTAGAGGCCGCCCATGAGCCCCAGCCGGTGCGGGAAGTCGCGCTTCACCAGCCCGGGGAGGAGCACGTTGCACAGGGCGATTGCCGCCCCGCAGGCTGCCGTTCCAACGAGGAGGGCCGGCAGGTGGCCCGAACCGCCGGCGGCTGCCCCGGTGTCCACCGGCCGCAGCAGCAGTCCAGCGGTCAGCAGTGCCATGGCGCCCAGCAGCACACGCTCCGCGCCGAACCGCCGGGCCAGGACCGGGGCGACGGGTGCGAACACGCCCAGCAGTGTCACGGGAACCGTGGTCAGCACCACCACGGACCAGCCGGGCAGCCCGGCCTGCGATGTCACTTCCGGCAGGACGGCGGAGAGGCTGGAAAAGACGCTGCGCAGGTTCAGGCCGATCAGGACCAGGCACACACCCAGATATGCCAGGGCGCGCCGGCTGCCCACGCGGGTGGGTTCAGCAGGCGGCAGCTCATCAATTTCTGCATCCACCAGGGTGCTGAGGTCCACCAGGCTGCTGCCCGTCCTGGTCCGGTCATGGGCTTCCCCGGAGTCAGCCCTTCGCTGCTGCATCCCCGGTTCGGCATTCGTTGCGTCGGTCATCCGCCCATTCTTGCAGGCGGGCACCGGCGTGGAGTTTTCCACATACGGACGTGCGCACCTTCCGGCGCTCCAGGCAGATTCGTAGGTTGTTACCAGCCGCGGCCACGTACCTGGCCGCACCTAGCAACGGGAGCACCATGGAAACGACACCGCAGCCGGGATCACGCCCCGCCCCGCCCGAGAGCCGGACGCTGAAGGGTGGACCACTGGAGGGCACGGAGTTGGAGGGCACGGAGTTGGAGGGCACAGCGTCGGAAAGCGCAAGGCTGGAGGGCACGGAGTTGGAGGGCACAGCGTCGGAAAGTGCAGGGCTGGAGGGCGCATCGCCGGAGAACGCACCGGCGGACGGGACGGGGCCGCCTCCCTTCCACGGCGGCCCTGGTCAGCCGCCGGGAGCGCCCGGTCATAAAGCGACGAACAGCCTGGTCCTGGCGATCCTTGCCCCGGTCAGCATGCTCCTGACGGGACCGTTCGCCGGGCTGGCCATGCTCCTGACCTATTCGGACAACGGCTACTCCCGCACTCCCTGGGTAGCTCCCTTCGTGCTGCTCAGCCTGCCTCTCCTCTTCGCCTTCCTCGGTCTCCGGCTGGCACTCCCGGCACTGAAACAGTTGCCACGGGGATCAGGAAGCCGGTCCGTGGCGGCAGTTGCCCTCTGCATCTGCGGCGTGGTCTTCGCCCTGGCACTCGGTCCCGCACTCGACCTCATAGGCGTGTTCTGAGCATCGGAGTGCTCCGGGCACAGGCGTATCCAGGGCGTTCCGATCGTCCATCGTCGCCGCGGCGCTATTCTGGAAGGGATGAGCGAATCCCCTGAAAACCCCCAGCAGCCGCATGTCCCCAGGCCCGTGACGCCCGGCACCCAGGCCTCCTTCGGCACGTACGGCGGCCGCCCCGTCAGTTTCGTGCGCCGCGGCACCAGGCTTCAGGGGCGCCGGCAGGCCGCCTGGGCCGAGCACGCCGAGCGGTGGGCAGTCAACGTGCCACGGCATGTAGCCAACACTTCCGTCCACCCCGACTACACCTTTGACGCAGCCACAGAATTCGGCCGTGAAGCCCCGCTCATCGTCGAGATCGGATCCGGACTCGGCGACGCCATCTGCCATGCGGCGGAACAGAACCCGGACACCAATTTCCTGGCCGTGGAGGTCTACACGCCGGGGCTGGCCAACACGATTATCAAGATCAACAGCAGGGGCTTGAACAACGTCCGCGTGGTGGAAGCAAACGCACCCGAGGTCCTGGCCACCATGCTGCCCGAAGGCTCGGTCAGCGAACTGTGGGTCTTCTTCCCGGACCCCTGGCACAAGTCGCGGCACCATAAGCGCCGCCTCATCCAGCCCGAGTTCGCCGGGCTTGCGGCACGGGCGCTGAAGCCGGGAGGCCTGTTCCGGATCGCCACCGACTGGTCAAACTACGCTGTCCACGTCCGGGACGTCATGGCGGGTTCGGGAGACTTCGAAAACCTGCACACCGGCGAGCGCCGCGGCCCCGAAAGCCCCCTGACGCAGGTGTGGCAGTCCGGCGTCGAATCGGTAGTCGGCGGGGCGCCGGTACGTGAGGGGCGCGCCCCGGTCAGCACGGAACACACCGGGCCCAACGAGGGCGTGGACGAAACAGGCGGCTGGGCTCCCCGCTTCGAGGGCAGGATCCGGACCAGCTTCGAGGCAAAGGCCCACGAGGCCGGGCGGCTGATCTTCGATCTCTGCTACCGGCGCCGCTGACGCCCGGGGACGCCCCTAGCCGACGTTGATGGCGGCCACGATCTCCTTGAGCATGGCCAGGCGCGGTTCCGCTTCCGGGTTCAGGTAGGGCCAGACGACCACGACACCGATGAACCGGCCGCTTTCCCACACGCCCACTGTGGCCGCCACCTTGGCGGGGCCGCCGTCGTCGTCATATCCCACCACCACGGCGTAGGCCGCCTTGCCGGGCAGGTTCAACTCGCCCTCCGCCAGGAGGGTGCCGCCGCGGTCCTCAAGGTAGAAGTCAGCCATCAGGTGCGCCCAGCCGTTGGCCTGCGGCGCATCCTGCACGGAGGTGTCATCCTTGATGACGGTGACCAGGACGCCGCCCAGCAGGCCGTACTGTTCGCTGTTGGGCCCGGCCGTGGAATCCTCCAGGACCTGGGTGTGCTCGGGAAAATCTGCGGTGAAGCCCAGCGGGGATTCGATGTGCACTGACATTGGTTTCAGAGCCTCTCGAGCTTGGTGTCGTTGGGGACTTTATAGTACGTGGACACATTGGTGGTGGCCTGGTTCTCGGTCTTGACGTCCACTTCACCCACCTTGACGTCGAACCCGGCCTCGTTGGTGGCCGTCACGACGGAGTTCACCTGCACGGTGGCGGAGCCGGCCTCGTACAGCCGGGCGGCATCTCGGGCGGCACCCGCATCATTCCCCAGGGCCACGTTGCGCAGGTAGCTGTCGATGACCGGGCGGTTCTCGGGCGAGTAATCGACATCGATCCTGACGCTGCCCTGGGTACCGGCCGTCACGGTGGAATCGAACTTCGCAGCCTCGGTCTTCACACCGGACGTGACGCCCTGGGCCACGGTCCCGTCCATGGAGACGGACACGGAATCGATGTTGTTGTCCTTGTCCATGTTGACCTGCAGGCCGCCCTTGCCGGAGGCCTCGAAGACCCGGCCGTCCAGCTTGAGCTGGCCCTGGGCGGAAACCTCCCCGCTGGCTGTGGAAGTACCGTCCGTCAGGTTCCGCTCATACGCAAGATCGAGCTTCGCCCCGCCGGACGCCGTGCCGGACTCGCCGCTGGCATCGAGCGAGAACGTGCCCTTGGCCTTGTCCGTCTGTCCGGTGGAGCCGTTGTCCTTCGCCGCATCATTGATGGTGTCCAGAATGTATCCGGGCGGGTTGCCGGTCACATCCTTGATTTCACCGATGCTGTCCGGCGGAAGGTCGCGGTACATCTGCCCGCGGGCAGCCATGGCTTCCTCCACGCTGCCGAACGTGTACTCGCGGGACACCTCGCCGGTGAGCGTCGCCCCCGCCGTGCCGCTGGCGTCGTTGACGCCCAGGCCCATGTTTCCGTACACCTTCATGGTGGCGGAGCCGTCGGCGTTCTCCACCACTTCGGTCCCCACCTCGGCGCCGCCGTGGACCCAGGCAACCCGGGCTTCGATGGAGGCCTTGCCCGTTTCCGTGTAGACCGGGATGTCTGCTTTGGCCAGGTCCTGCAGGTGCTGTTTTGCCAGCTCCTGCGCGGACGCCGGAATGCCGCCATCCATGCGCATGAGGTCCTCGGCGAACGGGCCATCGCTGCCCTCGCCCTGGATCAGGTACGCCCGGTCGGCATCGGACAGGCCGGCCCACCACTTCGCCTGCTCTTCCGGGCTGGCGTTGAGCATCCGGTCCAGTCCCGTTTCGAGCTCCCGGCGGTGTTCGGCAGCCGCCCTGGCTTCTTCGGCCCTTTCCTTGAACCACTCCTTCGCCTGGGCGGCCATCGAGGTGAGCCGGTCCCAGGTGCTGCTGCCGGAGCCGCCGGTTCCGGCCGTTGACGCTTTTTCCTGCTCGTCGGCATGCTTCATCAGGATTTTCGAGTTTTCCCGCAGGCTTGCCACCACTTTGTCCAGGCTGGGACGGTGGCTGGCACTCCACTCCTGGCGGAACCGTTCACCGTCCCGGCCCTTCCACGGCGCGGACTGGATCTGGCTGTGCAGGGACCCTGTGCGGCTGCTCAACAGTGAGGCTGCCTGGTCCGCGGCCTTGGCCAGCGCCCGCAACTGGCTGATGTCTGCGCCGTAAAAAGTCATGGTTTCCCCCGGAAAAGAGTGCGGTACTTGTCGATCGCTGGTCCTTATGGTTGCACAGGTGCCGGAACCGGGCGATGGGGATCCCTCCCCATCGCCCGGGCGTGCCCGCCCGACTGTTCCGCGCCCCGGCGGCGTGGGACGATTGGCCTTGTAAGAAGGGCACGCACACCGGCGCACTACCGCGCCTGTCCAAAGGAAAGACGATCAAAGAAGAACTGAAGCAGGTCGTTGACAAGGCCGAGGACGTCACCAATTCGCGGGTCCTCGAGTTCCTGGCCCGGACCGGGTTCGCGGCCAGCGGCATCCTGCACCTGCTGGTGGGTGCCATCGCCATCCGCCTGTCCATGGGCGGCACCGGGCACGCCGATTTCAGCGGCGCCGTGGCTGAGCTCGCCACCATGCCTGTGGGGCCGTTCCTGCTGTGGGGAAGCTTTGCCGCCTGCGCAGCCTTGTCACTCTGGCAGGCCGGTGACGCGATCTTCGACTTCAACCACCAGGCCACCAAGAAAAAGGTCAAGAACAAAGCCAAGGCCGCGCTGCAGGCAATCGTGTATGCGGTGCTGGCGCTGACTCTCTGGCATTTCGCCACGGGTACGGGCACCGGCGATGACAACCGCAAGGCCACCAGCGACTTCACCATTTCCATGATGGCTGCCCCCGGCGGCGTGGCACTGCTGGTGGTGATCGGCGTGGCAGTCGCTGTTACGGGGGTGGCCTACGGTATGCGGGGCCCCAAGAGAAGCTTCGAGAAGCAGCTGCGGATGCCTGCCGCCGGCGCGGCCCGGACCGCTGTGCTGTCCCTGGGCATTGCTTACTACCTGGCCAAGGGTCTGGTACTGCTGCTGACGGGGCTGCTCATCGTCATCGCCACCATCAAGGAACACCCGGAGGACTCCACCGGCCTGGACGGCGGCCTGCGTGCACTCCGGGACCAGCCCATGGGCCCCTATCTCCTGGCCGCGGTGGGAGCCGGGCTGGTCTGCTACGGCGCGTATATGATCATGCGCGCCCGGCTGGCGAAAATGACCAAGTAACACCCTGCGGCGTGGTTAGGTGGGGCCATGCCCCAGGTACGCGCTGAACGCCTTATCCGTATCGATCCGGAGACTGCGTTCGCCCTCTCCCAGACCACGGGAGACTTCCGGCTCAAGTGGGACCCCTTTATTTCCGCCCAGGGCTTCCTTGACGGGGCGCGTGCGGCGGGAAAGGGCGTCCGCACCCGGACCAGGTCCCGGCTGGGCCTGGTGATGGTGAGCCAGTACGTCTCCTACGCACCGCCACGGAACGTCGGAATGACCATGGTGGCCGGGCCGTGGTTCTTCACGAACTTTGGCGGTGGCTGGCGGTTCACGGCGGACGACGTCGGCACCCGGGCGGTCTGGAAATACACCTTCTCATGCCGTCCGGCTTTGCTCCGGCCCCTCTTGGAAGGGATCGGCAGCCGGCTGCTGGGCTACGAGATCGAACGCCGGATCGAGGCCTTCGCCCGCGCCTGCGAGGACCCCGCCCTGGTGGCGGAATTCCGGGCACTGGGAATGCCGGTGAAGCAGCCAACCAGGCCAGGAACCCGCAGCCCTAGGGAACGGTGATGACCGCCACGGCCCGCTGGGCGCCGTCGCGCAGTTCAACGCTCGAGATGCTGCCCAGCTGGATGGGCGTCGCCCCGGTGACCTTGACCTTTCCGCTGGGGGTTGCAGTCCAGGCGCAGGCCCGGTCCTCCGTGCCTGCCCGGTCCCGCACCCACAGCGAGAGGGTCCCTTCCGCCGGCAGGCTGCTGCCGCTGACCGCAAGTTCGGTCCCCCAAGTCTTCCGGGCCATGTCGATGTTCACCTGGAGCCCTCCGCCGGACGCCACGGAATAGGTGGCATCCGGCTGCGGCGGCCTGACGAGCAGGGGCCCCACGGCCAGGCCCACAGCCAGGCACGCGGCGGCAACAGCCCCGGCCAAAGCCGCCCACCGCCGTCGTAAGGTCCGACGGCGGTGCGCCAGTTCGTTGAACAGGCGCGCCGGGGTGTTGGCATCAGTTCCCTCGCTGCCGCCGGGCACGGCGCTGCTGCCTGGAATGCCGCTGAGCGCCACTGCGTCAGGAACGGGAAGGGAATCAAGGAGCATGCGCACTTTCTCCAGTACCGCCAGTTCCTTGCGGCAGGCGGCGCAGTCCTGGAGATGCGCCTCGAACAGGGTGAGGTCGGCGGGGTCAAGGCCGCCCAGAACGTAGGCGCCCAGCAGGTGGTGCGGGTTGGTGTTCACCGTTCCACCCCCATTTCGTCCAGGATGGTGCGCAGGGCCCGGAGGGCGTAATAGGCGCGGGACTTGACGGTACCGCTGGGGATGTTGAGCTGGACCGCGGCCTCGTTGACGGTGAACCTGCGGTAATGAAGGGCCACCAGGACGTCCCGGTGTTCCTTGCTCAGCCGCAGCAGCGCTTCCTCCATCAGGACCCGGTTGAGCAGCTCGTCAACGCGGCCCATCACCTCGGCGGGGTCGGTAAGGCTGCTTTCCAGCGCCTCGTGCGGACGGCGCTGGCTCCGGCGGTAGTTGTCGATCATGATGTTCCTGGCTGTGCGGTACAAGTAACTGCGGAAGCTGCCGTTGATTTCCGGGGCATGCTGCCAGACGCGGAGCACGGTTTCCTGGACCACGTCCTCCGCGAGCTGCGGATCCCGGGTGGCGCTGAGCACGAACCGGCGCAGGGCGCTGCCGTGTTCACGGTAGATGGCCTCCACCACGTTGTCGTCGAGCGGCATCCCGCTCCTCCCGTCACTGCCCGTTCCCGCCACTGTCCCGTCCAGACACTGCCCCGCCCAGATCACTGCCCTGCGCACATCGATGCCCTGGGCACATCAATGCCCGCGGGGAACGCCACGGCATCTGCGCTCCCGGCTGTTACCACGACAGGGAACAGGAATCGGTTCAATCGGACAGCGCCACAGCGTACCTGTGAACCATTCTTTACCCGGAGGCGTCGTAGGGGTTAGCGCCCCATGATCCAGAACCGGGCGCCCGGCCGAAGAGGCACCAGCCAAGAAAGTACACAGCCAAGGAGCACACCATGAAACAGCATCTCGGGGCAGGCCTTGCCATCCTGGCCCTGGCGGCAGCCCTCACCGGTTGCGGCAGCAACGCCGACACCACCCCGGCGGCCACGGCCCCGGCCACCACCGGCGCGTCCTCCTCCAGTGCCTCCTCCACGGCACCGTCGGGCTCTGCACACTCATCGAAGGCAAGTGCCGCCGTCGAGCTTAAGACAGCTTCCTCTCCGGACGGCAGCATCGTCGTGGACGCGAAGGGCATGAGCCTCTACTTCTTCACCAAGGACACCAAGGACTCCGGCAGCAGCGCCTGCACCGGTTCCTGCCTGGTCCAGTGGCCGCCGCTGACCACCACGTCGGGATCCCCCACCGCAGAGGGCGTGACCGGGAAGCTGGGCACCATCACCACGCCTGACGGCAAGAAACAGGTGACCTTGAACGGCATGCCTCTTTACTACTTCGCAAAGGACACCAAGCCGGGCGACGTCCTGGGCCAGGGCGTGGGCGGAGTCTGGTACCTGTCCGACCCGTCGGGCGCCACGGTCAAGGCAGCGCCGGCCCAGGGCTACTAGGCAAAGCTCCGCGATCCGGGAGAGCTGCAGGACCTGCCAGGGCCTGCCCTACTTCAGGGGAACGTCCGGGGTTTTGCCCGGGAGCGGGATCTCGGTAGGCAACGGAACGGGCAGCTTGGGGCCCTGTTCCAGGCCCTTCCTGACGTCCCCCGACACGTCGGTGGGCAGTGCAGGCTCCGCGGGAACTTCGGCAGGCTTCTGCGTAGCCGTCCCGTGAGTGGGGGTGTTTCCCTGCCGTGCCGGAACGCCCGACGGCGCCGCGGCGGCAGGTGCAGAGGCGGGCGCGGGTGCCGGTGGGACGGCATCCGCGCTGCTGGTTGCCGACGGCCGGGGTCCCGCCGGACCGGGTACCGGAGCCGGTTTGGTGTCGTTGCCGGAAGGTGCCGCCGCGGATCCAGTTACGAACGAGGTGACGGCATGGTTCAGCTGGGAGATGGAGTCGCGGAAGCCCTGGTCGGAGGCGGCAGCCACTGCGCCGCGGGCAGCGAGCGAGGCAGCCACCGAGAGTGTAGTGAGCGTGATGCGGCGCTTGGCCCTGCGGCGGGCTGCGAGTTCATCAGCCGGTTTCAGTGGGTTGGGTTGAGCTGGGCTCGGTTGAGCTGCCCCGGCGTCCGCGGCGGCCCCGGCGGTGGGAAGCACGGTGGTGGCGGTAAGCACACCAACGGGCAGCACGGTGGTGGCGGCAGTTGACGTGCCTGCCATCAGCGCTGCGATGTCGGCGGAGGGTGCCGGGGCCTCTGCCGCCAGTGCACGCAGGTTGAGCAGGGCGTCACGGAGCTGGCCGTCGTCGTCCATGCCTGCCTCCAGCAAAAGCTGGTCGACAGCCCCCTGGTTGCGGGATCCTGCGGTGTCACTCATGATGTGCCTGGTTTCTCTTGAGCGTTTGTGCCTTGAGGTTTTGCAGTGCCCGGCGCTGGAGCTGCTTGATGGCTCCGGCGCTCTTGCCCATGATGGCGGCCACTTGGTCGATGGACAGGTCCGCCACGACGCGAAGGGCCAGGACCTCCTGGTGTTCTTCGCTGAGCCCTTCCAGCATGGCTTCGGCGCCGGCCGTCAGTTCCACGGCGTGGTCCTCCGCGGACGGCGTGGTCCGGCCGTCATGCTGGGGGTCGTACGGTGTGAGCTGCGGCCTGCGCTCCACCCGTCGGTAGTGGTCCACCATGCGCGCGTGGGCAATTGAGAAGATCAGCGATTTGGCGCCCTGCAGGCCGCCCGTGAGCGTGCCGATCCTGGAGTGGAAGGCCAGAAAGACGTCCTGGGTAACGGCCTCGGGGTCATCGAGTCCGCGCGCCTTGAGGTACCCGTGGACCGGGCCCGCGAAGGTTCGATAGGCAGCAGCGAACAACACGGCCGGATCAGTTCCGGCTGCGTTGTCGAATATGTCGATCTCTTCTTGGGCCAAAGTGTCCAGCACCAGCGGCTCCTCCATCCCGGGGCCCGGGCTTGCGCCTGGTCCCGGTTTCCGGTTCGGACTGCCAGTTCCCGTGGTATTCCGGCTGCCTTTTTGCGGGTTTGCCAGGGGCGCTCTTCCAAAGGTGCGCGCCCCCGCCCGGCTGCCCGGACTGCGGCCGCAACCGCAGTCCAGACTAGCCAATGAGCCTTAGCGGGCCGAAACCGACGGCGTGTGGATGGTGTTGCCACCCACGGCGGGAACGGCAGGAACAGCAGGAACGGTGTTGGCGCCGTCGACGCCCGGGACGGCCGGAACGGCGGGCACTGCAGGAGCGGACGGAACGGCGGGGATCTCCGGCTTTGCGGCGTCAACGGACACGGAACCCTTGGTTCCGGCACTGGCCTTGGCTGCGGCGTCGGCCTTGGCCACGACGTCGGTGCAGTAGCTCTTGATGTTCGCCTCACCCTGTGCCGCGATGGACAGCGAGGAGAACGCCTTGGAGGAAGCGTCCAGGCCGCCGTGGGTGAAGGCGGTGCACAGGCCCAGGGCGGCGGGACCGGCTGCATCAACGGCGGTGTTGGCCGTGGCGGACCCGGTTGCGTCGGCGCCGGCCTTTTCGTCAGATGCCTCAGCGGACGCGGAAGCCTTGGCTGTGGCCTCTGCGGTGGCGTCGGCGCTCTTCACGGCGTCGATGACTGCAGCGGTGGCGGAGGGGGCAGGGGTGGCCTGCGCGTCAGCCGCTGCTTCGGCGGCGAGCTTGGGGGCGGGTGCACCGAAAAGTTCGTGGGCGGTCTGCTGGGCCTGGGCGGGAAGGACACCGGAGACGGCGGCGGCACCGGTTCCTCCTACTGCCAGGGTTCCGGCGGCCAGGACTCCGGCGGCGACTTTGCTGGTGGCGAGAACGGTGAACACAGACATTTACTTCTCCAAAACCTAGACAACACATCGGACTGGGCCCGCCGGGCGGACCCATCACTGACTACATCGCCTGCGGTTGCGGAAAGGTTACGGGTGTTTGGAAATTTCTTTTTCTGCCTTCAAATCGCTGGAAGCGTTCCGGATCGCCGGTCCGCTCCGGCTGTTTCACGGCGCTCCGGCGATCCGCAGAGCTGAGGCACCGGCTGCTTTACGTTCGGCCAAGTCAGGAACCATGGCAGCGAGCCGCTGGATGTAGGGGCCCACTTCCTCGTCGTCCAGCACCAGCAGGTCCGGCTGGCCACGCAGCCACCGGGCATTGAGGGCTGTGATGTTCTCGTGCTCCAGCAGTTCCTCGAACTCGCCGTCAAGCTCCCCGACCCGGAGGAGGGCGCCGGCACTGGACCCGCTGTCACCGGCACCGCCGGCCAGGTAGGACGCTTCGGTTCCGGCGGTCAGCACGCCGTAGGCCTCCGCGGCCCGGTTAAACAGGTCCAGGTGCGCGGTGGCCCCCATCCCTGCCATGCCTTCGCGGACCAGCGGGTCGGTGGCGATCCGGCCGCCCGCCATGACGGCGTACTGCGCGAAGCCGCCCTCCAGCGCCTGCGACAGGTAGAAGTCCACCAGGCAGCTTCGGACGGCCACCGGAGACATGTCTTCCAGCCGCAGCGTGGCCCTGCGCATCGCATCGATGATGGCCGCGTTGGCCTCCACCACCTCCTCGTCCCTGCCTCCGATACTGCTGCTGGTCAGGACGACGGGCTGGGGCGTGATGGTCATGGCAATCCTTGCTCGGCGGGGGCGGTGCTCCGGACGCTTTCACGCTACGACGGCCGGTTCACGCCAGCATCGGGAAGGAAATGAACGTCGAGCGAAGTTTTCGGGACCACCAGGGCAGGCAGCCGGCGGCATGGGGGTGCCGCCCGTCGAACTAAGATGGATCAGATAACCACCCACCGGACCCGGCTCCGCCGTGGCCTGCCGAAAGTAGCGCTCACCATGCCATCCCAACCGGACGAAAGTGCGGACCTGGCAATACAGACACCCGCCATCAACGACCGCTCGCTGGCGGCCGGGCTGGCGTATGCCATGGCAAGCAGGGTCTCCGGCATATCGTTCGACGGCGGCACGGGGCTCATGCTGGGAAAGGTCCGGGGCGGCGCGGAAGTTCCCTACTCCACCACGGCCAAGCTGGTCCGGAAGGCCGGCGGCTGGAGCTGCACCGTGGGCGTCTGCAGCTGCCCCGTCCGCAAGGACTGCAAGCACGTCGCGGCCCTGCTGTTCGCGGCCGAGGACAACCCCTCCATCCGGATGCAGCTGCTGGCACCGTCCACCTCCACGCAGGTATCCCGTGCACCGTCCGCGGCCCTCCCGGACTGGGAGCAGGCCCTCAGTCCGCTGATCTCCCAGCCCGGTTCCGCCCCCTCCACCAGCGGGGTTCCCCTGGCCCTGCAGTTCGAGGTGGAGGAACCACCGCCGCACTTTTCCTACACAGGCCGCCGGGACCCGGTTCGCGGCGTCCGGCAGCTCAAGGTCCGCCCCGTCATCATGGGCGCCAAGGGCAAGTGGATCCGCGGTGACGTTTCCTGGAACACCCTGAGTTACCTGAACTTCCGGCGCGAATCGAACCAGGCGCACGTGGAATGGCTGCAGGAGTTCCTGGTAAGCCATTCCTCCTCCGCCAGCCGGATGCACAACTCCGCCGGCCTGTGGCTGGGCCTGAACTCCTACGCCGGCAAGAACCTGTGGAGCCTGCTGTCCGATGCCCGGAAGATCGGGCTCGCCCTGGTCCACTCGCGCGGCACCGAGCCGGTACGGGTGGCCGAGTCCCCTGCCGCCGTCGGACTTTCCCTCAGCCGGTACGGCACCCCCGTGGCTGAGCCGTCCAGCGTGAAAGGCGGCGCCGCCCGGCGCCAATGCAGAGGCGTCCGACGGCGGCCTGGAGCTTTCGCCCACCATCACCGTTGACGGGGCCGAGGTTGATCCGGCGGCGGTGGGCACCATCGGCAGGCCCGCGCACGGCCTCTTCTTCACGGCCGGGGAAGCCGCCCTGCCCGGCGTCCCCGACCCAGACGGCATCATTACGCTGGCGCCGCTGGAAAACGGGCTGAGCGAGGAGCTGCTGGCGTTCGTCACCGCGGGAAGCATGCTGCACATCCCGGCCCGGGACGAGTCGCGGTTCCTGACGGGCTTCTACCCCAAGCTCAAGCAGACCGCCCGGGTGACAACCCGCGATGAGTCCGTGGAACTGCCCGAACTGGCCGTCCCCACCCTCTCTCTGCTGGCCAACTACGGCGCGGACCATCGGGTGCGGCTGCACTGGGAGTGGCACTACAAAACCGGCAAGCTGGTCACCGCGCAGCCACTGTGGCGCCACCCCGGCGACCACGGCTACCGCGACGACACCGCCGAGGCCCGCATCCTGGAAGGGATCGGCCACCCCTGGGATGTGGTGGCCGCCCTGGGCGAATCGGCGACGGGCGGCTGGGGCACTCCCCGGCTGGCGGCGTCCGCCGAGCTGACCGGCCTGGACACGCTGGCCTTCACCGAGGACGTGCTGCCGCGGCTGCGGGAAGCCCTGGACGTGGACGTGGAGACAGTGGGCGACATCGCCGACTACCGCGAGGCCGAGGAAGCGCCGGTGGTGTCGATCTCCACCAAGGCCACCGAACAGCGTGACTGGTTCGACCTGGGCATCCAGATATCACTGGAGGGCCAGCCCGTGTCCTTCGCCGCTGTCTTCTCGGCCCTCGCCGCCGGTCAGACCAAGATGCTGCTGCCCAGCGGCGCCTACTTCTCCCTGGACCTGCCGGAGCTGCACCAGCTGCGGGCTTTGATCGAGGAAGCCAGGTCGCTGCAGGACAACAAGGACGCGCCGCTGCAGATCAGCAGGTTCCAGGCCGGGCTGTGGGATGAACTGGCGCAGCTGGGGATCGTTGACGAACAGGCCGCCGCCTGGCGGTCCGCGGTGGGCGGACTCCTGGAGGGCGGCACGGACGGGCTGCCGCTGCCGTCGTCCCTGAACGCCGAGCTGCGACCGTACCAGCTGGAGGGCTATAACTGGCTCAGCTTCCTGTACAAGCACGGACTGGGCGGCATCCTGGCCGACGACATGGGCCTGGGCAAGACCGTGCAGGCGCTGGCCCTGATGTGCGCGGCGAAGGAGCTGGCCGTCGCGGCTGCTGCGTCCCTGGAGACGCCCGACGCCGGTGCCGCCGCGGACCCTGGAAACCGGCCCGCCGCCGTCGCACCCTTCCTGGTGGTGGCCCCCACCAGCGTGGTGGGCAACTGGGCCCTCGAAGCCGCCCGCTTTGCCCCCGGGCTGACCGTGCGGACGGTCGGCGAGACCTTCGCCAAGAGCGGCCAGGGCGTGGCGGAGGCCCTGGGCGGGGCAGATATCGTGATCACGTCCTACGCCCTGTTCCGGATTGACTATGACGCCTACGCCTCGCGTACCTGGAACGGGCTGGTGCTGGACGAGGCGCAGTTCGTGAAGAACCACCAGTCCAAGGCCTACCAGTGCGCGCGCAAGCTGCCGGCCGCGTTCAAGCTTGCCATCACGGGCACGCCGCTGGAGAACAACCTGATGGAGTTCTGGGCGCTGACGTCCATCGTGGCGCCGGGCCTGTTCTCCAGCCCCAAGCGCTTCG
Organism: Arthrobacter sp. DNA4; assembly: GCF_024362385.1. Taxonomy (NCBI): domain Bacteria; kingdom Bacillati; phylum Actinomycetota; class Actinomycetes; order Micrococcales; family Micrococcaceae; genus Arthrobacter; species Arthrobacter sp. DNA4. The sequence continues at coordinate 4,087,447 of NZ_CP101466.1, forward strand.
CCGAGTACTACCAGAAGCCGGTGGAGAAGAACGGCGACAAGGGGCAACTGGAGAAGCTCCGGCGCCGGGTCCGGCCGCTGATGATGCGCCGCACCAAGGACCAGGTGATCAAGGACCTGCCGCCCAAACAGGAACAGATCCTGGAAGTGGTGCTGAATCCGCGGCACCAGAAGGTTTACCAGACGCACCTGCAGCGCGAACGGCAGAAGATCCTCGGGCTGATCGAGGACGTCAACAAGAACCGGTTCACCATTTTCCAGTCGCTGACCCTGCTGCGGCAGCTCAGCCTGGACGTGTCGCTGGTGGACCCTTCCCTGTCCGCGGTGCGGTCCTCCAAGCTGGATGTGCTGTTCGAGCAGCTCGAAGACCTGGTGGCCGAGGGGCACCGGGCACTGATCTTCAGCCAGTTCACCGGCTTCCTGGGCAAGGTGCGGGAGCGGCTGGACGAGGAAGAGATCGAGTACTGCTACCTCGACGGCGGCACCAGGAACCGCGCCGACGTGGTCAGCGAGTTCAAGAACGGCAGCGCGCCCGTGTTCCTGATTTCGCTCAAGGCCGGCGGGTTCGGCCTGAACCTCACCGAGGCCGACTACGTCTTCCTGCTCGATCCATGGTGGAACCCGGCGTCCGAAGCCCAGGCCGTGGACCGGACCCACCGCATTGGGCAGGCCCGGAACGTGATGGTGTACCGGCTCGTGGCCAAGGACACCATCGAGGAGAAGGTCATGGCGCTGAAGACCCGGAAGTCGCAGCTGTTCGCTGACGTCATGGAAGGCGACGCCCTGGCCGGCGGAGCCATCACGGCGGAAGACCTGGCGGGGCTGTTCAAGGAGTAGGGCCCTCCGCCGGGGCTCAACGTCTAAGCTGGTGCCCAACGCAAAACTACAACGTTGGAGAAACATTGCCGCACCAGCTGCCCGTCACGGAAAATCCTGCAGCACCGCCCCTGGTGCCGCTGCGCCCGGACGCATTCGCCACCCCGTACCGGGACCCCGTGTGGGACGGCCCCACCGACCCCGTCCTGGTGGCTGACCACCTCACAGGCGGCTGGGTGCTCTTCTACACCCAGCGCCGCGCCACCCTTCCGGGGCTGACGGGGGTGGAATGGGTGCACGGGACCGGCATCGGCGTCGCCAAATCGTCCGACGGCGGCACCACCTGGCGCTACCACGGCACCGCGAACGGACTCGTCCCGCCCGGAACGGAACTTCCGGCAACCCTCTGGGCGCCCGACGTCGTCCGTATTGGCGACCGATGGATCATGTACGTGACCGTCCTGGGCGGCAGGCGCACGGACTGGACCGGGACGGCGGAAATCGTCCAGTTCGCCAGCACGGATTTGGAGAAGTGGGAGTACCTGGGCCGGATCGACCTGGACTCCCCCCGGGTCATCGACGCCGCAGTAGCCCGGTGCGGTGACGGCCGGTACCGCCTCTGGTACAAGGACGAGGCCCGCGGCTCCAACACCTGCAGCGCGGTCAGCGACACTCCGGAGGACCCGTCGTCGTGGAAGCCCGAAGGTGTGGCAATCCCCGGGCGCCCGCACGAGGGACCCAAGGTCTTCCGGCTGGGCGGCAGCTACTGGATGATCGTGGACGAGTGGCGGGGCCAGGCGGTCTACCGTTCCGAAGACGCAACGGGCCGTTGGGTCCGGCAGGAGCACCGTGGCGGCCTGATCCTCACGGCACCGGAATCGGTGGACGGAAGGCCCGTCGTCGGACGCCACGCGGACGTGGTGCCCCTGACGGAACGGGCGCCCGGCGAAATGTCCGACGGCGACGCGAGGCGTGCGCTGCTGGTCTACTTCACGCACCCGTACTGGGACGGCGAGGACATCGACACGATGGCACCGGACCCGCGCACCCGCCTCAGCCACGTCCGGGCGGCAGTACTGGAAGTGCGGGACGGCGTCCTGGTGTGCGTGGAACACTGACCACTGCACAGAGCAGCTGCCGGCACGGAGAAGGGCCAAACCCTGGAACTATAAGCCGGCGGCTGCCGGCACCGGTCCAAGGTTTGGCCCTGACTCGTGCATTCGGGGCGGGCCCAGCGTGTGCTGGGGCCGCCGGAAGGGGACCTGCCGAAGCTAGACCCGCTGCGGCGACCCCAGCTCCACCGGATCCTCATCCATCAGGTAGGCCAGCTCCGAGTGGGCCGCGAGGTCGATGCCGCGCAGTTCGTCCTCGGGCTTGATGCGCAGGCCGCCCATGGTCTTGTCCAGGATCTTCGCCAGGATCCAGGTGACGCCGAAGGAGTAGGCCAGCACCGTGATGGTGGCGAGGGCCTGGATGCCCAGCTGCTCAAAGCCGCCGCCGTAAAACAGTCCGCTGACGCCGTTCGGGGCCTTGTCCGTGGCAAAGAGTCCGATCAGCAGCGTGCCCAGGATGCCGCCCACCAGGTGGACGCCGACGACGTCGAGGGAATCGTCGAAGCCCAGGCGGAACTTCCATTCGATGGCCAGCGAGCAGACAGCCCCGGCGATCGCGCCGATGGCCAGCGCGCCGAGCGGGCTGACTGCGCCACAGGCGGGAGTGATGGCTACCAGCGCCGCGATGAGGCCTGACGCGGCCCCCATGCTGGTGGCCGCACCGTGCCGGACCCGCTCAACAAGGGCCCAGGCAAGCAGTCCGGCGGAAGCAGCCACGGCGGTGTTCAGGAACACCACCGACGCCGACTGGCCGGCAGCCAGTGCGGAGCCGGCGTTGAAGCCGAACCAGCCAACCCACAGCAGGCCCGCGCCCACCAGCACCAATGGCCGGCTGTGCGGCTTGGCGTGTTCCACCTTGGGCCAGCCGGAGCTCTTGCCCAGGACCAGTGCCAGTGCCAGTGCTGCGGCGCCGGCGTTCATGTGGACCGCAGTGCCGCCGGCGAAGTCGATGGCCTTGATGCCGTTGGCGATCCAACCGCCGACGGTGCTGCCGTCCGCCGAGTCGAACGCGAACACCCAGTGCGCGATGGGGAAGTAGACCACCGTGGCCCAGATGCCGGCGAACAGCATCCAGGCGCCAAACTTCATCCGGCCTGCGGCGGCACCGGCAACGAGTGCGGTGGTGACGCAGGCGAAGAACAGCTGGAACGCTGCGAACAGGATGACCGGAATGGACGCGGAATCATCCTTGGCCAGCAGCTGCCCCATGCCCGGGAACTCGGTGACGTCACCGATGAGCCCCAGTCCGCCCACGGAGTTTCCGAAGGCCATCGAGTAACCGAACAGTGCCCAGAGCACGGCCACCAGGCTGGCGCCGCCGAAGCACATCATCATCATGTTCAGGATCCGGCGGGACCCCACCATGCCCCCGTAAAACAGGGCCAGGGCGGGAATCATCATGCATACCAGCGCCGAGCTGGCCAAAATCCAAGCGACATTTCCCGAGTCCATGGGAAACCCCTTTCAAGATGCGAAAAGAACGGTACGTTGCCGTCAGAGCCGTTCGCCAAGTGGGACGCGGGAGGAGAAACCGCGGCCGGCGGAGGGGCGGCTTTTGCCGTCTGATACCAATGTATGGCGGCTATTTTTGGGTAGGTTTCGGGTGTGTTAAATAGTGGTTTCAGCCAATTGCACGCGAGTTTCACAGGTCCCGTTGAGCGCAGGGCGTCACGCTGGGCACGCTTTTGGCCAGGGCACGACGCCGGCGCCCCGGGTTTCCAGGGTGCGGGGCACCTGGGTGCGCCGAAAGCGTGCCGTGCGTGACGCCGCGTCGAACAGTGCAGGCATGCACCTCCAGGACCAGGCAGTGCAGGGCTAGGCTGGAAAGCGTCCGGGCAGCCAGCCACGCCGAAGGAGCCAGCCCTTGAACAGCCAGCAATCCCCTCCTGTACCGCCGAGTGACCTGCGGGTGGGGGTGGTGGGCATCGGCTGGGCTTACCAGCAGCACCTCAAGGCCTACTCAGCGCTGGACGGAGTAAGCATCGTCTCGGTGGCAGGGATGGAGCAGGACCTCCGGGACTCCCTGCAGGCCGAATATGCCATTCCGAACGCCTTCGCCGACTGGCAGGACATGCTGGACCACGGCGGCCTTGACGCAGTCAGCGTGGCAGTACCCACCTTCCTGCACGCCCCGATCTCCATCGCGGCCCTGGAACGGGGTATCCATGTGCTGAGCGAGAAGCCCATCGCCCGCAACGCAGCCGAAGGCCAGGCCATGGTGGACGCGGCCCGGAAGGCCGGACGCGTCCTGGACGTCGCCTTCAACCACCGCCGGCGCGGCGACATCAAGGCGCTCAAGGAGGTCATCGACCACGGCGGCCTGGGCCGGCCCTACTACGCGAAGGCGTCATGGCTGCGGCGCGCCGGCATTCCCACGCTGGGCAGCTGGTTCACCAACCCGGAGCTCGCCGGCGGCGGGCCGCTGGCGGACATCGGCGTCCATGTGCTCGACTTCGCCCTCTACCTCCTCGGCGAGCCCAAGGTGGTGGCGGTCTCCGCAGCCACCCACGCCGAACTGGGGCCGCAGGGGCGGGGCGGCGGCAGCCGGTTCTCCGCCCACGCCACCAGCCATGCCTTCGAAGTGGAGGACTTCGCGACGGCATTCCTCCGGCTGGACGGCGGCGCAACCCTGCTGGTCGAGGCGAGCTGGGCGGCCTATCGGGAAACCGATGACCAGCTGGACTTCACGGTGTACGGTACCGACGGCGGCGCCGAGCTCAGGGTGCACGGGGCACCGTTCCCGCCGGTGGGCCGGCTGCGGGTGTTCACGGACAAGGACGGCGGGTCCGCGGACTACCTGCCCCCGGTCCTGCCGGGCCGCGCGCACGATGCAGTGGTGGAGGATTTCGTCACCGCCGTGCGCGGCGGCGCCCAGGTCTGGGCCAACCATGACGGATCCCTGGCACTGTACCGCGCCCAGGTCATCGACGCGTGCTACCAGTCCGCCCGCGAGCAGAGGGAGGTTCGGCTCTGATGGACGGCAACCTGCGGATCCTGGTGTGGAACGAAGGCGTCCACGAAGCCAACAACGAGCCGTCCCACATCGGGGAAATGTACCCGGACGGCATCCATGGCGCCATCGCCACGGGCCTGCGCTCCCACCTTCCGGACGCGGACATCACGACGGCGGTCCTGGCCACGGATCCCGAACACGGCCTTGCCGAGGAGGTGCTCGCGGAGACGGACGTCCTGTTGTGGTGGGGCCACATCGCGCACGCCGAGGTGGGGGACGCCGTCGTCGAACGCGTCCACCGGCATGTGCTGGGCGGTATGGGGCTGATCGTGCTCCACTCGGGGCACTTCGCGAAGATCTTCACCAAACTGCTCGGCACCAGCTGCTCCCTGGCCTGGCGGAACGACGGCGGCCGCGAGCTGGTGTGGACCGTCAAGCCCTCCCATCCCATCGCGGACGGCGTGGAGAGCCCCATCGTCATTCCGGAGCAGGAGATGTACGGCGAATTGTTCGACATCCCGGACCCGGACGACCTGATCTTCATCAGCTCCTTTGCCGGCGGCGAGGTGTTCCGCTCCGGCGTGACCTTCACCCGCGGCAAGGGCCGCATCTTCTACTTCAGCCCCGGCGACCAGGAGTACCCGGTGTACCACCACCCGCAGGTCCAGCGGGTCCTGGCCAACGGGGTGAAGTGGGCCGCGCAGCCCGGCCTGGACCGCTCGGCCCCAAGCGTCAGCAACCCCGGCCGGGAGTGGTTCGAGGCAGAAAAGCGTCATTGACATCAGGTACGCATAAGAGCAGATTGGGATCGTCGCACACGAGGTCAGGCAGGTTCTGGACGGGGCACATCCCGCCCTGCCGGGCCCTATTTCCCGGTGCTCCCGGCGCCGGACGAACTCAATAACCACTCCTTACCAAGGAGCCAGAAATGCCCGCAGTAACGGTGAAGGACCTGGAGTCCAAATCCTTTGACCAACCCGATGAAAAGCGCCGTCCGCCCAAGACCCAAGTAGACGTGGTGAACATTGGTGGCGCCACCCTGGGCCGGTTCACGTTTGAGCCCGGCTGGCGCTGGTCAGAAACCGTCAAGACGGTTGTCCATACGGACAGCTGCCAGAACAATCACCTTGGTTTTTGCACCTCCGGCACCCTGACCGTCCAGCTGGACAACGGAACCGGCATGACCATCCAGGCCGGCGACGCGTACTCCATCCCGGCAGGCCACGACGCCTGGGTGGAGGGCGATGAGACGTTTGTTGGCTACGAGGTCATGAGCGCGGCAGAGTACGCCAAGCCTGCCTGACCCTTGGGTTCCACCCCTGTCGCCAGGAAAGGGAGGTCCGGCAGGGCCTCCCTTTCCTGCTGCCGCGGCCCTACCGTGGAGGGTACGCAACGATCGGAGAGCAATGAAAGTCACCGTCATCGGCGGCAGCGGCCACATCGGTTCGTTCCTGGTCCCCCGGCTGGTCCAGGCTTACCACGAGGTCACCAACATCAGCCGCGGCACCAGCAAGCCCTACACGGACGCGCCTGCCTGGCAGCAGGTGCAGCATGTCACCGCAGACCGGCAGGCGGAGGACCAGGACGGAACCTTCCCTGACCGGGTGGCTGCCCTCAAGCCGGACGTCGTGGTGGACCTGGTCTGCTTCACCCTCGAATCGGCGGCAGCGTTGGTGCAGCGGCTGCGGGGCGAAGTGGGGCACCTGCTGCATTGCGGCTCCGTCTGGCGGTACGGGCAGAGCCTGAAGCTGCCCATCAGGGAGGGATCGGATTCAGCCGCACCTCCCTTTGGCGAGTACGGCATCCAGAAAAACAGGATTGCCCTGATGCTGCAGGAGGAAACCGCCGGCGGCGGGCTGGCCACCACCTCCCTGCATCCCGGCCACATTGTGGGACCGGGCTGGCAGCCCGTTGGTCCGCTGGGAAACCTCGATCCCACCGTCTGGCAGACGATCTCCGCAGGGCAGCCCCTCCGGATTCCCGGCAGCGGCTCGGAGCTGATGCACCATGTGCACGCCGATGACGTCGCCCAGGCCTTCGAGAAGGCCATTGCCCGGCGGGAGGCGGCCACCGGTGAGGACTTCAACATCGTTGCCCCCACGGCGCTCACGGTCCGCGGTTACGCGGACATCGCCGCCGCCTGGTTCGGGCACGCTGCGGTACTGGAGACGGTTCCCTGGGACCGCTTCCGGGAGAACACCTCCCGCGAGCACGCAGATGCGAGCTGGAACCACCTTTACCGCAGCCAGTGCTTCAGCATCGAAAAAGCGGCCTCCATGCTTGGCTACGCGCCGCGGTACGAACCGGAGCAGGCCATCTTCGAATCCATCCAGTGGCTTGTTGACCACGAACAGCTGCACGTCGCCCGCCCGCTCGGCGTCGCCGCCGGCTGAGCCCCGAAGGCCTACCGGTGCAACCGCCGCAGCCGGGCCACCAGGGTTGCGGCGAGCAGCGCCGTCCCCAGTTCCAGGGTGACAACCAGCAGCAGCTGCGTGCTGCCCGAATCAACCACAGCGGACGACGACGGCTGGCCGCCATGGGCGTGCCCGGCACCCCCGGCGGCCAGCAGCAGGACGGCGTGCAGGGCGGCCATCACCACGGCAGCAGCGGTGACCTGCTGCAGTGCGGCCACCCGGCTCTGCCGCCAGATGTGGACCGTGCAGGGAACGCAGACGGCGGCGAGCGCCAGCATGAGGACGCTCAGCCACGCGCCGTGGCGTCCCGACGCCGCCAGCCACACGTGGGCAAGGCAGGAACCGGCGGTGGCCACCGCTACGACGCGGGGATGCAGGACGGGACCGTTGGCACGCACCCGTCCCGCCGCCGTCGTACTCCCTGCCGTGGCGGGGGCGAGGCTAGTGGCAGCCACCGCTGCCGCCCTCGCTGTGGCAGGAGGATTCCTGCTTGTTGGGGTTGGCGGGAACGTCCAGGACCGGGCTGCGGTCGAAGAAGCCCTCCGGCCGCAGCTTGAAGCCGACGGTGTCCACGGGCATGATGGGCCAGTCCTCCACCCGGGGGAAGTGGGTCAGGCCGAAGGTATGCCAGACGACGATGTCCTGGCCATCGATGTCCCGGTCCTGTGCGACGTAGGCGGGCAGGCCCGCTCCGCCGGCATGCTGGTTCACGAAGTCGCCCGTGGGGTACTTCTCGTCCTCGGCGTACCGGGTGACCCACAGGTCCTTGGTGGCAAAGGCGGCGCGGCGGGCGATGGAGGAGTCCGGGTCTGCCAGCAGCGTGGGCTGGTTGTGGGAGTGCAGTTTGTAGCCCACGGGCTCCCCCAGCCGGTTGCGGGATTCCGGGTTGGAGATGATCCAGGTCCGGCCGGCCCGGGCGTCGGCTTCCCGGACGCCTTCGGATTCACGCGCCAGGACGGTGCGCTTCCGGGAGAAGGCGTTGCCGCGTTCGTTGCCCGGCCCCATGGCCTGGCGGATGACATCCTCCTCCTCCACCCGGTTGGTGAACCCGTCGATGGCCATGTCCAGCCGGGCACTGAAGAGGTGCTGGTGGAAGGGTGCACCCAGGCCGGGCGCCAGCTGGGAGATGTTGTCTGAGCCGCCTTGCGGGAACGCCGAGGTAAACACGATGCCGGTGGCTTTGGCCTCGAATTCGATGGTGCCGTCCAGGTAGAGGTACCAGTAGAAGCCGTAGTCGTAGTTGCCGATCGTGGTGAAGAAGGAGATCACCAGGCGGCGGTTGCGGCGGGTGTAGGTGACGCCGCTCCAGAGGTCGGAGTGCTTGGAGAGGATGCTCCAGTCCTCCTCGTGCATGCAGATGCCGTTGCTGATTTCCCGCGGGTTGCCGAACGCGTCGCTGATGACCGGGCTGAGGTAGGTGATCTCGCCCAGGCAGTCGCAGCCAAGTTCCAGCGAGTTGGCGTACTGGCCCACCAGGTATTCGCCGGTGTCAAAGTAGTTCTGCCAGGACCGGATGGGTGAGGGATCCCCGTACGGCACCACCATTTCGGCAATGGACGCCCGGTTGATGATCTGCCGCTTCCGGCCGCTGTCCTGGAAGGCCAGGTTATGCAGGACCACCCCTTCCCGGACATCGAAGCCGACGTCCACGCTCCACTTTTCCCATTCCACGTGGTTGCCGCCGGTGACGGTGAAGCTGGGCCCTTCCGGCTGGGTGATGCTGATGGGCTTCTGGGTGTCGCGGACAGGCCCGGTCAGTTCCGGATCGGTGTAGTTGCCATGCTCAGCCGGGATGGGGATCACGCCGAGGTCGATGACCTGGGTGACTTCCTTGCTGACCACGTCCACGTAGGCCACCAGTCCGTCCACCGGGTGCGCCCAGGCGCTGTCCCCGGGGAATTCCTGCACGAACGCCAGGCCGCGGAGGATGCGGCGGCCCTTCTCCTCGCCGTATTCGAAAACACCGGCAGACAGCGGGGCAACGCGGACCTTTTCGACCTCGAGGCCCCTGTCGGCGAGCGCATTCAGCCAGCGGTCATCGGTGGCCAGCAGGGATTCCACCACTTCGAATTCCTCCTCCAGGACCGGCAGTTCGCCGGTCACCGCGGTGTCGAGTTCGACGGCGGAGAGCACCTTTTGCTGGGTAATGGAGACCACGACGTCGCGCGGCGCAGCCCCCGAGACGTCGTGGATGAAGACCCGGAATCGGCGGTCCACAGCCTGTGGTTGCGCTCCCCGGGCCGGATCCAGCAGGCCGAGGTAGGCGATGCGGTGCCGGGCGTCCAGGTGGCCTTCAGACTGCAGGATGGCGCGGACGTCCAGGATTTCCTCCGCCGTTGCCAGGTGGAAGGCCGATGCGGTTTCGGTTGGTGCAAGAGTCATGGGAAGAGCCTTTGTCCGGGCCGTCGCCGGTCACTGGTTTATTTTCTATAGTTGTAGAGAATAAACGTCCGTAACATGGCTCACAAGAGTCTGAGCGAAATATTTCCGGGGAGTGGCCGCGGTGCCGAAGATAGTTGACCATGATGAGCGCCGCCTGGAACTCGTGGATGCCACCTGGCGGATCATTGCCCGTCAGGGCCTTGAGAGCGCCACCATGCGGGAGATCGCCACGGAGGCAGGCTTCGCGAACGGCGCCCTGAAACCCTACTTCCCCACCAAGGACACCCTGCTCGAATTCGCCTTCAGCCATGTGTTCAACAGGACCAACCTGCGCATCGCGGAGGTCACGGCCGGACGGACGGGCCTGGACGCGCTGCGGGCCTTTTGCCTCGAGGTCCTCCCCCTCGATGACGAGCGCGTCAACGAGGCACGAATCGTGGTCCCGTTCTGGCAAAGGGCCATCAACGACCCCCGGAAGGCGGCGATCCACCAGCAGTCGATGAATGAATGGCTGGTGGCGATCCGCCGTTTCCTGGCAGAGGCGAGGGGCAGCGGCGACGTCCGTGCCGCCGTCGACGATCCCATCCTTGCCGGGCAGCTGCTGAACATGCTGCTGGGGGCCCAGATCGAGGCAGCCCTGGCGCCCGCCGGTCAAACAGACTTTGGCCACGCGGCCCAACTCGAGGGGTACCTTTCCCTCCTGGGCAAAATTCCCGGCCGGAAATGAGTGCCAAACTCGAAAGTATGCTTACTATTGAGGGGTCAGGTTCTGGCGAATGCCGGAGCGAGCACGAACTGTAAGGAGCATCTCCATGGGTTTGGATGACAAGATCGGCAACGCTGCAGAGAAGCTCGGCGGCAAGGGCAAGGAAGCTGCCGGAAACGCCACGGGCGACGAAAGCCTGAAGGCTGAAGGCCAGACGGACCAGGCAAAGTCGGACCTCAAGCAGGCTTACGAGCACGTCAAGGATGCCTTTAAGAAGGACTAGACAACGCTCGCATAATGGGTGCAACTCCAGCCGGAGTTGCACTCATTGGCGTTTTCAGGGCATGTCCCGCATGTCCCGCAGTTCCTGCAGCAGCTTCAACTGTTCGGCGTTGATGTTCATGAGCATCTCAATCTGCGCCGCGGCCCGGACGTCAGTTTCGTAATCATGCTGCGCCATGGCCGAGGCAATGGCATCCTGGCGCTTGGCTGCAATGAGCAGGATGGCGCCCTGCAGGCCGGTCAGCATGGACAGGAAAAGGTTCAGCAGAATGTAGGGGTAGGGGTCCCATGCGCTGTTGGCGAGGACGTAGGAATTCACCAGGGCCCACAGTCCCATGAAACCCAAGAACATCCCCACGAAAGGCCAGCTGCCCATGCCGTTTCGAAGGGCGTCGGCGGCTTTGTCGCCCGTACTGAGGCCCTCTTTGTGCCGCCGGTGCCAGTTAACTCTTATCTCAGCCATGGGCCCAGAATAGGCCCGCTTAGTGGATCAGCCCCGAAACCAGGTTGATGGTGGTGGCGAGGACGATGGCACCGAGCAGATAGGACAGCAGCGCCTGGCGCAGGACGGTGGAACGGATGGCAGTGGTCTTCAGGTCGGTGTCCGATACCTGGAACGTCATGCCCACAGTGAAGGCCAGGTAGGCGAAATCCGAATACCGGGGCTGGCTCCCTTCGTTGAAATCCACACCCGTGCCGTCGCGGTAGTAGATCGCTGCGTAGCGGAGGGTGAACAGGGTGTGGACCAGGAACCATGAGAGGGCAATGCTGCCCAGCGCCATGGCCACCGTTGCGTCCTTGGCGCCACCCTGCTCGCTGGAGGCATCAAGCAAAATCAGGGCGACCCCGGCAAAGCTGGCCACGGTGGCGCCCAGGACCAGCGTGTCCGAGAAGATCCTGCCGGGATCCTCCCTCCGCGCATGCGCAGCGGTGGCTGCAGGACCCAGGCGTCCGATGACGCTCCAGACCCAGATGAGGTAGGTGGCCGACGCAGCGGCCCAGCCGAGTGCCGGGGCATACGTCCAGGTGCCAAAGGTGCCAACCGCCAGCGCCGCGACAAGGCCGACGGCAAGCATCACCAGCAAGCGGAGCCGGGAATGGTGGGCGCGGGAGTTGAAGTTCCGGTGGTGGTCGCCGGGAGCCGTCATGGACTTCATGGCCCGATCATGGCACGCGAGGCTGGGCTGCGGCTGGAAAGACAATTCGCCTTATTTTCGCCAACCGTTGAAAAAAGATTGGCGTGCCGCTAACCTGAATGGACTGTGTCGCAGGACACAACCCGGGGGGAACGTGAAGTGGCCATCCGTCGCGAGGAACATCATGCCAGCAGCTGCAGCAAGCGGGGCAACAGCCCTGACCCCACGCCAGGACCTCAGCTCCAGCGTTGCCACATCATTTGACCACTGGAAACACCTGGTGGCCGAATCCTTCGTGCCCCTCACCGCTCGGACGGCGGACGTGGAGGGTTTCCAGGGCCGGATGCGTTCCCGGGTACTGGACCGGATGTCCATCGTGGAAGTGACCGCCACCTCCCACGAGGTCCACCGCACCCCCGCGCTGATCGCCCAGGCCCATGAGCGCTATTTCAAGCTGAATCTGCAGCTGGAAGGCACGGGCCTGCTGATCCAGGACAACCGCGAAGCCGTCCTCCAGCCCGGCGACCTGGCAATCTACGACACCAACCGGCCCTACACCCTTGCCTTCGAGGACAGCACCAGGATCATGGTCCTGATGTTCCCCTGCGACGCCCTCTCCCTGCCGGTGGACTACGTGGGGCAGCTCGCCGCGGTGCGCATGGGCAGCGGGGGCCTCAGCGGAATCGTGGGCCAGTTCATTCGCGAACTGTCGGCGAACTTGGACGTCCTGAACGGCCCCAGCGGCTCGCGGCTCGCCACCAACGCCCTGGACCTGGTGTCCACCATGCTGCACGCGGAAATGGACATCACGCCGGACCGCATGAAGCCGCAGGCACTGCTGGCGGTCTCGGTCCGCGAGTACATCGAGGCGAACCTGGCCGACCCCCTGCTGTCACCGGCAAGCATCGCCGCCGCGCACTTCATCTCCACCCGGCACCTGCACAACGTCTTCCACGAGTCGGGGACCACCGTTGCCAGCTGGATCCGGACACAGCGGCTCGAAGGTGCACGCCGTGACCTCCGCGACCCGCTGCACGCCGGGCAATCCGTCGGCACGGTGGCTGCCCGCTGGGGGTTCCTGGATGCCGCCCATTTCAGCCGCACGTTCCGGGATGCTTTTGGCGTCTCACCCACCGAATGGCGCCGGGGCTGATTCAGGACCTGGTTCCCGCCCCAGGCACCCCTACTTGAAGCAGGCTCCGTTTCCTATATCAACCCCTGCGCCAGCATGGCGTCGGCGACCTTGACGAACCCGCCGATGTTGGCGCCGAGCACGTAGTTGCCGGGTTCGCCGTACTCCTCGGCGGTGGCGGCGCAACGGTCGTGGATGCCCACCATGATCTCGGTCAGCCGCTCTTCGGTGTGCTCGAAGGACCACGAATCACGGCTTGCGTTCTGCTGCATTTCCAGGGCCGAAGTTGCCACGCCGCCGGCGTTGGCAGCCTTGCCGGGCCCGAACAGGACGCCCGCCTCCTGGAACACCGCAACAGCGTCACGCGTGGAGGGCATGTTGGCACCTTCGCCGACGGCAACCAGGCCGTTGCGCACCAGGCGGGCGGCAGCAGCGCCGTCGAGCTCGTTCTGCGTGGCGCAGGGAAGTACCACTGTGGCGTCAACGTCCCACACCGAGCCGCCGTCCACGTAGGTAACGCCGCCCCGGCGTTCGGCGTAATCCTTCAGGCGGCCGCGCTGCACTTCCTTCACCTCGCGGAGGAGCGCGACGTCGATGCCTGCCTCGTCCACCACGTAGCCTGACGAGTCGGAGCAGGCCACCACTGCGGCACCGAGGGACTGGGCTTTGGCGATGGCGTTGATGGCCACGTTGCCGGAGCCGGACACCACCACGCGCTGGCCGTCAAAGGACGTGCCGCGTGTTTTGAGCATTTCCTGGGCGAAGATGACGGTGCCGAAGCCGGTGGCCTCCGGCCGGACCAGGGAGCCGCCCCATGAGATGCCCTTGCCGGTGAGCACGCCCGACTCGTAGCGGTTGGTGATGCGTTTGTACTGGCCGAAGAGATAGCCGATCTCGCGGCCGCCCACGCCAATGTCGCCGGTCGGGACGTCCGTGTATTCGCCGATGTGGCGGTAGAGCTCGGTCATGAAGGACTGACAGAACCGCATCACTTCTGCGTCGCTGCGGCCGCGGGGATCAAAGTCGGAGCCGCCCTTGCCGCCGCCGATGGGCATGCCGGTCAGGGCATTCTTGAAGATCTGCTCGAAGCCGAGGAATTTGACGATGCCCAGGTAGACGGACGGGTGGAAGCGCAGTCCGCCCTTGTACGGGCCCAGCGCGGAGTTGAACTCCACCCGGAAGCCGCGGTTGATCTGGACGCGTCCGGAGTCATCGGTCCACGGCACGCGGAAGATGATCTGGCGTTCGGGCTCGCAAAGGCGTTCCAGGATGGCAGCCTCGAGGAATTCCGGGTGCCTGTCGTGGACCGGGCCAAGGCTTTCGAAGACCTCCACCACTGCCTGGTGGAACTCCGCTTCACCAGGATTCCGCATGAGGACGGTGTCCTTGATGGCTTCGAGCCGTGCGTCCATGAACTGTTCCTTACCCCTGAGCCGAAACGAGGGACAGCGCAAAAGCAACGTCGCCCCATAGGTTTACTCTTCAACTTATCGGATTACGACCGGGGATCAGTAGGCGGGCGGGTATGGTTCGGCTAATCTCCGTAATGTGACACAGATATTCCATATTGTGAGAGAGAAGTTGCATCCATCCTGCACAGGGGAGCTGCGCTGATGCCCTTCATTTGCCTTCTCCTCTCCGGGGCCGCGCTGCTGGTCAACGGGCTCGCCACGCTGGGGCGTCTCCCCCGCCGCGACTCCGCCACCTTCAGCCTGCTGCTCGGCGGCACCCAGCTGGTACTCGGCGTCGTCCATCTTTCCACTGGCAGTACCGGCACTGAACACCTCCTGACGGCCGCCGGCATGTTCCTGTTCGGGCTGACGTACGCCTATGCCGGGCTGGATGTTTTGTTGGCCCTGGGTTCGAAGGGCCTGGGCTGGTTCTGCGGCATGGTGGCGTTCTTCGGCCTGCTGGTGGCGGGCGCGTGGATCGGGACGGATCCGCTGCTCGCGGCGCTCTGGGTGGGCTGGTCGGTGCTGTGGGGGCTGTTGTTCGCCTCGGCTGCATTCGGCGCCGCGCGGCTGGACCTGTTCACGGGCTGGGCGCTGGTGCTCGCCAGCCAGGTTACTGCCACTGTTCCCGCGTTCCTGGGCCTGTCCGGCGTGTGGCCCCGCAGCGACTGGGCGGCCTGGCTCGCAGCAGCCTTCCTGGCCGGGCTTTTCGTTGCAGCACGCGTTCTGGCCCGGCGCGGACATTGCGGTCCGCGCCGGGCCAGTAAGGGAGAAGCCGTCAGCGTCAGGTAAGTGCGTGGCCCAGGCTGGCCGCATGGTGGCGGCGCTCGATGGCGGATTCCACCAGCACCCCGGCCAGGAAGACCACGGGCACCGCGGCGAGCAGGGCGATTGCTGTTTCGGCGCTGCCGCCGATGAGGGCCGTGAAATTGCTGACCACCAGGAACAGGACCCAGGCGAGCAGCGCCGTTGCCAGGACGGGGGCGATCCGGGTCTGCCACAGCTGTGCCCCCGCGCGTTCGCGGCGGAAGAAGCTGACCACCGCCACCGAGCACAGCATGTAGAGCACCAGCAGCGCCGCCACGGCCAGGCCGCTGAACCAGGAAAAGAGGGTCAGGACCGGGTCCAGGGCAAGGATCGCGAAGGGAAGCACCAGGACGACGGCGGCTGCGGTCTGGATCCAGGCGGCGACGGCAGGGGCGCGGTGCCGGTTGGTCCGGGCCAGCACGGCGGGCATGGAACCGCGCAGGGCCAGGGAGTGCAGGTAGCGGTTGATGCCGTTGTGGAAGGCGATGATGCCGGCGAGCAATGAGGTGACCAGCAGGATGCCTGCCACCACGCCCGCCCACGGCCCGAACAGCTCCACCAGGGGCCCGAGCACGAAGGACGTGGCATCGCCGGATTCGAGTGCTGCCCCGGCCGCGTCCATGACCTGGGACGGGCCGTAGTAGCTGACCAGCATCCAGGAAATGAAGGAGAAGAAGACGGAAATGACACCCACGGACAGGTAGGTGGCCCGGGCGACAGTCCTGTGCGGGTCCTTGGCCTCGGCCGAATAGATGGCCGTGGACTCGAAGCCGAACATGGAAGCCACGGCGAACATGATGGCTACGCCCGGCGCTCCGGCCCCGATGGCCTCGGGCGAGAAGGACGCGGCCACGCTGATGCCTTCCGGGCCACCGCCGTGGAGCAGGACGGTGAAGCCGAACAGCAGCAGGATGGCCACCTCGAGTCCCACCAGCAGGGCCAGCACGCGGGCACCGAGTTCGATGTTCAGGGAGCCGAGCACCTGGACGCCGGCCATGGTGGCCAGGGCGAGCAGCCACCACGGAACATCCAGTCCGATGGACGCCAGCAGCCCGGAGAACGCCGCACCATAGAGCCCGTACATGGCGGCCTGGACGGTGTTGTAGGCCAGGAGGGCCAGCCAGGCCGCGCCGGCACCGGTCTTCCTGCCGAACGCTGCGGTGACGTAGGCGTAGAAGGCGCCGTTGGCCTGGATTCTGCGGCTCATCGCCACGAATCCCACGGCGAAGATCACGATGACGATGCCCACGATCAGGTAGGCGCCGGGCGCGCCGGCACCGTTGCCGAGCGCTGCGGCAAGCGGTGAGGCGCCCACGATCCCCGTGAGGGGCGCCTGTGCCGACAAGACGAAGAAGAGGATGCCCAGGACGCCGATGCTGCCGGCCCGCAGTGCCGTTGAATGCTCCTTGGCCGGAGCGTCAGTGGTCCGGGGCTCGGAATTCGAAATACTCATTTGATCCTTCTTAACGGTCATGAGTTCGGGAAAATTGCTGTGGAATCCAGCTTGGCAGCGGGGCGCCGAAGCCCTTTGTCCACCAGCGACGAGTTGTTGTTTGTCAGCGCAGTGCAGGATTTTGCGGCACTGGTTCCTGGGCGGCCGGACGGGCGGAGCGGGGGCCGGGCCGCGACGCGGCGGCCAGCGCCGCTTCCATGCCGCTCTCAATGGCGCCGTCGATGAAGCCGCCCCAGCCGTTGGCAATGTCTGACCCGGCAAAAAACACATTGCCGTGCCCGGACTGCATCGCGGCGAGGTGGTTGCCGAGGAAACCCGTCCGGTGCATCGGCCAGGTCTCCCCCGCCAGCGGGTCCGCCACCCAGTCGTGGGTTGCAACGTCCAGCACGTCGACGCCGGGCACCAGCCGGGTCAGCTGATCCTGGACTGCCGCTGCGTCTGACGCGTCAATTTTTGTTGCATCGGGGCCGAAGCCGACGACGATTGTGTCGCCGTCGAGCATGTACTCAGCCTGGAAGAAGTTCAGGGGCCAGTCCGCTTGTCCCAGCGCCACGAAGGGGGCATGTTCTCCCCGCATCCGGATCCACACCTTGACGCCCCTGGACACCTGCCCCGACCGCGCGCCTTCGTCTTTGGCCGGCGGCAGCGGCGGCTGGAAGTCGATGGTTCCCAGGACGGGAAGGGGGACCGTGACAATGGCGGCCCTGGCGCTGATGGTCCGGCCGTCCGCGCTCCGCAGGGTGACACTCCCGCCGTCGTCCGTCATGCCCTCCACGGCGAAACCAAAGTCGACGGCGGCACGGGAGTCCTCAAGGATGGCCTCGGCCAGAGCGGCGGTTCCGCCCTGGATCTTGTACGTGGCGCAGGCTTCGAAGTTGACGGCCCAGTCACCGTTGGTCAAGGCCACCCAACGGAGGGCCTGGGTCAGTGCCGCGTCCTCCAAGGGGCCGTTGAAGTTCAGGGTCCAGAAGGATTCGAGGATGTCCCGGGCGTTGCCGGCGGGAAACTGCTCCCGGATCCGGTCCTGCACCGAGATGTGGTCGATGTCCTTGAAGGCATCCGTAGCCAGCGGCCTGAACGGTTCAGGGAAGTAGGTCCGGGACTCCTTGGTGAATTCGCCGTTGTGGCGGCCTATCAGGTCAAGCAAGGTACCGGGGGCACCTTCCCGGCGGCCGCCGTCGGCCCACCAGAAAGCCCGCTGGGGCTCCGGACTCGCTACGGTTCCGATGCCGTACCGCTTCAACTCCGCCCAAATGTACGGCTGGGTCCAGTGGACCCACGTGCCGCCGATTTCCAGGTCGCGGCCCAGCCGGTGGTCCAGCCAGGTCCGGCCGCCGATGCGGTCCCGCGCTTCGACGATCCGCACCTTCAGGCCCTGACGGGTGAGTTCGCGGGCGGCGGTGAGGCCGGCAAACCCGGCACCCACGATGACAACGTCCAGGTCCTGCTCCATGGCGCTGTTGTGCTGTGCCATCCCGGACCCCTATGAGTAGACGAAGAATTCGACGGTGGGGGCCAGCACGGCCCACCTCGTGCGGGCGCCCTTATTGAAGGAGGCGGCGCCACCGGCGGTGAGGTCATAGGTGCCGCCGCCCTCCACCTCGATCCGGAGGTGGCCTTCGATGATGTGGATGGCCTCGTCGGCTTCCATGACGAGATTGAAGGGTTCGGGGGCTTCTGCGGGATTGACGTGCCAGTAGCCGCAGGCCAGCCCAGGCCTGTCTCCTTCGCCGAAGCGGCGGACCCACTGCACCTGGCCGAGCTCGAAGGGCTCATTCCTGCCGGGGTCAAGGGAAGCGGACGTGGTGAAGGAAGGGGTGGTGGTCATGGGTACTCCAGAGGGGAAGGGGCGGCGGGGAACGGTCTCGCCGCGGGAGATGTGTGGAATGGCGGCGGGCCCTGTGACGGGCATCACCGTGTGGAAAGCAATCTAAGCAATTGCTTAGTTTTAAGTCAAGGGCTGCTTTTTGTCCGGCGGCGGCTGGCTAGAATCGGGCTATGACCGCTTTCCCTGACCGTCCCGCCGCGCCCAGATATGGCAAGGGCCGCGAAGCCCTGCTTCGGGCCGCGGTGGATGTGGTGGCGCAGAAGGGCCTGCGCGGACTCACATACCGTGCGGTGGCGGAGGCGGCGGGCGTCAACAACAGCCTGGTCGCCCACCATTTCGGGACCCGGGACGCCCTGATCGAGGCAGCGCTCCTGTGGTCATCGGAGCAGTCCATCGGCGCGTCACGGCTGCGGGAAGCAGCCGAAAACGGCGGGACTTTCACGGAGGCGCTGCTGGAACTGCTGCTTGAAGATCCGGGGCTGCAGGAGTTCCAGTACGAGATGATCCTCGAGGCCCGGCGCCGCCCGGAGCTGGCGGGGCCGGTAGCCAGGCTGTACGAGAGCTACGTTGGCGCGCTGTCGGAGGGGCTTGAGGCTTTCGGCGTCCAGGGTGACGTCCACGTGGTGGCCCGCTCACTGTTCGCCGCGCTGGATGGACTGGTGCTGCAGTACCTCGCGGGCGTGGGGCGGGAGGAGATCGCTGGCGCCCTGGAGGAAGTGCACCAGGCGGTTCTCCTGCGGCGGGGAGCACAGAGCGGCTAGGACTTCCGGGCAAACGAAAGCGCGGCCAGCTGCCCGGAAGGCAGCCAGCCGCGCTGACAGTGTTTAGCTGAGAACCGCTAGCGGAGCACCACGGTGCGGTTGCCCTGCAGGATGACCCGTCCTTCGCAGTGCCACTTCACCGCGTTGGAGAGGGCCTTGCATTCAGTGTCGCGGCCGTCGGCCACCAGGTCCTCGGGCCCGTACGTGTGGTCCACGTCCACCACCTGCTGGGAGATGATGGGTCCCTCATCCAGCTCCGCGTTGACGTAGTGCGCGGTGGCACCCACAGTCTTGACACCGCGGGCGTAGGCCTGGTGGTAAGGCTTGGCACCCTTGAAGCTGGGCAGGAACGAGTGGTGGATGTTGATGGCCCGGCCGTCGAGCTGGCGGGTCAGGTCATCGCTGAGCACCTGCATGTAGCGGGCCAGCACCACCAGTTCGACGTCGAGCCCGTCCACCAGTTCCATCAGCGCAGCTTCCGCTGAGGGCTTGGTCTCCGCCGTGACCGGGATGTGGTGGAACGGGATGCCGTGCCACTCCACCAGCGCCTGGTGGTCCCGGTGGTTGGACACCACGGCCACCACGTCCACGGGCAATTCGCCGATGCGGGCGCGGAAGAGCAGGTCGTTGAGGCAGTGCCCGAACTTGGACACCATGATCAGCACCTTGCGCTTGGACCCGTGGCGTTCCAGCTGCCAGCGCATGCCGAACTTTTCGGCCACCGGGGCGAACGAAGACCGCAAAACGTCCAGCGTGGACTCATCGCCTTCGGAGACGAAGTGCACGCGCATGAAGAAGTGGCCTTCGGAGCGCTCACCGAACTGCTTGTTGTCGATGATGTCGCAGCCGTGCTCCAGCAGGAACCCGGAGACGGCGTGCACAATGCCAGGCCCCTCGGGGCAGTCCAGGGTCAGGACGTGTTCCACGGTGGTGGGCGCTTTTGATGCGGGGATATGGGTTTCAGTAACAGTCATGGCTCAGCACTCGATCACATTCACGGCGAGGCCTCCTCGGGAGGTTTCCTTGTACTTGGTTTTCATGTCGGCTCCGGTGTCACGCATGGTCTTGATGGCCTTGTCCAGCGAGACCTTGTGGCTGCCGTCCCCGTGCAGGGCCAGCCGGGCCGCGTTGATCGCCTTCACGCTGGCGATCGCGTTCCGCTCGATGCAGGGGATCTGCACCAGGCCGCCCACGGGGTCACAGGTCAGGCCCAGGTTGTGCTCGATGCCCACCTCGGCGGCGTTTTCCACCTGCGCGGGGGTTCCACCGAGCACTTCGCAGAGCCCGGCCGCAGCCATCGAGCAGGCGGAGCCCACCTCGCCTTGGCAGCCCACTTCGGCGCCGGAGATGGAGGCGTTGGTTTTGAACAGGATTCCGACGGCGGCCGCCGCCAGCAGGAAGCGGACCACACCGTCGTCGTCGGCTCCCGGAACAAACTTCACGTAGTAGTGCAGGACGGCAGGCACGATGCCCGCGGCTCCGTTGGTGGGGGCGGTGACGATCCGCCCGCCGGCGGCGTTCTCCTCGTTCACGGCCAGCGCGAAGAGGTTCACCCATTCCATCGCCAGCAGCGGGTCCGCCGGTGCCTGGACGGGCGACGGCGACGCTGCCGCGGCTTCGGCGGTGGCGGCCGAGGCCGTCAGGGTGCGGAACAGGGCGGGCGCCCGGCGGGTGACGTTCAGGCCTCCGGGCAGGATGCCTTCGGCGTTGCAGCCGTTCTCCACGCATTCGCGCATAACGGCCCACAGCCCCAGCAGCTGCTCGCGGAGTTCCGCTTCGCTGCGCCAGGTGAGTTCGTTGGCCAGCATGACGTCGGAGATGGACATGCCTTCGCGGCTGCAGATCTGCAGGAGTTCGTCCGCCGTGGAGAACGGGTAGGGCAGCACGGTGTCATCCGGCACCACTTTGTCCCCGCCCTCGGCGTCGCCGTCCACCACGAAGCCGCCGCCGATCGAGTAGAAGCTCCGCTCGCTCAGGACGGCACCTGTGTGGTCCAGGGCCCGGAAGGTCATGCCGTTGGGGTGCGCGGGAAGGGACTTGCGCCGGTGGAGCACCACGTCCTCTTCCCAGTTGAAGTCCACCCGGTGCGCCCCCGCGATGTGGAGTTCGGCGTCCAGCGCGGCGGCTGCCACCTGGTCGTCGGCGGTGAAGGTATCCACGGTTTCCGGGTCCAGGCCCTTCAGCCCCAGGACCACTGCCTTGTCCGAGCCGTGCCCGCGGCCGGTGGCGCCGAGGGAGCCAAACAGTTCGGTCTGCACCCGGGCGGTGGCGGCCAGCTGGCCGTCGCCCTTCAGCCCGTCGGCGAACAGCTTGGCCGCCCGCATCGGGCCCACCGTGTGTGACGACGAGGGCCCGATGCCGACGGAAAAGAGGTCAAGGACGCTGAGCGCCATCAGGGGACCTCTGGCGAGGCGTACTCCCGCATGGCGTCCAGCAGCCACCGGCCCAGGAACTCGGCGAAGGAAGCGCGGGGGAAGATCCGGAAGGACTCGTCACCGGTCTTCCACAGGATGGCAGGGATGTTCGCGATTTCCGTGGAGAAGGCGGTGCCGGCCTTGAAGACCCGCGGGTGCAGGTCCAGCGAGCAGCCCTTTTCCAGGACGGCGCGCGCCCGGGGGCCCGTCAGTTCGAACGTGGTCCGGTTGGCGGACAGGTCCACCACCTGGCCCGCGTCGCCGCCCAGCGCGTCCCGGAGCGCGGGGATGAGGTCCCCTCCCAGGGATTCGTGCGCCTCGGTAGGTGCAACCACCAGGAACTCGGCGGGGCCGAGCCACAGGACGGACACGTCGCCGCTGCCTGCCACGGCGCCTGAGCCGGCGGGGAGTCCGCCGGTGACACCGGCCAGGCGCTCCGCCGCGGCGGATCCTGCGAGGGCCCGGAGGCCCACCATGGTCAGGAAGGGCACCTCGGCGATTTCAACGGTGCCTGCCAGGGAGCCGGCCGCGAATTCTTCCGCCAGCTGACGCGCCGGGCTGACGCGGGCGGCGAGGTTCTTCTCGGCGTTGGTCTTAGCGGAGGTCGGGGATGCTGCTGTTTCAGCCATCTTTACGGGTCCCTTCAGAGTCAAAAAGCACTGTTTCTGCGACAACCACGTCCACCAGCTGGTCGCCGGCGGCTGCCACCAGCGTTTCGCCGATGCGGTTGCGTCCGTTCTTGATCAGGGCCAGGCCGAACGACCTGCCCAGCGCTGCGCTGTGGTAGCTGGAGGTGACGAACCCTTCCATCGGCACGGGGCCGTAGGCGGGGTTGGTCGAGCGTCCCTTTTCCACCAGCTGGGTGCCTTCGGGCAGCCGCAGCGTGCCGTCCACGGGGAGGACGCTGACCAGGTGCTTGCGGTCCTCACGCTGGGCGTCCGACCGGGTGTAGGAGCGCTTGCCGATGAAGTCCTTGGCCTTGGAGACGATCCATTCCATGCCGGCGTCCTGTGGGGTGACGGTGCCGTCGGTGTCCTGCCCGACGATCGGGTAGCCCTTTTCGGCGCGCAGCACGTGCATGGTTTCCGTGCCGTAGGGGGTGATGTTGAACTCGGCCCCGGCGGCAGCAACGGATTCCCACGTATTCAGCCCGTACCAGGCCGGCACATTGATCTCGTAGGCAAGTTCACCGGAGAACGAGATCCTGCAGATCCGGGCGCGTACGCCGGAGGCGAGGGTGGTTTCACGGAAGGTCATGAACGGGAAGGCTTCCGCGTCCAGGCCGCCGTTGGCAGCCAGTTCGGGTGCCACCTTGGCGATGACCTCACGGGACTTGGGCCCGACGACGGCGATGGTGCTCCACTGTTCCGTCACGGAGGTGCACTGCACGTCCAGTTCCGGCCACTCGGTCTGCAGCCATTCCTCCAGCCAGTCCAGCACCTTGGCGGCACCGCCGGTGGTGGTGGTCATGAAGTAGGTCTCGTCGTCGACGCGGAGGGTCACGCCGTCGTCGAAGATCATTCCGTCCGGGGTGCACATGACGCCGTAGCGTGCCGAACCCGGGGAGAG
The DNA here is from genome assembly GCF_024362385.1 of Arthrobacter sp. DNA4. NCBI lineage: Bacteria > Bacillati > Actinomycetota > Actinomycetes > Micrococcales > Micrococcaceae > Arthrobacter > Arthrobacter sp. DNA4. The sequence goes on from NZ_CP101466.1 coordinate 4,110,662, forward strand.
CTTCTTGAACGCGTTGGTGTACATCCGGTTCAGGAACTCCCCCGCGTCCTTGCCGCGGATTTCGATCTTGCCCAGCGTGGTGGCGTCCATGAAGCCCACGGATTCGCGGACGGCGGCGCATTCGCGCAGCACGGCAGCATCCATGTCCTCCCCGGCCTGCGGGTAGTACCAGGGCCGCTTCCACTGTCCAACGTCCTCGAACAGCGCGCCCTTGGCCACGTGCCAAGGGTGGATCGATGTGACGCGGGCGGGGTCGAACAGTTCCCCGCGCTGGCGTCCGGCCAGTGCCGCGAAGGCCACCGGGGTGAAGGGGGCGCGGTAGGTGGTGGTGCCGATGTCGCCGATGCCGCGGGAGGCTTCGCCGGCGGTGCGCAGGGCCGCGGCGATGACGCCGATGGCGTTGACGCCGGAGGTCTTGCCCTGGTCGTTGGCGGTGCTGATGGAGGTGTACCGCTTGATGTGTTCCACGGAGCGCATGCCGGCTCCGGTGGAGCGGAGGACGTCCGCCACGGACTGGTCGCGCTGGAAGTCCACGAAGTGGTGGTGCCAGTCGTCCGGGGTGCCGTTCTCGCCCGGCACCAGCCACAGCTGGCGGGTGGGGGCGGAGGCCTTCGGGTCGCCGAACACGGAGGGTTCGACGGCGGATTCGAAGCCTGCGGCGATGGCCGCCTTCGCGCCGGCGGAGATGCCCTCCGCGACGCAGTCTTCGGTGGCGAAGGAGCCGCGGCCGTCGCCAATGGTCTGCTGGGCGGGGACCTCGGTGCTGGGCACGAAGGCTGCCAGCTCCTCGTCCCAGCGCAGCTTGCCCTGGCGCTGGGAGTGCAGGTGGACCAGCGGGCTCCAGCCGCCGGACACAGCCAGCAGGTCTGCTGCGATCTGCTCGACGCCGGAGGTGAGCTCGCCGTCGTCGTTGATGCTGCGGACGGTCACGCCGTCCAAGCGGCCGTCGGCGCCGGCGGAGGTGTTGGCCACCGCGCTGCCGATCAGCACCCGGATCCCGGATTCGACGGCGGCAGTCGCCGCTGCGGTCAGGGCCGGACGGGCGTCCACCACGGCGGCGACCTTGACGCCGGCGGCGGCGAGGTCGGCCGCGACGGCGTAGGCGCTGTCATTGGTGGTGCTGATGACCACCCGCTTGCCGGCGGCCACGCCGTAGCGGTTCAGGTAGCTGCGCACGGCGGAGGCGAGCATGATGCCGGGGCGGTCGTTGTTCTCGAACACCAGGGGGCGTTCATGGGCGCCCGGGGCGACGACCACCTGGCTGGCACGGATGTGCCAAATCCGCTGGCGGGAGACACCGGGGGCGGCGGGGCTCGTGAGGTGGTCGGTGCGGTTCTGGACGGCGATGACGTAGTTCGCGTCGTAGGCGCCGAACGCGGTGGTGCGGTTCAGGACCGTGGACTCGGCGCCGGATACCAGCTCGGCTTCGACGTCGGCCACCCATTCCAGGGCGGGCTTTCCTTCGATGGTCTCGGCAAGGCCCCGAGCCGTGGAACCGGAGAGCAGCGAGCCGCCGAGTTCGGGCTGGTCATCGAGCAGCATGACCCTGGCGCCGGTGCGGACAGCCTCGCGGGCTGCGGCGAGCCCGGCGGGGCCGCCGCCGATGACCAGGACGTCGGTGTGGACGTACTTCTTGTCGTACTCGGCGCGGTCGTCCTCCGGGTCCAGCTTGCCCAGGCCGTTGAGCAGGGTGGCCTGGAGTCCGTCCACCAGGGAAACGGTGGTGGCGGGGAGCATGGATTCGGCCACGTGGCCGGGGAAGCGGGCTTCCACGCGGACCAGGGCGTTGGCCTCCTCCACCCCGGCGGACATTATGCCGCGGGGACGGTCCTCGTAGAGGGAGTTGCCGGCGGCGATGCGGCCGTTGGCCAGCAGCGCCGAGGCCAGGGTGTCACCCGGGTGGCCGGTGAACTCCTCGCCGTCCACGGTGAAGCGCCAGGAGATGGTGCGGTCGATGCGGCCGCCGGTAGCCAGGCGGGCGTTCTGGGAAGTCACTTGGTCGCTCCTTCCGGGGCGGTGGTGCTGAGGATGCTCGTGGTGGAGGTGCTGGGTGCGGCACTTCCCGTGGTGGTGCTGTCAGGGCCGGTGCTGGCGGTCCCGGTTTCGGGTGCGCCGTCCGGGGAGCGGTCGGGCCGCTTCGCCCCCATCGGGTAGACAGCCTTGATGTCGTAGCTCACGGTGTCGCGGAGCATGTTGAACCACTGGCGGCAGCCGGTGCTGTGGACCCAGCGCTCGGCGAAGATGCCTTTGGGGTTCTCGCGGTAGAAGAGGTAGCGGGACCACTCCGTGTCGCTCAGCTCGTTGGGGTTCTCGGGGTACGGGACGTGGGCCTGTCCCCCGTAGTGGAATTCGGTTTCGTCCCGCGGGCCGCAGTTGGGGCATGGGATCAGCAGCATGTGCGTTAGTCCTTTTCTGGTGGCGGCGGCTAGTGGGCCACGGCGGCGGCGCCGTGTTCGTCGATGAGGGCGCCGGTTTCGAAGCGTTCCAGCGAGAACGGCGCGTTCAGCTTGTGCGGGGCGCCCGTGGCGATGGTGTGCGCGAAGGTCATGCCTGCGGCGGGGGTGCCCTTGAATCCGCCGGTTCCCCAGCCGCAGTTCACGAACATGTTCTCCACCGGAGTGGTGCCCACGATCGGCGAGGCGTCCAGGGTCGTGTCCACGATGCCGCCCCAGGTCCGGAGCACGTGAGCCCTGGCGAAGATGGGGAAGAGTTCGACGGCGGCCGCCATCTGCTGCTCGATCACGTGGAAGGAGCCGCGCTGGCCGTAGCCGTTGTAGGAGTCCACGCCGGCGCCCATGACCAGTTCGCCCTTGTGCGCCTGGGAGACGTAGACGTGCACGTGGTTGGACATGACCACCGTGGGGTGGACGGGCTCGTGCAGTTCGGAGACCAGGGCCTGCAGCGGGTGGGACTGGATGGGGAGCTGGAAGCCCGCCATTTCAGCCAGGACCGAGCTGTGGCCTGCGGCGCAGAGGCCCACCTTTTCGGTGTTGATGGTGCCGCGGTTGGTCTTGACGCCCACCACGCGGTCGCCGTCCTTGAGGAAGCCGGTCACCTCGCAGTTCTGGATGATGTCCACGCCCATTTCGTCGCACTTGCGGGCGAAGGCCCACGCCACGTGGTCGTGCTTGGCGATGCCGGCGCGGGGCTGGTAGGTGGCGCCCATCACGGGGTAGCGGATGTTGTCGCGGATGTTCAGGATGGGGCAGAGTTCCTTGACCTGCTGCGGGTCAAGCCATTCGGCGTCCACGCCGTTGAGCTTGTTGGCACCCACGCGGCGCATGCTTTCGCGCACGTCGCCCAGGGTGTGGGCCAGGTTCATCACGCCGCGCTGGCTGAAAAGGAAGTCGTACTCGAGTTCCTCGGGCAGGATTTCCCAGAGCTTGAGGGCGTGCTCGTAGATGGCCGCGCTCTCATCCCAGAGGTAGTTGGAGCGGATGATGGTGGTGTTGCGGGCCATGTTGCCACCGGCGAGCCAGCCCTTTTCCAGGACGGCGATGTTGGTCATCCCGTGGTTCTTGGCCAGGAAGTAGGCGGTGGCCAGGCCGTGCCCGCCGCCGCCGACGATCACGGCGTCGTAGGAGGACTTGGGTTCCGGGTTCCGCCAGAGGAAGTCCGGGTGCTCCGGAAGGTGCTGGGTGCTCACTGGGCGGCTCCAATCAGGTCTGCCTCGATGCCGGCCAGGTTGGCGTCGGCGGAAAGGTGCGGGTAGAGGGGGAACTTGCCGGCCAGGGCCGTTACGCGTTCCCGGAGTTCGACGGCGGTGTCCCCGGGGAGGGTGCCCGTGCCGGCGGAGGCAATCAGCGCCGTCGCGATGATGTCCGCAACCTCGGTGAACTCGGCGGCGCCAAAGCCGCGGGCGGCCAGGGCGGGGGTGCCGATCCGGAGGCCGGAGGAGACCATCGGCGGGCGGGGGTCGAAGGGGACGGCGTTGCGGTTGACCGTGATGCCGATCTGGTGGAGCGCGTCCTCACCCTGCTGGCCGTCGAGTTCGGAGTTGCGGAGGTCAACCAGGACCAGGTGGACGTCGGTGCCGCCGTTGACCACGGAAATGCCCGCGGCTGCGACGTCGTCCTTGAGGAGGCGCTCGGCCAGCAGCTTGGCGCCCTGCAGCACCCGCTCCTGGCGTTCCTTGAATTCGGGGGCGGCAGCGAGCTTGAACGCCACGGCCTTTGCTGCCACAACGTGCTCCAGCGGACCACCCTGCTGGCCCGGGAACACCGCGCTGTTGATCTTCTTGGCGTATTCCTCCTTGGCCAGGATGACGCCGCCGCGCGGACCGCCCAGGGTCTTGTGGGTGGTGGTGGTGACCACGTCCGCGTACGGGACGGGGTTGGGGTGCAGGCCGGCGGCGACGAGTCCGGCGAAGTGCGCCATGTCCACCATGAGGTAGGCACCCACGAGGTCGGCGATGCGGCGGAATTCGGCGAAGTCCAGCTGGCGGGAGTAGGCGGACCAGCTTACCACGATCAGCTTGGGCTTGTGCTCCAGGGCCAGGGCTTCCACCTCGGCCATATCGATCCGGAGGTCTTCCTCGCGGACGTGGTAGGGAACCACGTTGTAGAGCTTGCCGGAGAAGTTGATCTTCATGCCGTGCGTGAGGTGTCCGCCGTGCGCCAGGGAGAGCCCCAGGATGGTGTCGCCCGGGTTCAGCAGGGCGAACATGGCGGCGGCATTGGCCTGGGCGCCTGAGTGCGGCTGCACGTTGGCGAACTCGGCGCCGAAGAGTGCCTTCACGCGGTCGATGGCCAGCTGCTCGATGACGTCCACGTGCTCGCAGCCACCGTAGTAGCGCTTGCCCGGGTATCCCTCGGCGTACTTGTTGGTGAGCACCGAGCCCTGGGCCTCCATGACGGAGGTCGGAGCGAAATTCTCCGACGCAATCATTTCCAGGGTGGACTGCTGGCGGTGCAGTTCCTGTGCCACAGCGGCGGCGACGTCGGCGTCGACCGTGGCAAGCGAGGCGTTCAGTACGTCCTGCATTGTTCTCCTTATGAACCCTTGGAAGTTACTGACCTATAACTGATCTGTAACTGATATATTAGAACTGTCGTAATAGTATGTTCCAGATCACTTGGACGTCAATAGCACTCCTGGGAAGGCTCGAAATGAGCGTCACATTAGAGAACCACCTGGCCGGCGACGGGGACCTCTCACTCTCCGAACAGGCCTACCGGCACCTGCGGGACCGGCTCATCATGCTGGACATCCGGCCGGGCGAGGCGATCAACGACGGCAAGCTGGCCGCCGAGCTCGGGATCGGCCGGACGCCGGTCCGGGAAGCCCTCAAGCGGCTGGAAAGTGACCACCTGGTGGTGTCCTATCCCCGGCGCGGAACCTTCGCCACCATCGTCGACATCACTGAACTGGCAGACGTCTCAGAGCTGCGCGAATCCCTGGAACCCTTGGCCGCACGCCGCGCCGCCAAGCTGGCAACGCCCGCGCTGCGGGCGGAAATCCGGGAGACCGCGGCAGCGATTTCCACCATGGGCGATGACGATGATCCCTACGACCTCATGCGGTACGACATCAAGGTCCACCGGCTGATCTACCGGGCCGCAGCCAACGCGCACCTCGAGGACGTCCTGATCCGCTACGACAACCTGGCCACGCGCATCTGGTGCATGGTGCTGGAAAAGGTACCGTCCGTTGCATCCCACATTGCCGAGCACGTTGAACTGCTGGAGGCAGTGGCCGACGGCGACGCGGACCGGGCCGGCAAGCTCGCCCTGGAGCACGTCACCAGTTTCGAGCAGGCCATCCGGAACGTGCTCTAGCCGTCGTGTCCAGGAGCGGCTAGCGCAGCCGGGCCCGCACCTCCTGCGCGAATTCCAGCGTGGTGGCCGAACCGCCCAGGTCCGGTGTGGCGATGCCGCCTGCCAGCGCTGATTCGAAAGCACCGGTAAGGGACTGGGCGGCCGCCGCCTCGCCCAAATGGTCCAGCATCATGGCCGCAGCCCAGAGGGCGCCGACGGGGTTGGCGATGCCCTTGCCGGCGATGTCCGGGGCGGAACCGTGGACGGGCTCGAACATCGACGGGTGCCGGCGCTCGGGGTTCAGGTTTGCACTCGGGGCGATGCCGATGGAACCGGCCACTCCGGCCACGAGGTCGGACAGGATATCTCCGAACAGGTTGGATGCGACGATGGTCCGGACGCTGGTGGGCTTCATGACCAGCCGGGCCGCGAGCGCATCGATGAGCACCTTGTCCACCGTGACGCCGGGGAACTGTTCCACCGTCCGGGCCACCACTTCGTCCCAGAACGGCATGGTGTGGATGATGCCGTTGGATTTGGTGGCCGAGACCAGGATGCCGCCGCGTTTCGTTGCGGCCTCTGCCGCGTAGCGGGCCACCCTGCTGATGCCGGCTTTGGTGAAGACGCTCTCCTGGACGGCGAATTCAGCGTCCGTCCCCGCACCGAAGCGGCCGCCGATCTGCGAGTACTCGCCTTCAACGTTTTCCCGGACCACCACGATGTCCAGGTCCTCGAGGCCCGGCATCGCTCCCTTGACCCCGGGCAGCAGCTTCATGGGGCGAAGGTTGACGTACTGGTCGAACTCCCGGCGGATGGGAATCAGCAGTCCCCACAACGTCACGTCGTCGGGGACGTCGGGGGTGCCCACCGCTCCCAAGTAGATCCCGTCGCCGCTGCCGAGCTGCTCGATGCCGTCAACGGGCATCATCCGGCCGGTTTTGACGTAGAGGTCGCTGTTCCAGTCACGGACACGCCAGTTGACGGCGAAGCCATGCAGCCCGGCCACAGCATCCACGCACCCCATGGCCACCTCGGTGACGTCCACGCCGATGCCATCACCGGGAATCGAATCGATGGTGTAGGTACGGGTCATGGCTGTCCAATCATTCGTTGGTTGCTGCGGTGCGTAAAGCTTAAAGATAGTGGTTGGGTTCCGGGAGGAACCGCACCCGACCATCGGCCTCCCCACTCCGGGGAAGCAACGGGTGCGCCGCCGTCGAACGCCCCGGGCATGTGACGTGGAATACTTCCGTACAAGCGCGCCGGACGTTCCGGCGGGATGTTCTGAAGGGGCAGGTGGCCATGCAGGAATTCGTCAACGAGGACGAAGAGGCCCGGCGGCATGTCCTGGCCGTGCTGGCGGCTGAGCGCAGCCGGGGGCTGCGCCCCGACCCTGATTTCGACCGGCGCCTCGACGGGCACTTTCCCACCCTCCGCAGCCTCTTCCATTCCCTTTACGGTGACCGGACGGACTGGCTGGAGCAGCTCTCCGCGCTGGTGGTGCAGAGCGCGGCTTCCTGGCAGGAACGCCCGCAGGAGCTGAAGGCCCTGGACGCCGAACGGGAGGCGGACCCGGACTGGTTCCAGTCCAACCGGATGCTGGGCGGCGTCTGCTACGTGGACCGCTACGCCGAAAGCCTCGAAGGGGTCCGCGCCCGCATCCCGTACTTCAAGGAACTGGGCCTCACCTACCTGCACCTCATGCCGCTGTTCCTGGCGCCGGAACCACACTCAGATGGCGGGTATGCGGTCTCAAGCTATCGTCAGGTCAACCCACAGCTGGGCACCATGGAGCAACTGCGCTCCCTGGCAGCGGAACTGAGGGACAACGGCATCAGCCTGGTGGTGGACTTCATCTTCAACCACACCTCGGACGAGCACGAGTGGGCCCGGAAGGCAGCCGCCGGGGACCCGGACTACAGCGACTACTACTGGATCTTCCCGGACCGGACGCTGCCGGACGCCTTCGAGGCGGACGTGCGGGAGATCTTCCCCGAGAACCATCCCGGGTCCTTCATCCAGATGGCGGACGGCCGGTGGGTCTGGGCCACGTTCCACACCTACCAATGGGACCTGAACTACTCCAATCCCGAGGTCTTCCGGGCCATGGCGGGCGAAATGCTGTTCCTGGCCAACCAGGGGGTGGACATCCTGCGCATGGACGCGGTGGCGTTCATCTGGAAGCAGTTGGGCACCCCCTGCGAGAACCTGCCGCAGGCGCACACACTGCTCCGGGCGTTCAACGCGGTGTGCCGGCTGGCGGCGCCGGCGCTGCTGTTCAAATCCGAGGCCATCGTGCACCCGGACGAGGTAGCGCTCTATATCGACCGCAGGGAATGCCAGCTTTCCTACAACCCGCTGCAGATGGCACTCATCTGGGAATCTCTGGCCACCAGGGATGTCTCGCTCCTGGCCCAGGCACTGCACCGGCGGCACAACATCCCGGACGGCACGGCGTGGGTGAACTACGTCCGCAGCCATGACGATATCGGCTGGACGTTCGCCGACGAGGACGCCGGCGAACTGGGCATCAACGGCCTTGACCACCGCCGCTTCCTGAACTCCTTCTACGTCAACCGTTTCCCGGGCAGCTTTGCCCGCGGCGTCCCGTTCCAGGACAACCCCAAGACCGGCGACTGCAGGATTTCAGGAACGACGGCGTCCCTGTGCGGCATGGAGGTGGACCCGGCTGAGGCGGTGGAACGGATCCTCCTGGCCCATTCGGTGCCGTTCAGCACCGGCGGCGTCCCGCTGCTGTACCTGGGCGACGAGGTGGGGCAGGTCAACGACTATGGGTACGCGTCCGAGCCCGGCCACGAGGAGGACAGCCGCTGGGTGCACCGGCCGCATTTCCCCGCGGAGCAGTACGCCCGCCGCCTGGACCCGGCCACGCCGGAAGGAGCCGTGTACGCCGGGCTGAAGCGGATGATTGAGGTCCGGACCAGCACCCCCGAACTGGCGGGGACCACGCTGATTGATTTCGGCACCAACAACCGCGCAGTGCTCGGCTACCAGCGGCCGGGCTCGACGGAGGACGGTCCCACCATCCTGGCCCTGGCAAACTTCAGCGACTCCGCCCAGACCCTCCCGGCGGAAACGTTCGGCGGATTCTCCCCTGCCGCCGTCGACCTTCTCTCCGAAGCAGCAATGCAGCTGGACGACGGCGTCACCCTCCTCCCCCGGCAATACCTCTGGCTGCGCGTCACGCCGCAGTAACCGGGGGCCTGAGATTGGGACCTGGCACCGGGGCGTGAAACCATACGGATCATGGCCTCCAAGATTGCGTACCAGGGTGAGCCCGGCGCCAACTCCAATATCGCGTGTCAGCAGATGTTCCCGGACATGGAAAGCGTGCCGTGCGCCAGTTTCGAGGATGCCTTTGAGCTGGTGACCAGCGGCGAGGCGGAGCTGGCCATGATCCCCATCGAGAACTCGATCGCCGGCCGGGTGGCGGACATCCACATCCTGCTGCCGCAGTCCAACCTGCAGATCGTGGGCGAGTACTTCCTGCCCATCCATTTCGACCTGCTGGGCATCCCGGGCAGCACCATTGAAGGCGCCACGGAGGTCCACAGCCACATCCACGCGCTGGGCCAGTGCCGGAAGCTGATCCGCGAGCACGGCCTCAAGCCCGTCATCGCCGGCGACACCGCAGGCTCGGCCAGGGAGGTGGCGGAATGGAACGATCCCCGCAAGCTCTCCCTCGCTCCCCCGCTGGCCGCCGACATCTACGGCCTGAAGGTCCTGGCCTCCCGGGTGGAGGACGACCCCTCCAACACCACCCGCTTCGTGGTCCTGGCGCGCGAAAAGGCACTGCCGGCCCGGGACGAACTTCCCGGACCGGCAGTCACCAGCTTTGTGTTCCGCGTGCGCAACGTCCCGTCCGCCCTGTACAAGGCACTGGGCGGCTTCGCCACCAACGGCGTGAACATGACCCGGCTGGAAAGCTACATGGTGGGCAACGAGTTTGCCGCCACCATGTTCATGGCTGACGTCGAAGGCCACCCCGAGGACCTGCCGCTGAAGCTGGCCCTCGAGGAACTGGACTTCTTCACCACCGAGGTGCGGATCCTCGGCGTGTACGCCGCGGCCGACTACCGGCTCGCCGCCGCCACGGCCTGACGCGGTGCCGCGGGGGCGGCCTGACGCGGTGCCGCGGGGGCGGCCTTCAGCAGCGGCGTGAAGAACGCGCCCAGCTCCGCGGTTGCCGTCAGCGGCAGGACATTGGCCACGTACTGGTCCGGGCGGACCACCACCACCACGCCGCTGCGGTCCAGGCCGCGGAGGTCGAAAATGTCCGCCTTGGGATCCGTCGCGTACACCTTCTCGTAGTCGGTCAGCTTGAACGGGCCCACCAGCGGCTTGAAGACGGCGGGAACCGCATTGATGTCGACGGCGGTGTGCGGCTGCTGGTAGATGACCTTCAGGTCGAACCACGCGTCCGGGTCGGCGCCGGCAGGGGTGGCGGCCAGCGGGGACTCCGGCGAGTTCGCGAACCACTCGGCGAGCATGTCCGTTGCCGAGTTGGTGCCCGGCAGGGCGGAGTCGGCGAAGACGTAGATCCGCCAGCGGCCGTCGGCGGTGGCGTGGTGGCCAAGATGGAGGGGGTTGGTGTCCCCCACCCGGACCACGGGTGCGGACTTGAAGCGCTTGCCCACCGGGAACCCGGTGGCCAGGTCCTGGTGGTCGGTGCTGCCAACGATCAGGGACGGCGTGTACTGCGTCATGAAGCCGGCAGGGAATTCGGCGGTCTGCACGTAGAAGTCTTCAAGGTCGGAGGGGTGTTCGAACTCCTCCGGCTTCTTGGCCATCATGGTGGACCATTCCTTGTCGAAGTCGATCAGGTTCTTCGCCACTACCTGGCGCTCCTCGGAGTAGGTGCTCAGCAGGCTCTCCGGGCTGCGGCCCTCCAGGACATGCCCCAGCTTCCAGGCGATGTTGAACCCGTCCTGCATGGAGACGTTCATGCCCTGGCCGTCCTTGGCGCTGTGGGTGTGGCAGGCGTCCCCGGTGATGAACACCCGCGGGGTGCGGGTGCCGCGCTCGGCCGGCAGGACGTCGTCGAACCTGTCCGTGAGCCGGTGGCCCACCTCGTAGACGCTGTGCCACGCGACGTTCCGGACGTCCAGCGTGTAGGGGTGCAGGATCGCGTTGGCCTTGGCGATGATCTCCTCGATGGTGGTGTTGCGGACCGAGTGCTGGCTGTTCGGGTCCACTTCGCCCAGGTCCACGTACATACGGAACAGGTGGCCGCCTTCGCGCGGGATCAGCAGGATGCTGCCCTCGGCGCCCTGGATGGCGCACTTGGTCCGGATGTCCGGGAAGTCGGTGACGGCCAGCGTGTCCATGACGCCCCAGGCGTGGTTCGCCTGGTCGCCGGCAAGGGTGCAGCCGATGGCCTGGCGCACCTTGCTGCGCGCGCCATCCGCGCCCACCACATACTTGGCGCGGACAATCCGCTCCTGGCCTTCGTTGGGTCCGGCGGTGTGGCGGAGGGTCACCGTGACGGGGTAGTCGCCCTCACCGGTTACCGTCAGGCCCTCGAAGTCGTAGCCGTAGTCAGGCTTGAGGCGGGTGGGCGAGTTCGCGGCAAATTCCGCGAAATAATCCAGCACGCGGGCCTGGTTGACGATCAGGTGCGGGAACTCGCTGATGCCCATCTCGTCATCCACGGCCCGGGCAGTCCGGATGATGTTCGCGTGGTTGGCCGGATCCGGCTTCCAGAATGCCATTTCGGTGATGCGGTACGCCTCGGCGATGATCCGCTCCGCGAAACCGAAAGCCTGGAACGTCTCCACGCTGCGCGCCTGGATGCCGTCGGCCTGCCCGATGGCGAGCCTGCCGGGGCGGCGTTCGATGATGCGGGTGGTCACGTTGGGGAACATGGACAGCTGGGCCGCGGCGAGCATGCCGGCAGGCCCGGTGCCCACGATGAGGACGTCCACTTCGTCGGGAAGTTCCTCGGGGCGGTTAAGGCCGACGCCTGCGGCCGGCTGGACACGCGGGTCACCGGATACGTATCCGTGGTGGTGGAACTGCACGGGCTTTCCTCACTTCGTTGTGGATGACTATCGGGGCTAAAGCGTGTTCTATATCAGAACACACGATTCGATAATCGAAACTGTAAATCTGGCTTCCACTGTACGCCCGATGTGATCCGGGCGACAAGTGCCCTCGGCCCGCTCGCCAAAAGCCCGGAAAACCAGGGGTTGACGGACCGCGCCGGATGGGTGATAGTGATCGTATACGATTTCGTACCTGATGAGGAGAAGGCTTTGGAGCAGGTCAACGGCGACACCCTGGCGGCAGCACGCAAGGTGATCGCAGTGCACATCAACTACCCCAGTCGGGCCGCCCAGCGGGGCCGCACCCCGGCGCAGCCGTCCTACTTCCTCAAGCCTTCCAGCTCGCTGGCACTGGGCGGAAGCCCCGTTGAGCGGCCCGCCGGCTGCGAACTGCTCGGTTACGAGGGTGAGATCGCCCTGGTGATCGGCAAGGCCGCCCGCCGTGTTTCGATTGAGGACGCCTGGAACCACGTCGCGGCCGTCACCGCCAGCAACGACCTCGGCGTGTACGACCTCCGCTACGCGGACAAGGGCTCCAACCTCCGGTCCAAGGGCGGCGACGGGTTCACCCCCGTGGGCCCGGCACTGATCCCGGCAGACGCCGTCGACCCCGCCAAGCTGCGCATCCGCACCTGGCACAACGGGGACCTGGTCCAGGACGACACCACCGGGGACCTGCTCTTCCCGTTCGCCCGGCTCGTCGCGGACCTGTCCCAGCTGCTCACGCTCGAGGAAGGTGACATCATCCTTACCGGCACCCCGGCCGGCGCCTCGGTCGCCAAGCCGGGCGACGTGCTGGAAGTGGAAGTGGGGACGATCGACGGCGGCCTGTCCACCGGCCGGCTGGTCACCACCGTTGAGGAAGGCACGACGGCGTTCGCGGACTTTGGTGCCCGGCCCAAGGTCGATGACCTGCAGCGGGAGGAAGCCTACGGTTCCCGTGAAGCCGCGGGGCTTGCCGCCGTCGGGCCTGTCCTGACCCCGGAGCTGAAAGCCAAGCTGGAGTCCGTCGCCACCGCCACCCTGTCCTCCCAGATGCGCAAGCGGGGCCTTAACAACGTCAGCATCGACGGACTGCAGGCCACCCGCCCGGACCGCCGCGTGGTGGGCCTGGCCCGCACTCTCCGCTACGTCCCCAACCGCGAGGACTTGTTCAAGACCCACGGCGGCGGCTTCAACGCCCAGAAGAAGGCCATCGACTCCGTGAACGAAGGCGAAATCCTGGTCATGGAAGCCCGCGGTGAAAAGGGAACCGGCACTGTGGGCGACATCCTGGCCCTCCGTGCCCAGGTCCGCGGTGCCGCGGCCATCATCACCGACGGCGGCGTCCGCGACTACTCCGCCGTGGCGGACCTGGAGATGCCCACCTACTTCGCCAATCCGCATCCGGCCGTGCTGGGCCGCCGCCACATCCCGTGGGACACGGACATCACCATCGCGTGCGGCGGAGCCACCGTCCAGCCCGGCGACATCATCGTGGCCGATTCCGACGGCATCCTGGTGATCCCCCCGGCCATCGCCGACGAACTGGTGGAGGACTGCATCCAGCAGGAGAAGGAAGAAACCTTCATCTTCGAGATGGTCAAGCAGGGCAACAGCGTGGACGGCCTCTACCCCATGAACTCCGAATGGCAGGCAAAGTACAACGAATGGGCAGGCACCAATGAGTGAGGCCACCATGGTTGCCGGCAGCAAGTCCGAGCAGGCCTACCAAGCCGTCAAGGCCCGGATCGTGGAAGGCACCTACACCCCCGGCTACCGGCTGGTCCTGGGCTCCATCGCCAAGGACCTGGGGTTCAGCGTGGTCCCCGTCCGCGAAGCCATCCGCCGGCTGGAAGCCGAAGGCCTGGTGACGTTCGAACGCAACGTGGGCGCCACCGTGGCCGGCATTGATCCCACCGAATACCTCTACACCATGCAGACCCTCAGCATCGTGGAAGGCGCCGCCACAGCGCTGTCCGCCCCGCTGATCGATCCCGCAGCCGTGGCCAGGGCCCGCGCCGTGAACGAAGAGATGCGCGCGTGCCTGGACCACTTCGACCCCGTGCGGTTCACGCAGCTCAACCAGGACTTCCACAGCGTCCTGTTCGAGCACTGCCCCAACCCCCACATCCTGGACCTGGTGCACCGCGGCTGGAACCGGCTCGCAGCCATCCGGTCCTCCACGTTCCGCTTCGTCCCGGGCCGCGCCCGCGAGTCCGTGGATGAACACGAAAACCTGCTGAAGCTCATCGAAACGGGAGCCGACGCAGAGCAGATCGAAAAAGCCGCCAGGCTCCACCGCTCGGCAACCCTTGACGCATATCTCGCCCAAGCAAAGCACCAGTAAGGACTTCAACGATGACGACCTCAGTAGAAACTTCCAAGCACTACGTCCCTGAGGACCTGCCCACCCACATCCAGCACTACATCAACGGCCAGTTCGTTGACTCCGTGGGCGGCAAGACCTTCGATGTCCTGGACCCGGTGTCCAACCGGAACTACGCCACCGCCGCGGCCGGTCAAAAGGAAGACATCGACCTCGCCGTCGCCGCAGCCCGCGAAGCGTTCGTGAATGGCCCTTGGCCGAAGATGAAGCCCCGCGAACGGGCCCGGATCCTGAACAAGATCGCCGACGCCGTCGAGGCCCAGGAAGCCCGCCTCGCCGAACTCGAAACCTTCGATACCGGCCTGCCCATTACGCAGGCCAAGGGCCAGGCCCTCCGCGCCGCCGAGAACTTCCGCTTCTTCGCTGACCTGATCGTGGCCCAGTTTGATGACGCCATGAAGGTCCCGGGCTCGCAGATCAACTATGTGAACCGCAAACCGATCGGCGTCGCGGGCCTCATCACCCCGTGGAACACCCCGTTCATGCTCGAGTCCTGGAAGCTGGCCCCCGCGCTGGCCACCGGCAACACCGTGGTCCTCAAGCCGGCCGAGTTCACGCCGCTCTCCGCGTCGCTGTGGGCCACCATCTTCAAGGACGCCGGCCTTCCCGACGGCGTCTTCAACCTGGTCAACGGCCTGGGCGAGGAAGCCGGCGACGCGCTGGTGAAGCACCCGGACGTCCCGCTGATCTCCTTCACCGGCGAGACCACCACCGGCCAGACGATCTTCCGGAACGCCGCCGCCAACCTCAAGGGCCTCTCCATGGAGCTTGGTGGCAAGTCCCCGTGCGTCGTTTTCGCGGACGCCGACCTGGACGCCGCCATCGATTCCGCCCTGTTCGGCGTCTTCTCCCTCAACGGCGAACGCTGCACCGCCGGCTCCCGCATCCTGGTTGAGCGCGCCATCTATGACGAGTTCTGCGGGAAGTACGCCGCCCGCGCAAAGAACATCGTGGTGGGCGATCCGCACGACCCCAAGACCCAGGTGGGCGCCCTGGTCCACCCCGAGCACTACGAGAAGGTGGCATCCTACGTGGAGATCGGCAAGTCCGAAGGCCGGCTCCTGGCCGGCGGCGGCCGCCCCGACCACCTGCCCGAAGGCAACTACATCGCACCCACGGTGTTTGCCGACGTCGCCCCCGACGCCCGGATCTTCCAGGAGGAAATCTTCGGACCCGTCGTGGCCATCACCCCGTTCGAGAACGACGACGAGGCCCTCGCCCTGGCGAACAACACCAAGTACGGCCTGGCCGCCTACATCTGGACCCAGAACCTCACCCGGGCCCACAACTTCTCGCAGAACGTCGAGGCCGGCATGGTGTGGCTGAACAGCCACAACGTCCGGGACCTGCGCACCCCGTTCGGCGGCGTCAAGGCCTCCGGGCTGGGCCACGAGGGCGGCTACCGCTCCATCGACTTCTACACCGACCAGCAGGCCGTGCACATCACGCTCGGTACCGTCCACACCCCCAAATTCGGCGCCTAAGCGCTCCCACCCACCTTTTCAAAGAAGAGAGAATCCAATGACCAACTTCGTCCCCACCCCCACCGTCCCGGCACCGGACATCGTCCGCTGCGCCTACATGGAAATCGTGGTCACGGACCTCGCCAGGTCCCGTGAGTTCTACGTGGACGTCCTGGGCCTGCACGTCACCGAGGAAGACGAGAACAACATCTACCTGCGCTCCCTGGAGGAGTTCATCCACCACAACCTGGTGCTGCGCAAGGGTCCCATCGCCGCCGTCGCGGCCTTCGCCTACCGCGTGAAGTCCCCCGCCGAGGTGGACGCCGCCGAGGCCTACTACAAGGAGCTCGGCTGCCGGGTGGAGCGCCGCAAGGAAGGCTTCACCAAGGGCATCGGCGACTCCGTCCGCGTGGAGGACCCGCTGGGCTTCCCCTACGAGTTCTTCCACGAGGTGGAGCACGTGGAGCGCCTCACCCAGCGCTACGACCTCTACTCCGCCGGTGAACTGGTCCGTTTGGACCACTTCAACCAGGTGACCCCGGACGTCCCCAAGGGCCGCAAGTACCTGGAGGACCTGGGCTTCCGCGTCTCCGAGGACATCAAGGATTCCGACGGCGTCACCTACGCCGCGTGGATGCACCGCAAGCAGACCGTCCACGATACCGCCCTCACCGGCGGCAACGGCCCGCGCATGCACCACGTCGCGTTCGCCACCCACGAGAAGCACAACATCATCCAGATATGCGACAAGATGGGCGCCCTGCGCATCAGCGACCGGATCGAACGCGGCCCCGGCCGGCACGGCGTCTCCAACGCCTTCTACCTCTACATCCTGGACCCGGACGGCCACCGCATCGAGATCTACACCCAGGACTACTACACCGGCGACCCGGACAACCCCACCATCACCTGGGACGTCCACGACAACCAGCGCCGCGACTGGTGGGGCAACCCCGTGGTCCCGTCCTGGTACACCGAGGCTTCCCTGGTCCTGGACCTGGACGGCAACCCGCAGCCGGTCATCGTCCGCGAGGAAAAGTCCGAGATGGCCGTGACCGTGGGCGCCGACGGCTTCTCCTACACCCGCAAGCCGGAGGGTGAAGCTGCCGAGGGCTTCAAGCTGGGAGTCCAGGTCTAACCATGCTGGAGCCGACGACGATTGAGGCCATCGCGGACGAACTGGTGCAAGCCGGCCGGACCCGCACCCCTGTCCCCCGCCTGACCGCCCGCTACCCGGAGATGACGGTGGAGGACTCCTACGCGGTGCAGCAGCTGTGGCGCCGCCGGAATGAGGACGCCGGCCGGACCCTGGTGGGGCGCAAGATCGGCCTCACGTCCAAGGCCATGCAGGCCGCCACCGGCATCACCGAACCGGACTACGGCGCCATCTTCGACGACATGGTGCTGGAAACCGGCTGCTCCGTGGAGTGGGACCGGTACACGCATCCGCGGGTGGAGGTGGAACTGGCGTTCGTCCTGAAAGACGGGCTGAAGGGCCCGGGCGTCACCATCTTCGATGTCCTGAAGGCCACCGACTACGTGGTTCCGGCCCTCGAAATCCTGGACTCCAGGATCGAGATGGAGGGCCGGACCATCGTGGACACCATCTCGGACAACGCCGCGATGGGTGCCATGGTGATCGGCGGCAACCCGGTCAAGCCGGACGCGGTGGACCTCCGCTGGGTCTCCGCCATCCTCTACAAGAACCAGACCGTGGAGGAAACCGGTGTGGCCGCCGGAGTCCTGGACCACCCTGCCAACGGGGTCCACTGGCTGGCCAACAAGATCGCCGCCCATGGTGACTCTTTGAAGGCCGGGGATATCATCCTGGCGGGGTCCTTCACCCGTCCCCTGTGGGTCTACAAGGGCGACACCGTGCACGCTGACTACGGCCCCCTGGGAGTTGTGACATGCCGTTTCGAGTAGAGGACACTTTCCGCTCCGCCTTGGCTGAAGCGGGCCGTCCGCTCGCCGGGATGTGGGTCTGCTCCGGCAGCCCGCTGATCGCCGAACTCTGCGCCGGCCTGGACTGGCTCCTGGTGGACGCCGAGCACAGCCCCAACGGACTCGAATCCATCCTCGCCCAGCTGCAGGCCGTCCACGGCTACCCGGTCCACACCCTGGTCCGGCCGCCGGTCAACGACACCGTGGTGATCAAGCAGTACCTGGACCTTGGGGTGCAGAACCTGCTGATCCCCATGGTCAACTCCGTGGCCGAGGCTGAAGCCGCGGTGGCCGCGACCCGCTACCCCCCGCAGGGTGTCCGCGGAGTGGGCTCCGCACTGGCCCGCGCCGCCCGCTGGAACCGGGTACCCGATTACCTGGCCCGGGCCAACGAGACCATCAGCGTCACGGTCCAGATTGAATCCACCGCCGCCGTGGCAGCGGTGGAGGACATCCTGAAGGTGGACGGGGTGGACGCCGTCTTTATTGGGCCGTCCGACCTCGCCGCCTCCATGGGCCTGCTGGGACAGCAGGAACACCCCGAGGTGCGCGCCGCCGTCGAACACTGCCTGTCATCTGCCGCAGCGGCCGGGAAGCCCGCCGGTGTGAACGCCTTCAACCCGGACACGGCCCAGCATTACCTCACGAACGGCGCCGGCTTCATCCTGGTGGGCGCCGACGTCGCCATACTGGCCCGCGGCTCCGAAGCCCTCGCCGCAAAATACATACCGCACCCGGCGGCTGGCCCTGACGAAACCCGTCCCAGCTACTGACCCTCCCTTCCTAAGGACTTCCCATGACAGTTACTGCTGCGCTGCCCCCTGCCCTCACACCGGAGCGCGAAGCCGCGCTCCTTGCTTCCGTGCCCACAGGTCTTTTGATTAACGGTGAGTGGGTGGAGGCGTCCGACGGCGGCACGTTCGATGTGCACGACCCCGCCACCGGGAAGGTCCTCGCCACCCTCGCCTCCGCCACGAGCGCCGACGCGATCGCTGCGCTGGACGCGGCCGACGCCGCCCAGGCCTCCTGGGCCCGCACCGCACCCCGGGTACGGGCCGAGATCCTCCGGAAGGCGTTCGACCTCGTGACTGAGCGGGCGGAGGACTTCGCGCTGCTGATGACCCTGGAAATGGGCAAGCCACTGGCCGAGGCCCGCGGCGAAGTAACCTACGGGGCGGAGTTCCTGCGCTGGTTCTCCGAGGAAACCGTCCGCGACTACGGCCGCTACCTCACCACGCCCGAAGGCAAAAACAAGATCCTGGTCCAGCACAAACCCGTCGGGCCCTGCCTGCTCATCACGCCCTGGAACTTCCCGCTGGCGATGGCCACCCGCAAGGTCGCCCCCGCCGTCGCTGCCGGCTGCACCATGGTCCTCAAGCCCGCCAAGCTCACGCCGTTGACGGCGCAGTACTTCGCGCAGACCATGCTCGACGCCGGCCTGCCCGCGGGCGTGCTGAACGTCGTCGCCTCGTCCTCGGCCTCGGGGATTTCCGGGCCGCTGCTGAAGGACTCCCGGCTGCGGAAGGTCTCGTTCACCGGGTCCACCCCGGTCGGCAAGCGCCTGATGTCCGACGCCGCGCAGAACGTCCTGCGCACCTCGATGGAGCTGGGCGGGAACGCTCCGTTCATCGTGTTCGCGGACGCGGACCTGGACGCCGCGGTTGAAGGGGCGATGGCGGCGAAGATGCGGAACATGGGCGAGGCCTGCACCGCGGCCAACCGCTTCCTCGTCCACGAAGCCGTGGCGCAGGAATTTACCCGGAAGTTCGCCGCCGCCATGGCAGCCCTGACCACCGGCCGCGGCACCGACCCGGACAGTAAAGTCGGGCCGCTGATCGACGCCGGCGCCCGCGACGACGTCCACACCCTCGTCACCGACGCCGTCCAGTCCGGGGCCGTAGCCGTCACCGGCGGCGCCCCCGTGGACGGGCCCGGCTACTTCTACCAGCCCACCGTCCTGGCCAACGTGCCCAACGATGCAGCCATCCTGGGCCAGGAAATCTTCGGGCCCGTCGCCCCCGTCACCACCTTCAGCAGCGAGCAGCAAGCCATCGAACTGGCCAACAACACCGAGTACGGTCTCGCGTCCTACCTCTACAGCCGGGACTTCAACCGACTCCTGCGGGTGGCGGAGCAGATCGAATTCGGGATGGTCGGGTTCAACGCCGGCGTCATTTCCAACGCCGCAGCACCCTTCGGCGGCGTCAAACAATCAGGCCTCGGACGTGAGGGCGGCTCCGAAGGCCTCGCCGAATACACCACCACCCAGTACATCGGCATCGCCGACCCCCGCGCGGCCCAATAAGACCGCCCAAACTGGCCCAGTTATCACTGCGGGACTCCGGAAACCCGGGGTCCCGCAGTCGTTAATCGCCCAAAAGTGGGCCAGTGTGACACACACCCGCCGGCGTTCGCTCCAGCACAACAGTCCTGCGCACAAAGACAAGAGCCTGGAACGGGGTGCAACCCACACTGGGAGTAACCCGCTACGCCGACCGGCTGGCGTCCTTGCCTACTCGAAGTGGAGTATCCCTTGGAAACCTATGATGCGCTTCTCGCGTCCATCGCCCCCGCCACCGGCACCGGCCGGACCATCTTTGACCCTGCCACCGGTGAAGCCGTGGGCGAAGCCCCCATCCACGGCCTCGACTACCTGGAAAACGCCGTCTCCGCCGCCGTCGCCGCCCAGCCGGCCTGGGCTGCCCTGGGCCACGACGCAAGGTCCGCCGCGCTCCTCAAAGCAGCCGACGCCGTCGAACGCTCCGCCGAGGAACTCGCCCAACTGCTCTCCCGCGAGCAGGGCAAACCCCTCAACGGCCCCAACGCCCGTTTCGAAGTCGGCGCCTGCGTCGCGTGGCTCCGCGCCACCGCCGGCCTGCCGCTGGAACCGGAAACCATCGTGGACGACGGCGAGACCCGTGCCGAGCTGCACTACCGGCCCATCGGCGTCGTCGGCGCGATCGGCCCCTGGAACTGGCCCATGATGATCGCCGTCTGGCAGCTCGCCCCGGCCCTGCGCATGGGCAACGCCGTGGTGGTCAAGCCCTCGGGCAACACGCCGCTGTCCGTCCTGGCCCTGGTCAAGGTCCTCAACGAGGAACTCCCTGACGGCATCCTCTCGGTGGTTTCCTGCGGCCGCGAAGTGGGCGCGCGGCTCACCGACCACCCCGCCATCGGCAAGATCATGTTCACCGGTTCCACCGCCGGCGGCCGCGCCATCATCAAGTCCTCCGCGGACACCGTCAAGCGGCTCACCCTGGAACTGGGCGGCAACGACGCCGGCATCGTCCTGCCCGACGCCGACCCCAAAGCCATCGCCCAGGACATCTTCTGGGGCGCGTTCCTGAACACCGGCCAGACCTGCGCCGCGCTCAAGCGCCTCTACGTCCACGACAGCATCTACGACGCTGTCTGCGAGGAACTTGTAGCGGTTGCGAAGGCGATGCCCATGGGCAACGGCCTGGACGAGAACAACGTCCTGGGCCCGCTGCAGAACAAGGCCCAGTACGACGTCGTGGCGAACCTCGTGGAGGCAGCGAAGGCTTCCGGAGCACGCGTCCTGCTGGGCGGCGACCCGGATACCAGCCAGCCCGGCTACTTCTACCCCACCACCCTGGTAGCCGACATCGACAACGACAACCCGCTGGTGGCCGAGGAACAGTTCGGCCCGGCCCTGCCGATCATCCGCTACAGCACCATCGACGAAGCAGTGGAGAAGGCGAACGGACTCGACGTCGGACTGGGCGCCTCCGTGTGGTCCCCGGACCTGAAGGCCGCCCGCGACGTCGCAGCCCGGATCCAGGCCGGCACGGTGTGGATCAACCGGCACGGCGCCGTTGATCCGCGCATCCCCTTCGGCGGCGCGAAGCAGTCCGGTTACGGCGTGGAGTTCGGCGTCGAAGGCCTCAAAGCGCTCGGCGTCCCCCAGGTCATCAACGGCTGATCGGGACTTCAACGGCGGGGGTCCTGCATGCAACCCGCATGCAGGACCCCCGCTGTACTGTTGGCCGGTGTTGCTAGCCCATGGCCGGTGCGGCGGACGTCCGGCCGGCGAACTGCCGGCGGGCCCAGCGGGCGAGCTTCTTGCCCTTGCCCTTCCACCAGTTGTCCTCGTCCTTGTTGTAGTGGAAGCGGAAGACGATGGCCACCAGCACGAACATGCCCATCACCACGTCAACCCAGGACGACATCACCAGGGCGATGAAGACGGTCAAGGCGTTGGCCATGACCGACGGAATGGCCAAGGTCCGGAACACGGTGCTGGCCACGAAGCGCCGGTGCGACCTCGGGACGGACAACTCGCGGACCATGTCGAAGCAGACGCAGACCACCACGATGGTCTGGCCGATGGCCAGCAGGACCTGTCCTGGCACGGAGCCGCTGAAGGCAGCCACGGCTTCCATTCCCGGGCTCACGGCCGGGCCTTGCTGCTAAGAGCTTTGCTGAGAACTTTAAACACGGAAAACCCCCAGAACTTGCGGAACCATCGCCGCTGATCCGGCGATGGTTCCATTCAAGTTTCAGGGGGCTTTTCCGTCACGAGTAGTGGGTACTCTAATTTCGCGGAACGCCGGAATGCGGTACCTGCCGGCCTGGGTCCTACTGGCTTGGTTCTACTGCCCGATGGCCCGCGGCCGCCATACCACCATGGCCTGGGACCTCGGCCGGGGCCGCTGCCCACGCGCCAGGCTCACCACGTCACCGGCGGCGCCGGCAGCAAAGATCCGGGAGTCCACCGCCCGCGGACGGCGGCCCAGTTCCTCGGTGAGTTCCGAGATCCGGCTTTGGAGCGCGGCCACCTGGTTTTCGAGTTCCAGGATGCGCTTGATCCCCTCCAGCGACACACCCTCGTGGGACAGCCGCTGCACTTCGCGCAGCATGTTCACGTCACGCTGCGAGTAGCGCCGGGACTTGCCCGGGGCACGGCTGGGCTTCACGATGCCGAGCCGGTCGTACTGCCGCAGGGTCTGCGGGTGCATGTCCGCCAGCTCGGCAGCCACGGAGATCACGAAGATCGGCTGGTCAGCACTGATGTCCACGGCTCACCTCCGCTCCTAGAGCCGGGCCTTGGCTGCCAGGCCCTCACGGACATCCGCCGACGACGTGGCTTCGGCGAATGCCTTGACCGCAGCTTCGGCATCCTTGTTGAGATTCTTGGGAACCGCGACGTCGATGGTCACCAGGAGGTCGCCCGTGGCCTTGGACGTCTTCACGCCTTTGCCCTTGACCCGCAGGGTACGGCCCGACGGCGTGCCCGCCGGGACGCGCACCTTCACCTTTTCGCCGTCGATGGTGGGAACCTCGATGTCCGCTCCCAAAGCAGCCTCCGGGAAGGTGACGGGTACGTGGATGCGGAGGTTGTCGCCGTCGCGCGTGTAGAAGGCATGGGGCTGGACGGAGACGGAGACCACCAGGTCGCCGTTGCCTGCAGCACCGGGCTGGCCCTTGCCGCGCACACGGACCTTCTGGCCGTCCTTGATGCCGGCCGGAACGCGGACGTCGATGACCTCGCCGCTGGGCTCGCGCAGGCCGATGGTGGTCCCGCGGATGGACCCGGCGAAGGAAATGCTGGTGGTCGCGGTACGGTCGGCACCCTTCTGCGGGGTGCGCTGGAAACCGGGTGCGCCGCCGAAGCCGCCGAAGAGGTCTGCGAACTCGGGCGGGATCCCGCCGCCGGCGGGGTTGAACCCTCCGGCGTGACGCCCGGTGTTGCCGGTGAACAGGCCACCGAACATGTCCTCGAAACCGCCGTTCGTGGCGCCGGCGCCGCCGGGAGCAAAACGTGCACCGCTGCCCATGGCCCGGATCGCGTCATACTGCTGGCGCTCATCGGGATCCGAAAGCACCGAATAGGCCTCGGAGATGTCCTTGAACTTCTTTTCGGAAGCAGCGTTCCCCGCGTTCGTATCAGGGTGGTGCTGCCGCGCAAGCTTCCGGTAGGCCTTCTTGATATCGGCTTCGGAAGCGTCCTTGGCAACACCAAGGATCTTGTAAAAGTCCTTGTCCACCCAATCCTGGCTAGCCAATGGCGTTTCCTTTCAAAAGTTATGGGTCGGTGGTTGAGCCAGCCGGAACCGGCCGGCTTAACCACCGAAGGTAATGCTACGCAGGGACCGCGACGATGACCTGGGCTGCGCGGAGGACGCGTTCTCCTGATTTGTAGCCTGAGCGGAGGACCTGGCTGACGGTGTCAACCTCAATGTCCTCGCCGGGCTGCTGGATCAGGGCCTCGTGGATCGTGGGATCGAACTCCACGCCGGTCTCGTTGATGCGGACCAGGCCGTAGGTCTTCAGCGCGTTCTCCAGTTTCGTGGCGATCGCGGCGAAGGGACCGTCGGTCAGGTCGCCGTGCTGCCGTGCGGCGTCGACGTCGTCCAGGACCGGGAGCAGGGAGTTCAGGACGCCGATGACGGCCATCTCCCCTGCCACGGCGCGGTCGCGTTCAACGCGTTTGCGGTAGTTGACGTACTCAGCCTGGAGGCGGAGCAGGTCGTTGCGCAGTTCGGCTGCCTCGGCGTTGCCAGCGGACCCTGCGGGCGCACCCTGGGCCACGGATTCCTCGGCCGGCACGTCCACGCCGTTGAGAATCTCCTCGGCCTGGGCCAGCGCGTCGCCGTCGGAATCCGCTGCTCCGGCCTGGGAACCGGCCCCGGGGGCGGACTGGCCGCCCTCCGGGTGCCGGGCCTGCCCGGTCACCGGGTCAACCTTGCGGTTGTCCCGGATGACCGGCTCCTGGCCGTTGCCCTGCGTGTTCTGCTGGCTTGCGGATGTGTTGTGCTCTTCCTCGTTACCGTGGTGCGGCATGGGTTACTTCTTCGCTTCGTCTTCGTCGATGATCTCGGCGTCGACGATGTCTTCGTCGGAGGAACCTGCCGATGCGCCGGGGGCACCCTCGGCACCTGCAGCGCCTGCGCCGTCCGGCGAACCGGGCTGGGCGTAGATGGCTTCGCCGAGCTTGGTCTGCGAAGCCTGCAGCTTCTCGAACGCGGACTTCACGGCGGCGTCGTCGGTGCCTTCGAGGGCCTTCTTGAGGCTGTCGACATCGCCCTGGACCTCGGTCTTGACCTCTTCGGGCAGCTTGTCCGCGTTGTCGGCGATCAGCTTGTCCACGGAGTAAGCCAGCTGTTCGGCGGTGTTGCGGGTGTCGGTTGCCTCGCGGCGGGCCTTGTCCTCGGCTGCGTGCTCCTCGGCGTCACGGACCATGCGGTCAATGTCTTCCTTGGAGAGGCTGGAGCCACCCGTGATGGTCATGGACTGTTCCTTGCCGGTGCCCTTGTCCTTCGCGGAGACGTGGACGATGCCGTTGGCGTCGATGTCGAAGGTGACCTCGATCTGCGGGATGCCGCGCGGAGCCGGGGCGATGCCGGTCAGCTCGAATGTGCCCAGCGGCTTGTTGTCCCGGGTGAACTCGCGCTCGCCCTGGAAGACCTGGATGGCCACGGACGGCTGGTTGTCATCAGCCGTGGTGAAGGTCTCGGACCGCTTGGTGGGGATGGCGGTGTTGCGCTCGATCAGGTGCGTCATCACGCCACCCTTGGTTTCGATGCCGAGGGACAGCGGGGTGACGTCGATCAGGAGGACGTCCTTGCGCTCACCCTTCAGCACACCGGCCTGCAGGGCTGCACCAACGGCCACAACCTCATCCGGGTTCACGCCCTTGTTCGGCTCCTTGCCGCCGGCGAGTTCCTTGACCAGGTCGTACACGGCGGGCATACGGGTGGAACCACCAACGAGGACGATGTGGTTGATGTCGGAGAGCTTAATGCCGGCTTCCTTGATGACATCGTGGAACGGCTTCTTGGTGCGCTCCAGCAGGTCCTTGGTGAGGTCCTGGAACTTGGCGCGGGTCAGCTGCTCGTCCAGGTGGACCGGGCCATCGGGGGTGACGGACAGGTACTGGAGCGAGACGTTGGTGCTGGTGGAGGAAGAGAGTTCCTTCTTGGCCTGCTCAGCGGCTTCGCGGAGGCGCTGCAGGGCGATCTTGTCCTTGGACAGGTCGATGCCCTTGACCTTGAGCTGGTTCAGCAGGTAGTCGACGACGCGCTGGTCCCAGTCGTCGCCGCCCAGGCGGTTGTCACCGGCGGTGGCGCGGACCTGGATGGTGGAGAAGTTGTCTTCGTCCTTGCCGACTTCCAGCAGGGAGACGTCGAAGGTACCGCCACCGAGGTCGAAGACCAGGATGAGTTCGTCTTCCTTGCCCTTGTCCAGGCCGTAGGCGAGGGCTGCGGCGGTGGGCTCGTTGACGATGCGCAGGACGTTCAGGCCTGCGATTTCGCCGGCTTCCTTGGTGGCCTGGCGCTCGGCGTCGTTGAAGTAGGCCGGGACGGTGATGACGGCGTCGGTGACCTTTTCACCCAGGTAGGACTCGGCGTCGTTCTTCAGCTTCATGAGGATACGCGCGGAGATTTCCTGCGGGGTGTACTTCTTGGCGTCGATGTCCACCTTCCAGTCGGTGCCCATGTGGCGCTTGACCGACGCGATGGTGCGCTCGATGTTGTTGACGGCCTGGCGCTTGGCGATCTCGCCAACCAGGACCTCGCCGGACTTGGAGAATGCAACGACCGACGGCGTGGTGCGGCCACCCTCGGCGTTGGCAATAACGGTGGGCTCGCCACCTTCGAGAACGGAGACGACGGAGTTGGTGGTTCCGAGGTCGATACCTACTGCACGTGACATGTGTTGCTTCCTTCTTTCCTTGGAAACTGGTTGGCGCCCTAAGCATTGAGCGTTCTGCACTCAACTCTACTCAGCCGTCAAAGGATGTCAACACAAGTTGAGTGAACTACGCTCAACTTTGCTCAGGGCGTACAACAGCGCACGACGGCGGCACGCGCCGGCGGCGCGGAGGCGTCAGTCCGCGCCGGGCGCATCCAGGACCGCGGCGAGCAATCCGGGGAACCGGGCATCAAGGTCCTCGGCGCGCAGGGTCAGCCTGCGGCCGCGCCCGTTGGCCTCATTGCGGATCACCCCGGCCTCGCGCAACACCTTCATCAGGTGGGACTTGGTGGACTTGGGCATGTCCGGGTTGCTCAGGGCGCATTCGGCCATGTCGAGGGGGCCGGCACGGAGCTGGCGTGCGATTTCCAGCCGGTCGGGATCGCTCAGGGCGAAGAGCACACTGGGCAAGTGGAGGTCCGCGCGTTCGGGATGGGTGAGGTTCGCCGGTGTAGCCACGGTTCGACTTTAGTTGAACCATCGCGGAGATGCCAGTAGTCTGAGGTTTCGATTATTTTCGAACCAACCACACCCCCAATGCAGAAGGCGGCATGTTGTGACGCACTCACCCGCAGTCCGGCCCCAAGAGGCACGCCGGCGGCTGGGCTTTGCCCTGATCGCGGCTGCCACGGCAGCGATGATGGCCGGAGCCAGCGCGCCGTCCCCGTTCTACCCCACCCTGCAGGAGCAGCTGCACCTGCTGCCGGTGGCCACCACCGGGATCTTCGCCGTCTACGCCGTGGCCCTCCTGGCGGCCCTGCTGGTCTTCGGTTCCATCTCCGACCACCTCGGCCGCCGCCCGGTCATCAGCGCGGCATTCCTCCTGCTCGCCGGCAGCGTCGTGACCTTCCTGGCAGCCGATTCGCTGGCGATGCTGCTGGCGGCCCGCGTCCTCCAGGGGGTGGCCAGCGGCATCCTCCTCACCACGCTCTCCGCGGCCATCGCCGATCTGGAACCGGAGGATGACCCGGGCTCCAGCGCCGCCTGGAACACGGTGGCACCCTTGGGCGGCCTGGCCCTGGGCGCGCTGGCATCGGGCCTGCTGCTGGACCTCCTCGCGGAGCCCCGCGTGCTGGTGTTCGTCTCGCTCTCGGTCCTGTACGTGGCGTTCGCCGCACTGGTGTGGGCCTGCCCGGAAACCTCACCCCGCACGGCCGGGGCGGCGGCTTCACTCAAGCCGCACCTGACCCTGCCGCCGGTCGCACGCCGCGCATTCCTCACCGGCGCCCCGGCCGTTTTTGCCGGCTGGGCCACGGGCGGGCTGTACCTCTCCCTTGGCGCCGCGATCGTGCACACCACTTTCGGCATCCGGGAGCATCTGTGGCAGGGCATGGTGATCACCATCCTGGCGGGGACAGGAGCCGCGTCGGCGGCCTTCCTGCACCGCTTTGGAGCCCGCACCATCACCATTTTCGGCACCACGGCGCTGGCCGTGGGGACCGCACTGTCGCTGCTGGCCCTCGGCCTGGATTCGTTTGGCCTGTTCCTGGCCGCTGTGGTGGTGGCAGGCGCCGGTTTCGGCACTGCCTTCATGGGCGTCATCCGGTCCATCAGCCCCCTGGTGGAGGATCATGAACGCGCCGGGACTTTTGCCTCGCTCTTCGTCGTGGCCTACACGGCCTTCGGCGTTCCGGCAGTGCTGGCAGGCCTGCTTGCCCCCATCCTGTCCCTCCCGGTCACCACCTACGCCTATGGCAGCCTGGTGACGGTCCTGGCTGCGGTGGCAGCCATCAGCCGCGCCCGCAGCAAGGACGCCCAACCCACCAACGAGGACGGCCTGGTAGCGGCGGACGCCGTCGGGTAAGGGGACCCTTGCGGGTGCCTACCGGCTGGAGTCGGGGCGCCCATGGAGCGGTCCGCGCTCCTCATCGGTCGCCTGGACCTGGCCGTCGGTGAGGCCCTCGCGGACGGCGCGCTCCGTCCGGGCGCCTCCGGTGGTGCCGGCGTCGCCGTAGTCGCCTTCCTCGTATTCGCCATCCGAAACGTCACGGTCGGGCTCGTTGAGAGTGCCGGCGTCGCCATAGTCGCCGTCCACGTACTGGCCGCCTTCCCCCTCCAGACCGGGTGCGCTGCCGCCCTTGCGGGGCTCCTCGGCTGCAACTTCAGGATTCTCAGTCATGGTGCATCTCTCCTTTGAGGCTCCGCGTCCGTCCGGGCGCACTGGCAGTCTATCGACGGGGCGGGCGCACCAACAGGCCTTGAACCGCCCCCCGTCAGGAGGGCTGCACCGGCAGCCCCGCGGTCCCTGCCAGGACGGCGAGGTGATGGTCGAAGAGTTCATGCGGTGCCCGGAAGGTGTCCGGCCCGTACTGGTTGAACACTTCGAAGCTGACGGCACCAAACAGGGAGCTCCACACCAAAACGCCCCGCGCCACCAGCTCGTCCGGAATGGCCAGCCCGAATTCCCGGCGGATGGCCTCCAGGTCCGCGGCCAGGGTGGGCGGAAGCTGCGGGGATGGTCCCGCAACCGCCAACTGCCCCGCCCGGGAGGCGGCGTCCAGGATGCCGATGAGGCTGACGATGACGCGCGTGCCGGGGCCCGTGGTGCGCTCGGCCGGGGCGTTGTAGCCGGGAACCGGGCTGCCGAACAGAAGCGCATAGCTGGCAGGCTCGCGCAGCGCCCACGCCCTGACGGCTCCCCCCAGGGCCAGGAACCGGCCAAGATGGTCGCCCTCCGGCGCCGCCGCAACGGCCGCGTCCACCTCATCCCCCAGTTCGCCGAAGGCATCGATAAGCAGCAGCGTGAGCAGTTCGTCCCGGCTCTCCACATAGCGGTAAACGGCGGAGGACACCACTCCCAGATCCCTTGCCACGGCCCGCAGGGAGAGGGCGGCCGCGCCGTCGGTGGCCAGGTGCCGCCTGCCCAGCCGGATAATGTCCGCCACGGTCTGCGACCGCGCGCGCTGCCGGGGCGTCAGGGGCCGGGCCTGGTTGGCGGTTGTTCCGCGGGCATCATCCATGACCCCAGCATGCCACAAACGAGAGCGCGGGGAGCTAAAGAGAGCACCGCTCTTGACTTTGCCATCCTGGACGCGCATTCTTGCTTTCGAGAGCACTGCTCTCATTTACTGAAAGGGAGACAGACGTGCCTGACGTATTTGTTGTGACCGGGGCGGGACCCGTGGGCTGGACGGTAGCGGAACAATTGGCTGACCGGGGACGGCAGGTGCGCGTCCTGACCCGGTCGGGCAGCGGACCGGACCACCCGCTCATCGAGCGGATCCAGGGGGACGCGAAGGATCCTGCGGTCCTGGGGGACACTCTTGCCGGCGCCAACGCCGTCTTTCATTGCATCCACGGATCGGCGTACACCGCGGCGGCCTGGCGGGCAGAGCTGCCTGCCGCCGAGCAGGCAGTGCTCAGCGCCGCGCAGGAGGTGGGCGCCGTCGTCGTCTTCCCTGAAAGCCTCTACTCCTACAGCGAGCCGGACCGCGTGATCACCGAGGCCGCCCGCGCCGGGCCACCGGGGGCAAGCGCGGCGTCCGGACGGCACTGCTGCAGGCCCGCGAGGCCTCAGCCACGCCCACGGTAAGCGTGGTGGTAGCGACTTCTTTGGACCGCGCGTCCGGATGGCGCACGCCGGCGAGCGCATGGTGGCGCCGGTCCTTGCCGGAAGGAACGTCAGCGTGATGGGAAGCGCCAGCCAGCCGCACTCATTCACCTACGTACCCGACCTGGTAAGCGCCATGATCGCGGCCGCTGACCAACCGTCCGCCTGGAACGCCGTCTGGCATGCCCCGACGGGGCCGGCGCGCACGCAAAAGGAACTTGCTGCGGCCTTCGCTGCGGCGGCGGGACGGCCCGCCCCGAAGGTGCGCGCCCTTCCCGGCTGGACACTCCGGGCGGCGGCACTGGTTTCAGCCGGAGCCCGCGAGCTGGCGGAGATGCTGTACCAGTTTGAGCAGCCCTTCATCATGGACTCCGCAGCTTCCGAGGCAGCGCTTGGAGTCAGCCACACGCCGCTGGAAACGGCTGCTGCCGCCACCGTGGAGTGGTGGCGGCAGCAGCGTTAGGCCGGGCGGAACGCGGGGGCTAGCGGGCGGGAACCTCTTCCCGGGGCTCGACGCCGGGCTCCCGGGGCTGCACGGCGTCCCGGCCATCGGTCCGCCCCAGCTTGCTGGGCCACCAGATCTTCGGCCCGATGTCGTAGGCCAGGGCCGGCACCAGCAGCGAGCGCACCAGCACGGTATCGAGCAGGACACCGAACGCCACGATGAAGGCCAGCTGCACCAGGAACATGATGGGGATGACGCCAAGGGCGGCGAACGTTGCGGCCAGCACCACGCCGGCCGAGGTAATGACGCCGCCGGTCACCACCAGGCCGCGCAGGATGCCGGGCCGGGTGGTGTGCTTGAGCGATTCCTCGCGGACGCGGCTCATCAGGAAGATGTTGTAGTCCACGCCCAGGGCCACCAGGAAGACGAAGCCGAACAGTGGAACGGTGGCGTCGGCTCCCGGGAAACCGAAGAGGTTGTTGAACACGAAGGCCGAGACTCCCAGTGCGGCCGCGTAGGAGAGCACCACGGAGAGCACCAGCAGGACCGGGGCCACGATGGAGCGCAGCAGCAGCATCAGGATGAAGAGGATCACCAACAGGACCACCGGGATGATGACCAGCAGGTCGCGCTGGGCGGTGGTGTTGGTGTCCAGGGCGGTGGCAGTCACGCCACCTACCAGGGCGCCGGGATCAACGGCCTTCACCTCGGTGCGCAGGGCCTTGATGGTCTCCTCCGCTTCCAGCGAGT
This sequence comes from Arthrobacter sp. DNA4, assembly GCF_024362385.1. Classification (NCBI taxonomy): domain Bacteria; kingdom Bacillati; phylum Actinomycetota; class Actinomycetes; order Micrococcales; family Micrococcaceae; genus Arthrobacter; species Arthrobacter sp. DNA4. The sequence goes on from NZ_CP101466.1 coordinate 4,141,718, forward strand.
CCGCGGCGTTCTTCAGCGTGGCGTTGATGAGGACCTTCCCGTCCCGGACGTCCGGTGCGGTGGGAGCGCCCGGGGCTCCGGTGACGGGCACGCTGCCGCGGCCCAGCAGGTAAGCCTCGCCCACGCCGTCGTCGGCTTTCACCTTGTCCAGCACCTCCGCGGCTTTGCCCTGGTCGGCAACCACGACGGCGGGGCTGCCGCTGCCGGCGTCGAAGTGGCGCGCCAACGCGTCCTGGCCGTCCACAGCGTTGGACGCGGTGAGGATGACGTCCGTCTGCGGCACGCCGTTGGCTTTCAGCTGGAACAGTCCGCCCGCGGCCACGAGGAGCAGGAGGACCGAGGCGACCCAGACGGTCCTGGGTCGCCGCGAAACGAGCGACCCGGTGGCCCGCCACAGGCCCTTCTGGCCCTCCAGTCCGGTGACCAGTTCGGGTTCACGCTGGTCTGCGGGGAGGAGCTTGGGGCGGAACGGCCAGAACGCGGCGCGGCCGAGCAGTGCCATCAGGGCGGGCAGCAGGGTCAGTGCGGCGAACAGGGCACAGAGGATGCCTGCGGCGGCCACCGGGCCCAGGGCCTTGTTGGAGTTCAGGTCGGAGAAGAGCAGGCACAGGAGCGCGATGATTACGGTGGCGCCGGAAGCCAGGATGGGCTCGAAGGACGCCTTCCAGGCGGTCAGGACGGCGGCCGTGCGGTTGGTGGTGTGGGTAAGGGCCTCGCGGAAGCGGGCCACGAAGAGCAGGGCGTAGTCGGTGGCGGCACCGATCACCAGGATGGAGAGGATGCCCTGGCTTTGTCCGTTGAGCTGGATCCAGCCCGCCTTCGCCATGCCGAAGACCAGCAGGATGGCCGCACACAGGGCAAACACGGATGTCAGCAGCACCATGATGGGCAGCAGCAGGGACCGGTAGACGATCAGGAGGATCACAAACACGGCGGAGAGGGCCACGAGCAGGAGAATGCCGTCAATGCCGCCGAAGGCCGCCGTCAGGTCTGCCGCGAGGCCTGCCGGACCGGTCACGAAGGTCCGGGCACCGTCCGGCGCCGCCTCTTCCACCGTACTGCGGAGTTCCTTGACGGCGTCCTTGATTTCGTCCGAGGACCCAATGGGAACCACGAACTGGACGGCCTTGGCGTCCTTGGACGGAATCGGGCCAATGACAGTGCTGCCCAGCTTGAGGTTCTCCAGGCCGGTCTTCAGGGTGGCCAGCTCCCCGAGCTGCTGGGGCGTGAAGGCCCCGTCCTGCTCGATGACGATGATGCCGGGAACCTCATCGGAGTCGCGGAACTTCGCCTGCCAGTCCTGCGCCTCCGTGGCTTCGGCGCTGGCGGGCAGGAAGGATGCCTGGTCGTTGGAGGAGACCTCCTCCAGGCGGCCGAAGGTGGGTCCGCCGACCCCGGCCAGTCCCAGCCACGTCAGCACCAGGACAACGGGTACCAGCCAGCGCAGCCAGAACGGAACGCGTTCCCTGCCAACTTTTGTGCGTTTCATGATGCCTTCCATGGTGAGCGTGGGGAGTAGTATTTGTTCCAGCATAGATTATCTCCATAACAGAGATAAGTGCCAGTCAAGCTTTTTTGGTGATTGGCCCCGACTGGCAGCGGCGGCAGCCGTCGATGCCCGCCGCTGGAGTAATATCCGTCAGGACGCCGGCGCAGGAAATGGGCCGGGAGCAAAGACAAGGGAGGTGGAGATGGCAGAAACAGACGCCCCCCAGCCATCCCCCTTCGAACAGGCGGGCCCGCAGTTCGGCCACCCGCTGCTCCGGATCCTGCAGGAGTTCACCATCGAGGCGAACCGGTACGTGGATGCCGCCGGGGACCGCAAGGACATGCACCGTACGGACATGAACGCACTCGCCGTGATCATGCGCCACACCGCCAGGGGCAACGTGGTCACGCCCGGGCTGCTGCGGAAGGAACTCAACCTGAGCTCCCCCGCCACCACGGCACTGATCGACCGGCTGGACAACTCCGGGCACGTGGTCAGGGAGCGGCACAGCACGGACCGGCGGCAGGTCCAGCTGAAGATGACCCCCAAGGCCTTCCAGGAGGGCGGCGCCATCTTCGCCCCGCTGGCGCAGCGCATGGGCAGTGCCATGGCCGGGTTTACTGAAGAGGAACTGGATACCGTCACCCGCTTCATGACGGCGATGATCGATGCCACCGTGGCGGCAAGGACAGAATCCGGGTAGCCTCCGCTCCCAAGGGGTAGCGTTTGGTTATGAGCGACCAGCAGCCTGAAGACGACGTCTACACGCATGGCCACCACGAGTCCGTAGTCCGCGCCCACGCCGCCAGGACTGCCGAAAATTCGGCCGCGTTCGTCCTCCCCCACCTCACACCGGGATCCACCCTACTCGACGTCGGGTGTGGGCCGGGCACCATCACCTGCGACTTCGCAGCCCTGGTCAACCCCGGCAAAGTCACCGGCCTGGACCGTTCGCCGGACATCGTGGCACAGGCCCAGGCCCTCGCCGTCGAGCGGGAAGTGCCCAACATCGAATTTGTGGCAGGCAACATCTACGACGTGGACTTCGCCGACGAAACGTTCGACGTCGTCCACGCCCACCAGGTGCTCCAGCACCTCACAGACCCCGTCGAGGCATTGCGCGAGATGCGCCGCGTCGCCAAACCCGGCGGCATCGTGGCCGTCCGGGACGCAGACTTTCACGGCATGAGCTGGTACCCGGAGATCCCGGAACTGGACGAGTGGATGGACCTTTACCAGCGGATTGCCCGGCGCAATGGAGCAGAGCCCGACGCCGGGCGGCGGCTGGTCAGCTGGGCCCAGTCTGCGGGATTCACCGACGTCGCCCCCACCAGCAGCAACTGGCTTTACGCCACGGCGCAGCAGCGCCGCTGGCAGGCACGCGTCTGGGGTGAGCGGGTGCTCCATTCCGCCTTCGCCGAGCAGGCGCTGGAGTACGGATTCGCCAACGCGGCCGACCTCGCCCGGATCTCAGCGGGCTGGCACCGCTGGGGCTCCACGGACGACGGCTGGTTCCTGATCCCGAACGGTGAGGTCATCGCGCGGGCCTAGGTTGCATTGCCCCAGCCCTGGCCCGCCGGCCCCTGCGGCTGACGGAAAGACAGGCCTTTGCCCCCGTAAGATTGTGTAGTGCAATTTTCCCTGTGGCTGGCCCTTGCGGGTGCCGGCGCCCTGATCAGCTTCACCCCGGGCGCCGGGGCCATCAACACCATGAGCAACTCGCTGAATGCGGGGTTCCGCCGGTCCATTTGGGGAATTCTGGGCCAGCAGGCGGCGCTGGTCGTGCATGTCCTGATTGTCGCCCTCGGCGTTGGCGTGCTGGTGGCCAGCTCTCCCCTTGCCTTCAACGTGATCCGCTACGCGGGCGCGGCCTACCTGGTGTACCTGGGCATCCGCCAGTTCCTCAGCAAGCCCACGATGGCACAGGAGCAGGCCGCTGCCCTCCGGAACGAACCCGCCTGGTCCATCTTCAGGCGCGGCTTTTGGGTCAACCTGCTGAACCCGAAGGCCATCGTGTTCTTCCTGGCCTTCACCCCCCAGTTCATCCGGCCGGAACAGCCTTTGTTCACCCAGTACGCGGTGCTGACGGCCACCATTGTGGTCATCGATATTTTGGTGATGTGGTTCTTCTTTGCCGCCGCCGCCAGGTCATTCCAGCGCTTCACCAGCACGGAACGGGGCCAGCTGGTCCTCAGCAGGGTGTTCGGCGCCCTGTTCGTGGGGGTGGGCATCCTGCTGGCCCTGATCCACTGACGGGACTGGTTCGCGACGGCGCTTTACGCCAATGTGCAGGTACCCTTTTCAAGCCCAGTAATGCTTCTTTACAAGCCCGTAAATCTTTGTGAACAGGCGGCTAGCCAAAGGTGATGGGAAGCGCGCATGCTTAGTTCCATGACCTCAACGTCGAGCGCATACCGCGTCATCACTGTCTGCACGGGTAACATCTGCCGGTCCCCCATGGCCGAGCTCATGCTCCAGGCAGCGCTCGAACGCGAGGGCCTGGAGGGGCTGGTGGAGGTGGATTCCGCAGGCACCACCGGATACGAGGCCGGCCGGCCCATCGATCCCCGCGCCGCACGCCGCCTCGCCGTGACGCAACTGGCATCGGAACGCCACGTGGCCCGGGAGTGGGCGCCGGAGTGGTTCCGCGAGCGCGACCTGATCCTGGCCCTGGACATTGACCACTACGCCTGGCTCAGCGAAGCCGCACCGGACCAGGAGTCCGTGGACAAGATCCGGATGCTCCGCAGCTTCGATCCCGCCATGGCCGGGAGGGACCGGCTGGAGCAGGGCATCGAGGACCCCTGGTACGGCGGGCATGCGGATTTCGACGCCGTCTGGCACCAGATCCACACGGCGCTGCCGGGCCTGGTCCAGCACATCAAGGCAGCGGTCCTGCAGAACACGCAGCTTCAGCCGCACTAGCAGCTTCCAGGCGCAATAACGGCGCAGGAAAACATGGTGCAATCCGGCAGCGCCTGGAGTATTTTGTGCTGCATGCACGCCGCACCCAGCACCGGCAGGTACACCCGGCTCCTTGGCACCCTTGAGGAAGCAAAACCCCTGGACGCTGCCGTCAGGGCCGCAGAACCGCTGGCGTCCCGCCTCATGGCGCAGCCCAACATCGCCAGCCTGGTCCGCGGCGACACCACGGGCATTCCGCTGCACACCATCCTTACCGACGCCCCCTTTGGCGCCTGGTGGTCGGCGGTGTTCCTGGATTTCTTTGATGACCAGGCGTCCCGCCGCTCCGCCCAGCGGCTGGTGGCCCTCGGCGTCATCACCGCCGTTCCCACCGCCCTGTCCGGCTGGGCAACCTGGTCCGGCAAGGACCGCGCCCTGAAGCGCGTCGGGATTGTGCACGCCGCCGCCAACGCGGCAGCCACCCTGGTGTTCGTCGCCTCCTGGCGGGCCCGGTCCCGCGGCAACCACCGGCGGGGTGTGCGGCTGGCGCGGGCGGGGGCCGTCCTGCTGCTGGTGAGCGGGTTCCTGGGCGGCCACCTCAGCAGCGGCCGTCACGCCTCACGGCAGCGCGTCATTCATGGATGAAAGCGGCCAACGGAAAACGGTACGCTCTAGTCCATGAGCCCAGCCCCCGTCATCATCGCCGTCGACGGGCGCTCCGGCGCAGGGAAGACCACCCTCGCCGTCGAACTCGCGGCCCGGCTCCGCGCCCATCACAAGGTGTCCCTTTTCCACCTTGAGGACATCTACCCGGGGTGGGATGGGCTGGCGGCAGGCGTGGAGCGCTATGTCAGCACGGTCCTCGCGCCGCTGAGCCGTGGCGAGGCCGCCACCTGGACCAGCTGGGACTGGGAGAACCATTACGACGGCGACGCCCGGGTCACGCTGCCCGCGGAGATCGTCATCGTGGAGGGAGTGGGGGCCGCCGCGGAGGCTGCCCGGCCCATGCTTGGCGCCGTCATCTGGGCCGAGTCTCCGGACGACGTCCGCCGGACCCGGGCTTTGGGCCGCGACGGTGAAACCTACGAGCCGTACTGGGACCAGTGGGCCGCGCAGGAAGAAGAGTGGCTGGGCCGGGACGACGTCCCCGCCCACGCAGACCTTCGCGTCCAGAACCTCGCTGACGGGTCAGCTCCGGCGGACCTCCTGAAGCTCCTCCCCTGCCTGCCGGCCCTGGCGCCTGCCTTGGCCCCGGAACTGTCCGCACGCCGCGGCCTGCGGCTCCATGCCGAGCGACTTGACGCCCTCCCGGACGCACCGGCACTGTTTCAGTCGCTGTACGGACGGTCGGCCAATGCCGTTTGGCTGGATTCCTCCAACGCTGACACCGCCCTGGGCGGCACCGGACAGGCCGGCCCTGGAGAAAACAGCGAAGACCCGGCGGCCCGGACTGCTGCGGAGCGCAGCAGGTTCAGCATCATGGCGGACGACGCCGGCACCTTCGGACAGTTCGTGACGCACCGTTCGGGGGTGAGCCTGATCAGCACGGGCTCCTCCACTGCCAAGGTCCCCGGCCCCTTCTTCCGTTGGCTGGACACCGTCTGGGGCCGCCGTGCCGTACGCACCCCGGACGGCTATCCCTGTGATTTCACCCTGGGCTGGCTCGGCTGCCTGGGTTACGAGCTGAAGCGTGAAACGGGCGGCAGCGACCTGTCCGCGCCCACCCCGGACGCTGCCCTGATCTTCGCCGGTCGGGCCGTGGTCCTGGACCATGCCGAAGGCGCCGCCTGGCTCCTGGCTCTGGAGGCCCCCGACTCCGTGGAGTGGCTGGCGCAGGCCAGGGCAGCAGTGGAAGCCGCCAACAGCGGGGCACGGCCGCCGGCGGATAGCCGGGCAGCGCAAGCCGGCGGCAGCACCGGCGTCGCGCCTTCCACAGCCCCGTCCTTCCGCAGCCGGGACACGGGTGCGCGGTACCGGGAGAAGATCACCGCGGCCCAGCACCAGATCGCCCAGGGAAACACGTATGAGGTTTGCCTGACCACCACGCTCGAAGCCAGGGTGCAGGCAACGTCGGTGGATCCATGGACCACCTACCTGGCGCTGCGCCGGAGGAACCCGGCCCCGTTTGCCAGCTACCTCCGGCTGGGAAACCTTGCCGTGGCCAGCACCTCGCCCGAGCGGTTCCTGAAGATCGCGTCCGACGGCGGCATGCGCGCCGAACCGATCAAGGGAACCCGGCGCCGTGCTGCTGACGCTCAGGAGGACAAGCGGTTGCGCGAGGACCTGGCCACGTCCCTGAAGGACAGGGCCGAGAACATCATGATCGTGGACCTGCTGCGCAACGACCTCAGCCATTTCGCGGAGCCCGGTTCCGTGACGGTCAGCCGGCTCTGCGCGATCGAGAGCTATGCCACCGTCCACCAGATGGTCAGCACCATTGACGCCCGACTCCTCCCGGGCGCACCGCGGGCCGAGGCAGTCGCTGCGTGCTTCCCGGCAGGCTCCATGACCGGCGCCCCCAAGATCAGCACCATGGCCATCCTGGACCAGCTGGAGGCAGGGCCGCGCGGGCTGTACTCGGGGGCCATCGGCTACTTCTCACTCAACGCGGCGGCCGACCTCGCCGTCGCCATCAGGACATTGGTGATCAGCACAGCCGGCGACGGAACGGCTGAACTCTCGCTCGGCGTCGGCGGTGCCATCACTTCGGATTCCGTTCCGGACGACGAATACGACGAAATCCGGACCAAGGCCTACGGGGTGCTCTCCACCTTGGGCGCCGCTTTCCCCGAAGACTGACGCTGAACCCGGGCGGTGGGGCATCCACTCCGCGGACGCCCGTTTAGGAAGACGCCCCCGGGGGTACGCCCCTGACCTAGCTGAACCGCCCAAGCCAGGCGGCGGACCCATCCCTGGGTGCTTCAACACAAGTTAGGTATGCCGCGTGACGGAACCGTCCCCTCCCCAGAACAGCAAGGCACCGCGCAGCGTCAAGTACGTTCTCATGCTTGGCGCCCTGGCCGCGCTCCCCGCCCTCACCACGGACATGTACCTGCCCTCGCTGCCCGCCGTCGAGGCCGACCTCCACACCACCCAGACCGCTGTCCAGCTGACGTTGTCCGGAACCCTGGTGGGCGGCGGAATCGGCCAGCTGGTGATCGGTCCGTTCTCGGACCGGTTCGGCCGGCGGCTTCCGCTGCTCATCGGCATCTCGCTGCACGTAGCCATCTCGCTGCTGTGTTCCCTGACGCCGAACATCGAAACGCTGACAGGGCTGCGAGTGCTGCAGGGCTTCTTCAACGCCGCCGCTGCCGTGGTGGCACTCGCGGTGATCCGCGACCGCTTCGTCGGCTCCGCCGCCGCCCGGCTGCTGTCGCGGCTGATGCTGGTCATCGGTGTGGCTCCGCTCCTGGCCCCCACTGTGGGCCAGGCCATCGCCGGGCTCTGGAACTGGCGCGCCGTCTTCTATGCACTGGCGCTCATCGGCGTGGTCCTGGTGGCAATTGTCTGGAAGTTCATGCCGGAAACGCTGCCCGGGGACAGCCGCAGCCCGGGCCACCCGCGGCACGTGGCGGCCGCCTACTGGGTGCTGCTGCGGGACAGGCACTTCATGGCGCTGGCCGTCATCCCCGGACTGGGGCTGGCCCTGATCATGAGTTACGTGGTGGGTTCGCCCTTCGTCTTCCAAAACGAGTACGGCCTCACCGCCCAGCAGTTCGCCCTCGTGTTCGCCCTGAACGGCGCCGCGCTTGTCCTTTCGGCCCAGCTCAACGCCGCCCTGGTCCGGAAGTTCCCGCCCGTCCGCCTCCTGCGCACCGCCCTCCTGGTCCAGTTGAGCCTGGCCCTGGTGCTGCTCGGCGTGGTGGCCACGGGTGCCGGCGGCGCGGTGGGCCTGGTGGCCGGCCTGTGGCTGGTCCTGTCAGCCCAGGGCATGATCCCGGCCAACGCCTCAGTGCTCGCGCTGCACAACTACGGCCACATGGCGGGAACGGCGGCGGCTGTCATCGGAGCCCTGCAGTCCGGGGTCGCCGGACTGGTGAGCCCCCTGGTTGGACTCCTGGGCGGGAATTCCCTGTCGATGGTCAGCGTCATGATTGGCAGCTGCACCGTGGCGGTGCTCGTGCTGGCCCTGGGAACCCCTGCCTACCGCAAGGGCGGCTGGCCTGAGCACGCCGGGCACGACGACGGGCAGCGGGTCAGTGCGGACTGACTGATTCGCTGGGCCAGCGAAGTGCGGAGCCCGCCGCTGTTGGCAGGGTTACTGAACAGTGGCCGTCAGCCGGGCAACGTTGTCCACGTACCGGGCAGCGAGCGGCCGGTTGAGCCAGTCCGCCAGCTTGAGCTCATGGGAGATGTCCCGGTAGGTATCCTCCACCGCCCGCATCTTGTTCACGATGTCCTCACCCAGCAGCATCACTGACACCTCCAGGTTCAGCGAGAAGGACCGCATGTCCATGTTGCTGGACCCCAGGACGGCTACCTCATCGTCGATGGTGAAGTGCTTGGCGTGGAGCACGAACGGGGCCTTGTACAGGTAGATCCGGACCCCGGCTTCCAGGAGCGCCTCATAGTAGGACCGCTGGGCATGGTGGACCAGGAACTGGTCCCCCTTCTCCGAGACGAACAGTTCCACGTCCACGCCTCGCTGGGCCGCGGTGGTGATGGCGTAGAGCAGGGAGTCGTCCGGAACGAAGTAGGGGCTGCAAATGGAGATGCGGTGTTGGGCCGAATAGATGAGCGTGTTGAAGAGCCGGAGGTTGTTCTCCGTGATGAAGCCGGGGCCGCTGGGCACCACCTGGGCCGTGACGTGGCCGGGTTCGGGGTTCGACGGGAGCTGCAGCTGGTGTTCCAGGGATTCGTCGGTCTCGGTCAGCCAGTCGGTGGCGAAGACGACGTTCAGGGTGGTCACGATGGGGCCGCGCAGGCACGCCATCAGTTCCACCCATTCGCGGCCTGCCTTGCGGTGCCGCGGGTTGTTGTAGGAGGGTTCGATCAGGTTCTGCGAGCCCGTGAAGGCGACTTCGCCGTCCACCACCAGGATTTTGCGGTGGTTGCGCAGGTCCGGGCGGCGCCACTGACCGTGGATGGGCAGCAGCGGCAGCATGCGCTTCCACTGGATCTTGCCAGCGCGGAGACGGTTGAGCAGCTTCCTGTACCCCTTGATGCGCAGCGTTCCGATGTGGTCGAACAGGAGCCGCACCTCCACTCCCCGTTCGGCGGCCTCTTCCATGGCGGTGAGCAGGTCGTTGGTGACGTGGTCCGAACTCATGATGTAGAACTCGGCGTTGACGAACTTTTTCGCCTTCCGCACGGCCTTGGTCATTTCCAGGATGGAATCCGGATAGCCAGGGATCAGGTCAACAGAGTTTCCGTCCACCATGGGCAGCGAGCCCAGGGTGCGGTTGAGCTCAGCGGCGGACTTCACCCACTCAGGGCCGGGGTAGTCACTTTCCACATCCGAGAGTGCGGTGATGCCTGCCTGCACGCGTTCGTTGACCAGCTGCTGCTGTGCCCACCGGCGGCTGGACAAGCGGAAATTGCCGAACAGCAGGAACAGGACGATGCCCACGAACGGAATGAAGAAGATACCCAGCAGCCAGGCCATGGCGGTGGTGGGGCGCCGGTTGCCGGGGATGATGCCCAGCGCAAGGATCCTGATGGCCAGGTCGGCGAAGCCCAGGAGCACCACCACCCATGTGGGCGCGGTGCCGGCAAGCGAAAAAGGCCACAACACGTCTAAAACCCCCGGGGAGATTGGGCTCCGGAGGACGGCTTCCGGCCGGTGCACTCTGCCCAGCTTATCCGCGGTCCAGCACTAAGCTGGTGCCATGACCTCTCCAGCACCCGTGGTTCTCGCCTTCCTCGATCCTGCTTTCCCCGACGGCAGGGTGGCCGATGCCGCCAAACCCCAGTTGCTGGTCACGGATCTGGGGGTCACGCGGGGCGACGGCGTCTTCGAAACCATGCTGGCCGTGGGTGGAACGGTGCGGAAGATGCAGGCGCACCTGGACCGGCTTGCGGGCTCCGCCGCGGCGCTGGACCTGGCCATCCCGGAGCAGGACGCGTGGCGGCGCGTTATTGCCGCTGCGGTGGGCCGGCACCGGTCCGAGAACCCGCCGGCTGACCCGGCCGCCGATGAACTGGTGGTCAAACTGGTGGTCACCCGCGGCGTTGAAGGCGAGGCGCCCACGGCCTGGGTGCAGGCGTCGCCGGCCGGGGCTGCCGGCCGCAGGCAGCGTGAAACGGGCATCGACGTCATCCTCCTTGACCGGGGTTACGACAGTGACGTGGCCGAACGGGCACCCTGGCTGCTCCTCGGCGCCAAGACCCTTTCCTACGCCGTCAACATGGCAGCGTTGCGCCATGCCCACAAACAGGGCGCCGACGACGTCATCTTCCTGTCCTCCGACGGCCGCGTGCTGGAGGGCCCCACGTCCACGGTGCTGCTTGCGCATGTGGAGCAGTCCGACGACGGCACAACAGTGAAGCGCCTCATCACTCCCCAGCTGGACAGCGGCATCCTGGCCGGGACCTCCCAGGGTGCCCTCTTCGCAGCCGCCAAGGCGGCGGGCTGGGAACTGGGCTATGGTCCGCTGGAGCCCAGGGACCTCATGGACGCGGATGCGGTCTGGCTGATCTCCAGTGTCCGCCTGCTGGCGCCCGTGAACCGGATCGACGGCAAGGAAATCGGCACCCCGTCGGTCCAGAAGGAACTGACCGCCGAGTTGAGCGGACTTTTCGCCGGCATCCACTAGGCCGCAACAAGCGGCGCAATCCCTTTTCCCACTCCCGCATCACCCGTAAGGTGTGGACCATGGACTCGCGAAACCTGCCGATTGAAAACCTGTCCTTCGACGACTGCTGGGAACTCCTCGACAATGACGCGGTGGGCAGGCTGGCCATCGTGGTGGACGAACATCCCGAGATCTTCCCCGTGAACTACGCTGTCCACCTGCGCAGCATCGTCTTCCGCACCGCACCCGGTTCAAAGCTTTGGGGCGCCCGGATGGAACGGTAAGCAGCACTGGAAATAGACGGCTACGACCCCGCCTCGGAACAGGCCTGGAGCGTAGTGGTGCGCGGCGAAACGGAGATCATCGAGGACCAGGGTGTGAAGGATGCAGTGGATGCACTCGGCCTGGAACCGTGGCAGCCGGGCGAAAAAGCCCACTACGTCCGGCTGAACGCCAAAGCCCTGACCGGACGCCGGTTCCGCGTAAACCGGCCGGACATCTGGAACACCCGCCTGCAGGACCGGCGCCGGGCATCCTTCGAATAGCGCCGCCCGGGTAATCCGGCCTCCACAAGGCCACGGAGCGTCAGGCGGCGGGGCCTGCAGCCTGCCGTGACAGCTGTGCTTCCAGCCCGGACAGCAGGATGCCAAGTCCCTGGTCAAGCTCCGCCTCGCCGTCGTACTCAGACAGGGCGGGAGCAAGGGCACGCAGCCTGGGGAACTCCTTGGTAAGCAGGCGGTGGAGCCCCAGGCGCAACAGCACCTCGTTCTCTTCCGGATCCACCACATACTCCTGCAATTCGTTCAGGATGTGCCCGTAGAGGAAGCCGTAGTAGGCGCGGTAGACGTGGAGCGCATCGGCCGGCGAGAATCCCGCCGCGCCCAGCAGGGACAGGATCTGTTCCAGGGGCCGCAGCGTGCCCAGGGGGCGAAGGCCCAGAGGCGTGGAAAGGGGCCGCGTCACCAACAGGGGAACCACATTGGGATGCTGCAGGGCAAGCGTCCGCAGGCTGTGGGCGATCTTCCGCAGCTGGGCTTTCCAGTCCGGGTCCTCCGGATGGATGCTGAGCTGGTTGAGTACCAGCTCCGTTATCCCGTCCAGCAAGGCGGCGCGGTTTTCGGCGTACCGGTAGAGGCTCATGGGATCCCGGCCGAGCTCCTGCCCCAAGCGGCGCATGGTCAGCGCCTCCAGGCTTTCGGCGTCCACCAGCTCCAGGGCCTTGGCCAGCACAATGTCCCTGCTCAGCCTCGTTTTGGCCTGCCCTGGCTGGGAACTGTTGGCGGAAGTCATCAAAAAGTCCTCACTGGCGGCCCTCGTCCCGAAGTAACTGGGACGGTTGCCTCATATCTGGTCTACAGGTAAAGTCTACATCGTAGACAAGATGAACTCTTGAGCTTTTCTGGACCTCTCAAGGAAAGCGACTACATAATCCTTTGCCACCTTGTGCAGGGCATCGAGGTTCGCCGCTGGAGCCTACCGGCGGCACCACGGCACCGAGCGAAGGGACGCCTCATGGCCAATTCGCAGTTTGATCTTTTCCTCCACGAAGCCACCTACGCAGACCACGCCTCCGACACCAACCTGGACCCCGACCGCCTCTACGGCCTGTACACCAGCTGGTGCTTCGTTAACGAACAGCCCACCGGCACCGAGTCCAGTTTCTGGGCTGCCATGAAACACAAAGTCTCGGCCCGCCACAACGGCCTGCGCATGAGAGGGCCTGCTGCTGCGGACTACATCCTCAGCAGCTACCCGCGACTCGTCTAGGCTGTTTCCGGGCCTCCAACGGACCCCAGGACAACCAGCGGCGAACGATGACATGCTGCGGCACTTTTGTGCCGCAGCATTTTCATGTCCGGACGCCCCACCCGCAACCGGAGTCCGCGCCTGGGAGATCCCTAGGTGGGGATGATCCGGAAAAGGAACCTGGTGCGGACCATCACCCACAGCAGGCCCAGGACCACGGCGTAGGCCGCGGTGTTGAGGAAAATGCTCTGCTGCTGGAGCGCCGGGATGTTTGTGACGACGGCGATCAGCACCACATGCATGATGAACACATAGAGCGTGGCGCGGCCCAGCGGAATCAGGAACCAGCCCAGGGCCCGCTCCACCGGTTTCCAGTAAGCGCTGAGGAACGCGTAGGCGGCCACCACCAGGACCAGGACGTTGAACAGGCGGCCGGGCGCCAGGTAGGTCCGGCCGAAGAGTGCGTCATACATGGCCCGGTAGGAGGCGTCCGGCATGAGCGCCAGGCGGACGTCGTAGTTGTTGGCCAGGTAAGGATTCCCCCAGGACAGGAAGGCCAGGGCAAACGCTGCCACAGTGCAGGCCGCCACCACCCAGGTGTGGGCCGACAGCCAGGCAACGATGCTGCGGCGGTAGTAGCCAACCACCAGCCCGAGCACAAAAAGCACCTGCCAGACCAGCAGGGGGAACGAGTCCTCAAACTGGGACGGCAGGATCCTGAACCGGGTCACCGCGCCCACGGCGTACACGGCGAGCGTCGCCAGCAAGACCCAGACGGCCTTGCCGCGGTTCAGCGCCGCAAGGATCAGCGGGCTGGCCAGCAGGAGCACCACGTACAGGCCCATGACGTTGAACTGCCAAGGCCCGAACTGCAGCAGCACGATAGTAAGCAGCACCTGCGGCGGCACGGGGAACTGGAACAGCGATGACATGCCGGCATAGAGGTCGTAGGTCCGGTAAGCACCACCGTGTCCCGCCCCGCCGGTCCCCTGGTCCACGAACGTGGTCAGGGCCTCGGTGTGGAAGAACGGGAGCAGGGAAAGAAGGAAGACGCCGATCAGCACGGCCAGCGCAGTCACGTACAGCTTCCCGGCACGGCGGGATGTCAGGTCCACCACCCGGCCGAAGTCCTGCTTGGCTTTGGGCCCGTACACCATGCCGACCACCAGGCCGGAGAACAGCACGAAGAGCTCCGCGCCTGACACGAAGCCCACCGCCTCCTGGGTGAGCAACTGGAACAGTGAGGCCATGCCCAGGTGGTTGACCACAACGAAGACTATGGCCAGACCGCGCAGCAGATCCACCCTCGAATCCCTGGTGGAAGGGTCCTGGTAGCTCCAGGACGTGGCGGTGTTGATCCGGCGGGGAATCTGCCACAGGGCCACCAGGAGGATGACCATGGCGGCAGCAAGGGTCCACGGGACGGCACCGGAGAGCGTATTGGCCCGCACGTAGGTGCCTGTGGACGCCACATCCGTGACAGGGCCGGTGACCATCGGTGATGCCTTCAGCCTGTCGAGCGCGGACTTGGCAACATCCGGGCTTCCCGTGAGCAGCCAGCTGATGCTTGCCACGCCGGTGTCCCGCGTGCTGGTCCGCTCGTCCCACACCACGGCGGCCGTCCCGCCGAAAGCGGGCGATGTGGCAGTGGCCACCACCTGGTCCCACCAGCCCGTCTTGATGTCCGCCTCGGGTGCCCCACCGGACGCAGGGCTGTAGAAGGCCGAGGTCTGCAGGAGGAATGGCTTTTTGCGTCCCTCGGCGTAGGTGCCGTAGAAGTTTTCGCTGCCGGATGCCGTCAGCATCTCCTGGAGTTCACCGGGACGCGGCGTGGTGTTGACGGCGGCCCCGCCGGAAGTGTCGTCGTGATAGGCGGTCAGGCCCACCCAGTCCACGGCGTCATCGCCGGGGTAATAGGGAGCATAGGCGCTGTCGCTTCCGTTCCAGGCCCCGTCCCCATTCGTATCCAGGAGGGAGAACCCCTCGCTTCCCGGCTCCGGGGCATTCCGGTTCCGTTCAAAGGGGTAGTCCTTGCCCAGGTAGGGCGCCCACACCATGGCGGCCCGGCCGCCGTCGTACTTCTTGAAGGCTGCCGCCACGGCCTGGAAGGTTTGCCGGTACGTGGCCGGCTGCTGGCCCCATGCCACCCAGCCGGTATTCATATCGGGGGCGAACCGGACCAGCAGTTGGCCTTTGAACCCCGACGCCAGGTCGCGCACTTGTGCTGCGAACGCTTCCGCCTCGGCCGTGCCGAGCTGGTCCAGGGGCACCGACGGCTTCACCGTGAGCAGGGCGTGGGCGCCTTTGGCAGCAGTCTGCTGCAGGAAGCCGTCCATGTCGTTCCGCTCCGATTCGCGGTAGGGAATGGTGATGTCATGGCCGAAGACGGCAGGGCTGGCGCCCAGCCGGTCACTGAAGCCCGCAGCCGTATCCTCACCCCACTCGAGGACCGCCCCCAGCCAGGGCTTGCCCTTGTCCGGTGCAGCAGGCGCGGCGTGCGCCGGTCCGGCCGGGACCACCAGGGCCAGGAGGGCGATGATGGCCGCGGCGAAAAAGGCTGCGATGGAACGCGGACGGTTCCGCCGGATGGCGGCGTGGTGGTGCGATACGTGTGCCCGCATGCTGACAAGGACCCCCCGGTACTCATTGCTCTGGATACGGGGCGGCGCCCCCCGGTAAGAACTTTATCGGCCCGCGGGCATTACCCGTGCCGTGTCGCGGACGGCTCAATTACGGAACATGACGACGGCGGCGATGCGGCGGGGCGCGGCAGGTGTTACGTTTTTGGGGAGTAATGAGTACCGGTGCAAAGCCCTGACTTGCCGGTCGGCAACCCTCCCTTTCGCGGCGGGGTGCCTCAGGTGAATACTCGGCATATCGACCGATTCGAGCTGCAAGCGTGAAAGAAGGAGATCCGTCGTGTCCGACGCACCCGCCCCTGACGAAAAACTGTCCTACCGCCTGATTACCGGCGCGGACAACCGTGAATTCTGTGAGCGGATCTCCGCTGCACTCGCCGACGGCTATGTCCTGCACGGCAGCCCGGCGGCAACCTTCAACGGCACCACCGTCATCGTTGCGCAGGCAATCGTCCTTCCGGCCGCCATCGCCTCAGCCGATGCCGCCGTGGCGACCGCCGTGGACCAGCTCGATGCCGAATTTGAGGGCGAGTTCGACGGCGAGGGTCACGCATGAGCTACGCCGGAGACCTGACGCCGCAGGAAGCCTGGGCCAAGCTGGAGCAGGGCGCCATCCTGGTGGACGTCCGCACCGAGGGCGAATGGGCCCACATCGGCATCCCGGACACCAAAGCCACGGACAACGATCCCCTGTTCATCCAGTGGACCTTTCCCGGCGGTATCCCCAACCCCGACTTCGTCAAGGACCTGCAGGAGCAGGCGCCGGAGGATCCCCACGCGGAACTGCTGTTCCTGTGCCGTTCCGGCCAGCGGTCCATCGCGGCCGCAACTGCCGCCACCCAGGCCGGCTTCACCGCGTACAGCGTGCTGGAGGGCTTCGAAGGCGAGCCCGACCGCTACGGCGAGCGGACCGTCAATGGCTGGAAGAACCGCGGCCTCCCCACCAACCTCGGAAAGAACTAAGTGGCCTTCAACCCAGACGCCCCCGGCTGGAACCCCGACACCCAGGCAGTCCGCGGAGGCCTGGACCGCTCCAACTTCCAGGAAACATCCGAGGCCATCTTCCTGAACTCCGGGTTCGTCTACGAATCAGCCGCGGCAGCTGAACGCGCCTTCACCGGCGAGGACGAGCGCTTTGTCTACTCCCGCTACGGCAACCCGTCCGTGGCCACCTTCCAGGAACGGCTCAGGCTGCTGGAAGGCGCCGAAGCATGCTTCGCGACGGCGTCGGGCATGTCCGCCGTGTTCACCGCGCTGGGTGCCCTGCTGGCTGCCGGTGACCGGGTGGTGGCCGCCCGGTCACTGTTCGGTTCGTGCTTTGTGATCCTGAATGAGATCCTGCCCCGTTGGGGCGTGGAAACGGTCTTCGTGGACGGGCCGGACCTGGACCAGTGGCGCGAAGCCCTGTCCAAGCCCACCACCGCCGTCTTCTTCGAGTCCCCGTCGAACCCCATGCAGGAGATCGTGGACATCGCAGCCGTCAGTGAACTGGCGCATGCGGCCGGGGCCACCGTGGTGGCGGACAACGTCTTTGCCACTCCCCTGCTGCAGCGCTGCGGGGACCTCGGCGCCGACGTGATCGTCTACTCCGGCACCAAGCACATCGACGGGCAGGGCAGGGTGATGGGTGGTGCCATCCTGGGCACCAAGGAATTCATCGACGGACCGGTGAAGCAGCTGATGCGGCACACCGGCCCCGCGCTTTCCGCTTTCAACGCCTGGGTTCTGACCAAGGGCCTGGAGACCATGGGCCTGCGCGTCAACCACTCCTCGGCGACCGCCCTTCGGCTCGCAGAATGGCTGGAGGAACAGCCGGCGGTGGGCTGGGTGAAGTACCCGCTCCTGAAGTCGCACCCGCAGTACGGGCTGGCGGCAAAGCAGATGAGTGCCGGTGGCACGGTCCTTACCTTCGAGCTCGCTCCTTCCGGCGGACGCACGGGCAAGGAAGCGGCGTTTGCGCTGCTGGACGGGCTGCGGATCATCGATATCTCCAACAACCTCGGTGATGCAAAGTCCCTGATCACGCACCCCGCCACCACTACCCACCGGGCGATGGGCCCGGAGGGGCGGGCCGCCATCGGCCTGAGTGACGGCGTGGTCCGGCTCTCGGTGGGGCTCGAGGACCCGGAGGACCTCCTCCGCGACCTGGAGCAGGCGCTGAAGCAGATCTAGCGGCGGCTGGTCCTGCCTGAGTTTCCAGCAGTATGTGGACCCTCTGGCCGGGGGAAATGCGGTATCAAAGTTCAGCTTCGAAGGCGTACGACGGCGTCACGCGCCGGAGTGTGTCACGGTCGCCCCACAGTTGCATGGGTTCCTTGCACCTGAAGTTCCCGAGCTTACCGCAGGAGGCTCATGCCACCAATACCGTAATCCGTGGCGGCCAAATACGATGTCAGTGCCTCGTTGGATGATGTCGGTATGGGAATCAGCGGTGGTGTCGGGGTGGTGCTGGCGTCAATCGATGCCTCTGTTGCCGCCCTCGATTCGCTGAACAGTGAGGACTCTTTCCTTGCTGCCGGGGCCGGTGCTTGTGCCGGTGTGGATGTGTTGCAGCGGCGGTATGAGATCCGTCTGGAACGACTGGAGCTTTTGGCTCGGCTGGAGGCGCAGCTCGCTGCGGTGAAGGCACGGGACGTCGCTGAGGGAGTGGAGTTCCAGCAAGCCGTGACCCCGCCGGACGCCTCCGTGCAGGACCGCACGTACGCGGACATGTCGGTGGTCGAGGAGATCGCCGGAGTCCTGACCATCAGCTCCGGCGCAGCAGGGGCATTGGTGGAGCAGTCACGGCGGATCTGCTCCCTGCCGCCCGTCATGAACGCCTTGGCCGCGGGCGCGATGTCGTGGCAGCACGCCCGCATCATTGCTGACGAAACCGAAGGCCTCACCTCCGGGGGCGCGGCGTCCCTGGTGACGCACTTCTTCGACCCGGCTGCGCCGAACCCGGCCCGGGGTGCCGCCCCCGGCGAACTCGTCCCGTCACGGTTCCGGGCCAAGGTCCGCGGGTGGCGGGAACGCCACCATCCGGAATCGATCGAGAAGCGCCATGCAAAGGGTGTGGCGGGTCGGCGGATGGAATACACCCCCGACCGGGATGGCATGGCCTGGATCTCCCTCTACATGCCCGGGGACACCGCGCGCACCATCTGGAACCGGACCACCGCCACCGCCCGCGGACTCCAAGGCCCCGACGAAGAGCGCACCCTCACCCAGCTCCGCCCCGACATCGCAGCATCCCTGCTGCTGGGGGCTGGAACTGCCACTGAACTCAGCGAAGTCCCTACCCCGCGGGCCGACGTCCTGGTCACCGTGCCCGTGTTCGCCCTCCTCGGAGTGACCGACGAACCCGCCGTACTGGACGGCTTCGGACCAATCCCGGCGTCCATGGCCCGCAAACTCGTCGCCGGTGGGGCGGACTCCTTCTACCGGGTCCTCGTCGACCCCCGCGACGGGGCACCACTGGAAATCGGCCGCAAAAACTACCGGCTCACCGCAGCCATCAAACGCTGGATCAGGATGCGCGACACCAAATGCACCTTCCCCGGCTGCACCAACCGCACCCCCGACAACGACACCGACCACCTGCAAGCGTGGGAACACAGCGGCACCACTGGAACCAGTAACTTGGCACAGCTCTGCCCTAAGCACCACCGGCTCAAACACCACAGCAGATGGACACCGGACCGGGCCAACAAGAATGAACCACCCGGCTGGACCTCACCCACGGGACGGCACTACAACGCCGAACACCAGGACTCAGAACCAACCCACTGGCCCCCGGGCATCCTGCCGGCACAACGAAGCCCGCTGGAACAGGTCCTTCTACAGCGCCTCGCTACCTAGCACCCGCTTCGCTGCGGCGTCTCTACGCCTGCCGTTCTACAAGTCTGCGCGCCTGGCGGCTCTTGACCCGTCAGGCCTGCCGCACGCGCAGCAGCTCAGGCGTGGCCTCAACGTCCGCAAGGTCCAGGGCATCACGCATGGTCAGGTGGACGGCCTGCCGTACCACGGCGCCGAACCCCATATCCTCCGGCGGCTGGCCCGCCATGGCCTTGTCGCGGGCGCGGCGCTGTTCAGCGGACCCTGTCCCGCGGGCGATGATGTCCTCCACCCCCTGGCGGGCCAATGCGAGCTCGCCCTGTTCGTCAAGGACGGGGGCCAGGTAATCCACCAGGGAACGCACCACATCCGCAGCCGGCGCGGGCCGGAAGTTGCCAAAGTCCAGCAGTTCGCCGCTCAACCCGGCACTGCTGGCCTGCCAGGACGCCATGCGCAGCAGGACAGTGGGGACCGGCGCAGGGTCCACATCGTCCCGCCACTCCCGGCTGGCGGATTCCACGAGTGCCCGGACCAGCACGGCGATGAGTGCGGCGTCCCCGGCACGGAGGCATACGTCCGCAACCCGCACCTCCACCGTGGGGTGGTTGCGGGAGAGCCGGGCGTCGAAATAGAGCATGCCCTCGTCGAGCATGACGCCGCTGTCCAGCAGCCGGGTTACCACCCGGCGGTAGGCAGGGTACGTTCCGTAGATGCCGGCCGGGCCGGCTGTAGGCCAGCGGTTCCAGGCCTGGGTCCGGTAGCTTTCGAAGCCGGTGGGGACGCCGTTCCAGAACGGCGAGTTCGCGCTCAGCGCCGTGAGTACCGCCAGTTTGTCGCGGATACGGTCAAGGACCGCCACCCCTTCCTCCGGCGATTCGATGAAGGTGTGGACGTGGAAACCGCAGGTGAGCTGTTCCTGGGCAGTGAGGCCAAAGCGCTCCAGCATCCTGGCATAGCGCGGGTCAGGCGTGGTGTGGCTGGGCGATGCCACCGGTGAGGTGGCCAGCGCCGCCACCCTGGCACCGTGCTTCCGGGCTGCCTGGTCGGCCAGCGCCCGGCCCGCACGGATCTGTTCCAGCAGGCCGCCGTACTCCCGGCACGGCCGGGTCTGCGTCTCGATCTGCTCAAGCTTGAGCTCGGCACTCAAGCCCATCTCGTCGTCGTAATCCGCCTGGTTGCCGGCATGGCGGCCATCCAGGCCGACGGGAAGGTCGTCTGCTGCCACGCGGTGGCTGGCGAGGAGGGCGTCGGCGAGGGCAAGCGGCTCCCCGGACTCCGGATCAACGATCAGGAGTTCTTCCTCTACGCCGAATGTACGCATACGAATATTCTGCGACAGCAGACGGGCATTGGAACCGTGGCCCGCCGTTCATGACGAAGCGTGAATGGGTCAGTCCTGGAAGTACTCCACCTTGGCGCCGATGGTGTTCAGCCGCTCCGCCAGGTCCTCGTAACCACGCTCGATCACATAGATGTTCCGCAGCTCGGACACACCCCGCGCTGCGAGCATGGCCAGCAGGAGGCAGGCGGCAGGCCGGAGCGCGGGCGGGCAGCCCACCTCCGCGGCACGCCACTTGGTGGGCCCGTTGACGTAGATCCGGTGCGGGTCCAGCAGCTGCACCTGCGCGCCGAGCCGGTTCAGCTCCGTCAGGTAGATGGCGCGGTTCTCGTACACCCAGTCGTGGATCATGGTCTGGCCGTGGGCATTCGCAGCGATGACGGCGAAGAACGGCAGGTTGTCGATGTTCAGCCCGGGGAACGGCATGGGATGGATCTTGTCCTCGGGGGCGCGCAGCTCGGACGGCTTGGTGGTCACGTCCACCAGGCGGGTGCGGCCGTTGCGCGCCATGTACTCGCCCGAAACCTCCAGCTTCTGTCCCATCTGGCCCAGCGTGGCCAGTTCGATCTCCATGAATTCGATGGGCACCCGCCGCACGGTGACCTCGGAGTTGGTCACGATGCCGGCCGTGATGAGGCTCATGGCCTCGATGGGGTCCTCGGAGGGGAAGTATTCAATCTCGGCGTCAATTTCCGGCTGCCCGGTGATCTTCAACGTGGTGGTGCCCACGCCCTCAATGGTGACGCCCAGCATCTGCAGGTAGAAGCACAGGTCCTGCACCATGTAGTTGGGGCTGGCGTTGCGGATCACGGTCGTTCCGGCGCGGTGCGCGGCGGCCATGATCGCATTTTCGGTGACGGTGTCCCCGCGTTCGGTGAGGACGAAGGAGCGGTCCCGGGTATCGGCAGGCGGCGCCTGCACGGTGTAGAACCCTGCCGTGGCCTCCACTGACAGGTCGAACTCGCGCAGTGCCTGCATGTGCGGCTCCACGGTCCGGGTGCCCAGGTCGCAGCCGCCGGCGTAGGGAAGCCGGTACTCCCGGGACTCATCCAGCAGGGGGCCCAGCAGCATGATGACGCTGCGGGTCCGGCGTGCCGCGTCCACGTCCATGGCATCCAGGTCCAGGACGGCAGGGCGGCGCAGGCGGAGATCCGTGTCATTGAGCCAGGTGCACTCGACGCCAATGCTGGTCAGCACCTCGACGATGCGGTTGACTTCCTCGATCCGGGCCAGGCGGCGCAGCACGGTGGTGCCCCTGTTGATCAGGCTGGCGCACAGCAGGGCCACGCCGGCGTTTTTGCTGCTGTTGACGTCGACGGCCCCTGACAGGGTGCGGCCGCCTTCCACCCGCAGGTGCGTCATCTGCGGCTTGGCCACGTTCACGATGCTGCGGTCAAAGATGTTTTCCAGCCGCTGGATCATTTTCAGGCTCAAGTTCTGCTTGCCCTGTTCCATCCGGGCCACGGCGCTCTGGCTGGTGCCGAGTTCGGCGGCCAGTTGCCCCTGGGTCCACCCCTTCTCGCTCCGGGCGTCCCTCAGCATGGCGGCAACGTGTTCAGCGGTTTCCTGGGTCATACGGCGAATATATCATAAATGAGTTATCCGGGATCCATCGCAGCTACCTACCGGCCCGGAAGGGGATCCCAGGAGGGCGGTACCCATTCGGTGCGATAGGGAGCCCTGCCTGGCCCCCGACCGCATGGCTTAACTCCCCAGCCACACCATATTCCAGGTACCGGCGGTAACAGCTGCGAAAAGGGCGAGCCCGGCCACCAGGACGCCGCCTGCCACCACCCAAAGGTCCAGCGGGCTGAAGGTGGACACCCGGGCCCAGGTCCGCGGGCCGCCGCCAAAACCCCTCGCCTCCATGGTCACCGCGAGCCTCGATGCACGGCGGATGGCCTGGACCAGCAGCCCGAAACTTTGCCCCAGCGTGGCCTTCACCCGCTGGCCCAGGCTGCCGCGGGCACCCACGCCGCGGGCACGCCGCGCCATCCCGATGGTCTGCCATTCCTCGGCCATGAGCCCCACCAAACGCATCGCTGCGAGGGTTCCCAGGACGAACCGGTGCGGCAGGCGTGCCTTCTGCGCGAGCGCGTCGGCGAGGTCGGTCGGATCGGTGCAGCTCATCAGGAGCACTGCCGGGAGGGCGATCGCAAAACCGCGCAACAGGAATCCGATGCCCAGCTGGAGGGACCCCTCGCTCATGGTCCAGATGCCGGCATCGAGCAGGATCCTGCCGCTGTCCGGCGCCAGGATGGAGGTGCTCCAGCCTCCCACGGCAGCGGCGAGGATCAGCGGCCAGCCGCGCTGCCACAGCAGGGACAAGGTGAGTCCGGCCAGGGGAAACAGCAGAAGTTCGAACACCAGGGCAACGGACGCCGACACCCAGTCGATGGACAGCGCCAGGACGGCCGTGATGAGCAGGACCGCCGCGAACTTGCTCAAAGGGTTAGCGCGGGCAAGGAGGGCGTGGTTGCCGCTCAAGGTGAGTTGCTGCCTCATGGCGCCACCACTTCGGCCGCGGCCATCCGCAGTTCCGCACCGCCCAGCGCCTCCGTGAATTCGGCATCATGGGTCACGGCAACCACTGCAGTGCCCGCATCAAGGAGCTCGGACAGGAACGATGCCAGTTCGGCCCAGGTATTGGCATCCTGGCCGAACGTGGGCTCGTCCAGGATCAGCACCTGGGGGCTGGCGGCCAGGACGGTGGCAACGGACAAGCGCCGCTTCTCACCGCCGGAGAGCGTATAGGGGTTGGCATCCACCAGCTGGGTAAGCCGCAGCCGCTCCAGCAGTTCCTCAACCCGGTCCTCGCCGTGCCCCAGGTGCCGGGGGCCGAAGAGCAGCTCGTCGAGCACCTTTCCGGTGACGAACTGGTGCTCCGGCTCCTGGAATACCGTGCCCACCCGCGAAATCAGCTGCTCGGCCTTCCACTTGTAGGGATCGATGCCGGCACCGCGGCTGAGGTCCAGCGTCGCGGACACTTTTCCGGACACCGGCTCAAGCAGCCCGCCGAGGGTCAGCGCGAACGTGGACTTGCCGGCGCCGTTGGCGCCGGTGATGGCAAGGGCCTGCCCGGCGCGGACCTGCGCGGCCACGCCTTCCTGGACCGGGACAGGCAGGATCTTCCGGAAGCCTTTGCGGCGGGGGCGTTCGCGGGAGACGCCCAGCTGCTCTGCGGCCAGCAGGAGGCTGCCTGCGCCGGGAGCCGGGACGGCGGCGCGGGCACGTGTGGCCGGCACGTACCCGGGTACCCAGACGCCCGCTGCGGCGAGCATGCTCCGCGCCTCCGTAAGTACTCGGTCCGGCGGCCCGTCCAGGAGCACTGCAGGATCGGCGGCGGAGCCCGGCTGCAGGACCACGATCCGGTCCACCAGGTCCTTCCAGACGGACACCCGGTGCTCCACCACCACCAGCGTCGCCCCGGTTTTGTCCAGGGAGCGGGCCACGGCGTCGCGGACCTCCAGCACGCCGTCCGGGTCCAGGTTGGCGGTGGGCTCGTCCAGCAGGATCAGTCCGGGACGCATCGCCAGGATGCCCGCCAGCGCCAGGCGCTGCTTTTGGCCGCCGGACAGGGCCGACGTCGGGTGGTCCAGCGGGAGGTGGGCGAGCCCGACGTCGGCAAGTGCCTCGTGAACGCGCGGCCAGATGGCGTCGCGGGGCACCGCAAGGTTTTCGGCGCCGAAGGCGACGTCGTCCCCCACCCGCGACAGGACCACCTGGGTCTCCGGGTCCTGCTGCATGAGACCGGCACGGCCGCGCCGTGCCCGGGGCGGGGCTCCGTCCACCAGCAGCGAACCGGACTCGTCGGCGTCGCCTGCCTCGCCGTCGTCGTTGATGTCTCCCAGGACGCCGGCCAGGGCGTGCAGCAGGGTGGACTTCCCGGCGCCGGAAGGCCCCAGCAGGAGCACCCGCTCCCCGGGGGCGATGTCCAGGTCAAGGCCGTGGACGGCGGGCTTGGCCCTTCCGGCGTGCCGCCAGCCCCATCCGCGGGCGGCGATGGCGGCAGGCCGGACCGTGCCGGAGGCGTCCTGGGAGGATGCCATCAGGAGAAGACGGGCTCCGTGGCAGCCTTGCGGGACGCGAAGGAGCCCAGCACGCCGGTGCGGGCCAGGCCGCGGGTGGCAAGCCAGGACAAAGCGCCAGCCAGGATGGCCCCGGAAAGGGTGGTCAGCACGATGTAGGCGAGCTTGTCCGCGCCGGAGTAGGCAATGTTCCAGCCCCACGGCGCAAACGAGTCATTCAGTCCGCAGAAGAACCCTGCCGCGGCGCTTACCAGCAGCGATACGGGCAGGTTGAACTTGCGGTAGACGAAGATCGCGAAAATGATTTCCGCGCCCAGGCCCTGGATGAAACCCGAGAACAGGACCGAGGCGCCGTACTGGGAACCCATCAGCAGTTCGCCGGTTGCGGCTACAGTCTCGCAGAACAGGGCGGCTCCGGGCTTGCGGATGATGAGCATGCCCAGCACCCCGGGAATCATCCAGCCGCCGGCGAGCAGTCCGGTCAGGGGCGGGTAGGCGGCGTTCATGGGGGCGGACAGTGCGGCGGCACCCTGGTCCCATGCCCAGAAGATGACGCCGCCCGCGATGGCCACCAGCGCGGCGACGACGATGTCCACGACGCGCCAGGACTTACTGGTGGTCTTCTTGATTGCTGCAGTGCTCATGTGATCCTCCTGGGAAACAGGAGGGGAAAGTGGACCCGGGTGCAGGCCTGTGGCCGTGCATCCGCGACACTTTGAGAACTCGACTCCCTTGCGCCGGTACTAACCGGATCAGGTTCGAGGGTCTGCGGCTGTCCGCACTCTCAGCGCCCACCTGCGGTGCCCGGCCTGTGCCAGGATGCCCGACGGCGGCGCTCCCCTGTCGTTTTTAGTGTTGCTTGTGGTTGGGTAACGCTGTCTATTTTGCCCAGTTGGGCGTGGTCAAGTTTACACCTGGCAGGAGTAGATTGAGGGCCATGACCGCCAATCCACCGGATGTAACCGGGTTCGATCCTGATTCCAGCGACGCCCAGCCGGAGGGCTCACTGGAGGCGCAGATTGCCCGCATCGAGGCAGAGGTCCGTGAGCTCCAGTTCCCCGGCTTCTCGCTGGATGATTCGTTGAACCTGGGCCTGCTCCTCGTTGAACTGGGCAAGGAGCGGTCATTGCCCATCGCCATCGACATCGCCAAGGGTGACCAGGTGCTGTTCCATGTCGCACTTCCGGGCGCCACGCCCGACAACGGCCACTGGATCCGGGCCAAGCAGCGCACTGCCCTGCGGTACGAGGTGCCCTCCCTCCTGGTGGGACTGCGCGGCCGGCTGGGCGGCGGCCGGATCGAGGACAACGCCTGGTTCGACCAGTCCCGCTATGCGGCACACGGGGGCGCGTTTCCGATCCAGGTCACGGGCGTTGGTGTGGTGGCTTCCGTGGCGGTGTCCGGCTTGCCGCAGCTTCAGGACCACGAACTGGCGGTGGAGGCACTGCGCGACATCCTGGGTTCGGCTCTGGACGAGTAGCGCCGGTTGACCCGGCGCAGCGGGACACGCACCGGTACTTGCCAAGCGGCCCCGGGCTGCTTAGCTTTTATTAGTAATCATGCTTACTATGTTGTCCCCCGGGGTACGACCACCACAGGGAATGGGAGCACCATCGGCGGCCGTTCCCCGAACCGGCGCGGCAACCAAGGAGCACCATGAGAATCCCGGACACCAGAGGTCCCATCAGCAGCGCCCTCTTTGCGGCCCTGTCCAAGGCCCCTGATGCTGCCACTCCGGAGCTGGACGGGCTGTACCGGCTGGTGGCGGCGCAGGTGGCGGGTACCGGTGACATCATTGCCGACGAAGACATCCAGCTGTCACTCTTTTGCCTGTACGAACTGCACTACTCGGGCCTGGACGGGGTCAGCGACGCTTGGGAGTGGGAACCGGCCCTGATCAGGGTCCGGCGACTGATCGAAGAACCCTTTGAAGCCGCCCTTCGCGCCGCCGCACGCCAAACCGCCGGTAATGTCGAACTGCCCGCCGGGATTGCCATGACCAGCGATGCCGTGGCCGACGTCCTTTTCGGCCTCGCCGCTATGGACACCGGCCCGAGCGTTTCCCGCTTCGTGGCACGGAAGGCAAGCCTGGAGCAGCTCAAAGAGTTCCTGATCCACAAATCCGTGTACCAGTTGAAGGAAGCGGATCCGCACACCTGGGCCATTCCGCGGCTATCCGGCCGGGCCAAGGCTGCCCTCGTGGAAATCCAGGCCGACGAATACGGCGGCGGCAGGCCGGAGCGGATGCACAGTGCGCTGTTTGCCCGGACCATGCGCGGGCTGGGCCTGGACGACAGGTACGGCGCCTACATCGATACCATCCCCGCCGTCTCCCTCGCGTCCGTGAACCTCATGTCGCTGTGCGGCCTGAACCGGCGGCTGCGCGGGGCCATCACCGGCCACCTGGCCATGTACGAAATGACCTCTTCCCAGCCCAACCGTTTCTACGGCAACGGATTCCGCCGGCATGGTTTCGCCGCAGACGTCACCCACTATTTCGATGAGCACGTGGAAGCCGACGCGGTGCATGAACAGATTGCCGGGCGGGACCTTGCCGGCGGCCTGGTTGAGGCTGAGCCTGGCCTCCTTGAGGACGTCCTGTTCGGTGCCACGGCCGTTATGGCCATCGACAGCCGCGTCTCCGGCCACTTGATGTCCTCCTGGGAAGCCGGGCAAACCTCGCTTCGGGCGGCCGTGCCGGCGGCAGCGTGACAGGCTGGTCCCCCGCGGAGGCGTCCCCGGGTTTTGTGGCACACGACGCGGAATACGTCCTTCCCCTGCGCTGGACCGGGGACTCGGGCCTCGCCGAGTTGTCGGGTTACCTTCACCGCTTGGTGGGCTGGATGCCCGTCATAGTAGTGGACGGGTCCGAGGAAAACCTCTTCGACCGCCACCGTGCCGCGTTTCCCGGCGGGGTCCGCCACATCCGCCCGGACCTGGTAAGCCGCACCGGCACCGGCAACGGCAAGGTGGCAGGGGTGATGACCGGTGCCAGCACCTCACGTGCGGAGTTCCTCGTCATCGCCGACGACGACGTCCGCTACACGCGCGAGTCCCTCGCCGCCGTCGTGCACTATCTCAAGTCCGCGGACGTGGTGCGGCCGCAAAACTACTTCGCTCCCCTTCCCTGGCACGCCCGCTGGGATACGGCCAGGACGCTGCTCAACCGCGCCTGGTCTGCCGACTACCCGGGGACGCTCGGGGTACGCCGGAGCGCCCTACTGGCCACCGGGGGCTACGCAGGCGTGCTGTTTGAAAACCTGGAGCTCATCCGGACCATCAAGGCGGCCGGCGGAAGCGAGCGGATCCTTCCGGACCTGTTCGTGGCACGCCGGCCGCCAACTGCCCGGCACTTCCTGCGCCAGCGTGTGCGGCAGGCCTACGACGACTTGGCCCAGCCGCGGCGGCTGGCCGCGGAGCTTGCCCTGCTGCCTGCAGCCGCCGGCGCCGCCCTCCTCCCTGCAAGGGCACGGCGGGCGGCCATCGCGTTGCTCGCCGGAGCAGCTGTGGCCTGCGCAGAAATCGGACGACGACGGCACAACGGGAGCGCCGTCTTTCCCGCCTCGGCAGCATGGTTTGCGCCCTTCTGGGCAGCTGAGCGGGCGGTCTGCGTGTGGCTTGCGCTTGCTTTCAGGTGGAGCGGCGGCATGCCGTATGCAGGCAGAAAGCTCAGGACCGCGGCGCACTCCGAGGCAAAGCTCCTGCTGCTCCACGGCGGCAAGCTCCCACACAACCCAGCAGGCCAGGAAGCCAGAAAGCCGGAAACAACGATGAATGCGGTGCAGGCATGAACCCCGAACAGCATGGAACACGAACAGACGCGGACCAGGAATCCGCCGCCAGCTCGATCGTGGTGTGCCCGGATGGTCCCCTCATTGTCAGGGGTGAGTTCGAGATCGTTACCCCTTCCGGCGACGCCGTGCCCAGGGAGCGCAGGACCGTCGCCTTGTGCCGGTGCGGGGCCTCCGCCATCAAGCCCTATTGCGACGGCACGCACAAGATGATCAAGTTCCGCTCCGAACCCCCGGCCGGGAAGCCCCCTGCCTGATCCCCAAAGCCGGCCGCCGGCCACGCCCTGCCCGGACCAGCCCGGGTGTGAGGCTAGGCTGGGGGCAGTCCGTTTTCCGCCCGCAAGGAGTACCAGCAATGAACCTTCTCATCAAACTGCTCGGGACCGCCGTGAGCCTCGGCGCAGGCCTGGCCGGCACCAAGCTGGTTAACACCATCTGGGAAAAGACCACGGGGCAGAAAGCACCCACCGGCAAGAACGAGGACGTCCCCACCAGCCTCCGCTCTGCTTTGACCTTCGCGCTGATCTCAGCGTCTGTGAGTGCCATCATCCAGGTCCTGGCAAACCGCGGCACCCAGCGCGCCATCACCCGGTTCGCCAAGAGCCAGGACATCGTCTAGCTGCCCCGGGCGCCGCTTAGCGCTGCCTGCCGTCGTCGGGACTGTCCTTCAGGGCAGTCTCGGCGGCGGCTTTTTGCACCACGGCTTCCAGCTCGTCGGCTGTGAGCAGCTCCCGGTGCAGGTGCTTGGTGCGGTAGCCGGCCCGGCCCACCATGTGGGCGGACACGGGCACCGTGAGCAGCTGGAAGATCCACGCCACCACCAGGACCGGCCACACCCACCAGGTCCGCATCTGCAGCCCGATGGCGGCCAGCAGCAGGAACAGGCCCAGGACCTGGGGTTTGGTGGCGGCATGCATCCGGCTCAGCAGGTCCGGGAAGCGCAGCAGGCCAATCGCCGCGCCCAGGGACATGAGCGCCCCCACCACCATGAACACGGCGGAGACAGTGTCGATCCAGGCGTCCGGCCCGGAGAAGTCAGGATTCATTGGGCTTCACCCTCCGGTCCGCCACGAACCGGGCCACCGTCACGGACCCGATGAACCCGATGATGGAGATGGCCACCACCAGCATCAGGTTGTTCAGGTGCCGGTTGACGGCCATGTCGATGCACAGCGCCCCGCCCAGGATGGCGAGCAGCACGTCGGTGGCCAGCACCCGGTCCAGCAGCGAGGGGCCACGGGCAATTCGGATGATGGCGCCGGCCGCTGCCAGCGAGAAAATGACGGCTGTAACGGCAAGGACAACGTTCATCATGTGGTGGCCTCCATTTGCACTTCTTCGAGTTCCTCGCGGCTGCCCATGATGCGGATCAGGCCGGCTTCAATGGAGCGGACTTCGTTCCGCAGGCCCTCCACGTCCTGTTTGGAGGTGATGTTGAGGGCGTGCAGGTACAGGGTGGACGTGGAGCGGTCCACCTCCACCACCAGCGAGCCCGGGATCAGGGAGATCACATGTCCGGTGGCGGTGACGATCAGGTCCTGGCGGCTCCTCAGCTTCACTGCGACGACGGCGTTGGTCACCTTGGGTCCACGGGCCGTCGCCAGGTACAGCACCTGGGCGCTGGCCACCACCACTTTGACCACGAAGGCCAGCGCGAAGGGCACGGCGTAAAGGATGTTGAAACGGCCGCTGAGTTCCACCGGCGGCAGGTAGAAGAGCCGGGCCACGCCCACGGCCAGGAGGGCACCGAACAACAGGTTGCCGGGGCTGAAATCCTGCCACAGGGCGCCCCAGATGATCACCAGCCAGACCAGCAGGGGCAATTCCTGGCGCAGCGAAATGCGCTTGCGGCTCATCGCCCTCCTCCCCCGGCAGTTGCGCCCGGGACCGGCGTACCGTCGCCCAGCACCGCCTCAATGTACGGCGCCCGGTCCAGCATGTCCCGGGCGGCCCGGTCCGACAGGCCGAACAGCGGTCCGGCAAAGACGGTCAGGGCAACGCCGAGCACCACCAGGCCCGCTGTTGGGCCCACCATGGTGCGCGGCAGGAGCGTCACGGTGTTGTTGACCTTGGCGCCTGGACCGGAAACCCTCGCTGCAGGGGGGGCAAGGAGCACCGGATCCGGATGCTCGGCGTCGCTGGGGCGGCGCCAGAAGGCGCGGTTCCATACCCGGGCGATGGCCAGCAGGGTCAGGAGGCTGGTCACCACCCCGCCAATCACCAGCGCGTAGGCCAGTGGTGTGCCCAGCTGGACGCCGGCCTGCAGCAGCCCCACCTTGCCAAGGAACCCGGAGAACGGCGGGATGCCGGCCAGGTTCATGCCGGGAATGAAGAACAGCAGGGCCAGCATGGGCGAGAGCTTTGCGAGGCCGCCCAGCCGGTCCACGGACGAGCTGCCGCCGCGGCGCTCGATCAGGCCGGTCACCATGAAGAGGCTGGTCTGAATGGTGATGTGGTGCGCCACGTAGAAGACCGCCGCTGCCAGTCCCACCGCGGAGGACATGGCCAGCCCGAACACCATGTAGCCGATGTGGCTGACCAGGGTGAACGAGAGGAGCCTCTTGATGTCGCTTTGGGCCAGGGCACCCAGGATGCCCACCACCATGGTCAGCAGCGCCACCACCATCAGGGGCGTGTTCAACGTGTCGCCGGGGAACAGCAGCGTCTCGGTCCGGACCATCGCGTAGACGCCCACCTTGGTCAGCAGGCCGGCGAACACGGCGGTGACCGGCGCGGGCGCCGTTGGGTAGGAGTCGGGGAGCCAGAAGGACAGGGGAAAAACGGCGGCCTTGATGCCGAAGGCCACCAGGAGCATCACATGCAGCAGGGTTCTGGTGTCCTGGTCCAGTTCGCCCAGCTTGATGGCCAGGTCCGCCATGTTCACCGTTCCGGTGGCTCCGTAGACCATGGCGATGGCGATCAGGAACAGCACGGAGGACACCACGGACACCACCACGTAAGTGACGCCGGCGCGGATGCGCGGCCCGGTGCCGCCCAGGGTCATCAACACGTAGCTTGCGGTCAGCAGGATCTCGAAGCCGACGTAGAGGTTGAACAGGTCACCGGACAGGAACGCGTTGGACACCCCTGCCACCAGGATCAGGTACGTGGGGTGGAAGATCGAGACCGGTGCGTCGTGGTCGCCGTCGGCCATGCCCTGCCCTGTGGCGTAGACCAGCACGGCCAGGCTCACGGCGGAGGACACCACCAGCATCAGGGAGGAAAACTGGTCCACCACCATGACGATGCCAAACGGAGGGATCCAGCCTCCGATGGTCACCGCGGCGGTGCCGCCGTTCCACGCGGAGGCCAGCAGGAGGCATTCGAGCGCCAGGGTCAGCGACAGCAGGCCGATGCTCACCGCGCGCTGCGCCCTGGAGTGCCGGATCAGCAGGAAGGTCAGGGCGGCGCCCAGGATGGGAAGTACGACGGCGAGCGGGGCAAAGCTTGCGATGTTCACTTTCCGCCTCCTTCCGGGCTGGGGTCAACGTCGAGTGAGCCGGGCTTTTCCTCCGCGGCAGCGTGTTCTGCGGGCATCTCCCGGCCGCCGGCCACCAGCGTGGCCACCGGCTGGTCAGTTTCCTGGCCGGCGTCCGCTCCGGACGGTCCGTGGTCTGACACATTCCGGCCGTCGGAACCGAGCATGGTGAGCGGGAATTCGGACGTTTCCGCCGGGACTTCAGCGTCGTCCTCCGCATCGAAGCTGGGGGTCTCCGCCACCCTGAGGTCCTCCACGTCATCCTGGATGTCGTCCTGGCGTGCCAGCACCCACGTGCGGTAGATGATGCCCAGCATGAATGCCGTGACGGCGAAGGAAATCACGATCGACGTCAGGATCAGGGCCTGCGGCAGTGGATCGTTGTAGTCCTGGGCGGGTGTGTCCTTGGTGAACAGCGGCGCCAGCCCTGCATATCCCCCGGTGGCCAGGATCAGCAGGTTGGTGGCGTTGGCCAGCAGCATCAGCCCCAGCAGCACCCGCGTCAGGCTGCGTTCCAGGATCAGGTAGATGCCACAGGCGTACAGCGCTCCCATGACAATCAGCAGGGTCAGGTTGACGCTCATGCGTGGCCCTTTGCGGTGGTCTCTGCAGGAACCCCGTCCGGTTCCTGGTCCAGGCGGGGTCCTTGGTCTTCCCCAACCCGGTCCGGCTCCCGGCCCTTGCCGTGGTCCGGTTCCTGCTCCTGGCCCGGTTCCTGGTCCTCGCTGCCGGGCGCGGACTGGTCCTCCAGGTGTTCATCGATCTCGGCTCCGAGGCTGCGCAGCACGTCAAGCACCAGGCCCACCACCACGATGTAGACGCCGATATCAAAGATGGTGGAGGTGACGAACTTGATGTCCCCAAACACCGGCAGCCACACCTGGATGATGGCGGACTGGAAGACCTGGCCGCCCAGCAGCAGGGGCATCACTCCGGAGGCGGCCGCCAGGGCCAGGCCAATGCCCAGCAGCGCGCCGGCACTCAGGGGCGCCGCCTCCCGCAGCTCGAACCGGCCACCCGCCAGGTAGCGGATGGTCAGGGCCAGGCCCGCGGTGAGGCCGCCGGCGAATCCTCCGCCCGGCAGGTTGTGGCCGGTCAGCAACAGGTACAGCGAGAAGATGATCATGGAGTGGAAGATCAGCCTGGTGACCACCTCGAAGATGATGGAGCGGCGCTCCGGAGCCAACGTCCGCCCTGCCACGATCCAGGGGTCCCGGGTGGAGGCTGCGAACTTCCGGCTGATGGCCAGCGCCGCCGCGTCCCGGGAGCCGGGGTCAACACCGGGGTGGCGTCCCACCGTGCCTGCTGCAACGGTGGCGGACGCCTGCAGCCTGTCGCCCCGGCCGCGGACGAAGATCAGGCTTGCCACGCCGGTGGCGGCCAGCGCCAGGACGCTGATCTCGCCGAACGTGTCCCAGGCGCGGATGTCCACCAGGGTCACGTTGACCACGTTCAGGCCGCCGCCGCCTTCATAGGCGAGCTGCGGAAACTGCAGGGACACGGGGATGGCGGTCCGGGCGCCCATGGCGAAAATCGCGGCGAACACCATGGTCACGCCGAAGCCCAAGCCGATGATCACCCGCAGGACCCGGTATTTTCCGCCGGTGCGGTCCCGCAGTTCGGGCGGCAGCCTGCGCATGGCCAGGACAAAGGCCACCAGGATGATGGTTTCCACCAGCATCTGGGTCAGGGCCAGATCCGGGGCACCCTGCAGGGCGAATAGCAGCGCGATGCCGTACCCGGTGACGGACACCATGAGCACGGCAAGGAAACGTTTGTTGGCCTTGACGGCAGCCAGGGCGCCGATGACGATGCCCACCCCGGCCACCAGCTGCAACGGCGAATTGGGGTCCACAAGGTAGATGTCCTGCGGCAGGGCGTTGCCGCCAAGCAGGATCGCGGCCAGCGGCAGGACGAACGCCACGCTCAGGATGACCGCGAGGTAGAAGTACAGTGAACCGCGCTGGGTCCGGCCGGTAATCCAGACGGCCGCGTCGTCCAGCGCGCCGATGGTCAGCTGGTAGGCGCGGTCGGCGTCCACCCAGGCCGGGACCAGGGACTGGGCCCGGGCCACTGCGTTGCGGCCAAAGTACATGGCAAGGCCCAGGGCGAAGGTGACGGCCGTCAGCCCCAGTGCGGGGGTGACGCCATGCCACAGCGCAAGGTGGCCCGCCTGCGCTGCCGCGGTGCCGGCGTCGGGCGCTGTGGAAGCGAACAGCGCGGCGTACGGCTGGATCCAGGCGTCCACCGGAACCGGCCAAAGCCCATAGGCGATGGTCAGGAGGCTGAGGACCGCGGGGGCGGCCAGGAAGGAAGGCCTGATGGCCTTGAACGGGGTGGGGTCCACGCCGGGCTTGACCGCGAATGCGCCCCACATGAAGCGGGCACTGTAGGCGAAAGTGAGGATCGAGCCCACCACTATTCCCACCAGGACCAGCACGCCCCACGGCCCGGCGTGCGGGCCCGTGGCGTGGTGCACGAATGCCTCCAGCACCGATTCCTTGGCCACAAAGCCTGCCAGCAGCGGAACGCCCGCCATGGACGCAGCCCCGATGCCGGCCACAATGCCAAGGGCCCGGGAAGAGCGGAAGACGCCGGACAGTTTACGCACGTCGCGGGTCCCGGACTGGTGGTCGATGATGCCCACCACCAGGAACAGCGTGGCCTTGAACAGGCCGTGTGCCAGCAGCATAGCCAGGCCCGCCAGCGCGGCGTCGGGCGTTCCCAGGCCCACCACCATGGTCAGGAAGCCCAGCTGGCTGACGGTGCCGTAGGCCAGGATCAGCTTGATGTCGGTTTGCCGCAGCGCCCGGTAGCCGCCCACCAGCATGGTGGCCAGGCCCAGCCCCAGGACCACGGGCTGCCAGAACGCCGTCTCCGAGAATCCGGGGGCAAGCCGCGCCACCAGGTAGATGCCTGCCTTCACCATCGCCGCCGCGTGCAGGTAGGCGCTGACGGGGGTGGGGGCCGCCATGGCGCCGGGGAGCCAGAAGTGGAAGGGGACCAGCGCTGATTTGGTGATGGCACCCACCAGGATGAGGACGACGGCGGCGCTCACCATGGTGCCCGCCGTCCCGCCGGCCAGCGCCGGGGCCTGCTCCAGGATGGCGGAGATGCTGTAGGTGCCGGCGGCATTGCCCAGCATGATCAGGCCCACCAGCATGGCAAGGCCGCCGGCGGTGGTGACCATCAACGCCTGAAGGGCGGAGCGGCGGGCCGCAAGCCGGGTCCGGGCAAAGCCGATCAGCAGGTAGGACAGGATGGTGGTCAGTTCCCAGAAGATGAACAGCAGCAGGAGGTCATCCGCGGTGACCAGGCCGAACATGGCACCGGCGAACGCCAGCAGCTGGGCACCAAAGGCGCCCAGGTCCTGGTCCTTCCGCTTGAAGTAGCGCGCGCAGTAGACCAGCACCAGCGAACCCACGCCGAGCACCAGC
This sequence comes from Arthrobacter sp. DNA4, assembly GCF_024362385.1. Lineage (NCBI taxonomy): Bacteria > Bacillati > Actinomycetota > Actinomycetes > Micrococcales > Micrococcaceae > Arthrobacter > Arthrobacter sp. DNA4. The sequence goes on from NZ_CP101466.1 coordinate 4,177,119, forward strand.
AGGGACATCACCCAGGCCAGGGCGTCCATACGGAACGCCAGCGCCAGGTGGAGGCTGGGGACCCATTCAAAGACCTCAGTGACGGCACCCGGTCCGGAGTAGATGGGATTGTGCTGGAACATCAGCCAGCCAAAGGAAACCGCCGGGACTGCAGCCAACGCGTAGAAGGCGTTGCGGCCCCAGACCCTGAAGAGGAAGGGCGCGAGGACAGCCACCGAAAAGTGCACGGCAAGGACTGTGATCACTGTATTCTCCGCAACGTCAGGGATTCGATTGTCAAAAGTTGGAGCAGGCGGCAAAAAGTAAGGTTCGGGAGGGTTCAGTTTACCAAGGCCGGTCCGGTAACCTTGGCGGTTTTGCCTACACCTGAAGCCTGAATCCCCGGCGACAAGGGCCCTCGCTCCCGGGGGTGTTCGCCACGGGCGGATACGATGCATCCTATGAACAGCGCCAGCGCTCCCGGGGCGATGCAGCCCGCCTCGGATCTTGTTGCCGGAACCGGGTCCTCCACCAGGGGACAGGTCCTGGCCTGGGCCTCCTGGGACTGGGGCTCTGCGGCGTTCAACGCCGTCATGACCACGTTCGTCTTCACCGTCTACCTCACCTCCAACGCCTTTGGCGGCGAGGACAGTGCCTCCGCAGTGCTGGGCGGCGCCTTGGCGGTAGCCGGGTTCGCCATCGCGCTGCTGGCACCGGTCACCGGCCAGCGCTCCGACGCAGGGGGGCGGCGCAAGCTGTGGCTGGGCGTCAACTCGGCCGCCGTCGCCATCCTCACCGCCCTGTGCTTTTTCGTGTTCCCGCACCCGGAATTCCTGCTCCTCGGCGTGTCCCTGATCGCGCTGGGCAACGTCTTCTTCGAATTCGCCGGCGTCAACTACAACGCCATGCTCGCGCAGGTGTCCACCCCACGGAACATCGGAAAGGTCAGCGGTTTCGGCTGGGGCGCCGGCTACCTGGGCGGCATCGTGGCACTCCTGATCGTCCTGCAACTGTTCGTCCAGCCGGCCTTCGAATGGTTCGGCGCCTCCACGCAGGACAGCCTCAACATCAGGCTGGTGGCCGTTTTCTCCGCCCTGTGGTTCTTTGTCTTCGCGCTCCCCGTCCTGTTCGCCGTCCCTGAACTGCCCCGCTCCGGGCAGGCCGCGCGGCTGGGGTTCCTGGCCAGCTACGGACTGCTGTTCCGGCGGATCAAGGCCATCTACGCCACCAGCCCGCATACGATCTACTTCCTCCTGGCCAGCGCCGTGTTCCGGGACGGCCTCGCCGCCGTCTTCACGTTCGGCGGCATCATCGCTGCCGGCACCTTCGGCTTTGCCCTCTCCCAGGTCATCTTCTTCGCCATCTTCGGGAACGTCGTGGCAGCCGTCGGTGCGATGATCGGCGGGTTCCTGGACGACAAGGTGGGGCCCAAGGCCGTCATCACCGGCTCCCTGGTGGGCCTCCTGGTTGCCGGGAGCGCAATCCTGGTCCTGGGAAACGGCAACTATTCCGTCTTCGGCATGGAGTGGGCGGGCAGCACCACGTTCTGGGTCTTCGGGCTCTTCCTCTGCCTGTTCGTCGGTCCCGCCCAGTCCTCCTCCCGCGCCTACCTTGCCCGCCTCGCACCGCACGGCGAATCCGGTGAGCTGTTCGGCCTCTACGCCACCACCGGCCGGGCCGTCAGCTTCCTGGCGCCTGCTCTCTTCACGCTTTGCATCACCGTGGCCACCCCGCTGGTGCCCGCCGGGCAGGCACAGCGGTGGGGCATCCTGGGCATCATGGTGGTCCTGCTCGCCGGGCTCCTGGTGCTGCTGCCCGTGAAGGCGCCGGAACGGGCCCCCATTGCCGTGGTCCCCGCCAACTGAAACCACCTTCCTGCCCTGTTCCAGGCCCCGGCGGGATGTTGCCAGGCAGACTAGGCTGGAGTCATGAACGTGGACGAAACGAACCTCCCCGGACTGGGCCGCCGGAAGGATTTCATGACCGCCTCCGGACGCCGCATCGGCGTCGTGGAGCTCCGGGAAGGCCAGACGGAACTAATCGTTTCCACCTGGGACGACCCCGACACCTGCCAGGCTTCGATTCCGCTCACCAGCGATGAAGCAGCCACCCTGGGCAACCTCCTGGGCGGCATGCACCTGGCCATGAAGCTCGCAGAGGAGCACAAGGACGTCCCGGGCATCGTCACCCGGCAGTTCTCCATTGCAGCGGACTCACCGTTCCAGAACCAGCCCATGGGGAAGGCGTCCATCCGCACCCGGTGCGGCGTGTCGATCGTGGCCATCATGCGCGAGGGCGAGGTGCTGCCTTCGCCGGGACCCGACGTCGTCCTCCACCCCGGCGACCTGCTGGTGGCAGTGGGCACCCAGGAAGGCCTCGACTCAGCGGCCGACATCCTGCGCCACGGCTAGTTCCCATGGACCCGTTGGCCCAGACCCTCGTTGAACTGGGGGCCGTTGTATTCTGCCTCGGCCTCCTGGCCAGGCTGGCCGGACGGATCGGCATGTCCCCCATCCCCTTCTACCTGCTCGGAGGGCTGGCTTTCGGGGCCGGCGGCATCATCAAGCTTGAAGGCATGCACGAGTTCGCACATCTCTCCGGGGAGATCGGCGTCATCCTCCTGCTGCTTATGCTCGGGCTGGAATATACGGCCGCAGAGCTCTTCACCGGCCTGCGCCGCTCCTGGCAGGCAGGCGTCCTCGACCTCGTCCTGAACTTCCTGCCCGGCGCCGCGCTTGCCCTGCTCCTGGGGTGGGGCGGGGTGGGGGCCATGGTCATGGGCGGCGTCACTTACATATCCTCGTCAGGCATCGCCGCCAAGGTCATCACGGACCTTGGCCGGCTGGGCAACCGGGAAACCCCCGTGGTGTTGTCCATCCTGGTGTTCGAGGACCTGGCCATGGCCGTGTACCTGCCCATCCTCACGGCCACGCTCGCGGGCGTCAGTTTCCTCGGCGGCCTCACCACGGTGGGGATCGCCCTGGCCGTGGTCAGCATGGTCCTCATGGTCGCCCTGCGGCACGGGCACCATGTTTCCAAGGCGGTGCACAGCGAGAACTCCGAGGTCTTCCTGCTGAATGTCCTCGGGGCAGCCCTGCTGGTGGCGGGCGCAGCGTCCGCCATGCAGGTTTCCGCCGCGGTTGGTGCCTTCATGCTGGGGATCGCCATCTCAGGTTCCACCGCCCACAACGCCACCCGCATCCTCGAACCGCTGCGGGACCTGTTCGCAGCCATCTTCTTCGTGGCGTTCGGGCTCAACACGGACCCCTCATCCATCCCGCCGGTCCTGGGCTGGGCCCTGGTCCTGGCCGTGGCCACCGCGGCAACCAAGATGCTGACCGGAATCTGGGCGGCCAAGCAGGCCGGGATTGCCCGGCCCGGGCGCTTCCGCGCCGGCGCCGCCCTGGTGGCCCGCGGCGAATTCTCCATCGTGATCGCGGGCCTGGCTGTCGCTTCGGGAGCGGTCCCGCATCAGCTCGCGGCCCTCGCCACCGCCTACGTGCTGCTGATGGCGGTGATGGGGCCGCTGGCCGCACGCTACGTGGAACCGCTGGCCAAGCCGTTCATCCGGAGGCCGGCGGTCGCACCCCAGCTCTAGCGTTCCCGGCCCGACTGGTGGCCGGCGGCCGGTCACAGGTGCTGCTAGATACTGGTGCGGTGGAAATTCAGGTGGCTGCGGCTGGCGGTGGGACCGCGCTGGCCCTGGTACCGGTTGCCGTACTCCCCCTGGCCGTACGGGAACTCCGCGGCCGAGCTTAGCCGGAAGAAGCAGAGCTGGCCGATCTTCATACCGGGCCACAGCTTGATGGGCAGGGTGGCCATGTTGGACAGTTCGAGGGTGACGTGGCCGGAAAAACCGGGGTCGATGAAGCCTGCGGTGGAGTGCGTCAGCAGGCCAAGCCGGCCCAGGGATGACTTGCCTTCCAGCCGGGCCGCAATGTCATCGGGCAGCGTCACGGTCTCGTAGGTCGACCCCAGGACGAACTCGCCCGGGTGCAGGATAAAGGCCTCGTCCTGCTCCACTTCCACCAGCCGGGTCAGCTCGGGCTGCTCCTGCGCGGGATCGATGTGCGCGTACTTGTGGTTGTCGAACAACCGGAAGAATTTGTCGATCCGGACATCCACGGACGACGGCTGGACCATCGCCGGATCAAACGGTTCCAGCACGATCCGCTGGGAATCAATTTCGGCACGAATGTCGCGGTCAGAGATCAGCACCGTCCCAAATTACCGTATCGGTTATCCACAAGAGCACTTTCCCGTTGTTGCTGTGGCCTCGTGGGGCTAATGTTGCGAATGAAAGCCGCCGGAATGGTCTCCCGGATGGCATAACAGAGCTGGGGATGTTGTGAATAAATTAGTGGCACCGTCTTTTCTTGGCGTGCTCTGTGCGTTGGCGCTGGTCTCGTCGTCCGCGTCCGCACCTCCTGTGCCCGCGCCCCTCAACCACGCGGGAGCAGCGAGCATCTCGCTGGCAGCGCCCCTGGTGCGCGGCGCCGGCATGACCAGTAAGGACGACGGCTCCGCCGGCAGCCTCACCCCTGCCGTCGACCCGGATATCCGGGCGGCGTCGCCCGCGCCGGAGGCCACCCCTGCACCCGCCCCCACGTCCACGCCCGCGGCAGCTCCTTCCACAGTGGCGGTCCAACCCGCAACGGAAACGGCACTACCACCGGCCCCGGCTTTACCATCCACCGAAGCCGCACCCCAGACCGTTTCCATCCCGCCGCTCTGGGCACCGGACCAGGAACTGGCATCGCCGTCCGCCCCATCCGCGGCTGCCGACCCTGCCGCCACACGTACGTCCACGCAAGCCCTGGTCCCGGACAGCAACTCCTCCGCCATCCTTACCCTCTTCACCAAAATCAACGAGTACCGCGTGGCCAACGGCCTGAACAAGGTGAAGTACCACCCCACCGTGGCCGGGTTGTCGCAGGAGTGGTCGGACAACATTGCCACCCGTGAGGTGATCGAGCACCGGGCCAGTTTCTGGACCGACCCCCGCGCGATGAGCCCCAACAACGGCGCCGGTGAGATCATCGCCATCCGCACCGACCGGGACGCAGCCCAGCTCGTGGAATGGTGGAAGGGATCACCCGGCCACAACGCCATGCTCCTGGACCCGCGCTTCAACGTGATGGGCGCAGGGGTCTCCTACACCAACTCCACCTACCAGATCTGGGGTGTGGTGAACTTCTTCGGCTACACCACACTGCCGGCGGGCACCCTCGATTCACCCGGCGGTGCTTCATCGGGAGGATCGCTCCCGGCACCGCCGCCAAGCCTGTGCGACGCACCCGTCAAGCACATGCCGCCCACCCTCAACCTCGCCGCTGCGGCAATCACCGGTCCGGCCGACCTCGTGTCTGTCGACTCCGCGGGACAGCTGCTGGACCGCGCCTCCACCGGGCCCCGCACCTACGCCGCGGCCAGGGTAATCGGCGCAGGCTTTAGCGGAGCCAAGGAAGTCTTCGTCACCGACTGGGACCGCGATGGCACTTTCGACGTCCTGACCCAGTGGGCCAGTGGCAACCTGACCCTGCACCGGGGCATCGCGAGTGGTGGGTTCCAGGCGCCCATCACCCTTGGCGTGGGCGGTTGGGACACCTTGACCCTGGCGGTGGGAGGCTGGTGCGTCCACAACCGGATGCCGCAGATCCTGGCCCTGGACGGTGCCGGAAACCTGTACCTATACGGCAACAAGGGCACCGGGGATATTGCTGAGCGCGTCACGGTTGCCACGGGTGTCTACGCATCCAGGCTGTCCATGGTGGACTACGACGGTGACGGCTTCCAGGACATCCTGGGGCTGAGGGCCGACGGCACCGTGCAGCTCTACCGCGGACTGGGCAGCACCGCGCTCCGCGCAGAAACGCGGGCCACCGTCGCCACCGGCTGGACGGACGTCACGGGAATCCGGGCGCTGCTGAACGCCACCGGACTGAACTCCAGGGGTGTTGCGATCCGCCGGGCCAACGACACCGTGCAGTACTGGGACCTGGGCTCCGGAAGCCTCGCGACGCCGTCGACCATTGCCGGACCATGGACCGGGCAGCGGCTGGCACAGTGATCCCGGATTGAGTCAGAGGGCCGGCTGGAGCTCCAGCACGTTCTTCAGCCGGTCCAGCTGGGCCACGTCGGAACTGACCCGGCGCTGGAGCATCCCGTTAAAGAAGGTCCACCGGCTGAGGAACCCGAACCGTCCCTCGCGTTTGGCTTCCATGGCAAACCGGACCCTGGTGCCGGCGTCTTCGCTGCTGAGGTAGTAGCCGCCCCAGCGGGTGGCAGGGCCGGAAACCACGTGGAACTGGATTTCGGCTCCGGGCCGCACATTGGTGATCTCCAGGTCCGCGGGGATGCTCAGCCCGGAGCGTCCGGCGACCATCTTCCGGTACACCGCGCCCTTGGCTTCGGCCGGGCCCTGCACGAGCTTCACGCTGCGGACGTCGCTGCGCCAGGCGGGAAGATTGGTGGCATCAACGAGGTACTGGTACACGGCCATGGCGTCGCGTTCTATGAGGACCTCGTGCTCTGCGATTGCCATGAAGAAATTCCTGTGGTTGACGTCGGCTGCCGCAATAGCTGCCTCCCCCAAAGCGGCCGCTACCCGGATCAGGTTAGCCACCGCCCAGCACCCAGACCTAGCCGGCACCGCCGACGTTATTGAAGAGTTACTGGATGACGTCCAGTGTTGCAGGACACGGCAGCGGCCGCCGGTCCGGGTTGGCGGGAAGCCCGCAGATCTGCGCTAAGCTAAGGTCTGCCCCGCGCGAGCGCCGGCACTGCGGCTGTAGCTCAATGGTAGAGCGCTAGCTTCCCAAGCTTGATACGCGGGTTCGATTCCCGTCAGCCGCTCTTTCCGCTCCTCCAGCTGAACACGCCCGGAGGCATCCCCCAAGGTGTATGGTCTGCAGTAAGGAACCTTTTGCGGTTCCGCTACAGGAGCAATCATGGCTGATAAGTCACCGCGTCAAACGGCATCAAAAAAGTCCGGAAAGTCCATCAAGGAAAAGCGCGCCGACAAGAGGGCCGCATCCGCCCCTGCCGGTTCCTTGGACGTCACGCCCACCAAAGCGGCGAAGAAGAAGTAAACCAGCACCAGGAACCTGCTGGGCCCAAGTACAAGACCCCGTCATCGAGACCGATGGCGGGGTCTTGTTTCGCGCCTGGGAGGAGCCCAGCGGGCACGCTCCCTAGGCTCCTGCCTGCCGGTTGACGATTCTCAACGGCAGGCGGTCCTTCATGTCCATCCTGACCGTCAGGCCACCCTTCCGCGCCAGGATGGCGGCTACGGTCAGGGCGGCCAGTGCAGGGACACCGCCGGATACCAGCAGGGCCACATGCGGATCGGCGTGTTCGGCAATCCACCCCAGCATGGGCCCGCCCAGCGCCTGGCCGCCGATGAGCACCATGATGTACAGGCTCATCACCCGCCCGCGGATCCCCATGTTGGAGCTGACCTGCACCAGCTGGTTGGAGCCGGTGAGGAACATGAGGCACCAGAAGCCGGACAGCACCATGACCACCCCAAACCAGACCATGGAGGGTGCGAGGACGGCCAGGCAGAGCATCAGGCCATACATTCCGGCGCAGAACACCACTGACCGCAGGCGCAGTTGCCGGCGGCGGGTGGAGGCCACGGCGCCGGACAGCGCGCCGAGTGCCACCAGCGCGTTGAGGAGCCCGTAGCCGCCGGCGCCTATCTTGAATACGTGGTCCGCGAAGGCAGCAAGGAGCACCGGCAGGCTCATGGCAAAAACAGAGATGAAGCTTACCATCAGCCACGGCCAATAGATGGTGGGCTTGCTCAAGGCATAGCGGAGCCCCTCCCGGAGCATTCCCTTGGTCTTGGGGGTGGGAGCGTTGACGTACAGCTGGTCCTTCCGGAGGATCAGCAGCATCACCACCGTGGAGCAGCAGGCAACGGCGTTGGCCGCGAAAGCCCAGCCGGCACCGACCGCCGTCAGGAGCAGGCCGGCAATGGCGGGACCGATCAGGCCGCCCAACTGGAACGTCGTGGAGTTCACGCTGATGGCGTTCCGCAGGTACCGGGGACCAACCAGCTCGTTGACGAACACCTGGCGCGCGGGCTGGTCAAGGACCGTCACCAGGCCCAGGACCAGGGCGATGGCGTAGACGTGCCACACCATGATGACGCCGGTGAGGGCAAGCGTGGCCAGCGTTGCAGCCAGCACGGCAGCCATGCTTTGGCACAGGATGAGGATCTTCCGCTTGGCGAACCTGTCGGCGATCATGCCGCCCCAGGGACCCAGCAGCAGGGACGGCAGGAACTGCAGTGCCACGGTCACGCCGACAGCCGTCACGGAACCGGAGAGCTGCAGCACCAGCCAGTCCTGCGCAATCCGCTGCATCCAGATGGCGATGACGGCGATGAAGTGTCCGGCGGCGAAGATCCGGAAGTTGGGCACCTTCAGCGAGATGAAGGTGTGCTTCCAGGGAAGCCGCTCCGCCACGACGGGGAGCGGCTGGGTCTGGTTGTCGGGCGGCGCTGAACCGGCCGCGTCGATGACTGGCTGGGAGACGGAAGCCGACGAAGGCGGAGGCGGTGCCACAGGAGTGTCCTCAAAATTGCGGGCGGTCTGGGATGTCCTTAACGCTAGGCTGGCCGAGGCGATTATGGAGGGGTATGGTCCCTATAACTCGTATTGCAAAACGCAATAGACAACCCAGCCGGAAGGACACCGGGGACCGTTATGTTCGAACCAGCACAGTTGCGCTCCTTCCTGGCGGTAGCGGACACCCTGAGCTTCACCAAGGCTGCTGAACGCCTGGGCCTGGCCCAGCCCACCATCAGCCAGCACATCCGCAAACTTGAAGCAGCCGCCAAGCGCACCCTGATCACCAGGGACACCCGCGACGTCAGGCTCACGGACAACGGCGATGCGATGGCCGGTTTCGCCCGGAACATTCTGTCCGCGCACGACGCCGCCGCCCGCTATTTCTCGGGGTCGGCCATGCGCGGCCGGCTGCGGTTCGGAACCGCTGACGACCTCGCGATCACCGGGCTGCCCCGGATCCTGCGCGAGTTCCGGCAGATCTACCCGCAGATCAACCTCGAACTCACAGTGGGCCAAAGCGACCAGCTGTACCGAAAGCTCAACGCCGGCCAACTGGACCTCGTCTTCGTGAAGTGGGTGGCCGGGGCCAAAGACGGCACCGTGGTCCAGCACGATTCGTTTTCCTGGGTGGGCCTGGAACAAACGGTGATGGAACCGGGAACTCCCGTACCCCTGATTGCCTATCCCGCCCCCAGCCTCAGCCGAAAATTGGCCATCGATGCACTGGAGGCCAACGGCAGGACGTGGCGGATCACGTGCACCACCCGGCAGATCAGCGGGGTCCTGGCAGCGGTCAGGGCGGGCATCGGCGTGGCCGTCATGCCCACGTCGCTGGTGCCCGAAGACCTGAAGATCATCACCCGGCGCTTCGATCTTCCCGCTGTGGGGGACGTTGACTTCACCCTGATCCGCAATCCGCTGGCCAATGCTGAGGTGATCGACGCCCTGACCCAGTCGATTGTCGGCAGGACCATTAACCGCCAAACTTAACTCTCCCGCGGCTCAATTTCCAGCATTTAGGGGAGTTAGGGGGCCCGTGTCCATTGATAGGGGAAGTGGCATCACCTATGCTGGTTTTCCAAGGTCAAGCAGCAGGCCAGTTCACCGAAACAAGCGCGTATCCGCATGCCGGAAACCATCGCTTGGGACAGGCAGCCAATGACGACAGCCAGGAACATCCACCCAGGATCTGCGCACGCACGCCCGTACTCCACCGTACGGCCGTCCACCCGCCAGAGCACGCTCGGAACCGGACACGCCTCCGTAGATTCCGGATACGTGGGGAAACCCACCTGCGACAAATGCCGTACGGACGAGTTCGTCTACCTCGAGTCGTACATTCCGCCCACCTACCGGCGTGACGGAACGGTGGCCACCCTTGGCGAGGTGGCCTACACCTGCACCCGCTGCGAGGATTTCTCAGCCCACAGCGTCCCTGCCACCTGGACGCCGCCCGGCTGGTACCTGGGCTAGCGGACATACAAAAGGTCCGGCGGTTGGGCTTGTGGAAGCAAGCTCAACCGCCGGACCTTTTTGTGCCCGCAGGCGCTAGATCAGCGCGTCCGACAGATGGTTCGGGGTACCGAACCGGTGGGCGGTGATGCTGACAGCCTGCTCATGCAGGAACGGCAGCAGCTCCACGCGGCCGGCCTCCGTGACGGGGTGGGCGTAGATGGCCAGGTCGGGCCTGCCGCCGGTGGCTTCGGCCAGAGCGGAGGCATTGCCCCCGATCAGGCGGATGCGGGCGCCTGAAAGCTTGCCCGCGGCGGCGAGGTGTCCGGCGGAAGCCAGCCAGCCGGCGTCGGACTCCACCGTCACGTCGATGTCCAGTGCGGTGAGCACGGAGCGCAGCTGGGCAGGAAGTTCGACGGCGGTGGACACCGTGACGGCCGACCCCGCCAGCACTCCAGCCGCCACAGTCCGGACCAGGTGCGCCAGCGGCGCGCCTTCGGAGAGGCGGATGGTGACCGGCAGGCTGCGGTAGCGGAAGATGTTGCGCTCCGCGCCCAGCCCGGAGACGTCCTTGGCAGTGCCGAACTCGTCAGCCCACGCCTCGGCATCGGATGCCAGGGCCCGCTGGACGGACTCAAGGCCTGCCGGCTCCAGGGCGGGACCTGCCGCGTTGAGGATGCGGCGGACGGCCGCGTTGGCTACCGGAGCCTTGGCGGATGCCTCCGCGGGGAGCCAGTCGCCCAGGCCGGCCAGGTAGTTGGGGCCACCGGCCTTCGTGCCGGCGCCGACGGCCGACTTCTTCCAGCCGCCGAATGGCTGGCGCTGGACGATGGCACCGGTGATGCCGCGGTTGATGTAGAGGTTGCCGGCCTGGATGGTGTCCAGCCAAATGCCCAGTTCCTCGGAGTTGAGGGAGTGCAGGCCTGCCGTGAGGCCGTATTCGATCTGGTTCTGGATGGCGATGGCCTCTTCCAGGGTGTCAGCGGTCATCACGCCCAGGACCGGGCCGAAGAATTCGGTCAGGTGGAAGTAGGAGCCGCGCTTGACGCCGTAGCGCACGCCCGGGCTCCACAGCCGGCCGGTCCCGTCCAGCTTCGCCGGTTCCACAGCCCAGCTCTCACCCTCACCCAGCGTGGTGAGGGCGTTAAGGAGCTTGCCGTTGGCGGGTTCGATGATGGGGCCCATCTGGCTGGTGGGGTCCTGCGGGTAGCCCACCTTCAGGGACGTGACGGCGTCGATCAGCTGGTTGTGGAACCGCTTGGACGTCGCCACGGAGCCCACCAGGATCACCAGCGAGGCAGCGGAGCACTTCTGGCCGGCGTGGCCGAACGCGGAGTAGGCCACATCCTTGGCCGCCAGGTCCAGGTCTGCGCTGGGCGTGACGATGATGGCGTTCTTGCCGCTCGTTTCAGCAAGGAGCGGCAGGTCCTTGCGGAAGGACCGGAACAGCTCCGCAGTTTCGTAGCCGCCGGTGAGGATCACTCGGTCCACGGCAGGGTGGCTGATCAGCTGCCGGCCCAGTTCCCGCTCCCCCAGCTGGACCATGGTCAGCACGCCCTTGGGCACACCGGCCTCCCACAGGGCCTCCACCATGACGGCGCCGCTGCGGGCGGCCTGCTTGGCAGGCTTGATCACGACGGCGGATCCGGCGGCGAGTGCCGCAAGCGTGGACCCTGCCGGGATGGCGACCGGGAAGTTCCAGGGCGGCGTGACAACAGTGAGCTTGGCTGGGACGAATGTGGCGCCGTCGACCGTGTCCAGCTTGCGCGCGGATTCGGCGTAGTAGTGGGCGAAGTCCACGGCCTCGCTGACCTCGGGGTCGCCCTGGTCGATTGTCTTGCCGGTCTCGCTGGCCATGACCTCGAGGAGGTCGGCGCGGCGGGCTTCCAGGATCTCACCGGCGCGGTGCAGGATTTCTGCGCGCTCGCTGCCGGAGAGCCCGCCCCAGGCCTTGCCCTTCTCCACGGCGTTGGCAATGGCCGAGTTCAGCGTTTCCTCGTCATTGATGAACGCGGCCTTGACGGAGGCGTTGCCCAGCGTGGAGGACGGGACGCGGCCAAGGATGGCCCGGCCCCAGATGCGGTTGGTAAGCAGCGCGGGGTCGGTGTCCGGGGTGTTGCGGAAACCGGTGTGCGGCATCGCCGCGGGGGGAAGGCTGCGGTCCTGCCGGCGGTTGGGCAGCGGAACGGTGTTGTCCAGGGCCTCCAGCGAGGAGAGGAAGCGCTGCTTCTCGCGCTCGAACAGCCCTTCGTTTTCGCTGAGCTCGAAGACCGCTGACATGAAGTTTTCCTGGCTGGCGCCCTCTTCCAGGCGGCGGATCAGGTAGGCGATGGCGACGTCGAACTCGGACGGGTGCACCACCGGGGTGTAAAGCAGCAGCGAGCCGACGTCCTTCTTGACGGCCTCGGCCTGGCCCTGCGCCATGCCCAGCAGCATCTCGAATTCGATGCCGGACTCCACACCGCGCTGCTTGGCCAGGAGCCAGGCGAAGGCAATGTCGAACAGGTTATGGCCTGCGACGCCGATGCGGATGTTCTTGATGCGTTCGGGGTGCAGCGCGTAGTTGATGACGCTCTTGTAGCTGGTGTCGGAGTCCTGCTTGGAACCCCAGGTGGCCAGCGGCCAGTCGTGCAGCGAAGCTTCCACCTGTTCCATGGGCAGGTTGGCGCCCTTGACCACGCGGACCTTGATGCCGGCGCCACCGTTGGCACGGCGTTCGGCAGCCCAGTCCTGCAGCCGGATCATGGCGGACAGGGCGTCCGGGAGGTAGGCCTGGAGCACGATGCCGGCCTCAAGGTTCTTGAACTCGGGCTTGTCCAGGATCCGGGTGAACACCGCGATGGTCATGTCCAGGTCCTTGTATTCCTCCATGTCCAGGTTGATGAACTTGGCCTTGGGGAAGGAGGCGGCGCGCTGGAAGAGCGGCGTGAGCTTTTCGACGACGTGTTCCACGGCTTCGTCGAAGGCCCAGGCGGAGTGCGGGGCCACGGTGGAGGAGACCTTGATGGAGACGTAGTCGACGTCCGGGCGGCCCAGCAGCGTGTGCGTGCCTTCGAGGCGGCGGGATGCCTCGTGCTCGCCGAGGACTGCCTCGCCCAGGAGGTTGACGTTGAGCTTGATGCCGTCCTTCTTGATCTTGGCGATGGCCGGGCCCAGCTTGGCGTCGGTGGCATCAACGATCAGGTGGCCCACCATTTCGCGCAGGACCTTGCGGGCCACGGGGATGACCACCTGCGGCAGGACGGGAGCCATGGTGCCGCCCAGTGCCACGGCGCTGCGCATGTACCAGGGCAGGAAGGCGGGAACCTTGGGGGCCAGTTTCGCGAGGTTGCGGGCGGCGACGTTGAGGTCCTCGGGACGGACCACGCCGTCCACGAAGCCCACCGTGAAGTCCAGGCCGTTGGGGTCCTTCAGGACGCCGGCCAGCTGCTCCGCGGAAGCGTCCACCGGAACCTTGGCGGCCTCGGTGAGCCAGCGCCGGACCAGGGCGACCGCTTCATTGGCGAGGGCCTTTGCCTGGGGGACGTCGACGTCGACGGTCTGCGGGGTGGCCGCCTTGGCGACTGCCGGTTCCATTGCAACGTGGGTCATTGTTTTTCCCGATCTTTCTGGTGTTCTGGGAGGTCTTTCCACCAGTATGAGCTTCAACTCACATAAGATAAAGCGATCTTTCCCAACCAGTACAGGTTAGGAAAACCAATGTTTTATTCACCTCCCACGCCCCATCACCTGATGCCCCAAAACCGCCAACGCCGCATCACATTCCGCCCCCAAGCCGCCGGCGCCCCATCACCTTCCGCCCAAAGCAACGAACCCTCCCCCACGGAATGTGGGGGAGGGTTCGGCTGGACGCCGCATTATCTGATGGGGCGTTGGGGAAAAACGGGCAGAAGGTGATGGCGCGTCCGGGGAGAGGTCAGGAAAGCGGGCGGTGCAGCTCTGCGAGTTCCTCGTGGCGGGGGCTGTTGGGGTTCATCAGCGAGTGCTTGCGGCCGTAGCCGAAGTAGATGACCAGACCGATGATCAGCCACACCACGAACCGCAGCCAGGTTTCCCAGTGCAGCTGCAGCATCAGGAAGGCGGAGGCCAGGACACCGAACGCCGGGATGACGGGCATCAGGGGCAGGCGGAACGTACGGGGAGCATCAGGGCGCTTGTAACGGAAGATGATCACGGACAGGCAAACGACGACGAACGCGGCCAGGATGCCGATGTTGGTGAGGTCCGCGACTGCCTTGATGGGGAAGACGCCGGCGAGGAAGGCGGAGGCGATGCCGCCGATCCAGGTGACGCGCTGCGGGGTGCCGTGCCGGTCGGTCTTGGCAAACCAGCCGGGGAGCAGGCCGTCACGGCTCATGGAGAACCAGACGCGTGTGACGCCGAGCAGGAAGGTGAGCATCACGGTGAGGATGGACAGGACCGCGAACACCGAAATGATGGTGGCGATGACGGGCAGGCCCACGGAAGTGAAGGCGGAGGCGAAGCCTGCCTTGGGGTCGATGTCCTTGTAGTTCTGCATGCCGGTGAGGACCAGGGTGGCGGCAACATAAAGGAGCATGGCGATGATGAGCGAGAGCACGATGGCCTTGGGCATGTGCTTCTTGCCGTCCTTGGCTTCCTCGGCTGCGGTACTCATGGCGTCGTAGCCGAACACGGCGAAGAAGACGGTGGCGGAGCCTGCCACCACGGGACCGAACCCACTCGGCATGAACGGGTTGTAGTTGTTGGTGTCGATGTAGAAGACGCCGAGCCCGATGATGAACAGGATCAGGATGACCTTGATGGCCACGGCGATTAGTTCGAACCGGCCGAACGCCTTGGTGCCACGGGAGAGGATCCAGGTGACCAGGAGGCAGACGAGGATGGCCGGGATATTGACGATCCCGCCCTTGCCTTCGTCAAAGGTGGAGGTCATCCAGGTGGGCAGGTGGATGCCGATGCCGGTCAGGAAGGCGTCCAGGTAACCGGAGATGCCGATGGCCACCACGGCGACGATGGCGATGTATTCCAGCAGCAGGTCCCAGCCGATGAACCAGCCGATCACCTCGCCAAGGGCCACGTAGCCGTAGGTGTAGGCGGAGCCCGCGCGCGGGATCATGCCGGCGAACTCTGCGTAGGAGAGGGCGGCGGCCGCGGAGGCGAGGCCTGCAATCAGGAAGGAAATCAGCACCGCGGGCCCCACCCCGGGTGTGCCTTCACTGCCGGCGGCCACCAGCCCCGCGAGGGAGAAGATGCCGACGCCGATAATCCCGCCAACGCCAATGGCGGTGAGCTGCCACAGCCCGAGGGACTTGAACAGTCCGCTGTGCTTGCTCTCTTCTTCGATGTCATCGATGGGCTTTCGCCGCATGATCGATTGGCTCAAATCTTTGCTGCTCATCAGGAACTCCTGGTTGGGGTGCGACCCCGCCGCGGCACGCCAAGAAACCTGGCTGTGACGGGGGTAACTCAGTTTCAACAGTATGCGTGCGCAATTGCGTTAGATAAAGTGGCTACTTCTAACCTATATTCGTTAGTTTCAGTTAGGAATCCATCATGCTTGATGTGCGCAGGCTGCGGCTGCTCCGTGAATTAAGCATCCGTGGGACGCTGGCGGAGGTGGCCGAGGCGCTTCAGTACAGCCCGTCGTCGGTATCGCAGCAGCTGGCCCTCCTGGAGAAGGAAGTGGGCGTCGAGCTGCTCCGGAAGACGGGCCGGCGGGTGCAGCTGACGCCCCAGGCGGAAGTGCTGGTGGCACACACCGCGCAGCTGCTGGAAACCATGGAGCAGGCAGAAGCGGACCTGGCTGCATCCCTGACCACGGTCACGGGGACGGTGCGGATCGCGGTGTTCCAGTCCGCGGCGCTCGCCCTGATGCCGGACACCCTGACGCGCATGGCCGCGACGTACCCCGAGGTGCGGATCGAGATGATCCAGCGTGAGCCCGAGACGGCGCTGCATGAAACGTGGGCGCGGGACTTCGACCTGGTGATTGCCGAGCAGTATCCGGGACACGCGGCGCCGCGCTACCCCGAGTTGGACAAGGTGAAGCTGACCACCGACGCCATCCGGCTGGCCGTTCCGCCCGCGTCCGGCGGCGGCCCCGCGATCCGTTCCCTGGAGGACACGGCAGACCTGGCCTGGGTCATGGAACCGCGCGGCGCCGCATCGCGGCACTGGGCAGAACAGGCGTGCCGCAGTGCAGGATTCGAGCCCGATGTCCGGTTTGAAACCGCCGACCTGCAGGCGCAGGCCCGCCTGATCGAGTCCGGCAATGCCGTGGCCCTGATGCCGGACCTGGTGTGGACGGGCCGCGGCACCACCGCGCAGCTCCTGGAGCTGCCGGGCAAGCCGCACCGCACCATTTTCACCTCGGTGCGCCGCTCCAGCACCCAGCGCCCGGCCATCCTGGCAGCCAGGGAAACCCTGGCTGCGGCTGCGGCGGCGGTGGCAACGGACGACGCCGGGTGACCGGCCGCCGTCGTCCGCGTCCTTCCGTGCGTAGCCAGGCCGCCCGTGGCTGCGCAGGTGCGTCCCCTGAGCCTTGAGCACCCGTGTCACCGCGCGGGCCCGTATGTTTCGTGCGTCACTGCGGGTAAAGGGCCGCAGGACTAGACTGGACCCGTTATGAATCGAACAATGTTCAAGTCCAAAATCCACAGGGCCACCGTCACGCACGCCGACCTGCACTACGTCGGCTCGGTCACCGTTGACCTCGACCTGCTCGAAGCCGCCGACATCCTGCCCGGCGAGCTGGTGTCCATTGTGGACGTCACCAACGGCGCGCGGCTTGAAACCTACACGATCGCCGGCGAGCGCGGTTCCGGCGTCATCGGCATCAACGGTGCAGCGGCGCACCTCATGCACGAGAACGACATCGTCATCCTCATTACCTACGCGGAAATGACCACCGAAGAGGCCAGGGCCTACGAGCCCAAGGTGGTCCACGTGGACCGGGACAACCGGATCATCCAGCTGGGCAACGACCCCGCCGAAAGCCTCACCCCCGGCATGATGCGCCCCCCTTTCGCGCTTAACAACGCCACCCTGTAACCGGAGCGTGCGACCCGGTCCCTGCCTCCGCCGTGCCCGAACGGCTGATCCTTGCTAGGGGTGCTGGCAGGGTTCTTCGTGGTCTGGTGCATCATCCTGGTGGGATGGTTCGTGGGCCGGCAGCGGATCCTCGGCGATAACGCCCGCCCCGTACTGAGCGGCCTGACGTTCTTCGTGGCCAGCCCGGCGCTCCTTTTCGAAACCCTGAGCAAGGCCCGCCTGCAGGAAGTCTTCGCCGAGCCGCTGCTGGTCACGGCGGTGGCGGCGATTACCACTGCCGCCATCTTCTTCGCCCTGGCCAGGTTCTGGCTGAAGCGGGCCCTCCCGGAATCGCTGATGTCCGCCATGTCCGCGTCCCTTGCGAACTCGGCGAACCTGGGTATTCCCATCGCGGTATATGTCCTGGGCGATGCCAGCTACGTGGCGCCGCTGCTGATCTTCCAGCTGGCCTTCTTCACCCCGATGTTCCTGATGATCCTGGACTCGAGCACCAGCACGCACCGGACCACGGTCCTGGGATTCTTCCTGATGATCCTGCGCAATCCCATGATCGTGGGCTCAGGCCTGGGGCTGCTGGTGGCAGGCACCGGTTTCCAGGTTCCGGCGCTGGTCATGGAGCCGATCCACCTGATTGGCGGGGCCGCGATTCCCGCCATGCTGATGGCGTTCGGGGTGAGCCTGAACGGCACGCGGCCCCTGCAGGCTTCGTCCGGACGCCGGGTGGATACCCTGCTGGCAAGTGGCTTCAAGCTCGCTGTCCAGCCGGCCTTGGCTTATGTTTTTGCCCGCTTCGCGCTTGGCATGGACGGCCATGCGCTGTTTGCGGTGGTGGTGACGTCCTCCCTGCCCACCGCGCAGAATGTGTTTGTGGCCGCCAGCCGTTACCAAACCGGGCTTACCGTCGCCAAGGACACCGTGCTGATCACCACCGTGGTGGCAGTGCCCGCCATGATCGGTGTCGCGCTGCTGCTGGCGTGAGCCCTGGCCACGAGTCGTAACTGCAGCTTGGAGGGCTGATGAATACTGTGCTGGATACCGTAGTGATCGGTGGTGGCGCCATGGGCTCGGCCGCCGCGTGGGCACTGTCCCGCCGCGGCCGGCAGGTGACGCTCGTGGAGCAGTTCGGCCCCGGGCACAAGATCGGCGCGTCCCACGGCGCCACCCGAAACCTCAACCCGGGCTACCACCAGCCGGACTACGTGGCCATGCTGGCCGAGGGGCTGGCCCTATGGGACGAGCTGGAGCAGGACAGCGGCGTGCAGCTGCTGGCGCGCACCGGCGTCGTCACCCATGGTCCTGGCGGCGACCTCCCGAAAGTCGCCGCAGCCCTCACCGAGGCCGGCATCAGCGCCGAATTCCTGTCCCCCGGTGAGGCCGGCGAACGCTGGCGCGGCATCCGGTTCGACCAGCAGGTCCTGCTTATGCCCGACGGCGGCCAGCTCAACCCCGAGGCGGCGCTGCCCGCCTTCCAGCGTCTCGCCTCCGCCCTGGGCGCCGAGATCCGGCACCATACCAAGGTGGTGGACTTCGAGGTGTTCGACGACGGCGTGCGGCTGGTGCTGGAATCGGCTGCGGGCACGGAGGTGGTCACCGCAGCCCAGGCCGTGGTGACGGCGGGCGGCTGGACGGAGAAGCTGCTGGCCAAGGTGGTGGGCACGGCTGGCGCAGCGTTGCGGATCCCGAAGCTCAGGGTGACCCAGGAGCAGCCGGCGCATTTCCGCGTGGCGGACCCCGGCGCGGTGTGGCCCGGCTTCAACCACTACCCGGGCCCGGATTACCAGGGCTGGTACTCCCCCGTGTACGGAATGCAGACCCCCGGCGAAGGCATCAAGGCCGGCTGGCACGGGGTGGGCCCGGTGGTGGACCCGGACCTGCGGGACTTTCTGCCGGAACCAACGCAGCTGGCAGCGCTGCAGGAGTACGCACGGCAGTGGCTGCCCGGCGTTGACCCCGATTCGTTCGAGGCCATCAGCTGCACGTACACCACCACCCCGGACGAGGACTTTGTCCTGGACCGCATCGGGCCCGTGGTGATCGGTGCGGGCTTCTCCGGCCATGGCTTCAAGTTCACCCCGGTGGTGGGGCGGATCCTGGCCGACCTTGCCACCGGGACCCGGCCCGCGCCGTCGATCTTCCGCGCGTCCCGCTAGGGGCCTCGACCTAGAGAAAGAGAACCAGTGATGACAATCCCAGAAGAAGTCGACACTCCAGAGATCCTGGTCGACCGGGATGTGCTCCAGCGGAACATCGACCGCATGGCCGCTGCCGTCCACGCGAAAGGCTTGAACCTCCGACCCCACGTGAAAACCCACAAGGTGCCCGAAATCGCGCAACTGCAGCTGGCGGCCGGTGCAGTCGGCATCACTGTCGCGACCCTCGGGGAGGCTGAAGTCTTTGCAGGACACGGAGCTACCGACATCTTCATCGCTTACCCCATCTGGGTCGGTCCTCGTCAAGCCGAACGCCTGCGCCGACTTGCTGCCACCATAAAGATCTCAGTAGGACTGGATTCACGGGAGGCCGCCCAAGCCATGGGAGCGTCCTTGGATGACGCAGCCAGCGACTTTGACGTGCTGCTGGAAATCGACAGCGGCCATCACCGAAGCGGAATCGCTCCAGGTGCGGTCGTTGACGTGGCCCGCGCCGCGGCGCGCGCCGGTCTGAGGGTCAGAGGCGTCTTCACCTTCCCGGGCCACAGCTATGCCCCCGGGATGCCCCTGAAAGCAACCGAAGAAGAACGGTTGGCCCTCAGACAGGCCTCGGACCTGCTTACGCAAGCAGGATTTGAAATCCTGCATCGCAGCGGCGGTTCAACTCCCACCGCCACTCTCACCGGTGATTCCGTAGCCACCGAGGTCCGGCCTGGAGTTTATGTCTTCAATGACGCCCAGCAACTGGAACTGGAACGATGCGCCCCTGAAGACATCGCGCTGACCGTCGCCGCAACAGTGGTAAGCCGGCATGAGGGCGACGACGTCATACCGCGAAGGATCGTCCTGGACTCCGGCAGCAAAATCCTGGGCGGCGACCGACCTGCGTGGGCCACCGGCTTTGGACGGCTGCTCGACTATCCCGAAGCACGCATCACCGCGCTCTCGGAACATCACGCGACCGTGGTCTGGCCAGCAGATGCAGAGCTCCCGCCTCTCGGAGAGCGGTTACGGGTAATACCGAACCACGTATGCGTGGCCGTGAATCTCGTTGACGACATCACTGTCGTCGCCAGCGGCAAAATCGTGGACCGCTGGCGCGTAGCCGCACGCGGAAAAAACAAATAGCGGGGAAGTAAACACACATTCGCCCTTAGGGCTTGTCTGCAGGAACATCTCCGCCGGCGGCAGCCTGGCTGGAGCTGCCGTCCGCCTGGGTGGGCACGGGCTCCGCATCGGAATTGCCGCTGTCTTCGGCCTTCACCGCGGGCATCGCCAGCACCGCTGCCACCGTGAGCAGGCCGGCCACGAGCGCGGCCAGGAACACGGCACCGGACGCGCTGATCACTGTGGCGGGATCGGCGTCGCCGCCGCTGCTGCCGCCGTAGATGGAGTTGGCCACGGCACCGAACACGGCCACGCCCAGGGCGCTGCCGATGGACCGGGCGAACATGTTGGTGCTGGTCACCACGCCGCGTTCCTGCCAGGGAACGCTGGACTGGGCAGAAATCAGGGTGGGGGTGGCCAGCAGGCCCAGGCCAAGCCCGACGACGAAGCAGCTGATGGCGATCAGGGCCACGTTGGGCGAGGAAGCAGTCAGTGACAGGATCAGCAGGCCCGCCACGGCGATGGCAATGCCGATCAGGGCGGTGGACTTGAACCCGATCCGCAGGTAGAACTTCCCGGCCTGCGAGGCGCTGAGCGGCCAGCCGAGGGTGAGGGCTGCGAGCGCCAGGCCGGCGACCAGCGGCGAGGAGGACAGCGCGCCTTCCAGGAAGGTGGGAACGTAGGAGGTGAGCCCGATCATCATCGCGCCGACGCCGAAGGACACCAGCGCGGTGGTGGCCAGCAGGCGGCGGGACACCACCCAGGACGGGAGGATGGGCTCCGCTGCCCGCCGCTCCACCAGCAGGAACGCAACGAGCAGCACGGCCCCGACAGCAAAGACGCCAATGCTGATGGGCGAGTTCCATGCCCACGCCTGGCCACCCTGAAGGGCACCAAGGATGAGCAGGCCCAGCGATCCGGCCAGGAGGACGGCGCCGGCGTAGTCCACCTTGTGCGTGGCCCGTTCCACGTTTTCGTGGAGGGTGCGGATCAGCATCCAGCCGGCCAGCAGGCAGAGCGGTACGTTGACCAGGAAGATGCCGCGCCAGATGCCGAGGGCGGAGAAGATGCCGCCCAGGCTGGGGCCCACCACGGAGGAGATGGCCCAGACGCTGGCCAGGTAGCCCTGGACCTTGGCACGCTCCTGCAGGTTGTAGATGTCGCCGGCGATGGTGACGGCGACCGGCAGTACCGCGCCGGCGCCGAGCCCCTGCAGGGCCCGGAAGGCGATCAGAGAGGGCATGCTCCAGGCGACGCCGCAGAGCACCGATCCGAGGAGGAACAGGCCAATCCCGATCAGGATGATGGGCTTGCGCCCTGCCATGTCGGAGAGTTTGCCGTAGATGGGCACCGACACTGCCTGCGCCAGCAGGTAGGCGGAGAAGAGCCAGGGGAAGGATGAGAAACCGCCCACGTCACGGACGATCGACGGCACCGCCGTGGCCACGATGGTGGAATCGATGGCCACAAGTCCCGTGGACAGCATCAGGGCAATGAGGATGGGCCCGCGTTCGGACCGGAACCCTACGCCGTCTTTTACGTCCGCCATGTCAGACCCGCACCAGCCCGGCGGCCTCCGCCAGCAGTTCGATGGACCGCAGCCGGTCCCGGGTGCCGGGGCTCTGGTGCGCCACGATGAGTTCGTCAGCGTCGGCGTGCTGGCCGAAGCTGTCCAGGTAGTCAAGGACGACGTCGGGTGTCCCCACGGCGGAGTACGTCATCATTTGTGCCATGTGCCGTCCTTGCGGCGAGTCCAGGATCATGTCCGCCTCATCGTCGGAGAATTCGCGGGTGCCGCCGCCGAAGAACAGGGAGACGCGGGCACGCTTGGTGGCCTGGAACATGGCCTGGGCTTCGGACGCAGAGTCGGCGGCGATCACGTTGACGCCCGCAATCACGTGCGGGGCCTCCAGCTGGGCGGACGGCTTGAACTCGCTCCGGTAGATGGCCACCGCGTCCTGCAGGGCAGCCGGGGCGAAGTGCGAGGCGAAGGCATACGGAAGGCCAAGCTGGGCGGCCAGGCGGGCGCCGAACAGGGACGAGCCCAGGATGTACAGCGGAACGTTGGTGCCCTTGCCGGGAGTGGCCTCCACGCCCTGGATGCGGGTGGGTCCGGTGAGGTATCCCTGCAGTTCCAGGACGTCCTGCGGAAAGCTGTCCGCGGACATCGGGTCGCGGCGCAGCGCCCGCATGGTGTTCTGGTCGCTGCCCGGGGCACGGCCAAGGCCCAGGTCGATCCGGCCCGGGTGAAGGGTTTCCAGGGTGCCGAACTGTTCGGCGATGGTCAGCGGGGAGTGGTTGGGCAGCATGATGCCGCCGGCGCCCAGCCGGATGCTTTCGGTGTGCGCGGCCACATGGGCGATCAGCACGCTGGTGGCGGAGGAGGCAATGGAGGACATGTTGTGGTGCTCGGCGTACCAGACGCGCCGGTAGCCCAGCTTCTCGGCGCTTTGCGCCATGGCCACGCTGCCCGCCAGGCTCTCCGCCGCCGTCTGGCCTTTGCCGATGGTTGCCAGGTCAAGGATGGAGAGGGGAAGAGTCACGTCAGGTGCGGCCTTTCAGGAACGTTTCGTAAGAGTCGCC